>CAYOAL010000050.1:0-61804 GCA_964401935.1 uncultured Polyangiaceae bacterium
GACCGCCCGAACGCGAGTCCCTGCGCACCAGCGCACGCCCGCCCCCGCAGATCCCCCGCCTCTCCGCACAAGAGGAGCTTGCGGAGAGAGGTCGGGTCCGGTTTCCGTCGCGACGGTGCCGGTTCGCCGTTACTCTGGCTCGGTGACTGCCAACGCTTGGACGAAGACCTTCGTGGCCGCAGCGGCCTTCCTTGCGCTGACGCTCGTGCAGCGCGGCGCGTGGGCCAACCCGTTTGTCATCAACGAGGTGGTCAACAACCCGCAGCAAGACTGGAACGACGCGACGCCGTTCGACGCGACGCCAGGCGTGGGCGTGCCCAACCTCGACGACGAGTACGTGGAGCTGGTCAACGTGACGGTGGCTCCCGCGTCCCTCGAGGGCTTCTACCTCGAGATGACGGACAGCGACTCGGTGTTCGACTGCTTTACCTTCGACACGGCGGTGGTGCCCCCCGGGCCGTGCACCCAATCGGAGGTGTACCGCGTGTTCGATGCGTCGGGCGTGGAGGTGACGAGCGGCACCCTGAGCGAGCGCCTGCAAGCGGTGCCCCCTGGGGGCTACGTGGTGGTGGGCAACCCCGTGGGCTCGATGCTCACCGCGGTGACGGTGGCCCTGGTGGACACCGCGGTGGTCGACAGCCTCACCCTGAGCTTCAGCACGAGCTGGGCCGGCAACGAGTCGGCCTCGCGGTTCCCCGACGCCGTCGACACCGGCGTCGACGCGGACGACATCACGCCGCGGCCGGGAACCCCCGGCCAGAGCAACGGCGCGCTCTGCACCCTCGCGGCCGGCGACGTCGTGGTGAACGAGGTGATCGCAGCGCCGCGACAGGACTGGGATCACGATGGGGTAGGGACCCCCTTCGACGGCACCCCGGGGTCGGGCGCGGTCACCGACGCGGACGAGCTGGTCGAGGTCGCGAACACCTCGGGAGGCACGCTCGATCTCACCGACTGTTTGCTCAACCTCGCCGACTCGACGCCCGAGAAGTTCGTCTTCCTCGGCGTCGACGCGCCCGCCGCGCCCTACGTGCGGGTGTTCGACGCGGGGGGGACCCTCGTCGGCACCGCCACGTCCATCCACGCCGTCCCCGTCGGCGGCTACGTGGTGCTCGGCGATCCCCCCGGCGCGCTCAACGTCACCAACCTCACGGTGTCGCTCGTGGACGCAAGCGGTGTGGTAGACAGCGCCACCCTCGCCGCGAGCTCGGCCTCCACGCTCGACGAGGCGACCGCGCGCTTCCCCGACGCCATCGACACCGACGTGGACGGTGACGACTTCTCGCCCCTCATCGCCACGCCCGGCGCGAGCAACGGCGAGCTCTGCGCGCTCAACGCCGGAGCCGCGGTGATCAACGAGGTGATCACCGATCCGCAGCAAGACTGGAGCCACAGCGAGGGGACCACGCCCTTCGACGGCTCCCCCGGAACCGGCGCCGTGGGCAACGAAGACGAGCTGGTGGAGCTCGCCAACACGTCGGGCGGGGAGCTCGATCTCACCGGCTGTGTGCTCAGTATGGTCGACGCCACCCCCGCCAAGCTGGTGCTGCAGCCGCTCGACGCACCCGCCGCGCCCTACGTGCGGGTGTTCGATGCGAACGGCGCGCAGATCGGCACCGCGCCCGAGCTCAGCGCGGTTCCTGCCGGGGGCTACGTGCTCATCGGCGATCCGCCGGGCACGCTGAACAACCTCATCACGGTCGGCCTCCATCACGACCTCGGCGTGCTCGACGTGGTCACCGTGAACGCCAACGCCGACGGCGTCATCGACGAGTCGGCGTCGCGCTTCCCCGACGCCGCCGACACCGACGTGGACGCGGACGACATCTTCCCGCTCCTCGCGAGCCCCGGCGCGAGCAACGGCGAGCGGTGCCCCCTCGCGGTGGGCGACGCGGTCATCAACGAGGTGATCGCCGATCCCCAGCAAGACTGGGATCACGACGACGGGGTCTCCGCCTTCGACGGCACCCCCGGCGCCGGCGTGGTCAGCTCCAACGACGAGCTCATCGAGCTGAAGAACACCTCGGGTGCCGCCGCCGATTTCTCGGGCTGCATCGTCGACATGATCGACTCCACCTCGGATCAGCTCGTGCTTCAGCTCGTGGACGCTCCCGCCGCCCCCTACGTGCGAGTGTTCGACGACGCTGGCACCCTCGTGGGCACCGCGACCGCTCTCGACGAGGTGCCCGCGGGCGGCTACGTGCTCATCGGCAACCCGCCGGGCACGCTCAACAACGCGGTGATCGTCACCCTCACCGCCGACGTGGAGCTCGACGGGCAGAGCTTCGGCGACGATGCCCCGAGCCTCAACGCGAGCTCGATCGAAAACGAGGCGGGCGCGCGCCTCCCCGATGGGGGCGACACCGACGTGGGCGCCGACGACTTCAAGCTCCAGCGCGCCACCCCCGGCATGAGCAACGAGATCGACGAGTGCACCCTTGGACTCGCCGACTGCGATCCGCTCGCCACCTGCGCCGACACCGCGGCCGGCTTCGACTGCATCTGCCCGCCGGGCTACATCGGCCCGGGCACCACGTGCATCGACGCCAACGAGTGCCAGTCGGGAAGCCACGATTGCGACGAGAACGCCACCTGCGCCAACACGGTGGGCAGCTTCACCTGCACCTGCCTCGACGGCTTCACCGGAGACGGCAAGACGTGCGACGACGTGGACGAGTGCGCCGGGGGAGCCGACTGCGACGAGAACGCGACCTGCACCAACACCCCCGGCTCCTTCGTGTGCGGCTGCAACGACGGGTTCCAGGGCGACGGCGTGACGTGCAGCGACGTCAACGAGTGCGTCACCGACGCCCACGACTGCCACCCGGACGCGTTCTGTACCAACAGCCCCGGCTCGTTCGACTGCACCTGCGACCCCGGCTTCCTTGGCGACGGCCGGACCTGCCAGCGCTCCGACGGGGACGCGGGCGACGGCGCGACCGGCGACGACGGGGGCTGTGACTGCGGCATAGGCCCTCGACCGCGCCGCGAGGGCTCGTGGTGGCTCGCGGCCCTCGCCCTCGTCGGGGTGGGCGCCGGCCGTCGACGGCGACGCTGAGCGCAAGCCGCGCTCTCGGCGCCGCTGCTCCTCGGCGCCGCTGCTCCTCAGCGCAACAAGGCCCCGCCCCAAGGAGCGGGCTCGGTGCGCCCCGACAGCTGCCGGATGAGCGCCTCGAGGGGGCCGTGCGACCACCGCCGGCGCCACCAGAGCGACACGAACACGGCGACCAGGTTGAACGCGAACGCGTAGCCCAGCGCGTCGAGCAGATCGGCGTGGGCGAAGTAGCCGTGCTCGATCGGGAGCAGGATGGCGAGGGTGTGGGCGACGTAGAGCGTGAAGGCAAGCTGGCCGGTGGCCATGAGCGCGACCACCCAGCGCGAGGTCGGTCGCGGCTCGGTCACGCCGATCAACAGACAGATGACACACACCGAGGTGCCCGCCGCCGCGAGCACGAAGGCCGGTGAGGGTGGACGGGGCCAGCCGAACATCAGCTGGAGCGTGTCGCTGTCGTAGTCGAGCACGTCGGGGGCGCGCCGCACCATCGTGTCGGCGAGCTCCCCGAGCGCGGCGGCGGCCAGGCCCAGCGTGAACACGCGGCGGCGCGTCTCGCGCTCGCGCAGATCGACGCGGCCGAGGATCATGCCAAGCGTGAGGAAGGCCATCCACGGAAACACGGGGTGCACCCCGCTGAACACCAGATCGAGGAGCATGCCCGGCCACGACCAGAGCTCGAGCTCCAAGTCGTAGCTAAACTCGAGCTGGAAGTATGCGGCCGCCGCCACACACGCCCCCGTCCACACCGCGAGGGTGCGCGAGCGCGCGCCGAGCAGGAGCGCCGCCAGGCCGAGGTAGAGGCCGTAGAAGTGGAGGATGTCCCACTCCCAGAGGTGCACGTTCAAGAGGCCCACCACGAAGAGCACCGCCGCGCGCTTGAGGAGGGCGACGCGCTCCTCGCGGTACACCCCGGTCTCTCGCGCCTTCCTTGTGCGCAGCGCGATGCCCACCCCCGCGAGCATCACGAACAGGGCCGCGGAGCGCCCCTCGATCCGCTCGGTGGCCCAGTTGAGCCACGCTGGCTCGGCGTGCTTCTCGAGGTGCATCATGCTCTCGAAGTTCACCTGCACCATGCCGAAGATGGCGATGGCACGCGCGACGTCGTAGCCGGGCATGCGCGCCGTGGCCGCGGCCCGCACCTGCCCTTCCATGGTGTCCGACGCCATGAAGGTGCAACATAGATGGGCCTATGCTCCTCGTCATCATGGCGCTGACGGTGTTCGCCATGGCCGGCTGCGGCGACTGCCGGCCGGCGGGGCGAGAGCCGCCGGCGGAGGCCCACGACGGCGGCTGGGTGCCCATCCCCGGGGGAGCCTTCACCGTGGGCTCCCCCGAAGACGAGCGGTGCCGTGACGACGACGAGGCGCTGCACGAGGTGACCGTGGAGGGTTTCGCGCTGCAGCGCTTCGAGGTGACGCAGCGCGACTTCCGCGCGATCACCGGCGACAATCCCTCGTTCAACGCCGGCTGCGACGCCTGTCCGGTCGACAGCGTGACGGTGGCCGAAGCCGAGGCCTTCTGCGCCAAGCTGGGCGCGCGCCTCCCTACCGAGCGGGAGTGGGAGCGAGCCGCGCGCGGCGGCACGAGCACCGCCTTCTACGCCGGCGCCATCACGTCGTGCATGGCCACCGACGAGCTTCTGGGCGAGCTCGGCTGGTACAAGGCCAACTCCGGGGGATTCAGCCGGCCGGTGGGAGAGAAGCGGCCGAACCGCTATGGCCTGTTCGACATGAGCGGCAACGTCTACGAGTGGACCGCGACCGAGCTCGAAGGCCGTCGCGTCGTGCGCGGCGGCTCCTGGTATCACAACGCTCACCACGCGCGCTCCGCCAACCGCCTCACCTTGCTCGGCACCCAACGGCTCAGCTACGTTGGATTTCGATGCGCGACGAGCGAGGTCCCGTGAGCCGCACGCGGCGTGGTCTGCGTTGGGCAGCCATCGCCTGCGCGTCGTTCTCCACTGCGGCCACACCCGACGCGGTGACCCCGAGCGATACCACGCTGCCCGACGGGCCGAGCACCGTGCGGGTCGCCGCCATCCAATACGGCGGCGACCCCAGCCACGTCGACGCCCCCTGCGATCGCGCGGACGCGGTGTGCGGTCTCGCCGCGCTGATGCGAGAGGCCGCCGGCGCGGGAGCGACGCTGGTGGTCGCGCCCGAGTATGCGCTCGGTGGCGTCGAGCCCGATCCCCCGGTTGGCGAGGTGATCGAGCGCGGACAGCTCGGCGTGCTCTCCGCCACCGCCGCCGAGCTCGAGATCTTCGTCGTGGCCAACCTGCTCACGAAGGGCGCGGACGAGAGCCGACACAACACCCTGGTGGCGTTCGGCCCCGATGGCGTGGTGGTCGCCAAGCATCACAAGATCGAGCTCTTCGCCGGCGAGCGCGACCACCTCCGGAGCGGCGAGGACATCACCGTCTTCGACACGCCGTTCGGCAAGGTCGCGCTGCTGATCTGCGCCGACATCTACGCCGATCCGGTGTTCCACGAGCGCATCCTCGCCGCCGGCGCGAACATCGTGGCCGTCGCTTCGCAGTGGACGGTCGCTCGCGCCACCCGCTGGCAGGCGGCCTTCGCCCGCGACTGGGGCGTCTTCGTGGTCGCCGCCAACTCCAGCACCGACAGCGGTCGTGGCGGCGGCGTGTTCGGTCCGAGCGGCGAGCGCCTCGCCGTCGGTCACGCAGGCGACAACGCCATCGTCATGGCAGACCTCGAGCTCTGACCAGCCTCCTTTGCGACGCGGTCATGGCGGCGCCCGGCTAGCCGTGGCCGTCACAGAGCGCGTGTCGCCGTCGCCTCGGGCTGCACGGCGCGAGGACGGTGGCGGACGCGCATCGGGATGCCGCGGCCCGAGGGCCGGAGGGTGGCCGAGGCTTCGGGCACCACCTCCTCGGCGGTGGCGAGCTCGAGCTCCACGCGCCGGAGCAAGGTGGCGAGGACGATGGGCCCCTCCATCAGCGCGAAGTGGTTGCCGATGCAGGTTCGCGGGCCGCCGCTGAACGGGAGGTAGGCCTCTCGCGGACGCGCCTCTTCCGCCTCCGGAGCAAACCGCTCGGGGTCGAAGCGGTCGGGCTCGGGCCACAGATCCGCCCGGTAGTGCACCGCGTAGGGGCTGATGAGCACGATGGTGCCCGCGGGGAGCTCGCAGCCGTCGACCACCACCGGCTCCATCGCCTGCCGCCCGAACAGATAGATGGGCGCGTACATGCGGAGCGCCTCCTTGAACACCTTCAGGCAATAGGGCAAGCGGGGCAGCTCGTCGAAGCCCACCTGGTCGCGCGGGAGCGCGTCGGCCTCCGCCCGAGCGCGCGCGTGGGCGTCTGGGTGGCGCGCGAGGAGGTAGAGCGACCACGCGAGGCCCGACGCGGTCGTCTCGTGACCAGCGATGAACAGCGTGAGGATCTCGTCGCGGATCTGCTTGTCGCTCATCACGCTGCCGTCGTCCTCGTCGCGGGCTTGCAGGAGCTGGGTGAGCAGATCGGGAGGTGGCTCCTCGGCTCTGCGCCGATCCGCGATCATTCGCTCCACGCGCCGCTCGAGCACGCGGAGAGCGGCACGCAGCGCGTCGGTGCGTTCCCCCGGCCACAGGATGGGATGCAAGAGCTTGTCGGCGGCGCGGTCCATCCACGGGTGGAGCGCGGGTGGCGCGTGAGGGCGCGCCAAGAGCAACAGCGTCTTCAGCCGCGCCTGGGCGATGAGGCTCGGAGCCGAGATCTGATCGTTGGCCCAATGCAGCGCGGTGGTCAACGCCGCGCCCAGCTCGTCCGCCTCGCTGAAGGTGTCGGCGTCGAACAAGGTCTTGCCGGCCACGCTCATCGCGACGCAGGTCATCTCTCGCGCAGCGTCGATGTGCTCACCGTCTGTCCATGCCGCTACCGCGCGCTCGGCACAGCCGCCCATCATCGTGGCGTAGTCGGCCAGGGCCTTGTGCCGGAACATCGGCGACATCAGCTTGCGCTGGCGCCGCCACAGCTGCCCTTCGCTCGTGAAGAGTCCGTCGCCGGCGAGCGGGTAGAGCGCCGTCCGCAGCACCGGTGACTTCTCGAACGACTTCGCCTGCCCTACGAGCACGTCGTAGAGGGCCTTGGGCCCGTTGGCTACCAGCAGCGTCTGGAGCGGAAACCGCACGCGCACCAGGTCGTGCTGCTCGTCGGCCACGCGCCGCATGAACGCGAGGCGGTCCCCACGGAGATGACGAAAGTGCCCGCCTACCCGAGCGCCGCCACCGAGCACCGGAACGTCGTCGAAACGCATGCGCTCATGGGTACACACCTCTTCGCCCGTTTGCAGCTCGCTTTCTCGAGCCAAAGCGAGTCGTCCTCCATGAGGCCGGCGCGCGCCCCTCCGGACCGGACGTAACGGCAACATGGCGTCCGTCCGCTGCCGCATCGAAATGTGAGCGTTGCCGGGCTATGGTCGCGCGCGGTGGACTCCTTCGTCTACGTGTACGCGGTCGGCGCGCTGTTCTTCGCGACAGGGATCGTGATCGCGTGGCGGCACGGCTGGCTCGGGCGCAGCGGGCAGCCTCTCCGCAACCTCCTGGCCTGCGTCGGCGTGGCCGCCGCCTTCCTCGTGCTCCAAGGCTACCTCCAGTACGCCCCGATGCACGTGGCGCCCGAGGTGCCCTACCGCGGCGGCGCCGAGCACGTCCTCTCCCGCGGCACCGGCCTCCGCGGACACTGGGTCGACTACGGCATCGTGCTCGTCTACTTCGTGGCCATCCTCGCGGTCGGTACGTGGTTCGGTCGCAAGCAGAAGACCACGCAAGACTTCTTCTTCGGCGGGCGCCGCTTCTCGTGGTGGCTCATCGCCTTCAGCCTGATCGCCACCACCGTCGGCTCCTACAGCTTCGTCAAGTACTCGAACGTTGGCTTCCGCTACGGCATCTCGAGCAGCCAGACCTACCTCAACGACTGGATCTGGCTCCCGCTCTTCGTCTTCGGCTGGCTCCCCATCGTTTACTTCTCGCGCCTGGTGTCCATCCCCGAGTACTTCGGGCGCCGCTTCGGGCCCGGCGTGCGCCTCACCGCCACGTTGTGCATCCTCGTGTACCTCGTCGGCTACGTGGGCGTGAACCTGTTCACGATGGGCAAGGTGGTGAACGCGCTGGTGGGTATGCCGATCTTCTGGGCGGCCCTGATCGTGGCGGTCATCTCCGCCACCTACGTCACCTCCGGCGGCCAGACGAGCGTCATCATGACCGATCTGCTGCAGGGGGTGATGCTGCTCGCGGCGGGCCTCTTGGTGCTCGGCTCCGGAATCGCCCACATCGGCGGCGTCGGCGCGTTCTGGGAGCACCTGCCGCGCGCCCACCGTGAAGCCTTCCCCAGCTTCAACGCCAACGCCGACTTCCCCGCGGTGGGGATCTTCTGGCAGGACGCGGTGGCCAACTCGGCCATGTTCTACTTCTTGAACCAGGGCATCATGATGCGGTTCATGGCTGCTCGCTCGCTCGAGCACAGCAAGAAGGCGGCGCTCGTCACCATGCTCGTGCTCATGACGGTGGCGGCGGTGGTGGTCGGCGGAGGCGGCTGGGCGGCGCGCGCGCTCGTGCACGCAGGACACCTGCCCCAAGGGATCGAGCCCGCCGACGCGTTCTACGTGGCCACCGAGCTGGTGAGCCGCCCGGGGGTGTTCGGTCTCGTGCTCGCCGCCCTCACCGCGGCCCTCATGTCCACCGTCGACACGCTGATCACCGCCGTCGCCGCCATCGCCGTCAACGACGTGTACAAGCTCTACGTGCGCGCCGAGGCGAGCGAACGGCAGATGCTCTCGGTGGCCCGCGTCACCTCGGTTTCGGTCACCGTGGTCGGAGTGGCCCTCGTGCCCATCTTCATGCAGTTCGACTCGATCTACGAGGCGCACGGGGCGTTCACCGCCACGGTCACCCCGCCCCTCGTGGTGGCGGTGTTGCTGAGCGCGTTCTGGCCGCGCTACAGCAAAGCGGGGGCGGTGGCCACGCTCGTCGGCGGCTTCGGCGCGCTGTTCGTCTCTCTCGTCGTGCCCGAGGTGATCACGCCCTTGTCCCACGGGGTGCCGATGGGCGCGATGCAGGACGGCGTGCTCGCCGGCATGAAGCAGCACGTGTTCATGCGCGCGTTCTTCGGCCTCGTGGTGAGCGCCGCGCTCGGCGTGCTCGTCACCCTCTTCACCGCGCCCGAGCCCGAGGAGAGAAGGCGCGGGCTGGTGGCCACCGAGGCCGAGTCTGCCCTCGCCTCGCGACAGCGCCGCGAGACACGCACCGCCGTCGCCAAGCCCGAGCTCCTCGCCGACGACCGCACCGTCGCGGGCGACGAGACGACCGCGGTGGTGCTGCTCTCGCGCAGCGTGGCCGAGTCGCTCGACGTGAGCGACGGCGACCCGATCTTCGTGTCCGACAGCCGCTGGTACCTCGGCGGCCTGCGCGCAGCCCACGTGGTGGCCGAGATCGGCGACGTGGCGGGCATCGGCCTGGGTCCGGCGTTGTTCGGAGCGCTCGTCGCGAGCGGCCGCAGCCACCTCCCGTTGCGCATCGAGCGCGAGGTGTGACATCCGCCCGGCACTGCACACCCGTACAGGCTTCGAACGCGAGGATCGACCGCGGCGGGGTCATTTTTTGATCCGCAGGGGGGGGTGGGGGGCACTAAGGGAGAGGACCGCGGAGATGACCCCTCGCCCCGCCACCCTTCGACTCCTCCCGAGGCCCGCCTCGGAGCCGCCTCCGTCGGAGGCAAGCACGGCGGAGGCGCGCGCGGCCGCGCTGTCGGAGGAGGCCCTCGTGGACGGGCTCGTTGCGGGCGATCCGCAGGCCTGCGATCGTCTCTACCGCCTCTACGCGACCGAGGTGTGGCGGATGCTCCGGCGCATCCTCGGCGACGATCACGAGCTCGACGATCTGCACCACGAGGTGTTCGTCCAGGCGCTCCGGAGCGCCAGCCGTTTTCGCCGGGAGGCCAAGCTCAAGACCTGGTTGATCGGCATCGCCGTGAACTGCGCGCGCACCAAGCTCCGCTCACGGCGACGACGGTGGTGGCTCAAGCTCATGGCCCCCGAAGACATGCCCGAGCCCGCCAGCGCCGCCGCCGACGACGACGACGCCCTTGTGGCCCGGGCGGTGTACGATCTCGTGGCACGCCTCCCCACCGAAGAGCGCATCGCGTTTACGCTGCGCTTCGTGGAGGGGATGTCCAACGGCGAGGTGGCCGAGGCCATGGCCTGCTCGTCGGGCACCGTGAAGCGTCGCCTCGCCCGCGCCAACAGCCGCTTCTTCGCCCTCGCGCAAGATCACCCGGCGCTCGCGTCGCTCTGCGACGAGGAGGACCGGTCATGAAGCTGGAGCGAGCGCTCGAGCGGCTCGGCCAACGTACGGCGCGCCATCAAGACCGGGAGGCGCTCGCCTTCGACGAGGCCGAGGGGCTCGCGCGGTTTCGCCGCGAGGTGGATTCACGCCTCGTGAGCGAGCGGCTCGTGGGCAAGCGCCCGGCGAGCGCGCGTCGGGGCTCCGAGGCCGGCCCGGGCCGGCGGTCGCTGCGGCAGCGATTGGCCCGCGGCTGGTTGCTCGCACCGCTCGTCGCCGCCGCCGCGCTCTTCTTGGTGCTCGCCTGGCCGGCGCGCTCGCTCACCTTCTCGGTGGAGCAGGGGGCGCCGCTCGCGGTGGAACAGTGGTTCGACGCGCGCGAGCGGGCGGCGGTGCGCTTCTCGGATGGAACGCGCGTGGCGGCGTTCTCCGGGAGTCGGTGGCGCGTGAGCGAGACGACTCCCGCGGGCGCCACCCTGCAGCTCGAGCGCGGCGCCATCGACGCCGATGTGCGGTCGCGGGACGGCTCCCAGTGGCGGATCGACGCCGGCCCGTTCACGATCCGCGTCACGGGCACGCGCTTCACCACCTCTTGGGATCCCGTGCACGAGCGCTTCGAGCTCTCGATGCACGAAGGCAGCGTGGTGCTCTCGGGGCCGGTGGTGGGCGGTCAACGCGAGGTGCGTGCGCCCGAGCACCTGCTCATCGAGGTGGGCCCCAAGCGCTTGTCGCTCGTGGGCGCCGACGCTCCCACGACCAGCGCTCGGCCTCCGGAGAGCGAGCCTGCGCCATCGGTGCCAACGCCCGCCGAGGCGCCAGCCGAGGCGACGGCTCCCACGGAGGCCGAGGATGCGGTGTCCGATCCCGAGACATCGGCGAGCGGAGCGCCGTCGATCCCGCGATGGATGACGCTCGTTGAGAAGGGCCAACACGCCGAAGCCCTCGCCCTGGTCCGCGAGATGAACGTGGGCACGCTCCTCGGTAGCGAGTCGCCGGCGGGCCTGTTGCTCCTCGCGCAGGCCTCCCGCCTCGCCGGCGATCATGCCCTCGCCGCGCAGGCCCTCGGCGCCCTGAAGACGCGCTTCCCCGAGTCGATTCAGGCCAAAACGGCACGATTTCTCGCGGGCAAGCTCCTCTTCGACCGCGGCCAACACGACCAAGCGATCCCCGAGCTCTCCGCCTACCTTGCCACCGCGCCAGGCGGCGCCTTCGCCGGCGAAGCGGGGGTGCTCCTCATTCTGGCTCTTCACGGCGCGGGCCGCGTCTCCGAAGCCCAGGCCCTCGCCGGGAAGTACCTCGAGTCCCACCCCAACAGCCCTCACGCGCCTCGCATCCGCAGCATCCTGTCGCCATGACCACGCGTCACCGCCACCGCACCCACCGCTCGGCCCTCGTAGCGCTCGCCCTGGGCGTCGTCGCACCGCTCTTCGCGCAACCGGCCACGGCCGAGGTGCCGGCGGAGGCCGCGCCGGACGAGTCGCCCGTTCGACCCACCATCGTCCTGTCGGGCGACGACCCGGAGCTGGTCGAGGCGGTGGTGGCCGAGCTGCGCGCCGCCGGCTTCGACGTCATCGTGCTCGCAGCGACCGCTAGCGCCGACGGCGCCGACGAAGCGAGCGAGCCGCGGGGCACCATCGTTAACATCGAGCGCGTGGGCGACTCGGTGATCGTGCGCGCCACACGCGCCGAAGGCGAGCTCGACGCCGAGCTGCTCGCTTCGGAGAGCGATGGGATGACCAACCAGGAGGCCACCGCGCTGCGCACGGCCGAGGCCATCCGCTCGCTCGTCACCACGCCGTCTCCGAAGACGCGCCCGCCGGCCGGCGCGCCCGAGGTGGAGGACACGCCGGCCCCTCCCGCTCCTGCTGCGTCGATGCCGCCGACGCCGCCTCCCGCCTCCCCGGCCGCCGGCAGCGGGAGGCCCCCTGCGTCGCCCCTCGGTCCCGACCTCGACGCCGACGCGGCGTGGGCGCCGGGCGACATCCGGGATCTGCCGGTGCTGCGCCTCGCCGTCTTCGGCGGCGGAGGTTTGTCGAGCCCCAGCCCCTTCGCGCTCGCTGGCCTCGGCCTCCGGGGGCAGCTCACGCGGTCGGTGAGCATGGCTGGCCTCGTGATGGCGGGGAAGTCGGTCGGGGAGTACGACGACGACAGCGTCCACTACGACATCTGGGGGGTGCGTGCCGCCCTCCTCACCTCGTGGGAGATCCTCGGCGCCGACAACGTCTGGACGCCGTCCATCGGCGGCGGCGTGGTGGGCGAGCTGCAGAACTGGAGCGGGATCTCCGCCCTCTCCGTCGACGACGACGTGCCGCCGGTGGCTTCGTCCACCTACATGCTGCCCCACTACGACGGCAGCCTCCTCGGAGTGGGGCTCGCGGCCACCGCGGGGATCAGCGTCGGACACCCGTGGCGGTTCCGCTTCGACGTGATGGCCGACGTTCGAATGCTGACCATCGCCCTCGACGGCGCCCCCCCCGACGACGTCGCGCCCACGCTCGCCCCTACCGTGATGGGTATGGTCGGACTCGAGTACGACCTCGTGACGCGACCCATCTTGCGCCACACCGCGAGCCGTCGCGCCCCCTGAGCGCCGGGCGCGCTCGGTGGCGTGAAAGAGCCGTGACACGGCCATCCAAGAGCGTTATCCCTTACCCCCCTGGGGGGTGCATGCATGGGTGCCAAGGCCGCTGTCATCGATTCATCCAATGGTGGGACGGTACTCGGTCACATCGAAGATGATGCGGTGAGCTACGCCGAGGGCAAAGGCACCATCGTGGGCGACTCGGCCATGCGCCTGAAAGAGATGCTCGGCCGCGGCTACGGCCGACGAGTGTTCACCTTGCTGCTCGCCGGGAGCCGCCTCGAGGGGTGCCGCGTGATCTCCCCGCACATCGTGTTCACGTACGACCGCATGCACGTGCTCGACGACGATGAAGCGCCGCCCACCTTCCCCGAGCACATCATCGACGAAGAGACCCCCACCGACGACTACACTCGCGGGTGAGGCGCTCAGGGGTGATGGCCTGGGCCGTGCCGGTGGGAGTGGCAGTCGTCACTGCTCGTTCCGTGACAGTGCTCGTGCTCGTGCCGCTCCACGAGGTGGCCGCGTGTCGTCTTCACGGTGCAACCACCGAGTCCCAGCGCGCCGACCAGAGCTGCCGCCAACACACACCACGAGGAGAGCCGTCTCACCGGGCGGAGCGTAGTACAGCCCACGGCAACATCGTAGTGGATATCCGACCGAGCCCTCCGCTCGGCCACCTGCGTCTCGGGGCGCGAGCACCCCACCGCCAAGCTGCGCCGCCTCGTCGCTGGGCCACGGTCCCCACCTGAGAGCGCCCCGCCGTGACGACGACGGCTTCCGTGGGGGCCCTCGCAGCCGAGATCCACCCGAGAGCACCCCGTCGTGACGACGACGGCTTCAGTTGGGGTCCTCGCAGCCGAGGGGCTCGCTCCCCCAGATGGGCTGCACGGCGCAGGATGCGGTTCGGATCTCGTCACACGTCGTGGTCGCCTCGATGTTGTCGAGACAGTCCTCCACGCTCGCTCGGTCGTACTGCATGCAGGCCACGCCAAACGAGTCGCGAAACAGCCCGGGACAAGTCTTGATGGTCGTGGGGCAACCTGTCGCCAACCCATGGAGCCCATAGGTGGTGACGATCGCCGTGCACGCGTCCGCCTCGCGCATCGGCGTCACCTCGTGCGCGGGCGTGGTCGCCGCCAAGGCGATGTCGAGGTCCGACGGCGACGGCGACCCGTCGTCCGCGTCCGCCGCGTCCGCCGCGTCGTCCGCGGCGGTCGGGGGGCGGTCCGGGTCGTCGACCTCGGTGGCGCACGCCCCCGTCACCATCACGTTGATCATCGCAACCAGCCCCCAACCACGATGAGTGCGCACGGTACCAAGCTAACGTGCCTCGTTGGGCCTTGTCTTCGTAGGTGATGCTCCCACGACAGCCCTCGAGGTAGGGCACCGTCGGCCGACGGTGACGACAAGTATGCTGACGAGAGGCTTGAGCCGTTGGCTCGAGCTGCCGTAGGTTCCATTCGTGGATTCGCGCACCGTTCGCCATCTCGTCATCATGAAGACCGGACTCCGCACCCGGTACGTCGACGAGCTCCTCGAGGAAGCGCTCTCCACCGACGATCCCGACGAAGGGCGGCGCATCATCGCCCTCGCACGCGACCACGTGGCCTCGCTCCGCCTCTCGGCCCACCTCTACGCGGCGTGCTTCGGCGAACAAGAGGCGCTCACCCGCGAGCTCCGGGCGCTCCACATGGAGAAGAGCGACGACATCGACGCCATCGCCGCCCGGTGCGCGCACTGGTGGGACGCCCCCGACGACCCTTTCCACTGATTTGCTGGAGGGTGCTGCCGCACCCTCCCCCCACGCTGCGCGCGGGTCCTCCCTCCCACCGCGTTGCGCTTGGGGGGGACCGCCGCGCCTTCCCCGCTCGCGGCTTGGCCGGTGGCGTGGGGGCCCGGGAGGTGATGGCGATCGGCCGGTGTGGTACAGGCCGGCCCATGGCCGGTCTCCGCCCGAGCCCAGCGGCGGGCGAGCTCCCGTCGGTGACGGTCATCGTGCCCACCTTCCGGGAGGCGGAGAACCTCCCCGAGCTGCTCGAGCGGCTCGAGGCCGTTCGCGAGACGCACGCGCTCGAGCTCGACGTGATCGTGATGGACGACCACAGCGACGACGGCTCGGTGGAGGCCGTCGCTTCGTTCGACCGGCGCTGGGCCCGCATCGTCGTGCGCAGCGACAATCGCGGCCTGAGCCCCGCCGTGGTCGACGGGCTCACCCTGGCCACCGGCGCGGCCGTTGTCATCATGGACGCCGATCTCAGCCACCCTCCTGAGAAGATCCCAGAGATGCTGCGCGCGCTCCTGTCGGGGCAACAGGCGGCCCTTGGCTCACGCTATGTGCCCGGCGGCTCTTCCGACGACGACTGGGGTTTCTTCCGCTGGCTCAACAGCCGTGTCGCCACCCTCCTCGCGCGTCCTCTCACCCGCGTGCGCGACCCCATGGCCGGCTTCTTCGCCATGTGGCGCGCCGATCTCGACGAGGCGCGCGAGCTCAACCCCGTTGGCTACAAAGTCGTCCTCGAGCTCATCGTGAAGTGTGGCCTCGAGAACATCGCCGAGATCCCCATCCATTTTCGAGACCGTCGGCGCGGCGAGAGCAAGCTCACCCTGAAGCAGCAGCTCCTCTACCTCCAGCACTTGCGCCGCCTCTACGTCCACCGCTTCGCTACCGCTGCCCACGTCGTGCAGTTCGCGGCAGTGGGGATCTCCGGCCTCGTCGTGAACCTCGCCGTGCTCACCCTCCTCACCCGGCTCGGCGTCGGCGCAGCGACCGCGGTGGCCCTCGCCATCGCGGTGAGCATGGTCAGCAACTTCGCCCTCAACCGTCGCTTGTCCTTTAGCTACGCCCGCGACGACAACGTGTGGCGCCAGCTCCTCGGCTTCTGCGCCGCCTCGTCGGTGGGCGCGCTCGTCAACTGCGGCACCACCCTCGCCATCGCGCGCCAGCTCCCCGGCTGGCCCATCCAGCTCGCGGCCGCCTTCGGCGTCGTCGCGGGCCTCGGGTTCAATCTCCTCGCCAACCGCTTCATCGTCTTCCGCAAGCGCTGGCTACGCCCCAAGACCAACGATCACACCTAACGAGCGCGAACGCGGAGCAGGCCAAAAGGTGCTGTAATGTACCAGCCGATCCGACCCCGACCCCGAAGCATCGTTAAAGCTCGATCGCGCTGCGCGGCAGCGTGACGGGCGCTCGTGGATCGAGGCAAGACCCATGGCGTGAGTTACGCGGGCGACCCCAATTCCGGTAGCCCCGCCGAGATTCGAACTCGGATGCCTTGCGGCCGTGGGTTTTAAGCCCACTGCGTCTTGCCGTTCCGCCACGGGGCCTAATTCTCGGTGTACTTGCCCTTGTTAGCACACCTTGTCATGCTCGCACCGCATGTCGGACGATGCGTTCCAGCATGATCGTGAGCGCTTCGAGCGGGCGGCGGTGCCGGGGGGCGTCGACGTTGCCGACGCCGAGGCGCGCTACGCGGATCTGTTCGCGGAGATCATCTGGGACGGCACCATCACCGCCGACAAGAGACAGCGGCTGCAGAACGCGGCGCAGACGTTTCAGCTGCCTCAAGCGCGCGTCGAGCAGATCGAGCGGTCGCTGCTCGCGGCGCATCAGGCACGGTACCAGTACACCATCGTCGAAGAAGAGACGAACGACCTGCTCGGTGGGGAGGATACGTTCGAGCGTCCATCGGTGGCCCCCTTCGCCGCGGCCGAGGAGCCCGGGCTTCGGGCCCTCCAGAAACGCATCGGCGTGCTCGAGGAGCAGGCCTTTGAGAGCGATCAGGAGAAGCAGCGACTGCGCAACCACATCCGCGCGCTCGAGCAGCTCGTGGAGCAGCTGCAGTTCGCGCTCGAGTCGACGCTCGAGGAGCTCGACGACACCCATCAGGAGCTCGAGCGACATCAGTCGGCTCCGCCCTCTCCCTCTGCCTCGGCGGTGATCGAGCTGCCCGCGGCCCACCGAGGCGCGCCGGTGTTCGAGGCCGGCGCCCCCAACCACTCGCTCGCCCAGCAGCGCACTGGCCGCTTCGACGGGCAGGAGAGCTGGGACGCCGAGACGGTGGTCGAGCCGCCGCGCGAGCCCGCCCAACGAGACAACCCCGACGTGCTCTTCGAGCGCCTGCGCGGCGAGCCCCGCAGCCCAGAGCTGCTCGACGCGCTCTATCGCTCGCTCGGGCGCGGAGAGGATCTCGACCGCAAGTGGTGCATCGCGCACGTGCTCGTGTTCATCGGCCACGCCGATCTCGAGCAGAGCGAGCTGTGCGCGAGCTACGCAGGTGAGGGCTTGGTGCGACCGGCGCGCGCGGTGAACGACGACGAGTGGCGCGAGCTCTTGTTCCACCCGGACGAGGATCCTCTCACCGGAGAGATCCTGTCTGCCATCGCCCCCGCGGTGCTCCTTGGCCACATGACCGCGATCCGCGCGAGCATCGCCCCCGAGCTGCTCGATCCCTCCACGCGCGTCGACACGAAGACCTCCACGCTGCAGGCGGTGCGCTGCATGTCGTGGGCAGCCGCCATCCTCGGGCTCAACGAGCCGCCCATTTACGTGGTGCCCGAGGTGCGCGCGGCCGCCGAAATTGTGCTCAATCCGACGCCGTCGACGCGCCTCGGGAGCCTCGCCCTCAGCGGTCGCGACACGCGCGAGCTCGCGTTCATCGCGGGGCGCCACCTCGCCTGGTATCGCCGGGAACACCTGCTCGGCAAGCCCCAGCGCTCCACGCGCCGGCTCGAGGACATGTTCTTGGCCGCGCTCATGATCGGCAACCCCGGGCTGCCGATGACGCCCGAGGTGAAGGAGCGCGTCGAGCCGATCAAGAAGACCCTCCTCCCCCTCATCGACGCGAGCACCGTGGAGATGCTCCAGCGCTGCTTCTCGCGCTTCGTGGAGCAGGGGGGCCGGACGAGCCTCTCTCGTTGGTTTCGTTCGGTGGAGCACACCGCCGCCGCGTCGGGGCTGCTCCTCGCCAACGATCTCGGCGCCGCGCAGCGCATGCTCGCGCTCGAGGACGGAACCAAAGCCGCGAGCGAGCTCGACGAGCTCATCATGTTCTTCACCTCGCGTCGCTGCACGCTCCTCCGGAAGCGCATCGGGATCGCCGTCGGCTGACCCCCGCTCGGGGCCTATCGACGATCGCTGCGCGCGAGGTCGTCCCGAGCTATGCTCTCACTGCCATGATGACCCCCTCGGTTCGTGCCCCTCGTTTCCGGTTCGTGTTTCGTGCCCCGCTCGTTGCCGTCGTCGCTCTGTTGCTCGCCGGCGTCTCCGGCTGCGAAGAGCAGGGCATCCCCGCGGTGCCGGCCAAGGACGACCCGGCCGCCAAGCCGGCCGCCCCCGAGGCGACCGGCGACGCTCAGCCCACGGCGAGCGCAGCCGCCGACGCGGACGACAAGACGGCCAAGGCCGCCGAAGGTGAGGGCGAAGGCGAAGGTGACGCCGCCGCCGATGGGAGCGCGAAGGCGGCCGACGCGGACAAGCCAGCCACCGCCACCGACACCAAGACGGCGGCCGATCCGAAGGCCAAGCCCGACACGAAGACCGAGCCCGAGCCAGAGCCCCAGAAGGGTGAGAAGAAGACCGAGGGGAGCTACGCAGCCTGGCTCCAGTCGTCGGGCAAGTACGCCGTCGACAAGCCTGGCGCCGTGGTCGCGGTGGTGTCCGCGCAGGGCGAGTTCAAGGTGAACGACAAGTACCCCTACAAGTTCAAGCTCGGCGGGTCCCCGGCCGGCGTCACCTTCGCGGGAGACACCTTCCGCGGCGCCAGCCTCAGCCAGAAGCAGGCATCGCTGAGCATCCCCTTCACGCCCACCTCGGCTGGGGCCAAGACGATCTCGGGCACCTTCTTCTTCTCGGTGTGCAACGAGGAGACCTGCCACATCAAGAAGCAGCCGCTGAGCGTCACCATCAACGTCGACTGAGTCGTGCGTGGGGTGGCGACGTCACCCCGCCGCGCCGGCCGAGCCGACCGCCCCTACCGCGTCTGCGCGCTCGCCGCTTCTGCGGCGCGCCGCGCTTCACCCCTCAGCGCTCAGCCGCCAGCGCTCAGTCGCCAGCGCTGAGGTGCCAGCGCTGAGGTGCCAGCGCTCAGCCGCCGAGCGCCGGCTCGGTCTGTTCGGACACGATCTTCAGCCACGGCTCCTTCACCCGGATCCGATGGCGGATGGAGCGCTTGGGCGAGATGTACATGATCCCTTCGAGCGTCTGCTCACGCGGGAAGACGGCGTTGCCCGCGATCCGCGTGATCACGCCGGTGATCGGATCCTGCTCGAGCACGATCAGGCTGTGATAGTGCGGGCGCCCGCCCTCCTTGTAGCCGTGGAGGGTGATCATGTCGCCCGGGCGAAACATGTCGGCTCGCTCGTGCAGGTAGTTGAAGAAACGGTCGCGATCCTTGAACGGGATCCGTTCGTCCTTCGGTAGCTCCCACGTGTCGAACAGCTCGCTCTTGCTGGCGGTGAACTGAGCAAACTCATGCACGCTGCGGCGGTTTTCGATGTCGAGCGAGTCGAAGTCGATGCCCCCCTTCGTGCGCGCGGGGTGGGCCTCGAGCTTGAACTTGCCCTGCTTGGCCGTCTCCACCTTCTCCGCGCTCGCGTACCAGGTGCCCGACGCCCGCTCCCACACGTCGGTGAGAAAATCGATGCAGACCTGCGGCGGGATGGGCCGGCCCTCGTCGTTGTACACCTGGCGCAGCTTGCCCTCGTAGTCGAACTTGCGCCAGCCGCGGTCGTAGGCCCGGCGCCACTCCTTGCGCAGAAAGCCCATCGTCTGGCCGGTGTCCGCGTCGAAGGGGATGTCTTCCTTCACCATCTCGCGAACCACGTGACGCACGCGCGTCATGGCCTTGCGCAAGAGCTCCTGCTCCGCCACGAACGCGGTGCGACGCGGCGCGAGCTCGCTGTTGAGCACCTCACAGGCGAGCGTGGCGCGGGTGCCATCGAGCTCGAACAGGGCCGGCGCCCACTGCTCGGGGCCGTAGCGGAGATCTGCGACGAGGTGCTTCGCGCTCAGGTGCTGCGGGCGGATTCGGTCGATCGGGAGCCGCGTCACCACGTCTTGGAGATCGATCGCCAGCGCGGTCTCGGCAGAGAGGGCGGCCTTGTCGGCTGCCACGCGATCGCCGAACAGGATCTCGGCCGTCTCGCCGGCGAGGGGCCCATCCTTGTAGAGGTAGCGCTCCTTGAGGTAGCGCGTCTTGGGGACCCGCTCGAGCTCGTACACGTCCACCCCGCGCTGCACGAACAGGGTGCCCTCGGTGAAGAGCGCGGGGAGGCTCACCTGCTCCACGAGCGCGAGCGCGAGCCGCACGTCGTTGTCCCAGAGGTACCCCTCGCGGAGCAGCAGCGCGCGCCGGTCCTCACGCTTCTTCATCTTCTGGATGAGATTCCGCAGCGCCACCGCCACCTTCGGAGCGGTGTCGTTCTCCTCGAGCAGCTTGTCGAGCGACGCCGGCCGCGGCAGCGGTTTGCGCCACAACGCTGGCCGCCCGCGCACGCGCGCCATGTGCACGCGCACCTTCTCGAAGTCGGGGGCGCCTGGGAGCGCCGGCTCCGACTTGGCTTGCTCGATGCGCTGCCGACAGCTCTCCCAGGTCTTCGCGTCCTCGTCGCTCGTGGCCGGCGGGGTCGGTGCGTCGGGGCTTGGGGGGGCGCCGTCCTCCACCGTCGCGTGGGCGCTCGCTTCGGGCGTGGCCTCTGCGGCCGAGTCGTCGCATGCGCCGAGCGCGGCGCAGGCCGAGAGGGCCAGCAGCGTTTTGTGCCAACGAGCCATTGGGGTCGGCATGGATACCCGGATTTGTTGGCCGATTCCAGCCCGCGCTCGTACGCATGTCGTATGCGCACCTACATTTTCGGTGGGATCGCCGTCGCCCTCTGTAGCTCAGCGGCCTTCGTGGGCGGGGTGTATGCGGCCCCTCGCGTCCGTTCGCTGTCCCTCGATGGCTGCGCCCCAGAGCCCAACGAGCCGGCCCTCGCGGCCGCGAGCGAGGCCGAGCCCGCGGGCGACGAACCGACGCCAGGCGACGCCGCGGCCGCGGCGGCGCGGCCGCCGTCGGACGAGGAGGTGTGGCCTCACCGGAAGTGGGTGGTGGAAGAGGAGACGGAGAAGGGCCGCCTCTACAGCAAGGTGCGGTTCCTCTGGATCCGCCCCGAGCCGCGCAACACCGGCACCTTCCTCGGCTACCTCTCGCTCGGCGACTCGGTGCGCCTCAAGGGGGGGAGCCCCGAGGCAGCCTTCGCCGGCAAGAGCCAGAGCGTTCACTGCCACACCTGGTACGCCATCGAACCGCGCGGCTACGTGTGCGTCAACGAGGAGGAGGCGAGCCTCGATCCCGACGATCAGGTGGTGAAGATGCTCAGGGAAGTGAAGGCCGATCGCCTCTCACCGTGGCCCTACGACTACGGGGAGTCGACGGGCACGCCGATCTACTCGGTGATCCCGCCCAAACACCAGCAGCGCCGCAACGAGTCGGCCCTCGAGGACCACCTGAGCAAGGTGCAAAAGGCCCGCCTCGCCAAGACGGTGGAGGAGAAGCTCGCGATCGATCCGAGCTTCGACGGCGTGGACGTAAAGCTCACCGAGCGCGAGCCTCCCACCCTCCTGCCGCTCGGGCCGCGCGCGCGCACCAACAAGTCTCAGGTGGTGCGTGGCTCCACCATCGGCTTCGTCGACACCTTCGACGCCGACGGGCGCTCGTGGCTGCTCTCGTGGGACCGCGGCATCATCCCGCGGGATCGCGTGAAGATCTACCCCGAGAGCCAGTTCCATGGCGTGGCGATCAGCGACGAGATGAAGCTCCCCATCGCGTTCTTCCGCGAGAAGCAGCCGCGCTTTCGGCAGAACGCGGACGGCTCGATCGTGCCCGTGGAGGGACAGTTCTGGGAGCGCCACAGCTCGGTGATGGTCACCGAAGAGCAGCTCGAGCACGACGGCAAACGCTACATCGTCACCCGCGAGAGCGGTCTGCTCGCGAGCGTCGACGACGTGAGCCTCGCGAGACGCTCGCACGCCATCCCGCCGCAGATCCAGAACCAGAAGGAGGGCCGGCGCACGTGGATCGACGTGAGCATCCTCGGCGGCTGGCTGGTGGCCTACGAATACGACAAGCCGGTCTACGCCACGATGGTGTCGCCGGGGCGGGGGGGCGTGCCGAAGGACGGCGTCGATCCGCTCGAGACCGCCTCGACGCCGGTGGGTCGCTACCGCATCACGGGCAAGTTCGTCACCGCCACCATGGTGAGCAACGCGAGCAAGGACATCGTCCACGACGAGGTGATGTACACCCAGAACTTCAGCGGTCCCTACGCGCTCCACGGCGCGTACTGGCACGACGAATGGGGCAAACCCAAGAGCGGTGGCTGCGTGAACCTGTCTCCCATCGACGCGCGCCGGCTGTTCGCGTGGACCGAGCCCGAGCTCCCGCCGAGCTGGCACGCGGTGCAGCTGGTCACCGGCTACGAGGGAGCCCTCGCCGAGTACGAGAACGCGACGCTGGTCTACCTCCACAAGTGAGGGAGCTCGGCTCGACGAATGCGACGGAGCTCACGCCCGCCACCAGAGCAGAGCGACCGCGTCACTCGAAGGCGACGCCATCGCCGCGTAGGGCCTGCTCGAGCATGTCGGTCATCCCCATGGCGAGCTCGGCGGGGACGTCGGCCGGCGCAAACAAACGCGCGTCACGGATCTCGAGCGGGTTCTTTGGGCCCAGCACGGGCTCGGCCACCTCCACGAGCACGCACACCGTCACGGCGTGAAACCGCGGGTCGCGCTCGGGACGCGAGTACACCCCTGTCACCCGCTCGAAGCGAATGAAGGTGGCCCCCGTCTCTTCTGCGATCTCGCGCGGCAGCGCGTCGGAGAGACGTTCGCCCCACTCGAGCGTGCCCCCCGGCAAGGCCCAGGTGCCGATGTCGGCGCGGCGCACCAGGAGGATGCGACCGTCGGCCACACGCGCCACCGCGGCGATCCCGACCACGGGACGCTTCAGCAGGTGGCGCGTGATCTCGTGAACGATCGCGTACGCGCCCTTCGGCAACCACTGGAGCGGCGCGAAGCGCACGCTCTCAGCCGCAGGAGCCGGCGCCGCAGGAGCCGTCCTTGCCATCCTTGTGGTCGCCCTTCTTCGGCTCTTCCTTGGCGTCCACGTCCTTGTCGTCGGCGGCCTTGTCGTCGGCGGCCTTGGCGTCGGCGGCCTTCGCGTCGTCGGCCTTGTCGCCGGTCTTGTCGTCGGCCGGTTTGTCGGCGGCGGGCTTGTCATCGGCCTTCTTGTCGTCGGCCTTGTCGGCCGCCGGCTTGTCGGCGCTGGGCGCGGCCTTGGTGTCGGTCTTCGACGGGTCGGCCTTCGGCTCCTCGATTTTCTCCTCGCAGCCGGTGGTGAGCAGCGCGGCAGCGAGCACGAAGCCGATGTTTTTGGCAGAGATCTTCATGGTGTTCTCCTGAATGCCTCTTGATGAGGCGTGCTCCGGTCTCGGAGCGAGCGGAATGTATTCCCAGAACCGTAGCTGCGCCACGAATAACGTCGAGCCTGCCGCTCAGCTCGCTTCGCTCTCGGGAGCGCTCGGCGTGTTTACGTCGGCGACCGCGGCCGGTTTCATTCCGCCGGTCGCCGCCTTTCGCCGCGAGGCGTAGAGCTCGATGGCGACCACGAAGCCAACCCCCGCCAGGAAGCCGGCCAACAACCTGAAATCCAAGGTCTCGGGCAGAAACGGCGTGGCCCCGAGCACGCGAGGTTTGTCGCGTACGATCACTACCTCGAGGGCCTGATAGGGCCAAATGCGCCAGAGACTCCCGAGCAGCAGCCCGATCAGGCCCGCGAGCATGGTGTCGTGCCAGCGATCGAGGAGCCATTTGAGCAAGCGGCTGAAGCTCAGGATGCCCACCGCGCAGCCGGCCACGAACGGCAAGATGACGCCGAGACGCAGCTCCCCGACGGCTCCGAGCACGTAGGCGTACTTCCCGAGAATGAGCAGGATGAAGCTGCCGCTGATCCCGGGGAGCAGCATCGCGCAGATCGCGATGGCTCCGCACAGGAAGATGAAGAGCGGGTGGTCGGGAGTGCCCACGGGGACGAGGTTGACGATGGCGAAGCCCACCGCGGCGCCGAGCACCAGCGACAGGTAGCGCGTCGCGTTCCACGACTCGAGGTGGCGGGCGAGCGCGATGGCGGAGCCGAGCACCATCCCGAAGAAGATGGCGTACACGAGCGGGCGCTGCGGGCTGGTGGCCTCCACCATGTGGGGGAGCTTCACCACCTTCACCATCAAGCCGATGCCGAGACCCACGCCGGTGAGGAGGCTGGCGAGGAACCGCCAGTGGATGAGCCCGAAGGCCTGCTTCAGCTCGAAGCGCAACAGGTGCAACACGGCGTCGCGGTTGGCCGACGTGATCGCGGCGAGCAGGCGATGAAAGACACCGAGAGCCACCGCCATGGTGCCCCCCGAGACGCCGGGGACCACGTCGGCGGTGCCCATGCAGAACCCCGAGAAGACCGTATACGGCACTTCCTTCTTGGTGATGTCTCCCTTGACTTCGTGGCTCACACCGCGGCTGATATCACAGATTCGTTCGAAAAGCCGGGAGGTGCAATGAACCCACGAGCCATCCGCGACGACACGGGCCTCGCCGCCGACGACGTTCGCTCCGCCCAACGCTATCTGCGCGGACGGGTGATGCGCACGCCCACGCTGCGGTGCGAGACCCTCGACGCCCTCGCCGGCTGTGAGGTCTACCTCAAGGCGGAGTGCATGCAGCGCATCGGCGCGTTCAAGGCTCGAGGCGCGATGTACGCGGTGGGACAGCTCACCGACGAGGCGCGGGGGCGGGGTGTCATCACGTTCAGCTCGGGCAACCACGCGCAGGCGGTGGCCCTCGCCGCCAAGACCAGCGGCATCCGGTGTCACGTGACGATGCCGGAGGACGCCCCGCCCATCAAGGTGGAGGCGGTGCGCGCGCTAGGCGCCGACATCACCTTCGCGGGCACCACCTCCGATCATCGTCGGGTGGCCGCCGAGCGGCTCGCCGCGACGACCGGCGCCGCGATCATCCCGCCCTTCGACGACCCACACATCATCGCCGGTCAGGGCACGGCCACGCTCGAGCTCGTCCACGACGTACCGGAGCTCGACGCGCTCTTCGTGCCGGTGGGGGGCGGCGGTCTGCTCGCCGGCGCCTGCCTCGTGGCCGCCGAGCACGGCATCGCCGTGTGCTCGGTCGAGCCGGTAGGCTGCGACGCGATGGCCCAGAGCCTCGAGCGCGGCGAGCGCGTCGATGTGGAGCCAGGGCCCACCCTCGCCGATGGCCTCAAGCCGGTGCGGGTCGGTGCGCTCAATTTCGCCATCGCCCGACACGTGGTGCGCGACCCGCGCCGCGTCGACGACGAGGCCATCGGCCGGACCCTCAGCACGCTCGCCCTCTCCGCTCACGTGGTGGTGGAGGCCTCGGGTGCCGCAGCTCTTGCGGCGGTGCTCACCCAGGCACTGCCTCCGGGGGCCCGGCGGGTGGGCGTTCTTCTGTCAGGGGGCAACATCGGGCGCGAACAGCTCGCCGAGCTGTTGCAGCGTTACCCGGCCATGGCTTAGAGTCCGCCCGGGGACGAGACACCGAACGAGAGCCCCTCCGAAGCACGGAGGATTCGAGCGCACGAGCAGGGGAGTCCGACGAACGGGGACGCCCCGAAGACATCGGGTCGTTTCCCTGGCCAAAGATGGACGAACCCGACCAGCCGAGCCCCGAGGCCACCTCCTCGGCCCAGGAGGGCACGACCGCGAGCGTGGCGGCCGATGCCTCCGAGGCGCCGGCTCCCCCCATGAGCTCGGGGAGCGCCGTCGTGGTGTTCGTCTTCGCCGTCGCCTCGGCCCTCGTGATCTCGTTCTTGTGCTCGATCTTCGAGTCGGTGCTGCTGAGCGTGAGCCGCGGACAGGTGGAGGCGCTGGCCAAGCGCGGCTCCGCCGCCGGCAAAATCTTGCGCCGCTGGAAGCGCAGCGACATCGAGGTGCCCATCGCCGCCATCCTCATCCTCAACACCATGGCGCACACCATCGGCTCCACCGTGGCCGGCTCGAGCTATGAGGACGTGTTCGGTCACGGCACGCTCGCCTGGTTTTCCATCATCTTCACCGCGGCGGTGCTCCTCCTCACCGAGATCATCCCCAAGACGCTCGGGGTCGCCTTCGCGGAGCGACTCGCCGCCCCGGTGACGCTGGCGGTGCGGGCGATGGTCATCGTGTTGTGGCCGGTCCTCAAGGTCACCTCCTTCATCTCGCGGCGGCTCACCGGCGAGCAGAAGCGGCCGGTGACGTCGATCGAGGAGATCCGCCTCCTCGCCGCCATCGGGAGCCGCGAGGGCGACGTGGGCCCTCGCTTCGCCGCGTTCATCGACGGCATCGCGAGCTTGGCGGAGCTCACCGTGTACGACGTGATGGTGCCGCGCGTGAACATCGCCTACCTCTCCGGCGAAGACTCGTGGGATGAAAATCTCGAGGTGATTCGCAACAGCGGTCACAGCCGGTTCCCCTTCACCAAGACCGGCGACCTCGACGACGTGCAAGGCATCGTCCTCGCCAAGGAACTGTTGTTCCTCGATCACGACTCGCCCGAGGGTTTCGTACCCGACTGGGACGAGCTCACCTCACCGCTCTTGGTGGTGCCCGAGACCAAGCCTCTCGATCAGGTGTTGCGGTTGTTTCAGGCCGAGCGCAAACACCTCGCGATCGTGGTGGACGAGTACGGCGGCACGCAAGGCGTGGTCACCCTCGAGGACGTGCTCGAAGAGATCGTGGGCGAGATCGAAGACGAGACGGATCGCGTCGAGCGCCAGATCGTGAAGCTGGCCGACGGGTCCATCCGCTGCCGCGCCTTCGCAGAGACCCGCAAGCTGTTCCGCGTGCTCGGCATCGACGAGGCGCCCGACTCGGAGGCGGTCACCGTCGGCGGGTTCGTCGCCGAGATCCTCGGGCACGTGCCCAAACAAGGTGACGTGGCCGAGTGGAAGAACCTGCGCTTCGAGGTGACCAAAGCGAGTCGCCGTCGGGCCGATCAGGTGGTGGTGACCACCCTCACGACGCCGTCGACCCACGACGACGATCGCAACCGGTGACCAACGCGATCAACGCGACGGCAACGCTCGCGCGTGAGACTCAACGGCGTCGACGGCGCGCCGCGACGGCGAGGGCGAGTCCGGCGAGCGCGGCCAGCGCCCCGGAGCGCTCGCTCGAGCTGCCCACGACGCGGCAGCCACAGCCATCGTCGACCTGCGTGTCCGCGCTGTTGCCACCGGTTCCGCTCGAAGCGCCCGCGCCGCCCGCGCCGCTCGAGGTAGAGGTGGTGGTGCCTCCGGCCCCAGCGGGACCGCCCGCGGCGCCGGTTCCCCCCGCGCCCATGCCGCCGGGCCCCATGGTGAAGCCGTCGACGCAGTCGGTGCAGGCACCGGCGGGTGGGTTCTGGAGCGGCCCCGCCATGCACTCGCCGAGATCCTGAGCGGCGGCGACGCCAGGACCGTTGATGCCGCCGGCGGCGATGATCTCGGCCGAGCAGGCCGAGGCCACGCAGCCGATGTTGGTGGGATCGCCCGAGCAGTTCTCGATGGCGCAGATGAGCAGATCTCTGCAGCCGGCGGCCTCGCAGCAGGCCGCGGTCTCGGCGGGGCACACCTCGTCGGCGCACACCTGGCAGCTGTCGGTGGAGTCGATGCACGTGTTGGCGCCGCCGGCTCCACCGGCTCCACCGGCTCCACCGGCTCCACCGGCGCCGCCGTTGCCGCCACCTCCCAAGCCGCCGGCGGCGGCAGGGCTCGCCCAAACGAGACACGCGACCAACACACCGCCAACCCCAAAGCGAGCCACAGCGAACGAGCGATTGCCAAGCATGATCCAAGCCTCCTCCTGGACGAGCCGCCCAGGTCCAAGGGGGAGCTTAGCCGAAGAAATCCGCTCCAGGGTTGACGAGCGCCACAAAATCTCCAATTTCGAGGCTCTCATGTCTCTGCCTGCCGAGCCGCGGCCCACCTTCGAGGCGTTGTTCGCGAGTCGCCCCGTCATCCTCGCCCCGATGGAAGACGTGACCGATGCGGTGTATCGGCGGCTCTGCCGCACGGTTGGCGCCGACCTCTGCGTCACCGAGTTCGTGAACGTGGAGGGCCTGCTGCGCGGCTGCAAGAAGGCGAAGCGCAAGATCACCCTCGGCGCCGACGACCAGCCCACCGCCATCCAAATCTACGGCTCCGATCCGACGCGCCTCGCCGAGGCCGCTGCCGTCGCGGAGGCGGCAGAGCCCGCGTTCATCGACATCAACTGCGGCTGCTGGGTGCCCAAGATCGCGCGCCGTGGCGCCGGCGCGGGCTGGCTCCGCGATCCGCGGGCGATGGTCGACATGGCGGCGATGGTCGTGCGCAACGTGAGCTTGCCGGTGACGGTGAAGACGCGCATCGGCTATGGCCCCGAGAACGAGATGCCCATCGTCGATCTCGCGCGCCGCCTCGAGGACGCGGGCGTGCGGGCGCTCACGGTGCACTGCCGCACCGCGGTGATGGGCCACAACGGCGCGGCCAACTGGTCGTGGGCGGCGCGAGCCCAGGAGGTCACCGCCATCCCGGTGATCGTCAACGGCGACATCAAGACCGCCGAGGACGCCCAGCGCGCCCTCGCGGAGACCGGCTGCGCGGGGGTGATGGTGGGGCGCCGTGCCATCGAGCACCCGTGGATCTTCCGCGAAGCGCGCGCCCTCCTCGACGACGGCGTCACGCTGCCCGCGCCCACCCTCGAGGAGCGCGTGGCGGTGGCGCGCGCCCACCTCGTCGCGAACGTCGAGCTGCGGGGCGAGCCCCGCGGCGTGTTCTGCACGCGGCGCCACCTCGCCGGCTACCTGCGCGGCCTGCGAGGGGCGGCCGTGCTCCGCCGCGCCCTCTTCGAAGACGACACTCTCGCCGGCAACCTCGCGCTCCTCGACCGCTACGAAGGCAACAGCCAGGCCGCCTGAGACCGACGCGGCCGGCGGCGGCGCTCGACGCCTCACCGCGATCACGAGGTGCGCGGGCCCACGTCGTTGGTAGTGCCCTCGCGTCCCACGACGTGCGGCGGCGCCTCGCGTGGGTCAGTCGATGCAGTTCTTGAAGCGGTCTCGCTCGCGGCCGCACGAGGTGTCGAAGTCGCGGCCCCGGCAGATCCAGGTGGCCTCCTGACACGCGACCCACTCGTCGTAGAAGTCTTCGCAACCCCTGAACTCGGCGTCGCGGGCGTCGCGATCGTAGTCGTTGAGGCAGTTGTCGTAGTCGCGAGCGCTGCAGCCCTCGCACTCGCACTTGTAGTCGCAGAGATCCGCCTCGGTGGAGGTGCAGCCTGGGCCCACCGAAGGAACGACAAGCGCCACGAGCAAAAGGATGGTGTTCTTCATGGGTGCTCCAGGCTCGATGGTAGCGCAATCGGGCCCGATCCGGCCGAACGTGGCGCACGTTTTCGTGCTCTAATCCTCGTCGTGACGCCGCTGTTCATCGCGCTGCAGCTCGCCGCTGCCCAGCCAAGCGCGGGCCCCTCCGAAGAGCCCGCGCCGAGCTCCCCCGCTCCTCAGCCTCCACCCGTCACGCCGCCGAGCGCGCCTCCCGCCTCGCCAGCCCCTCCGCCGGTGCCCCCGCCCACCTGGGAGCAGCCCTGGCACCAGCCGCCTCCGCCGCAGGCTTACCCGCCCCAGCTCTTCCCGTCGCAGCCGCCCTATCCGGCGCCTCCTCCTGCGGCGAAGGAGCGAGACGTGACCTGGTGGGCGCGGTTCGAGCTCGGCTTCGGCACCTACGGCTTCGCCGAGAACAACGCCATCCTGTCGGACATGGGCTACGCGGGCGCGAAGATGTGGGCCACGATCGACGCGGCCTACATGTTTCATCGTCACGTCGGCGCGGGCCTCCTCATCGGGATGAACCGGCGCTCGAGCGAGCCCGACAGCACCCCGGCCCTCAACGTCGCCTCCTACTTCGTCGCCGCGGAGCTCCCGATCTTGCTCGCCGGCAACCGGCTGTGGGCGTTCTACGTCACGCCCCGAGGCGGCTACGCGGCCGCGGAGCTCGAGCTCGACAACGACATCGCCTCGGAGCTCTTGCACACCGGCACCTTTGGCGGCGCGGTGAGCTTCCAGTCGTTCAAGTATCACCTCGGCTCGAGCATCGGCTTCATGCACACCCCCACCGGTCCGCTCGGCGACACCGGGCGCAGCATGGACTTCGGCGGCCTCTACTTCACCGTGGGAGGCACCATCGATGGGTGACGCGAAGTGGCTCTTGGGCGCCGCGCTGCTCCTCACCGGCTGCGCCGCGGAGGGCCAGCCACTGTTGCTCGACGCGATCTGCCGCAGCTCCATCCCTTCGTCGAGCGGCACGCTCGTCGCGCCCTGCAGCGCGTCGGGAGACGTGGAGCTCACCAGCGGCGTGTCGAAGGACGTTATCGGCGTGCGCTTTGGGCCCTCGGGCGTGGGCGACTTCCGTATCCGCCTCAACGCCATCACCGCGACCACCCAAGCCGAGTGGTCGTTCGAGGTGCTCGCGGCCTCGACGCGGCCCGAGGGCTCGCGCCTCTTTCGCACCATCACGTGGGGGAGCTGTGGCGCCACCTGCCCCGCCGATCCCGTCGACGTGGAGGTCGCCCTCTCCAACGACTTCGAGTGGGCGATCGTGGTCGACGATGCCGAGGGCGCAACCGTCGACCCGTTCCTCCCCAGCCCCGACGACGCGGCCCTCGTCTTCCGCGGTGCCGACATCGATCTGGTCGACGTCGCGACCCCGGGCGTCGATCAGTATCGCGACGACTTCTTCTTCTAGGCCCCTGCTACTTCTTCTGGGCGCCCGCCACCCACAACGCCGGCGCGTCCAGCGTGAGCCACGCTGTCTCGTCTCGAATGCGCAAGATTGGCGCGCTCGCGGAAGCCGTGTGTAGAACGCGGTATGGCAAAGGAGACCGGAGCAGAGACGACCGGAGGTGGCGGCAAGGAGGGCGGGACACGGAGCCTGACCGACCGGCTGCTCGGCGGCATCGAGCGAGCGGGCAACAAGCTCCCCGATCCGGCGGTGCTCTTCGTCATTGCCCTGCTCGTGACGTGGGTGGCCTCGAAGCTCTTCGCCGGGACGCCGTTCACGGTGCCTTCGAAGGACGGAGGGCTTCAGCAGAAGACGGTGATCGACTTGCTGAGCGGGAGCGAGCTCGCCGCGTTCCTCGCCGACATGGTCAAGACGTTCACCGGATTCCATCCGCTGGGGGTGGTGCTCGTGGCGCTCCTCGGCGTAGGCGTGGCGGAGCACAGCGGCTTCATCAACGCTTGCTTGAAGCGCATGTTGGCGGTGACGCCGAAGAAGCTCCTCACGCCGATGTTGCTCCTGGTCGCGATCGTGAGCCACACCGCCGCCGACGCCGGCTACGTGCTGGTGATCCCGCTCGGCGGCGTCATCTTCTACGCCGCCGGGCGACACCCCTTGGCCGGGATCGGCGCGGCCTTCGCGGGCGTATCTGGAGGGTTCAGCGCGAACCCCATCCCGTCGGGGATCGATCCGCTCCTCCAGGGCCTCACGCAGGAGGCGGTGGCCATCCTCGATCCATCGCGGCAGGTGAACCCGTTGTGCAACTGGTTCTTCACCGGCGCCTCGACGGCGCTCATCGTGGGGGTGGGCTGGTACGTCACCGATCGCATCGTAGAGCCGCGCCTCTCGGGTCTCACCGTCGACGGCGACGAGTCGGAGATGCCCAAGATGGAGGCGATGACGGGCGACGAGAGACGGGGCATGCGTGCGGCGCTCGTCGCCATGCTGCTCGGGATTGGGGCGCTCGTGGCGCTCTCGTATCCGACGAGCTCTGCGCTCCGCGGCCCGAGCGGCGGCCTCACCGACTTCAAGGCCCCGCTGATGCAATCCATCGTGCCGCTCATCTTCCTCCTCTTTCTCCTGCCCGGCGTCGTGCACGGCTACGCGTCGAAGACCTACGCGTCGCATCGTGACGTGATCAAGGGCATGGCCAAGTCGATGAGCACGATGGGCTACTACCTGGTGATGGCCTTCTTCGCCTCGCTCTTCATCTATGCCTTCAACAAGAGCCAGCTCGGCGCCCTGCTCGCGGTGAAGGGTGCCGGCGCGCTCCAGGCCGCGGGGCTGCCATCGGGCGTCACCATCGTTGGGATCGTCACGCTCACTGCGGGAGTGAACCTCCTCATCGGGTCGGCGTCGGCCAAGTGGGCGCTGCTCGCCCCCATCTTCGTGCCCATGCTCATGCAGCTCGGCCTCTCCCCCGAGCTCACGCAGGCCGCCTATCGCGTGGGCGACTCCACCACCAACATCATCACGCCCCTCATGCCGTACTTCCCGCTCGTGGTGGCCTTCGCCCAGCGCTACGTGCGCGGCACGGGCATCGGAACCCTCGCGTCCCTGATGCTCCCGTACTCGGTGGCCTTCTTCACGGTGTGGCTCGCGTTCTTGCTCGCGTTCTGGGGCCTCGGGTTCCCCCTCGGCATCCAGGCGCCCTATCACTACCCGTGACAGGGGATGGCGCGCCCCGGGCCGCTCGCCGAGGCCGCGTCGCGTCGCGCGTCTTGGCTACTCGTGCTCGTCGACCACGAACAGCTCGGTGGCGAGGACGAGGCGCCCGCTCGCGTCGACGCTGCCGGTGCGGGTGAAGAGGCTGGTGACGCCGTCGCCGTCGAGGTCGCCGATGGCCCACGCCTCGAAGCCGTTCGGGCCCGGATCCGGCCCTCCGCGAGCTGGCCCCTTGTACGGACCGCCCATCGTGTAGCCGTACTGAAAATAGTGCGGCTGCATCATCGTGAACCGCAGGCACCTCCAGCCCGTCTCCTCGTCTCCCGTCTCGAAGTCGGAGCCGTCCACGGTGCTGGGTTGATACTTCGCGCCCGAAGGTACCGCTGCGGGCACCGGCTGGGCGCTCTTGCAGAGGCGATGGCCGCCGCCCGGAGCCTCGCGCTCGAAGCCGGCGACCGCCGCTCGTGCGATGGCGCCGAGCGTGTTCTTCGCCTCCGCGCCCTTCGACGCGGAGAGATAGCGGCGCACACCGAGAATCCCGACCGCGGGCAGCACGCCGAAGCTGTTGAGCATGTCGAGCCGGACGCGGTAGGCCTCCCCCTCTTGGGCGAGACCCAGCGCGGTGGTGAGGGTGACGCGGTCGTCGCCGGTGATCTTGACGTGCGACCGCAGCGCGCCGAGGGCCCCCGCCATCTCCGGATCGGTGGGCGTCTTCGCCAGCACGCGCGACACGTCGACCCAGCTCAGCACGTAGGGCGTACCGGCGATCCCCGAGAGGCCGAGCTTGTGCGCCGCGTCGTCACCGAGCGAGGGGCTACCGGCGACGATGCTCGCGAGCGCTCCCTCCACCAACGCCTGCGGTCCCACCCCTACGATCCACCGTCCCTTGTCGAACCGCGTGGCGATGAAGGGACCAGCCCCGGTGGGCGTGGCGTCGAAACCGCCGTCGGCGGTCGCCTTCTGAGTGTGCGTCTTCTGGAGCGGCGTGAGCTTCCGAGCGGCGGTGATGACCTTCTTGGCCTTGGCCTCGTCGCGCAGCGACAAGACCGTCACCACCGCGATGTTCTTCTCCAGATCGGCATTCTCTGCGTCTTCGAGGCTCAGCTCCTTCTCGCTGGTCACGACACCGATCACGGCCTGCTCCCCGAGCGCGTCGAGCACCTCCGCCATCCCGAAGCCGAGCTCTGCGCGCGCCGTGCCCATCCGCGCTTCGAGCTCGTTCGCGCCGTCCGCGTCGAAGGCGCGCACCACCTCTACCAGCTTCTTTTCCGCCTCACTCCCCGTCATGTCGAGCTTGGTGGAGAACGCGAGGTAACCCAACGTGTCGGCGGGGAGGGCCTTCGGGAGATCGAGGAGCGGCGGCGCGGGGAGAGAGAGCGCGGGCACCTTGTCCCCCTGCACACCGCCCTCCAAGCTCACCAGAAGACCCGCAGGCCCGGCGTGTACCCCGAGGAGGAACGGTCCTGGCTGCTTGAAGAAGCCGTCGAGCACCTCTTGCCCACCCTCCGCACCGACCATGCTCTTCATGACGTCGGCGGGGGCGTAGGCGAAGACGCGGGCCTTCGGCGCGAGGCGCGCGATGTCGGCGCGATACTGCTCGGACGCGCCGAGCGCCTTCTCCTTGCCGGCCGTCACCGCGACCACGCTCTCGAGGAACGCGTCGGTGCCCACCACCATCAGGCCCTTGTCGGCGAGCCACACGAGCGAGGCCCCGGGCGGGGTGCGGAGGCCCATGGCGATGCTCGTCGCGAGCTCCACCTCGGCGCTCGGAGCGTTGGTGCTCGCCTTGAGCACGTATTTATCGAGCTCGCCGAGCTTGCCGCTCTTCTCGAAGCGCGGGCTCGCGAGCAGCGTCTTCACCACGCTCGGCTTCGAGCACGCGATCACGCCCCCCGCGAACGGCGCCTCGCCCTTGAAGCGCCCCGCGAACGACAACGCCTTCAGCGACGACACGAGGGCGCTCCCGTCCTTGGGGCTCAGACCGAACGCAGCGCCGACGCTGCTCCCCACCTTGTCGAGCATCCCGAGCAGATCGAACAGGCCCGTCTTCGACCACTTCACCTCCGTGCTCGCCTTGGCGAGCTCGCGCACGCTCGGCACCTCCAGGTAGAGATCGACCCCGTCCGGGATGACCGCTGCGAGCGACGCCACCGGCTCGATGTCTTCCTCGACCGCGCCGGACGTCGACGCGGACGGGGCGCTCGCCGCTGTCGAGGTGTCGGTTCCCCGATCCTTCATGACGACGTATCCCCCCACCGCGGCGGCGCCGACGGCCACCGCCGCCCCCACCGCGAGCCCAATCTTCTTGTTGTTCGACATCATTCGCTTCCTCGTGGTGCGTACACCACCCGATGGCTGAGCGAGCGCTCCGAGAGCATCTCCGCGAGCGCGCGAGCGCGCGCGCGCTCCATCGTCACGACAAGCTCCCCCTGCTCCGGCTGCACCGCGTCGCTCGTGGCGGCGATGCGCGCCACCTCCTCGCCGTCGATCTTCACCGCGAGCGTGGCACCGCTCGAGCGGGCACGGGCGAGCGCCGTCTTGCGAGCCCCCTCGACCACGAGCACGAGACCCTCGTCCGAAGCTAGCACGCGACGCACGTACTCCCCCCGCACCAAGAGCTCCTCGCCGGCGTACACGTCGAGACGGCCCCCCACGAGCGCCTCGGACGCCACCTCGCGCTCGTCGGCGGCGACGTCGACCTGAACGTCGGCGCCGAGGATGGCCACTCGACCCGCGTCGATGTCGCGCGCCCCGAGCCGAGACCGTACCCGCGACGCCACCGCCTGCGCGTCGCTCCCGTGGCCGGCCGCGAGCAAGAAGCGCGCTGGTGCCGCCGTCGCCCATGGCGCCGCGCTGCCGTGGCTCGTTCGTCCGCGTACCTTGCCCGGCTCGGGGTTGCACCCGAACGCCACGCACAGGACGACGAGGCCCACCGCCTTCACGCTGGGCTCATACCACGGCAAAAGAGCCGGCGCCTCAGCGCACCCGCTCGAGCACCGCCGCCGCCCCGAGACCTCCAGCCGCGCAGATCCCGAGGAGCGCCGTCTCCCGTCCGCTCCGCGCGAGCTCGTTGGCCATGGTGGTGACCATGCGCGCGCCAGTGGCGCCGAAGGGGTGGCCGAGGGCGAGCGAGCCGCCGTGCACGTTGAGCTTGTCGTCGGGCACCTCGCCCACCGCCTCGTCCCGTCCGAGCTGTGCGCGCGCGAAGGCGCGGCTCCCCAACATCTTGAGCACGCTCAGCACCTGGGCCGCGAAGGCCTCGTGCATGTCGATCAACTCCACGTCGGAGAGCTGCATCCCCGCTCGCTCGAGGGCCTTCGGCATGGCGAGCGCGGGCCCCATCAAGAGCTGATCCGCCGGATCGACCCCCACGTAGGCCCAGCTCTTGAACGCCGCGAGCGGCTGGTAGCCGAGCGCGCGCGCCTTCTCCTCGCTCATGAGCAACACCGCCGCCGCCCCGTCGGTGAGCGCGCTCGAGTTGCCGGCGGTGAGGGTGCCACCCTTCGCGAACACCGGCCGCAACTTGGCCAGCTTGTCCACGCTGGTGTCGCCGCGCACGATGGCGTCGGCGTGCACCCACCGCCCTCCCTTCGCTTCGATGGGCGCCACCTCGTCGTCGAAGCGCCCGCTCTTGATGGCCGCCGCCGCGCGATGGTGCGAGCGCGCCGCGAAGGCGTCTTGCGCCTCACGGCTCACCTCGTTGCGTCGCGCCATCCGCTCTGCCGCCTCCCCCATCACCTCGCCCGTGGTGCGCTCGGCGATCTTCGGTTGGCGAGGCAGGATGGAGGTGATGGGCATCAGCTGCCCGAGCACGCCGAGCATGTCGGCGGGCGTGGCCTTGCCCAGGGCGAGCGGCGCCATCGCGTGCACCACCTTTTGGGGGAGCTTGATCTCCGCGTTGCTCGTGGAGTCGGAGCCCCCCGCGATCACCACGTCGGCGTCGCCACGCTCGATGGCCTGCGCGGCGAGGGTGACCGCCTGGAGGCCCGACGCGCAGGCGCGCGTGACGGTCATGCCTTCCACCGAGCGGGGCAGCTCGAGGTCGAGCGCGATCTCGCGCGCCACGTTCGGCGCGAGGCCGGGGAGGATCACGCCGCCCCACACGATGCTGTCGACCTCCCGCGCCAAGAGCTCGGTGCGCGCGAGGAGCGCGCGCGTGGCGGCCACCCCGAGCGCGATGGTGTCGAGCTTCACCAGCTCGGTGAAGGCTTTGACGAAGGGGGTGCGCACCCCGCGAACGATGACTGCTCTGCGACCCATGCTGTTGCTCCGCCTTCAGGCTCCGATAAACGCTCCGCCGCACACCCGCAGCACTTGCCCCGTCACGCCGCACGCGCCGGGGCTCGCGAGGAAGGTGATCGCTTCACCCACGTCTTGGGGCAGCCCTCCCTGCGAGAGCGCGCTCAGGCGCCGACCCACCTCGCGGATGACGCCGGGGATGGCCGCGGTGAGCCGCGTCTCGATGAAGCCGGGGGCGATGGCGTTGACGGTGATGCCGCGGTCGGCCACGCGCGGCGCGAGATGCTCGACGAAGCCGATGACCCCCGCCTTGGAGGCCGCGTAGTTGGTCTGCCCCATGTTGCCGGCGATGCCCGCCACCGAGGAGAGGCACACCACGCGCCCTTGATCCCTCAGCGCACCGTCGAGCAGCGCCTCGGTGATGCGCACCACCGCCCCGAGGTTGATGTCGAGTGTTTGGTCCCAGCCTTCGCGCTTCATGCGCGCCAGCGTCTTGTCGCGGGTGACGCCGGCGTTGTGCACCACGATGTCGACGCCGCGTTCGCCGAGGGCCTCCACGATGGCGGGGGCCGCGTCGGACGCGCTCACGTCGACGAGGAGCACGCGGCCCCCCACCTCTCGCGCCACCTGACTCGCCGGTCCGTCGTCGGCGGGGCGGTCGAGGCACACCACGTGGGCGCCCTCGGCGGCGAGGAGCTTCGCGGTCGCCTTGCCGATGCCGCGCGCGGCGCCGGTGACCAGCGCCACCTTCCCGTCGAGCGTCCGGGTCCAGGGCACCGCCGAGGGACCGTCCGCCGCCGCCGACACGACGATGGGCTGGCCGGTCACGAAAGCCGCGCGCTCGCACAGGACGAAGCGCAGCACCGCCGCGAGCCGCGCCTCTGCGCCCTCCTCGAGCACGATCAGGTTGGCGGTCGCGCCCTTCCTCCCAACTTCCTTCGCGAGACTGCGCACGAAGCCCTCGATGGCGCGCTGGGCGGCGGCCCCTCCGAGCGAGCTCATGCTCGCCGGCGAGCGCGTCACCACCACCGCGCGCCCGCACCGCGCGAGCTTCTGCACCCACGGATGGAAGAGCTCGTAGAGCACGCCGAGATCGCGCACGTCGTTGACGGTGGTGGCGTCGAGCACGATCCCATCCACCCGCTGCACGCCCTCTCCGGCGCCGTTGTGGATGTGCCGCGGTGGCCGCCCGAAGGCCTCTCCTGCCTCGCGAAACGCGGCCAGCGCGTCGCCCACCACCAGCGGATCGGCGCCCGCCTCCGCGAGCGCCATCGCCAAGGTGCCGGCGAGCTTGCTCTCGTCGAAGCAGCCCACCAGGATCTGGCGATCCGAGAGCGGCCGCGCCGACCACGGGCCGGAGGCGCGCGCGAGCTTCTGCGGCAGCGGAATGGGGAGGCCCGACAGCTGGAGCAGCTTTCGCGCGCGAGGGTTCTGGCCGAGATCGATCAACAGGTCGCTCATGATGCGTCGCTCCTCGCGCTCTCGCGCTCGGTCGAGACGGTGGCGAAGGCTCCCGTGAGGTAGGCCCGTCCACCCGGCGCGTCGCCCACGAACAGCGTCTCTCCCTCCACGTACAAGCCCACCCGCGCGGGCAACAGGAGGGGGCTGGTGAAGCTAACGTCGAGCGAGCGGATGGCGTTCACGTCGCCCGCGAGGAGGCTCTTCACAAGCCCCTCCACTGCGTGGGCCATGGTGGCGAAGCCGTGGAGGATGCAGCTCTTGAAGCCCGACGCCCGCGCGGCGGCCGGCACCCAGTGGATGGGGTTGAAGTCGCCGGTGAGCTTGGCGTATTCGAGGCCGGCGCTCGCCCCGAGGGAGAAGTAAGCGAGCTCCCGCGCGCTCGTGGGCACGCGCGCCGGCTCCTTCTTCTTCGCCCCGTCGTTGCCCCGCGCGAGCGGCACGAGGGCGAACATGTGGCCCACCAGCGCGTCCGGCGTCGACCGCGTGCCGGTGACGATACGCGTCTTGAGGAGCGCACGCCGGCCGTTGTCGTCGATGTCCTCGAGGCGAGCGCGCACCACGAGCGGCTCGTCGTTCGGGAGCGGCGCGTTGACCTCCAGGCGACAGCCCGCGTTGAGCACGCGTTGCAGCGGGTAGTCGATCCCGGCGAGCACCTCCGTGGCGAGGGGGAAGCCCCACTGTGGGAACAGGTGCGGGGGCAGCGTGTGCCGGTACGCCCCGGGGTCGCCCCCCACCGTCTTGACGTAGCAGCGCACGAGCTCCCGGCTGCGCGGCTTGATGGTGCGCACGATCTCGGGGCCGGGAGTGGCCGGCTTGCCGCCCTTGCCCTTGTGCACCCACGCGCTGAAGACCGAGCGCCCGAGGGCCGCGATCACCGGCGCCTGGTGCAGGATGAAACGGTTGGGAACAGCCATCAGCTCGCCGCCTTCTCGGCGTCGTCCGCCGTCTCGCCGCCGAGCTGGCGCAGGATGCGGCTCCCGGTCGTGGTGATCTCGTCGTAGAGGAAGCGACAACGGGGCTCGGCGCGATCGAGGTAGCGCTCGAGCACCTCACGACGCTCGTCGTGGCGCTTGGCCTGCGCGAGCAGCGTCTCGCAGATGAGCTCGTCGGCCATCAGCTTGGCGAGCCGCTCCGCATGGAGCATCGCGTAGGCGAAGTCGCGCTTCGGATCCCAGTTCTTGAAGAAGGCGGTGGGCCACTCGGTGAGGGGCTTGCCGGTGAGCGACGTGAGTTTGTTCGCGGCCGTCTTGGTCATGAGGTGGCTCTGGGCTCCCATCGAGTAGAGCTGCACCTTGGCCACGCGGCGTTCGAGCACGTCGGGCGACGACAACGAGCGCCAGCGCGCCTGCGCCCTTTGTTTCACGAAGGCCTGGGGGTTCTTCATGATCCCCATGAGCGTGTCTTTCATGGCCATCAGGGCCTGGATCTGGCTCGTGCCTTCGTAGATGGGCATCACCATCGCGTCGCGCAGCAGCTTCTCGGCGCCATACTCCTTCACGTAGCCGTTGCCGCCGTGGATCTGCACCGCGCGCCGGGCGATCTCCACCGCCTTCTCCGCCGCGAGATACTTGAGCAGCGGCGTGATGCGTCGCGCCTCGAGCGACAGCTGCTTGGCCTCGCGCTTCACACGCTTCTTCTCGAGCTCGTCGCCGTTCAAGAACGAGATGCCGAGCTTCAGCTTGTGGCTCACCTCTTCGGCCACCACGCCGCGCATCGCGATGGCCCGGAGGCCCTGGATGTCGGTGCGCATCTCGTCGAGGTAGTCGGCGATCATCTCGTGCTTGTCGATGGTCTTGCCCATGCTCGGCCGCTCGGCGGCGTAGTCTCGCGCGAGCCGGTATGCGGCCTCACACAAGCCGATCGACTCGAAGCCCACCCCCAGTCGGGCGTTGTTCATGAGCATGAGCATGTACTTGAAGCCCTCACCGCGCCGACCGATGAGATGGGCGGGGGCGCGATCGAACATGAGCGACGCGGTCACCGATCCGTGGTGGCCCATCTTCTCTTCGAGGCGGTTCATCTCCACGATGCGCGTGCGCGTGCCGTCCTCGTTGTCGACGTAAGTGGGTACGAGGAACATCGACAGCCCCTTGAGGCCGGAGAGCGGGTTCTCTGGATCTTGCACCTTCTCGGTGCGCGCGATCACGAAGTGATACTTCCCGTGGCCGGAGGTGATGAAGATCTTGTTGCCGGTGACGAACCAGTCGCCGTTGTCGTCCTGCTCGCCGAAGGCCTTGAGCCGCGCCATGTCGCTGCCTGCGTCGGGCTCGGTGATGTCCATGCAGCCCCATGCGTCGCCCCGACGGATCTCCTCGATGTAGTCGGAGAAGCGCGTGCTCTTGATGGTGGCCGTCTCGGGATCGATCTCGGTGCTGCCCTCCATCATGGAGAACACGAGCATCGCCATCGCCATCCCGCCGTGAAAGCCGTAGTGGGCCATCATCGACACGTCGGCGCGGGCGAGCAGCTCGGTGTTGATGAGATAGAGCGCGAGCGGGCAGCCCATGCCCCCGAGCTCGCGGGGAAGACACATCCCGTGCAGCTCGAGCGACTTGATGTGCTCGAAGATGGCGTCGACCTCGCTGGCCACCACCGCCTCTCCATTCTCGAGCCGAACCCCCGCCCGATCGACGGCAGCGGCGTGAGGGGCCATCTCGGTGGCGACGAACTCGCCGACCATCTCCGCGATCTGCCGGTAGAACTCCACCGCCTCGCCGGTGCTCTTGAAGCCGTCGGGGCTGCGGAAGCCGTACTCGTTCACCTCGACGACACGATCCCAGTCGAGCCCGCGATCGAAGTAGTACTGGAGGTCGTCGTTGTCCTTGAAGTAGTTGCTCATGGTAGGTCCTCTCAGCCGTCGCTGCTTGGCGCCGCGCTCTCGGTCGCGCTTGCGTGACGGCTCCTGGTTGATGCGTCTCGCCCTTCGGCCTCGGCCGACGCGGGCGTGCGAAACAAACTGGTGCGCGCGATGCGAACGAGCTCGCGCAGGTGGCGCTGCGATGCGTCGCCGCGCGGGGAGGTGGCAGGGAGCAGCCCGCCGTGCAGGCTCGAGGCGGCAGCCACTCCGCTGACCACCATGTTGATCACCTGCAGGATGTAAGCCTCGGGATCGACGTGCGCGTGCACCTCGCCGCGCTGCTGGCCCTTCACGATGTAGTCGGCCACCACCTGCACCCACGGGCGCACGTACGTCTCGAGCCGGCGCTGCATGTCTTCGGGGCGATCGAGGATCTCGCGGAGGAGCAGGCGAGCTCGGTTGGGATCTTGGGCGAAGAACCGCACCACCTCGTCCATCACCGACTCGAAGCGGGCGTCGCCGCCCGCGGCCGCCATCAAGAGCCGCGGCAGCACGTCGTTCCAGCGGTCGAGGAGCCTCCCGAGCACCGCCAGGCGGAGCTTCTCCTTCGACGGAAAATGATACAAAAGCGAGGGTTTACGAAGACCTACGGCGGCCGCGATGTCTTGCAGGGAGGTGCCGTCGAAGCCCTTCGTGGCGAAGAGCTGGGTGGCCCGCTCCAGGATTTCTTCGCGCATGTCCATTCGACCGACCGTTCAGGAGGAGCCTACCACACGTTTGGCGATTGTCTACCGATCGGTAGTCACGGCGCGCCATGAAACGACGAGCTCGCCGTAACGACTCTCCGCCTCGGTGCACCTCCAGACGAACACCCCACGAGGAGGAACCATGGACAAACCAACGATGCTCGAACCCATCTCCGCTGGCCCTGACACCGAGGCGCTGGTGCCGTATCTGCCCGTCCCCGGACTCGGCGTCCTACCCGCCAACGCCTTCCTCGTGCGTGCGGCCCAACCCACGCTCGTCGACACCGGCGTGGCCGCCCTCGGCGCGGCGTTCATGGCCACCCTCGCCGAGCGCATCGATCTCGACGACCTGCGCTGGATCTTCCTCACCCACGTCGACCCCGATCACGTGGGCAGCCTGTACGCGCTCCTCGAGGCAGCCCCGAACGCGCGGGTGGTCACCACCTTCCTCGGGATGGGGAAGCTCGGGCTCGAGGAGCCGGTGCCCATGGAGCGAGTGTACTTGCTCAACCCCGGTCAGCACCTCGACGTGGGCGACCGCCGCCTCCTCGCGGTGAAGCCCCCATCCTTTGACGCGCCCGAGACGACCGGCCTCTTCGACGAGAAGACCCGCACCCTCTTCAGCTCCGACTGCTTCGGTGCCGTGATGACCGCGCCTTGCGAGTCGGCCGCCGGGATGAACGATGTCGAGCTTCGCGACGGGCTCGTCACGTGGACGAGCGTCGACGCGCCGTGGCTTCGGTCGGTGAGCCCCGAGGCGTTCGAGCGGTCGTGCGCAACGCTCACGAGACTCGCCCCCGACCGCGTGCTCAGCGCGCATCTCCCGCCGGCCCCGAACATGCTCAGCACGCTGCTCGCACATCTCGGCGCAGCACGCTGCGCCGACCCGTTCGTAGGCCCCGATCAGGCAGCGCTCCTCGCGACGATGGAAGCCGCCGCCCAAGCATCCCTCTGACCCGACGCGCCTCGTGAGCGCTGGCGAGGGCGACACGACCGCGCATGTCGCTCTGCTCCAGGGCTTCCCCCGCTCACCCCGTCGCGCTATCACTCTCGGCGGAAGCGCTTGGCTGGCTGGTGCCACCCGCGGTCTTCAAAACCGTAGTGGGGCAGTTATGCTGTCCCGGGCAGGTTCGATTCCTGTGCGTTTCCGCCAAGTCCTCGTCCGCCAGTTGTCGACTGTGTCGACGGCTTACAGTCCTCGATGGGTCACTGCCTCGACGAGGGTGGGGGATCGCTCGCGAGGCGCGGTCGTTTCGCTACCGCCACGTTGACGACGTATGTGTTGGCGAGGATGAACCACCCGGAGCCGCCGATCGCCCATGGCAACCACCTCGGCTCGAGCACGCAGGCGATGAAGGCGAGCGCGTAGACGATGGCCGCGGGCAGCACCCGGACGTCGACGGTGGCCGCGCCGGTCGCGCAGGCCATCGACCAGAACAGGAACAGCCCGAGCTCGGCCACGTGCATCGACACACCGAGGTGGGCCGCCCCTCCGAGCCAGAGGATCTGAGCCACGAACATCGCGAAGAGGATCCACGAGATGTAGCGGTTGAGGCGCACCTCGAGCATGTCGCGTCGGAGGTAGAGCACCGCGACGGTGCACGGCAGAAGGAACGCGAGGAGCGCCACGAGGAGCGGCGTCGTGGTCTGTGGCGGCCAGAGCCCCATCGTCGTCCAGAACAGCGCCCACGCCGTCCCGAGCACGACAACGAACCCGCGCCGCACCCGGTGGCCCACCCGTCGGTCCTCGTCGCGCACCAGACGCTTGAGCGTCTTGCGATCGCGCGCCTCCTTGGCAAGCGCCTCGTCCACGCGGCGCACGAGCTCCAGGTCGGGTTCGTCGAGGACCGCGAGCGCGCGGCGCGCCGACTCGGGCGCGCGCAGAGCGAGGAGCTGCCCTACCCGATTGCGTACGAGCTCCTCGAGCTCGCGCCGCGCCAGTTGGTTACCCTCCCATGCGTCGAGGGCCATGCGATAACCGAAGGTGGCTTCGGCGAACGCCCGCTCCGCGCCATCGTCGTCACGCCGTTGGTGCAGCGCGTACATCACCGTCGCACGATCGGCGGCGCGACGGGCGAGCGCCTGGGACCCGCGGTGCTCGAGGAAAGACTCGATGGCCTCGCGCATCCGTTGCACGGACGAGAAACGCGCCGACGGCTCTGTGGCCATGGCGCGGCGCACGATGGCCACGAGCTCGGGCGGAGCGTCGTCGGGTAGCGGCGGCTCGACCCCCGCGAGCAGCCGATCGCGGATGTCACGCAAGCTGCGGCCCGCGTGGGGCGGCTCGCCGGCGATCAACTCGAAGAGCGTGGCGCCGAGCAAGTACACGTCGGTGTGAAGCCCGACGCGCAACGGCAACGCCTCGAGCTGCTCGGGGGCCATGTAGGCAGGGCTCCCCGCGATGCCGAACGATGTGGTCAACGTGGGCAACCGGTCGGACGGCTCGGTGCTGATCGCGAGCCCCCAGTCGAGCAGGTACACCTCGTCGAAGCGACCGATCATCACGTTCGCGGGCTTCACGTCGCGGTGCACGATGGCGCGGCTGTGCGCGAAGCGCAGCGCCTGACACACCTGGACGAGCACGCGCAGATGCCACTCGAGCGGGTCGTCCACGTGAAAGCGTCGCCGCACTTCGTCGGGAGCGGCCGCGAGCTCGCTCCAGGAGGAGCCCTCGATGTGCTTCAGCACCACCTGCGCCCGTCCATCCTCGCCCATGACGATGTCGTGGATGGGGACGATGTTCGGGTGCTCGAGCTGACCGGTCACCCACGCCTCTTCGAGCAACGTGGTGCTCGAGGTGCCGGGGGTCTTCACCGTCTTGACCGCCACGTCGCGCCCCACGCTGTGCTGCCGGCCGAGGTGGACGACCGCCATGCCTCCCTCGCCGATCACCGGACCTATCTCGAGCGCGGTGTCCCGCGGCGTGGGGCGGGCGCGTCGCGTCACCAGCCCACGCCCGGTGAGCCTCGTCGTGCGATCGATCCGCTCGACCGCGAGCGTCTCTTCCTGCTGCCGTCGGGCCAACGATCCCAGGCGCCGCTGCAGCGCCGGCTCCTCATCGAGCCGCAGCTCGAGCGCCGCGAGCGAGACCGCGTCGAGCTCACCGTCGAGGAAGCGGAGGAGAAGCGTGTCGTCCTCCTCGTTCGCGCGCATCGACTCGGCGTCGTGCCCGGACGGGTGCTCAAGGTTGCGATCGACCACGATACTCGGGCCCTCCATCGAAGAGCGCAGACGGCAGTGTACCCGAGACTGGCGTGCAGCCCCGGTCGACGCGCCCAACGACGCAGCGGACACGCTCGGCCGAGGAGCAGGGCACGCTCTCCGGGAGCTGCTCCGGACCGCGCGGACGCTCGGGCGGCGGGCTGCTTCGAGGTGTAGTATGGCGGACCACACTTGCGAGCCCTGACGCCGACGTTGGCAGGCGCGACAGGCTCCGTCGTTCGCGCTAGCTTCCCCCGGTGGCCGACCTCACGCAGTCGTTCGTGTTGGGGGTGGCGGACGCGTATCGTCTCGACGAGCTGGTCGCGGCGAGGCTCGAGCCGGCGCTGAGGCGCTGTCTCGAAGCTGCGAGAGCGGCGTGGCCTGGCGTGAGGGTGCGCGGGAGCGAGTTCGCCGAGCACGTGGCCCGCGTGGCGCCCGAGGCGGAGGATGTGGTGGCCGAGCTCGCTCACCTGAACACGTCGGACCTGTTCCTCGCGGTGGCCTGTCTCCACGGGGACGTGGCCGCGCTGCGAGCGTTCGAGCAGACGATCATGCCCGCCGCGAAGCGAGCGGTGGCGCGCGTCGATGGGGAGGCGACCTTCGTCGAGGAGGTGTGCTCCGATCTGCGGGTGAGGCTGCTCACAGAAGACGATGGCCCCCCGCGCATCGCCACCTACCTCGGCCATGGGCCGCTCGTTCACTGGGTGCAGGTGGCTGCGATGCGCCTCGCGCAGAGCCGGAAGCGGCGCCGTCACCACGAGCGATACACGGCGCTCGACGACCTCGCGCTGTCGCTGGGCGGCGCAGATCCCGAGCTGTCTCCCCTCGCCGAGCAGCTACGGGTGCCGTTCTCCGCGGCGTTTGGCCACGCCCTCGCCGCGCTGAGCCCGCGCGACCGCAACGTGCTGCGCCTCTACCTGGTGGACGGCATCAGCGCCGAGAAGATCGGCGCGATGTATCGCGTGCATCGCGCCACCGTCGCGCGCTGGCTCGCCTCGGCGCGGCGCAAGGTGTACGTCGAGACGAGCAAGCGCCTCGCCGAGGAGCTAGGCACGGAGGAGACGTCGTTCGACAGCTTGATGGGCCACGTGCTGTCGGGCATGGACCTCTCGCTCGCCACCTTCCTCGAGGGGTGACGTGTCCCGAGCGGCTTCATCTACGCCGGCGCCGCGCCGCGCCGAGCTCACCGGCGCGCCGACCCAGCAGCCGACGAACGAGAGACCGTGGGCCGTGCCGCCGCACGTAGCCGCTAGCGCTTCTTCTCGAGCTTCGCGAAGGGGCGGTTCTCGAAGCTGCGTCGAGGCGCGGGCTGGCCCTGGGGGTGGCGGCGCTGCTCTTGGCTGGGCTCGCGCCCTGGCTGGCTCTGACGGGGCGCCTGTCGTCCCCTCGTGTCATGGCGTGCGTCGGGTCGTTGGGCCCCATCGCGCCGCGGCTGGCCATCGCCGGCGCGGGCCGGAGCCCCATCCTTGCGGGCGGTGAGGCCAACCCGCTTGCGTTCGAGATCGACGGACAGCACGCGCACGGTGAGCCTGTCGCCCACGTGCACCACCTCGCTCGGATCTTTCACGAAGCGATCCGCGAGCTGAGAGATGTGGACCAGGCCGTCTTGCTTCACGCCCAGGTCGACGAACGCCCCGAACGAGGTGACGTTGGTGACCACGCCCTCGAGCTCCATGCCCTCGCGGAGATCTTCGAGCGTGCGGACGTCGTCGCGGAACTTCGGCGGCTCGAAGCTCGCCCGCGGATCGCGCCCCGGCTTCTTGAGCTCGGCGAGGATGTCTTCGAGCGTAAAGCGACCGACGTCGTCGGCCAGGTAACGCGCTGGATCGATCCGATCCACCACCTCGCCGTTGCCCACCAAGGACGCCACCGGCACCGCGAGCTCGCGGGCCATGCGCTCCACGAGGGCGTAACGCTCCGGGTGCACGGCGCTCGCGTCGAGCGGGTGTTCTCCGCCTCGGATGCGCAAGAACCCCGCCGCTTGCTCGAACGTCTTGTGCCCGAGGCCGCTCACCTTCAAGAGCTCTTTGCGGCTCCGGAAGCCACCCCGCTCGTGGCGATGCTGCACCACCCGCTCGGCGAGCTTGGGGCCGAGGCCCGCGACGTGACTGAGCAGCGGCACGCTCGCCGTGTTCAGGTCTACGCCCACCCCGTTCACGCAGTCTTCCACCACTTCGTCGAGCTTGCTGGCGAGGAGGTTCGTTGGAAGGTCGTGCTGGTACTGGCCCACCCCGATGCTCTTCGGATCGATCTTCACCAGCTCCGCCAGCGGATCTTGGAGGCGGCGGCCGATGCTCACCGCGCCGCGCACCGACACGTCGATGTCGGGTAGCTCCTCGCGGGCCACGTCGCTCGCGGAGTACACGCTCGCGCCGGCTTCGCTCACGCTCACGGTGAGGATGTCGAGCCCGGCCTCGCGGAGCACGTCGCGCACGAAGGCCTCGGTCTCTCGTCCGTGCGTTCCGTTTCCCACCGCGATCGCGCTTGGTCGGTGTTTGCGACACAAACCGAGCAACACCTCGCGCGCGGCAGCGAGCTTCTGGTCGCCCTGCACGAGGAACATCGTGTCGTAGCCGAGGAGCTGACCGGTGGCGCCGATGGCGGCGCACTTGCAACCCGTGCGCTGTCCCGGATCGATCCCGAGCACCGACTTGGCGCCGTAGGGTGCGGCGAGGAGCAGCTCTCGCAGGTTCTTGGCGAACACGGAGACCGCCGCGAGCTCGGCCGCATCCTTCAGCTCGCTTCGCAGCTCGGCGGCGGCGCGCGCTGCGATGAGGCGCTGGTAGCCGTCGTCCACCGCAGCCTGGAGCTCGCTCGCCCACGGAGAGCGGCGGTCGAGCCCGGCGAGCTGGGCGATACGTGCGCGCAGCTGGTCGTCGGGCTCGAGGCTCACCGCCACCTTGAGCACGCCCTCCTTCTCGCCGCGCTGAATGGCGAGGTAGCGGTGAGACGGGACGTTGCGTCCGAGCTCGCGGTAGTCGGCATAGTCGTCGAACTTGGTGCGCGCGGCTCTGTGTTCTTTGGTCTTCTTCACCTCGAGCGCCGCGTGTTTCGCGAAGGTCTCGCGCACCGTGTGGCGCACCGCGGCGTCGTCGGCGATGCGCTCGGCACAGATGTCACGCGCCCCCGCGAGCGCGGCGTCCACGTCCGCTACGTCGCGCTCCGCGCTCACGAAGCGCGCGGCTTCGCTCCGCGGCGAGCCGCCGTGCGGCTGCGAGCCGATGCGATCGGCGAGCGGCTCGAGACCGCGCTCTCTGGCCATCACCGCGCGAGTGCGTCGCTTGGTCTTGAACGGCGCGTAGAGGTCTTCGAGCGCCGCCTTGGTGCTCGCCTGTTCGATGGCCTTGCGGAGCCCTGGCGTGAGCTTGTCCTGCTTGGCGATCTCCTCGAGCACGGTGGCCTTCCGCGCCGCGAGCTCGCCGAGGTACGCCTGCCGGTCCCGGATGTTGCGGATCGCAACCTCGTCGAGGCCCGAGGTCGCCTCCTTTCGGTAGCGTGCGATGAAGGGCACGGTGGCGCCCGACTCGAGGAGCGACACCACCGCCGAGACGGCGGCGAAGGGCAGGGCGAGCTCACGAGCGACGAGGGCGGCGACGTCCATCCGCGCATGTTGGGAGCGCGCGGCCCGCGCGTAAAGCGAGGCCGGATGCGCTTCCTATGCCGAGGTGCAGTCGCGGCGAGCCGTCGGCCGGCGCGCGGTGCGGGTCAGCCTTGGGGAATCGGGTCGAGGCGCACCGCGCACACCTTGTACTCGGCGGTCTGGGTCACCGGATCCCCGGCGTCGTTGGTGATGAGGTTGGCGCGCGCTTCCCCGAAGTGCATCGGCATCCACACACAGCCGGGCCGCACCCGGGGGCTGACCCACACCTCGGCCACCACCTGACCGCGCCGTGACACCACGTGCACCTTGTCGCCGTCGCGGAGGGCGAGCTTGCGCGCGTCGCTGCGATGCACCTCCACGAAGTTGTGGCCGTTCTTGGCGACCGTGCCCGGATCGCGCCGCGTCTGGGTGGCCGCGTTGTAGTGGTAGAGCGTCCGCCCGGTGGAGAGCACGAGGGGGTAGTCGACGTCGGCGAGCTCCGCGCTCTCGCGATACTCCACCGGCTCGAAGATCCCCTTGCCACGGATCGGACCGTCGCCGTGCAGGAACACCGTACCCGGGTGCTCGGCGGTAGGACACGGCCACTGCAGTCCGCCTTCGGCGTCGAGCCGCGCGTGGGAGATCCCCGCGAACTTGTCGGAGAGCGCCGCCAGCTCGGCATACACCTCGTGAGGTCCCGCGTAGGTGGGCATCGGGTAGCCCACCGCCCGCGCCATGTCGCACAAGATCTCCCAGTCGGCGCGCGCGTGGCCGGGCGGCTCCACCGCCTTGCGCACCCGCTGCACCCGCCGATCGCTGTTGGTGAACACGCCGTCCTTCTCCGCGAAGCAGGCGCCGGGGAACACCACGTCCGCGTAGCGGGTCGTCTCGTTGAGGAAGATCTCCTGGCACACGACGAAGTCGATCTTGTTGAGCGCCTCTTCGAGCCGGCTCACGTTGGGCTCGGAGATCACGATGTCTTCCCCCATCACGTAGAGGCCACGGACCGTGCCCTTGATCACCTCTTTCATCATCACGTTGAGGTTGAGGCCGGGCCTTGGCGACAGCGGCACCCCCCACGCGCGCTCGAACTTCGCCTGGGCCTCTGGATCGTCGACCCGCTGGTAGCCGGGGTAGAACACCGGGGAGGCGCCGGCGTCGTTGGCGCCCTGCACGTTGTTCTGACCGCGGAGTGGGTTCATCCCCGCCGAGGGCACGCCGAGGTGCCCCGTCATCAGCACCAGGTTCGCGAGCGCGTAGACGTTGTCGGTGCCGTGCGTGTGCTCGGTGATCCCCAGCGTGTAATACACCCCCGCCTTCTTCGTTTTGGCATAGGCGATGGCTGCCTTTCGGATCTCGCCGGCCGGCACCCCCGTCACCTTCTCCGCCTCCTCGGGGGTGTAGCGCTCTACCGTCCGTTGCACGGCAGCCCAGCCCTCGGTGTGTCGCGCGATGAAGGTCTGATCCACCAGACCCTCCGCTACGATCACGTGGGCCATCGCGTTGAGCAGCCACACATCGGTGCCGGGCGCGAGCTGCAGGTGTTGATCGGCGATGTCGGCCAGCCAGATGCGCCGCGGATCGGCCACGATGAGGGTGGCCCCGCGCCCCACGGCGCGCTTCATCTCCATCGCGATGATGGGATGCGCTTCGGTGGTGTTGCTCCCGATCACGAACAACAAGTCGGCGTCACGGATCTCCGGGATGGAGTTCGTCATCGCCCCCGCTCCGAACATCGTCACCAGACCGGCGACCGTTGGAGCGTGTCACGTAGCCGCGCATTGATGGCAGTTGTTGGTGCCAAAGGCTGCGCGCGCCAGTTTTTGCATGAGGTAGTTCTCTTCGCCGGTGCAGCGGCTCGACGACACGAAGCCGAGCGCGTCGGCCCCGTGCTCATCCCGAATCTTCTTCAGCCCGTGGGCGGCCACCGCGATCGCGTGCTCCCAGGTGGTGGGGTGGAGCTCCCCGTCGTCGCCGCGCACGAGCGGCTCGGTGAGCCGATCTTCGTGGTGGATGAAGTCGTAGGCGAAGCGGCCCTTCACGCAGAGGTTGCCGTCGTTGAGGGTGGAGCCGACCGGCGGGCTCGACACCTTCACCACCCGGCCTTCGCTCACGTTGAGGTCCATCTGGCAGCCCACGCCGCAGTAGTTGCAGGTGGTGCGCACCGTCTCCACGCGCTGATCGAGCACGCGGAGCGGCACCTTCTTCTCGCTGAGCGCGCCGGTGGGGCAGGTGTCGATGCAGCCGCCGCAGAGCTCGCACGAGGTGTCGAGCAAGCCCCGCATCCCGGCGGTGCCGATGGTGGTGGTGGCCCCGCGGCCCGACAGGGTGATCGCGCTCACTGCCTCCACCTCGTCGCAGTAGCGAACGCAGCGCGCGCAGAGGATGCACTTGTCCGCGTCGAAGCGGATGTAGGGGTTCACGTCGTCGGCGCGACCGGGTCGCGGCGCCTGCACCGGCTCGAGCCGCGGCGGCGCGAGCTCCTGCGCCATCTCGCGCAGCTGGTTGCCGCGCACCGTGCGCTGCGGGAGGCCCTCCTCGTCGAGCGCGTGATCCGAGAGGTACAACGCGAGGAGCAGCTGCCGGTGGCGGGTGATGCGCTCGCTCTCGGTGCTGATGCTCATCCCGTCGGTGACGCGCCACGCGCAGCCGGGCTGCAGACGCCGCTGACCGGCCACTTCCACCAGGCAGATGCGGCACGCGCCGGCGGGGGCGAGCCGCGCGTCGTGACACAAAGTGGGGATGGTGATCCCCTCGCGTGAGGCCACCTCCACCACCGTCTCTCCGGTGTGGGCCTCGACGCTCTTGTCGTCGAGGGTGATGGTGATGAGGTCGTGATCCGCGGGCGCGTTCATCGTTGGTCCTTATTGTGCGCCGATGGGCTGCGGGTCGCAAACGCCTCCGGAAAGTGCTCGAGCGCCATCGACAGCGGCTTGTGGGCCACCATCCCGAGCCCGCAGATCGACCCTTCCTCCATCTCCCAGCCTACGTCGAGCGCGTGACGCAGCGCGTCGGGGGAGCCCGTCTCGAGGAAGCGCTCGAGCTGTCGGTGGAGATACCGCGTGCCGATGCGACAGGGCGCGCACTGCCCACAGCTCTCTTCCTCGAAGAACTCGAGCTGCCAGCGCGTGGCCTCGGCCATGTCGACGGTGTCGTTCACCACCACGCAGCCTGCGCTCCCGAGCATCGAGCCCACGCCGGCGAGGCTCTTGTAGTCGAGCGGCAGCCTCCGCTGGCTCATGGGGAGCCACCCGCTCGAGGCGCCCCCGGGGCTGAACGCCTGTGGGGTGCCCTCGTAGCCCCCCGCGGCCTCCACCAGCTCGTCGAGCGTGACGCCGAGCGGCAGCTCGTACACGCCCGCCACCTTCACGTGGCCCGACACGCAGAAGAGCTTGCTGCCCGCCTCCGCGCGCCCACGCTCGCGAAACCACGCGCCACCGCGTCGGATGATGGCGGGCACACAGGCGAGCGTCTCCACGTTGTGCATCAACGTCGGCTTGTTGCGGAAGCCTTGCTCGGTGGGGAACGGAGGCTTGAGGCGGGGCATCCCGCGCTTGCCCTCGAGCGACTCGATCAGCGCCGTCTCTTCGCCGCAGATGTACGCTCCATGACCGAGCACGACGTGAAACGAGAAGTCGGCGAGCGCGTCGCGAGCCTCGTCGAGGGCACGGCTGAGCGCGTCTCGCTCGTCGAGGAACTCGCCTCGCACGTAGATGTAGATCTCGCGCGCGCCAATGGTGGCGGCGGTGATGGCCAGGCCCTCGAGCAGCGCGTGCGGGCGGCGGAGCATGCACTCGCGGTCCTTGAACGTGCCCGGCTCGCCCTCGTCGGCGTTGCACACCACGTAGCGCTCGGTCTCGGCCTGTGAACGCACGCTCTTCCACTTGAGGTGGGCGGGGAAGCCGGCCCCGCCGCGCCCCTGGAGGCCGCTCGCTTCGATGGCCGCGATCACCGCGTCGCTCCCCATCGAGCGCGCCGCCGCGAGCGCCGCGTAGCGAGCGTCGTCGTCACCGGCGAGGTTGATGGGGAGCGCGTCGTCGGCGGGCGTCACCGCGCGCGGCCGACTCGACGTGCCCGCCAGGCGTCGGTTGGCGTCGAGGTAGGCGGGCGCTCGATCGCACTGGCCGAGGCAGCTCACCGCCTCGACCGCTTCGCCCTCGGCGCGCAGCCGCTCGATGAGCGCGTCGGCGCCGAGCAGGCGGCAGCTGAGGCCATTGCACACCCGGAGGTGCGGCCCGGGATCGCGAAGCAGCGTGTAGAACGAGCCGGCACCCCACACGTCGGCCTCGGGCACGCCCGTCTCGCGCGACACCTTCCGCACCGCGTCTTCGCTCAGCCCGCCATGATCCTGCAACAGGGGCAGGATGCGTTCACGGTTTGCGCCTTTCTTCAGCATGAAACTCTCTCTCTCGCCGCTCAGCGCACGATGCGTTCGGCGCCGGTGTACACGTTGAAGCGCCGGTCGCGCGCGAAGCCTACGAGGGTCATCCCGAAGCGCTCCGCCATCTCCACCGCGAGACTCGACGGCGCCCCCACCGCCACGATCATGGGCAGGCCTGCGGCCAGCGCCTTCTGCATGATCTCGAAGCTCACGCGGCCGCTCACCACGAGCACCTGCTCCGAGAGCGGCACCTGCCCTTGTAGCACTTGGGCCCCGATCAACTTGTCGACGGCGTTGTGGCGCCCTACGTCCTCGCGGCAGCCGAGGAGCGCGCCGTCGGCGCCGAAGAGGCCCGCCGCGTGCAGACCGCCGGTGAGCTCGAACACGGCCTGCGCCTCGCGCAGCCGCTCGGGGAGCCCGTGGATCACCTCGGTCGCGAGGCGGGGCCGGCTCGTGTCGAGCGCGGTGAAGCCCTCGAAGTTCAGCGCGTCGAGCGACGCCTTGCCGCAGATCCCGCAGCTCGAGGTGGAATAGAAGTTGCGTTGGAGCTTCACCAGATCGAGCTCGAGGTGCTCACCGAGCTCTACGCGAACGATGTTGCTCTGCGTTTTCCCGGGGGCCGGAGGTCCACAGAACTCCACGTTCTCGATGTCGGCAGCGGTCGTGAGCAGGCCCTCGGCGAACAGGAACCCCACCGCGAGCTCGAAGTCGTGGCCTGGGGTGCGCATCGTCACCGAGACGCTGCGCGTGCGGCGCGCGCTCTTCGGCCCGCTCTGCACGCGGATCTCCATCGGCTCTTCCACCGCGATGGCGTCGTCGCGGGTGCTCTCCCCTTCGGCGCCGAGGGCGCGCACGGCCACCGCCACCGTGCTCCGCCCGCGGTCCGCCTTACCGTGCATGATCAGAGCCTAGTGTGGCAGCCCACCGACACCACAGAAAACCACGCACGTCTTCAACCAAGAGCGCCTTGTGCCGGCCCACCCCACCCGGGCTGTCGGTGTGCCGAGTGGGTCGGAGTCGCTCGCACTGTCCTGGCTCACAAGGTGTCGCCGACGAGCGGGAGCTCGCGGCGCCTCACCCAGGCTACGGCGAGCGCGCTGGTCATCACCAGCGCGAGGAGGAGGACATGTTGACCGCCGTCGCCCTGGACCATCAAGCCGAGCTTGGTCGCGTGGGCGATGATCGCCCCGAGCATGACCGCGCTGGTGAGCACGGCGCCCACCGCGGAGTAGGGTGACAAAAGAAGGATCGCGCAGAGGCCCTCGACCACTCCGATGATGACGCGGCCCGCGGGTTCCATCCCGAGCTCGGTGAAGAGCGTGATGTCGGCGGGGTTGTGCGTGAGCTTGAGGTACGAAACGAAGGCCATCACCCCGGCGGCGATGAGGCGGGGCGCCCAATGCCAGAGCGGCACGCTCGTCGCGGCGGCGCTCAATGGAGGTCGCCTCCCTGCGAGCCGAGCACCACGAGCCGTCGATGCTCGTCATCGCGGTGCAAGATGGTGTCTCCTTGAAGCCGGCTCGGGAGCAGCACGTTGTCGGGGGACAGCTCGCTGAACTTCCGCTTCCCGAGCGCGGAGAGCGCCTCCTCCCAGTCGTGCTCGAGGCTGTGCACGTAGTTGTACACGCGCTTGGACTTCTCCTCGATGTCGAGGCCTCGTTGCAGGTGCGGCTCGTGGGTGGTGATCCCTACCGGACAGGTGTTCTTGTTGCACTGAAGGGCCTGGATGCAGCCGAGCGCCAGCATGAAGCCGCGCGCCGAGTACACCGCATCCGCCCCGAGCGAGAGCGCCATGAGCTGCTTGCCGGGGCTGATGAGCTTGCCAGCCGCGAAGAGCTTCATCTTGTCGCGGACGCGCTCGTCGCGCATGCGGGCGTCCACCACCGGGAGCGCCTCGAACAGCGGCACGCCGAAGTCGTCCATGAAGGCCTTGGGGGCCGCGCCGGTGCCCCCCTCGGCGCCATCGATGGAGATGTAGTCGGGATACACCCCTTGCTCTTTCATCGCCCGGAGCAGCGCGACGACCTCGGTGTCGCGTCCGAGGCAGAGCTTGATGCCCACCGGCAGCCCCGACACCTCTTGCACGCGTCGGATGAACTTGATGGTGGAGGCGGGGTCGCGACACTCCACGTGCGACGGCGGTGAGATGACGTCTTTGTCGCGCCCCACGCCGCGCAGCTCTGCGATCTCCTCGGTGATCTTCTCCTTGGGGAGAATACCGCCCTTGCCTGGCTTGGCGCCCTGCGACAGCTTCACCTCGATCACCTTGATCGAAGGCTCGGCGGCGAGCGCGCGCAGCTTGTCGTCGTTGAGGGTGCCGTCGTCGTTGCGGACGCCGAACTTGGCGGTGCCCATCTGAAAGATGAGGTCGCAGCCCTCCATCAAGTGGTACTTGGGGAAGCCGCCCTCGCCGGTGTTCATGGGGATCCCCGCTCGCTTCGCGCCACGAGCGAGGGCGCGCACCGCCGACTGCCCGAGCGAGCCGTAGCTCATGGCGCTGATCATGAGCGGCTTACGAAGGGTGTAGGTGTTCTCGATGCCGCGCTCTTCTCCGAGGGCGAGCGCGAAGGGCTCGATCTCCTCCTTGGGCACCGGAAACATGGAGTGGAGCAGCTTGAACTCGGAGCCATCGAACAACAGCTGCGAGCCGAACGACGACGATGCGTCGACGCCCTTCGCCTTCCGGTACACCTCGGCCCGCTCCACCCGGTTGAACGGTCTCTCCTCGATGTCGCTCATGAATAAATACTGCCGAAACTCGGGGCCGATGCTCTCGAACAGGTAGCGCATCTGGGCGATGACCCCGAAGTTGGCGAGGAGCGCGTGTTCCTTCTGCACCCGCAGGTAGAACAGGTTCAACCCGGTGAGCATGATCAACGGCACGGTGAGGAAGTGAAAATAGAACGACACCGTGTGGCCGGCGGTGAACGCGACGCCGGCGAGGACGGGGATGCTCACGTTGGCAGCTTTGGAGACTTTCTCGAGATCGACGGCGAAGCTGAGGGCCATGACGTGGCCTCTTCATATGCCGAACGGAGCACAGGGGCTACGCTCGGTCTGCACCGCGGCGACCATGGGTGGGTGGAGGTCGCAACGGGTCAGAGCCGAGGCCCATCCGCTGCGGGCCAGTGGACGAGGGCTAGGCGGTGGGACGGAGGAAGCGCACGAAGAACCGCGCCCCGGGCTGCACGATCACGTGATGGGGCTGCTCGGGCGCCACCACGCCCACCACGCGCGGGTTGAGGGGAAAGGCCTGAGGCGGCTCGGTCTCGATGACGTACACGACCACGCCCTCCGTGACCACGATCTGGCCCCACACCGAAGGCTTGAGCCGGTGGGAGCGGAGCAGCCCTTTCGGGACGGTGTCGCCGTCGAGCTCGTCGGTTTGCTTGTAGGTCTCGAGGCCGCTGGGGAGCACGGGCATCGCGCACAAGGGGCAGGCGAGCTCGTGGCCCACGTGGGCCTGCCTCCCTGCTTCGGTCGCCACCCACGGGCGCACCTGCCAGGGAGGGGTGTGCCGCACGTGCTGGCCGTGGCCGCAGCTGAGCTCGGCCACCCAGTGGCCTGCTTCGTCCTGATGGTAAGCGGTGATCTTCGACACGTGACGACCTTTCACGGGGAGGCAGCGCGCGGAGCCGCCGACCCTCGCCTCCACGCTGCCCACGACCGTAGCCGCGGGAGCGGTCGTCGGCGCGGAAAAGGCCGGTGGGTGTGGGCGGCCCCTCCCCAGCATTTGTTCAGGCTGCGGCGGCCCGCGCCGCGCGGGTGGGCTCCCTAGTAGGCCGCCCCCCGCCAACCCCGCTATCCTGGGACAGGCGACGGCTCATGGGCGACCGCGCGGCAAAAGAGGGCGAGAGCCCGCTCGATCTGGCGAGCAAGCGGGTCGGGGGGATCATCCGGGGTGGGTGGCGCCTCGACAAGTTGATCGGGTTTGGTCCTCTCGCAGCGGTGTATGCCGCCACCCATCAGTCGGGGCGCGCGGCCACGGTGAAGGTGATGCGGCTCGAGCTGGTGGGCGATCCGGCGCTACGTGCTCGCTTCTTGCGCGAGGCACAGCTCGCCCGCAAGGTGAGCCACAAGGCCGTCGTCGCGTTCTACGAGGACGCCGAGACCCAGCGGGGCGAGCCCTACCTCGTGATGGAGACCCTGCAGGGGCGGACCTTGCAGTCGCTCTGGGAGCGCGGCGGCAAGCGCCTCCCGCTGGTCGAGAGTCTCCGCATCGCCCAGCAGATCATCGCCGCTCTCGTCGCGCTGCACCGGGCGCACGTGGTGCATCACGACTTGACGCCGACCAACGTGCTCGTGTCGAAGAACGGCGAGGTGAAGGTGCTCGGCCTCGGCGCGGCGGCTGCCGAAGACGCGGAGCGGGCCCGCGCCGTCGAGCATGAGGGCCTCGAGCCCGGCAACCCCGCGTTCATGGCTCCGGAGCGGGCGCTGGGCAAGGCGGTCGACCATCGCAGCGACCTCTACGCGGTGGGGGCCATCCTCTACATGCTCCTCGGGGGCGAGCTGCTCAACCAGGGGGCGAGCGCTCGTGAGTCGCTCGCGATGGCGGCCACGCAACCGGCGCCGAGCATCGCGCGGGTGGCACCTCAGCTGCCCGCCGCGGCGGTGGCGCTCGTCGACAAGGCGCTCAAATGGGACCCCGGCGCCCGTCATCAGACGGCAGCGCAGCTACGTGATCACCTGGTGTCCGTGCTCGCGGTCGTAGACAGGGCGGACGCGGACGCGGGGCCCGGGGCCGGCGCCGGCTTCGAGCTCGATTTCGACCGCGGCCAGGGCGGGCGCGACGAGCGGTCGCGGGCCGAAGGCCGGCGCGAGGATGGGTCGACGGCCCAGCCCGCGCTCGCGCCGGGCAGCGCGCCGCGGGAAACGACAGCCGGAGCAGCGGAACGAGAGCTCGCGCCATTGCCGCCCACGACGGCGGTTCCGCTCCCTGCCGACCACCCTCTGTCGCCGGTGTTCGTGGCGTTCGACCACGTCGTGCGCGCCTCGCGCGCGGGCGTGGGCTCACGCGCGGAGGCGTCGCGGTTCGGTGAGCTCGCTTTTGAGGCGCTGACGCGGGCGCTCCCGAGCTTCCCCGATGGCGTCGAGCTGCGCGTGCATCCTTTCGGGTTTCAGGTAGAGGCGCAGATGGCGTGGGAGCCGACGGAGCTCGATCCGATCCCTCACGCGCTGCGGTCGGCGGGCGTGCGCGAGCTCCACCTCCGCGCTGGGATCGAGCCCGGTGAGCTGCGCCAGCTCGTGGCGCTGCTGGTCGCCGCGCCGAGTATGTCGAGCGAGGAGCTCGCGACCGCGTTCTGGGAGGCACCTTTTCGCCACGTGAGGTGCGTGCTCGACGAGGAGCAGGTGGAGCTGTCCGCCCTTGGGGCGGCCGAGGGCGAGGTGGCCGAGCTCGAGCGGGCCTTGGAGATTCACCAGCAGCACGCGCTGAAGCCGTCGCGCGAGGCCGCACTCGGCGTCGACATGATGGCCTCGCTCGAGGCGGTGTCGGCGAGCACGGCGAGCCTCCTCCGCCTCGATCCGGAGAGCCATCGATTCCTGACCGCGGCGACGCGCCTCGGGACGGCCGATCTCCGCGCGCGCCACGACCGGCTCCTCGCTCAGGCCTTCGAAGATGCGGCGCGTCGGCGCGATCTCGATCCCCTCGTCCAGGTGGTCGCCGACCACGCCCGTCATCTGGTGCGGCTCGGGGCCGAGGCGGAGCTCTTCGACACCCATCGGGTGCTCCTCACCCACTTCGACGACCCGCGTCACCGGGCGTCGGGGATGACGGCCGCCTTCGTGACCGCCACCCTCTTTCCAGGGGACGTGTTGCACCACGTGGTGTCGCGAGCCAATGGCGAAGGGGAGGGCGGCGAGCGCGAGCGTGAGCTCTTTCTCCGTGGGTTCTCCGCGATCGCCCGCTCGCTCCCCGCGCAGGCGTTGAGCGTGTTCCTCAAGCTCGCCGAGCTGCACCCGAGCGGCCCGGTCATGGCCCCGATCGTCGAGCTCGTGGTGCGGGTCGTCGAGGGCCACGAAGACGTCTTCCTGGCGCACCTCGCAGCGATGAGCCCGAGCGTCTCGGTGCCCCTGTTGGCGGCGGTGGTCGCAGAGACCACGGAGGCCACCAAGGCCAAGCTCCGACCTCTGTTGAAGAGCGCCGAGGCGGAGCTTCGCTGTGAAGCGCTCGCCATCCTCGCGCCCGATGCGAACGTTGTGGCGCGCGAGCTCACCAAGGTGGTGGAGACGGGGGGACGGCGGCTGCGCACAGCGGCCCTCGACGCGCTGGTGCGGCACAACGTGCGGGCGGCAGGACCTCGCCTGGTGGCGCTGGTGGAGAGCGAGTCGTTCGCTCGACGGCTGCCCGACGACCAACGCGAGATCCTCGAGGCCCTCTTCGCGCTGAACGCGCCGCGCACCGAGCAGCTCCTCGCCGCGTTGGCTCAGAAGCATGGCTTGATGAAGAACGAGGAGCTCGAGCCGACGCGGGTGCTGGCGGTGCGGATGCTCGGGGAGCGCGGCGCGAGCCGCGACACATTGGCCGCCATTCAAGAGGCGGAGGCGCTGCGCCCGTGGAACTCTGCGGAGCTGCGCGCCGCCGCCGCCGAAGCGATCCGGGCGATGCGTGCGCGGCTCCCGGTCGACGTGGCGGCGGAGCCGGGTGCAGCGGCGGAGCCTCCCGCCGGAGGGACGCGGCCGTGACCGAAGACCGAGGAGCGGACCGAGCGGGCCGAGAGGTCGCTCGAGGAGGAGCGGCAGAGCGCGGGCGCGCCGGCGCGACCGAGGCGGTGGATCGGCTCGGCGCCAAGCTCCTGGTCACCCTTCACCAGCTCGCCAGGCGCGCGGACGTCGCCGAAGACGAAGCCGCCGCGCTGCGGCGCGCGGTGGCGGAGGCGGCGCATGCCTACGGGCGCGCGACGGGGCGCAACGTGGAGCTCTCCTTCGGTGAGCAAGTGGTGCACGTGGGCGGGCGCCTGCTCCTCGCGAGCCGCGCCACCTACGTGGCCGCGGCGCAGCTCGGCGCGCTCCTCGCGCGGCTCGGGGCCACGCGCATCACCCTGGGCCACGACGTGCCCGACGACGATCTGCGCCGGCTGCAGCACGCGCTCTCGCGAGCGAGCAACAGAGCGGACGCGGTGGCGATGCCCATCGACCTCTCGCGCATCCGCTTCGGGTGTGCCGAGCCCACCCCGAGCGGCTCGGCGCTCGCGGAGCTCCCCCCGGAGACACGCGTCATCCGCGTGTACGCGCTCGCGACCGTGCTCCTCCGGAAGGCCTACGAGGAGCTCGCGGGGGGCGCGTTCGTCCTCAGCCCTCCGCTGCGACGCATCGCCGAGGAGCTCATCGCGCTCGGGGAGACGGTGTCGCCGGCGGCCCTCGCCGCCACGGTGTGTCGGCCCACCCACGACGAGGTGGAGCGGACGGTGAGCGCCGCGCTCCTCGCGCTGTGCATGGCGCGCAAGCTCACGAGCGATGAGCGGCTCTTGCGCTGCCTCGCCACCGCGGCGCTGCTCTCGGAGGCCGGCAAACCGCGGGCGGCCGGCGTCACCGCCTCGGGCTCGCCGTTCGGCTTCCACATCCCCATGCTGCGCGAGGAGCAGGAGGCGGAGCTGCCGGCAGCGACCGCGTTCGTCTCCACCGTGCTCGGGCGCCTCACGGAAGCGGGGATGATGCGCAGCGTAGTGATCTTCGAGACGCTGCTCCTCCAGCAGGCGGGCCGCGAGGGGCCGCTCTACGGCGGGGAGCGAGGGCCCGCGATGCTGGCGCGGTTGCTCGCGCGAGCGCGAATCTTCCAGCACCGCCTCAGCAAGGGGGACGCAGCCGCAGACGTGGTGGCCGAGCTCCTCACGAGCGCGGAGGATGAGGTGGACCGCCTGATGGTGCAGCTGTTGATGGCGGCCATCAATGTCCTCCCCACCGGCACCCTCGTGGAGCTCGAGGGGGGACGGTGGGCCAAGGTCGTCTCCCCGCCGCTCGACCGTGTCGACTTCGGTCGCCCACTGGTTCGGCTCGTCGCGCCCCCCGGCGCGCCGGCGACCTCGCAGCTGTTCGATCTCGATCGGCCGGTCGCTGACGCGCCACCGCCAAAGCTCGTTCGCATCGTCGCTGCTGCCGATCAAGCCTCCGAGGAGCTGCTCGCCGCCGCGCCCCTACCCCCGGCCCCACCCCCGGACCCGGCGCTCGTGGTGGAGACGCCGCCGGTGCGGCCACGCCCGGTGGCGGTGAACCTCCCCCTGAGCGATCAGGCGCCCGACTCGATTCGTCCACCCCAATCGGCCATCCTCAACGTGCCCCGCGCACCTCTCGTGGCTCGCGGCGAGCCGGCGGTGCGGGGGACGCTCGAGACGACCACCCTCGTGCACCTCCTGGCGGAGGCCGCCGACGACCGCCGCACCGGCACGCTGACGCTCGGAGCGGGGGCGGCGGGGAGCGCGATCTACTTCCGAGGTGGGCGGCCATGCAAGACGCAGGTGCCTCCCGACGTGATCACGCCCGCCATCGTCGGCGTGTCGAAGCGCCGCGGCGAGGCGGTCACTCAGCGTCTCGTGGATCAGATTGGGTTCATGATGCAGCTCGCGCCCGACACCGGCTTCTGCTTCTACGTGGCCACCGACATGCTCGCGGTGCAGCCGGAGGAGCTCGCGGCCCCCACCGACCCGCTCCCCCTCATCATGATGGGGGTTCGCAAACACCTCGACTACGACGCGCTCGACCTGCTCCTGCCACGGATCGCCAACGTGCCCCTCGTGTTCCACGAGCGCGCCACCCCCGCGCGGCTCGGCCTCAAGCCCAAAGAGCGCGACATCGTGCTGCTCATCCGGCGCCGACCCATCACCCTCAACGACATGCTCGCCCACGAAGACGTGGACGACGACGTCGCTCAGCGCACCGTCTACGCCCTGACGCTCACCCGGCAGCTCGTGCTCGAGGGTGAGGAGCGGCTCCCCCTCGGCGTCGACTGAAGGTCCGACCGACATTGCCTCGCGGGGCTCCTCGAGGCGCGGTCCGG
>CAYOAL010000051.1:0-60867 GCA_964401935.1 uncultured Polyangiaceae bacterium
CGCGCAGCGCTCCGCGCCACCTGAAGCGACCCACCGACCCGCCACTCCGCCTTTTTCCGGTCAGGTCTTGAGTCGTCAGTCTCGGCCACCGCGCTCGAGGTGAGCCACGAGCAGCGCCGCGAGCCAGGCCCGGAATCGCGCCGAGGTCTCGCGCCGATCGTCCATGCCGGCGCTCTTCTGGATCACCTCGCCGACGATCGCCTCGCCGAAGATCGCGAGCGCGGCGAGCATCATGGAGAAGAGCGTGTCTTCGAGCGCGGGGCTCTCTCCGGGCCGTGCCACGCGCGCTCGCAGCGCGTGCACGGTCTCCGCGATCTTGAGCAAGGTGCGATCTTGCCCGAGGCTCGACACCGAGGAGCCCTCCTCGCGCGTGAGCATCAGCCACGTCAACAGGCGCGCGTGCCCCCGGTCGCCGAGCGTCTCGAAGACGCGCTCGAGGAGCTCTGCCGCGCGCTCGGCGTCGACGGTCTCGCCGAGCCCTGCCACCAGCTCCGCGCGCAGGCTCTCCACCGCGCGGGCGAGCACCGCGTTCACCAGGCCTTCACGGCTCCCGAAGTGATGGAGGATCGCTGGGTGCGACATCCCCACGTCCAGCGCGACGTCCTGCAAGCGAATCCCCGCCGGCCCCACCTCACGGAGCCGAGCCTCGGCGGCGTCGAGGATGAGTCGACGCGCCTCCCCGGCGGTACGACGCTTGCGCTTCCCGCTACCGCCCGTCACACCCCGGTCCGATCCACCGTCGTCGTCCCCCTTGGTCCCGCGTGTCACGCGCTCCCCACCCCATCAGAGCGGCGCCGCGTGTCTCACCGCGAGCTCGTGGCCGATCGCGCTGAGGTAGCGCGACTCCTCGGCGAGGGCGGCCCGCGTCAGCGGGTGTTCGTCGAGGAAGCCGTCGGGGAAGGTGAGCTTGAGGCGATTCTTCTTCACCTTGAGCACGAACGGTGGGCGCGTCGGGTCCCGACCCCGATTCAGCCGCACCGCGAGCCGGAACAGCACGCAGAGCTTGATCACCGGCGCGGCCACGTTGGGGTGCAGCGGCGCGAAGAGGTCGGGTCGGAGCTTGCGGCGCTGCCCGGCGATGAGGGTCGCGAGCACCAGCTGCTCGTCGCGTGAGAAGCCGGCCATGTGCGAGTTGGCCACGAGGTACGCGCCATGCTTGTGGAAGCCAGTGTGGGAGATCGACAACCCCATCTCGTGCAGTCGAGCGGCCCAGGTGAGCTGCTGCTCCGCCCAGTCGGTGTCGAGCTCCCAGGTGCGGGAGGCCTGATGCAGGAGGGTGAGGGCGGTCTCCTCGACGCGGGAGGCGTGCTCGACGTCCACCTGATAGCGCTGTTGAAACCAGCGGATGGTGCGGTCGCGAACGTCCTCGCGGTTGATGCGGCCGACCAGATCGTAGAGCACGCCCTCACGCAGCGCGCCGGGGGAGGCCACCATCTTCTCGATGCGCAGATCGAGAAACAGCGCCTCGAGGATCGCCGCGCCGCCCGCGATCACGGGCTTGCGATCCGGCACCAGGCCCGCGAGCGAGAGCGCGTCGAGGGAGCCGGCGGCGATGAGCGCCTTGCGCAGCTTCTTGAGGGCCTTCGGCGTGATGCCGTCCTCCGACCAGCCGTTGTCTTGCACGATGTGCTGCACCGCGTGCACGGTGCCCGAGCAACCCACCGCGTAGGCCCAACCGGTGCGCCGATACGTGGCCACGATCGACTGCAGCTCGAGCTCGGCGGCGAGCTGCGCGTCGCGAAAGCCCTTCGCGGTGATGCGCCCATCGGGGAAGAAGCGCTGTGAGAAGCTGACGCAGCCCATGTAGAGGCTGTCGGCCTCGATGATGTCGAAGCTCTCGCCGATGATCACCTCGGTGCTGCCGCCGCCGATGTCTACCACCAGCCTGCGCCCGCCCTCGTGGACCGTCTGGGCGACGCCGAGGTAGATGAGGCGGGCTTCTTCTTGTCCCGAGATGATCTCGATCGGGTAACCGAGCGCGATCTCCCCGCGCGCGATGAACGCGGCGCTGTTGCGGGCCTTGCGCAGGGTGTTGGTGCCCACCACCCGCACCCGGTCGTGGCTCATGCCGTGGACGCGCTGGCCGAACCGCTCCAGGCAGGAGAGCGCGCGGTCCATCGCGTCGGGGGTGATGGTGTCGCTGTCGTCGAGCCCGGCCGCGAAGCGAACGCCCTCGCGGAGGCGATCCACGATCTGGAGCTGACCCTGCTCGAGCCGCCCCACCACCATGTGAAAGCTGTTGGAACCGAGATCGACCGCGGCGGCCATCTCGGCGTGGAGGTTGGTGGACGTCGGAGCGTCGCGTTGAGGCTCGTCCATTGGGGACCGGCGGTACCCTACAACCCCTGCTCGCTACGGTGAAGGGGTGGCTGCGGCGAAGGGCCCACGGTCGGGACTGCTGCGGTGCGCTCGAGGTGGGCTCAGCCCCCGGCCGGCTCGGCTTTGGCCTTCTTGCGCGCGCGCCGTCGCGCCTTCGCGTCGAGCGCGCGTTGGTTGTCCTTGGCGATCCACGTGGAAATCTTCGCGGCGAGGGTCGCGTCGAGCTTGTCGAGGAGCACGGGCTTGCCGATCAGGCCATCCATGGTGCCCATGATGACACACTCCGGGGGAGGGCGCCCCTCGTGGCGACGCGCGCTCCTCGGGCCGAGGAAAACGACCGAGGCGGGGAAGCTTTGCGCGGCGGTGAGGGTTGTGCTCCGTCATGGGAGGGCCGACTGCTGCCGAAACTCAGCCTCCCAGCCCACGCCGGCGGCCTTGGCTCCGGCGTCTGCCTCGCACGCTCGAGGTCGCGGGGGTCGTGGCCCTCCTCTATGCTTCGGCCTGGCTCTCGTGGGCCGCGGCCTTCGGCGATCGCACCACCGCCATGGTGGTCGCCCTCGCCGCTACGGCCGCGCTGTATGCGCTCGCGACCGGCCGGCTCGCTCTCGGGAGCCGACGGTTCGTGGTGGCTGCCGCCCTCGGCGCCACCCCGGTGATCGCGTTCGCCACGCTGCGCGCCTTGTCGGAGCCTCTCATGGGGACGGCCTTCGGCGACGGTGCGGCGCGCGCGCGTGAGGGCACCGAGGCGGTCGTGATCGCCGTGGTGTTGGCGGGGGCCTTTGCGCTCCTCGCCGGTTGGGTCGCGCGCCGCTCCTCGGAGCGGCTCCGCGTCGGACGCTGGTTGCTCGGGGTGCTCACCTGGTCACCGGTGTTGATCGTGCCGTTGGTCCTCGTTCACACCCTCTCCGATGGGCTGAGCACCCCCAGTCCCGACCGCTACGGCCTCTCGCAGCCGATCCTCGGCCACATGGCGCCGGCCCCAACCGGTGAGCAGGTGGTGATCGACGAGCTCGCCAGGGAGGAGGGGATCACGCTCGTGCGCGTGTGCGAGCAGACCCCGTGGTGTTACACGCTGCTGCGCCGTGGCGATCGCGTCACGACCCGCCCCGGCGTCGTCTCACGCGACGCCGCCGTGCACCTGCGCTTCGATCCGGTGCATGCCCTCTACCTCGTCGAGAGCGACGGGGCCCTGGTGGCCACCATCGACGCCGACAACCTCGCGTCGTACACGCGCCTGTTGCCGCACCACGTGCGAGGCTCGGTGGGCCCGCCGCGCGCCTTTCAGCTCCTCGCCGGGCTGGGCCTCGGTTGGGTGGTGTGGCTCGTCGCTGTCCGACGACGCCTCCGCTCGCGGAGAAGTCAGGCGACGGACGGCGAGGTCGGCGTTTGCTTCGGGGACGGGTGGGGCTTGCTCGCGGACGGGACCACGATGCGGGTCCCACCGGACATGAAGCCGGGCTCGATCCTCGTGTCGTGGGCCAAGGGCCGCGACCGGACGCTGACGATCTTGGAAGGGACGCGCGAGGAGCTCGGGCGTGCCCTCGACGAGCGGCGACGCGCTCTCGACGCGACCCAGCTCGCGGTGCTCTGGACCCTCTGCACCCCGCTCGTGATGTCCGCCGCGTTGGTGTGACGAGGTCCCAGAAGGCGTGGACGGGCGCCCTCCGAGCGCCGCGCTCAGCCGCGAGAGCACATCGTAGGTGGAGGTGCAGAGGTGTAAATCTATATGATTGCTTGTCTTTCTGGTAGACCGGCTGACCGGGTGGTAAATTCTCCACGCTATTCTCATGAGATCAAATGTAGGCGCATCAACTATAGAGGCCGGCCAACCGGTCGAAAATAGTCGGTAAGGTGTTGGTAGGATATTAACGCATCCCTAAGTGTTGGAAATGGCACCGCTGTTGCAGCCACCATGTCGACCGTCCAGCCGGACGGTTGCTCGGGGGAGAGAGGACCGGGATGAGGATGCGTGCTTGTGGGAAGGTCGCGATGGTGGTCGGGGCGGGGCTGTCGGCGCTGAGCGCCTGTGGGATCGAGGGCCCCGCCGAGGAACGCGACGCGCCGGAGCTCGTCGACGACGGCGCGCGCACCCCGCCCGACGGGGCGCGGCCGGAGCCGATCATCAACGGCGCCGAGGCGACCGCCTACCCGAGCGCCGCCATCGTCAACATGAAGAAGGGCAGCTGGCAGGTGTCGTCGTGCTCCGGTGCGGTGATCGCTCCGAGGATCGTGCTCACGGCGGGGCACTGCGTGGTGGGCAACTACGACAACTGGGACGTGCGCGCGCCCTACGCCGGCGGCCAGACGGCCCACAGCACCCAGGCCATCGTGTACGACTACACGAGCACGGGCGGCTACGTGAACCCGAACCAGCACGACGTGGCGCTCTTGGTGCTGTCGAGCCCGATCACGCTCACGAGCTATCCGCTCGTCGCGGGGTCGAGCTATGGGCCAGGCACGAAGGTGCGCAACATCGGGCGCATCGACAACGGGGTGATGAACTATCACCGGCTGTTCGTGAGCCAGCCGGTGGCGCTCGCCAACGGGCAGGGCTACGGCTACCCCTACGCCTACGTCGCCACGGAGGTGATCCAGTCGGGCGACTCGGGCGGACCGGTGGTCCTCGACGGCGTGCTCCCTCACACGATCGTGGCCGTGAACTCGGGCGCCGGTGGCGGCATCGAGGTGCTCGCGCGGGTCGACTTGTTGAAGAGCTGGATCAGCCAGCAGGTAGCGACCCACGGGGGCGCCCCGCCGCCCCCGCCCCCGCCGAGCCCCGAGGCGTGCGCGCACGAGCTCTGCGAGGAAGGCGGTAAGCTGAGCTCGAGCTGCGATCCTTGTGTGCAGCAGATCTGCGCGCAGGACGCCTACTGCTGCAACACCGCGTGGGACGGCGTCTGCGTGGGGCAGGTCGCCAGCGTCTGCGGTCAGAGCTGCGAGGCCCCGCCCGAGGAGCCACCCCCGGCGCCCGAGGACCCCTGCGGAGGCGTCACCTACGAGGGGCAGTGTGACGGCGCGTCGCTGTCGTGGTGCGAGAACCAACAGCTCCACAGCGTCAACTGCGCGCAGTCGGGCAAGAGCTGCGGGTGGGACGGCAGCCACGGCTACTTCAACTGCTTGTGACCGCTCGCTCACGATCGTGTACGCCACGCGCGAGCTCACGCGGCTCGCCATCCGGCTCGGTGCCCAGCGCGAGGCCGTCGACGGCGCGCGCCATACCGCTGAGCGTCTTTGTTGGCCCCTTTGGGGTTGGAGTGGGAAGGCTGTCGGCGGAGGAACTCCATGCCTGAGCCCGTTCGACAACCGCTGTTGGGATCCCACCGCATCGAGCCTCGCGCCGACGTGAGCGCGACCCACGTGCTGCACGTGCCCACACCGATGCTGCGCGACATGGAACGACACGCCGAGAAGCTCGGCCGCGACGTGTCGTACTGCGCGCGGATGGCGTGGTCGATCGCGGGCACGGAGGTCACGGAGCCGGAGACCACCGAGGTCGCGAGGGCGAGTCGTCTCATGGCGGGGCGCAAGCGGCGGGTCTCGATTCAGCTCCCGCTGAGCACCTGGCATCACCTCACGGCCGAGGCCGAGCGGTTGGATCGTTCCCGTTCGTGGCTGCTCCAGCGGGCCTGGCTCGCCGCGCGGCCTCGACTCCGCGACGCCGCGCGCTGACGCGGCGGTGGACATCGACGCGGGGACGGTGCGAGGGGGGCGCCCGCGCCGAAACCGAGCGGTCCTCGAGCGGCACCGTGGGGGTTCCTTGGGGGCGGCGCCGCCACCTTCTCGAGCTCGGTGAGGGGCACCGTCGCTCGGGCCGGGCGTGGCGGGCGGCCGCCGGAGCACACGCCCCCGCGTGGGTGAAAGCGATCATTTCCTGACGCCGGGTTGGTCGCTCGCTAACGGGGGCAGCGCCGGAGGGCGAGCAGGAATTCGACGTAGCCCGGGATAGGTGATGGAAATCACGACTCATTCCTCGGAAGGAAGGGTTCGTGGCGCGGCGCCGTACCAATCGATTGGGGCGGCATGCGCGTTGCAAAGTCGCCTCCCGGCGTGTGACCACGCCCCCCGTCGCTCCGCCTGTGTGGAGCAGCGGGCTGGCAACCCCAGCGAAACTACGAGACGGCATGATCTCCAGACCGATCCCCGACCCCGAGCCCTGGACGTGTTCCGCTCCCCGAGGCCCCATCGCCGCGCTGGACGCCGCGACCGAAGCGGGCACCGGCGTGATCTTCGTGGACGCCCCCCCGAGCGAGCGGCTCGCGGTGGCGGCCCACGTGGCGCGCCGCGCCGAGCGCCGCGGGGCGGTGGTGTGCCAGGCCTTCGCGCCGCTGGATCCGGAGCCTTGGCTGGAGCTCGCCCTCCAGAGTGGCGTCGCCCCGACCGACGCGTGCAGCACCGCACGAGGGATCGCGGAGTCGAGCGCCTCGGTGTTGGTGGTGGTCGAGGCCGAGTCGGTGTCGCGGTGGGGCGAGGCGGTTTGCGCCGAGCTCACGCGGCTGCGTCGGCCGGGGACGCTGGTCGTGGTGCTCACCTCGCGGCCGGCCGCGGTGGCGCGCCAGCTTCACTGGGAGGTGCCGGGGTCGGACGACCGAGCCCGCTTCTTCGACGCGCTGGTCGACGAGGGCCGAGCCCGCGCCAGCACCTTCGATCGCCTCTCCGATCTCGAGGCGTGGTGGCGCAGACGCGGACACCGACGCGTGGCGTCCACCGACGACGTGGAGACCCTCCTCGGTCGGTTGTCGCTGTTGCGCCGCAGCGCGTCCCGAGCCCTCGCCGTCGAGCTCGGTGGCGATGAGGCGCTGGGCGCGCTCGTGGCGCGTGGCGACGTGGTGGTGACCGCTGGCCGCGTGCGCGTGACGCGAGTCGACGCGGCGCTGGCCGACGACGCGGCGTGGGTGGCCGATGTGCTGCTCCGCCATGAGCGGGACGCGTGGGCGATCATGCGCGCGGCGGAGCTGCGCGGGGTGGCCGGTGGCTCCGACTGGCGCGCTGCCGTCGAGGCGGTGCGGGCGGCACCCGACGCCGCGGCGCGGGCCGACATGTGGCTGCGGCTCGAGAGCCTGTTCGGCGGCGACGAGCGCCTGCCCCTCGCCGAGGTGGCTCGCATCGCGCTCGAGTGTGGCGACAGCGAGCAGGCGCTGCGCCTCTCGCAGCGCGCTTCGGAGCGGGGGCTGCGCAGCTTCGCGGTGGCCATGGTGATGGCCCGGGCGATGCGCGCGCGCGGGGATCTCACCGCGGCGGCGGTGGCCCTCTCCCGCGCCGCCGAGCTCGTCGAGAGCGAGGCCCAACGCGCGGACATCGAGGTGGAGTGGGCCGAGCAGGGGCTGGCACGCGGCGACCTCGCCCTGGCCCGCGAACACGCGAGCGCAGCGCTCCACGGCGAAGTGGAGGTGCGGCTCTCCGCGCGCAACGTGCTCGGCAAGGTGCTCTTGAGCGAGGGCCTGTGGGCGGAGGCCGAGATGCACTTCGCCGCCGACGAGCAGGCTGCGCGCGAGGGGTCCCTCTCCAGCGAGCGGCTGCGCGCGCGGCTCAACCGCGCCATCGCCGTCATGTCGGCGGGGCGTCGCAGCGAGGCGCGCACGTTGCTCACCTCGGTGCTCGAGGAAGGCGAACGCACGTCGGACCGTCGCGCTCGCGCTTTCGCCCTCGCCAACCTCTCCACGTTCGCCACCGACGCCCACGAGTACGGTGAGGCCATCGAGCTGCTCGAACGCGCCATCGACGACGTCCGTGCTCTCGGCGACCAGCCGCGGCTCTCCCGCCTCATCGCGAACCTGGCCGAGCTGCGGTTGCGGGTCGGCATGCTCGAGGAGGCCGAGCAGGCGCTCGCCTTTGCCCGGCAGGCCTGTGGCCCCACCCCCGGTGGGCCTACCGCGTCGCTCCTGGGCTTCGTGTCGGCCCACGCGCGCTTGTTGCGGGGCCACACGCTGCAGGCGGCGGCCGAGATCGACGACGCCATTCGTGCCGCCGACACCTCCTCCAACGGCGGCAAGCTGAGCCAGTGCTGCCGCCTCGCCACGCGCATCGCGCTCGAGGACGGCGACGTGGTGCGGGCCGCGCGCTACCTCGAGCGCGCGCGCGAGGCTGGCCCTTACCTCGACAGCGCCGTCGACATCGCGCTGCTCGGCGCGATGATCGAGCAAGCCGCCGGCCGACCCTTCGTCGACGTGGCGATCGAAGCGCTCGAGCGGGCGCAGGAGGCGTCCGACGTCGAGCTCACCCGTCAGGCTCACGTCCTGTGTCACCTCGCGCTGCGGGAGCACGACGGGGCTCGGGCGCGACGTCACCTCGAGAACGCGCTGCGGCTGCGTGACCATCTCGCCGGCGCGCTCCCCGAGTCGTTGCGGGCCGGGTACCTGGCGCGGCGCGATCTTGCCTTGCTCGGGAAGCTCGAGCTCGAGGCGGTCGAGGCCCCCAGCGTCCCCGCCACCTTGCCTCCCCCCCGTGATGCCGCCCCCGCGCCCACGCTCGAGCGGGCCATGGCGCGGCTCGTCGGCGAGACCGAGGCGATGCAGTCGCTTCGCGGCGCCATCGCGAAGGTGGGGCGCAGCGAGGCCACGGTGCTCATCCACGGAGAGAGCGGCACCGGCAAGGAGCTCGTGGCCGACGCCATCCACGCGGCGAGCGGACGGGCGAGTGGTCCGCTCGTGAAGATCAACTGCGCGGCCATCGTGGAGACGCTCCTCTTGAGCGAGCTGTTCGGACACGAGCGAGGCGCCTTCACCGGCGCTCACGCCAAGCGGCGGGGTCGCTTCGAGCAAGCGGACGGTGGCACCATCTTCCTCGACGAGATCGGTGACATCTCCCCGAACACTCAGGTCGCCCTCCTGCGCGTGCTCCAGGAGAAGACCTTCGAGCGCGTGGGTGGCATCACCCCGGTGCAGGTCGACGTGCGGGTCGTGTGCGCGACCCACCGCGACCTCGCCCAGATGGTCGCCGACGGCACCTTCCGCGAAGACCTCTACTACCGCCTGTGCGGGGTGACGCTCGAGACGCCGGCGCTGCGCGATCGGGTGACCGATCTGCGGCCCCTCTGCGAGTCGCTCCTCGACCGCATCGCGCAGGGGCAGGGGCAGCCGGTCAAGCGGCTGAGCCCAGAGGCGCTCGAGGCGCTCGGTCGGCACGGCTGGCCAGGCAACGTGCGTGAGCTCGAGAACGTGCTGCGCGCGGCCTCCCTCTTCGCCGACGGGCGCGTGATCCAGCTCGAAGACATCACCGACAACGTGTCGACGCTCGAGTATCTGGCGGCGCGGGTCGTTCCGCCCATCTCCCAGACCCGCGCGCGAGTCGCCGATCCCGGGGACGTGGTGTTTGCCGAGATCGTGGACGGCAAGAGCCTCCCCGAAATGAAGCGGGCCCTCGAGCGTGCGTGCATCGAGCGCGCGCTCGCCGAGACCGACGGCAACATCACCAAGGCCGCCGAGCTCTTGGGGATGAAGCGACCGCGGCTCTCGCAGTTGGTCAATCAGTACGCCCGCGAAGATGGCAAGGAGGTGGCGTCGTGAGGTTCACCGGTTGGATTCTCGCCGCAGCGCTGCTCGGCACCGCCGCCATGGGCTGCGCCATCGAGGGCGCCGACGAGCTCGCTCCCGAAGACATCGAGGCGCAGATCGTCGACGAGCTCGACGACGCCCGCCAAGCGCCCACCGAGGACGTCGCGCTCGACGCGGCGCACGGTGAGGAGGAGGTCATGAACGACGCCTTCGGCGCCGCCGCCGTCGCCAACGACGACCGTGGCGGTCCGGATCCCACGCCCTGGGAGACGGGTGCACCCGAGGGGCCGGATCCCACGCCGTGGGAAGAGGGAGCAGCGGGCGACGCGGTGGCGGGACCGGATCCGACGCCGTGGCGGCAGGGCAACGACGACGATCTGAACGTGGCCGGCGACCTCGAGCCCGATCCCACGCCGTGGCAGCAGAGCCACTGGGGCTCTGCGGAGCAGCCGTGGGTGGTCGGCAAAGCGTCGCAGGATCACGGCCGACCGGATCAGACGGCCCGCGGCAGCAGCGGCAACAAGGACGACTGAAGACCCGCCCGGGCCGCAGCGCGGTCCGGCGAGCCTCCGCAGCGCGGTCCGTGTGGGCGATCCGTTCGAGGGGGACCGTTCGAGGGGGACCGTTCGAGGGGGACGCTGTCGGGGCGCGGTCGCCGAGCCGCGCCGCCACCGCGTCAGGGGAGGGGGGGCGGCTCGCCCCGATCTTCGTCTTCACCCTCGGGGACTGGTTCCTTGTCCTCGAGGGGGACGGTGATCTTGAACGTCTGCGCGCCGGTGCCGCCGAGCCAGGCGGTGCGGGCGAGGGTCGAGGCGCGGGGCGACCCCAGCTGAAAACGCGGCGCCGCGTCGAGATCGACGTGCAGCTCGAGCATCACGTCGTGGATGCCGGGAGTGAAGGTGTCGATCACCGACTTGAGGAACGGCCGGCGATGCCCGCCGGGGAGGAACGACAGGTAGTCGTCGTACTCGAGCGGGCCGAGCTTGAGCGTGAACCGGCCGCTCCCGTCGTACACGTAGCGGCCAATGACCAGGCTCTCCCCGAGCTGGTGGTTGGCGACGCCGAGCTTGTTGCGCAGCGGCTTCTCGATGAGCGTCCAGTGCCCCACGAACTGTTCGATGTCGACCCCGATGTCGCCAAGTAGCTCGTCGAGCACCACCTGGAGACCGCGGGCCGAACGCGACTTCGAGGCGAGGATGGGCGCGAAGCGCAAGAAGTAGAACGGGTGCAGCGGCGTCTTCGCGTTGGAGAAGCCGTCGAGACCCACGGTGCAGAACATTCTGCGCGTGAAGTCGTCTTTGCCTTCGCGCAGGTAGCCAACGCTCAGGCGGTACTTCGACCAGGCTCGATAGAGCAGAGAGAAGAGCCGGTGGTGAAGCACATCGAGAAACTCGCGCACGGGTTGGAGGCCCCCGTGAAACACGGACAGCGCGATGTCTTCCACGAAGAACATGGGGAGCGGCGACACCGAGCCGTACAGGCCCATGAACGCGCTCGACACCTGCACCCGCTTCTTGTCGTCGGCGAACTGCGCGTATTCGAACTCGGTCACGTCGCTCGCCGCGAAGGTGAGGCTCGGCTCGGCGCGGATCCGAATGCGCTCGTCACGCGCAGGGCCGGTGTGGCCGAGGCGCGGCGTGCCTGGGAACACCCGCTCGAGCAAATACACGAGCCGATAGAAGCTGTACCGCGTGGCGTTCTCGGCGAAGTGCTGCAGCTTCGCCTGGAGCTCCGCGTCGGGACCGCTCAGATCAGCGTTCGATTCCCGCTCTTCGGCTCCCATTCGTAGACCACGTTCGTGTTGGTTCCTCGCACCCGCAGCTGCGTGAACGAGTTCAGTGACACGTAGGACGCGAACATCTCGTTGAGGATGCTCGCGAACAGATACATCTCGCCCTCACCGGAGAAGCCGTTCTCGTCGAGCTCGAGCTCGGCGCGTACGCCGCGCACCGGCGCTCCGCGGTACAGGCGATCCGTCGGCTTGACCTTCACGTCCTTGATGGCCGCCACGCGCAGCTGGTTGGCGCGCGCCGCCTGCCGATCGTGGAGCGCCTGGAAATTGTAGATGTTGACCGTGGTGCGCAGCACCTCGAGCTCCGCGATCGAGCGGTAGCTCATCGCCATGTGAGCGAGCACGCGCCACTGCAGCTCCCGCCCCACCGGGGGCGGGAGTGGCTGGGTCACCCCGATGATGTTCTTGAACGTCGCCACCGCAGGCGACGTCGCGGTGGCCACGTGGATGTCGCCCACCTTCAGCTGGGTGGGGAACAGCCGGTTCGTGCAGGTGGCCTCCACGCTGATCACGTCGAACTCGGGGATCGTGCCCGCGTCTTGGGGCGTTCCGAACGACAGGTAGACATCCACGCCTTCGCCGATCGTCGCGGGGCGCACGTGGGGCTGGTAGAACACCTGCGAGCTCACCTCGGTGGAGAGCTCGTGCTCGAAGCTGAAGAACGACGGGATGTCGACGCGTTGGCTCGTTCGCCGCGCGATCCCCGTCACCTTCTCGACGGCGTAGATCTCGAAGGCGTCCGGCTGCCCTCCCGAGGGCCGGGCGAGGTACTCATACTTGGTCACGTCGGGCTTCAGCGGATCGGCGGTGTGCGGGAACAGGTTGACCACCGGCGAGCAGAAGAGCCGGATGTTCTCTTTGCCGATCCGTGTCCCGGTGGGGAGCGCGTCCTTGAACTGGACGAGGATCGCGAACCGATCCCCGAGCCGGTCGGTGGGAAGGCTCTCGAGACCCGTCACGTCGAAGAACGCGTACTTCTGGGGCAGGGAGAAATACTCCTGGAGGAGGCGGAACCCGGGATACACCGTCTTCGGGTAGGGGATGAGCGCCTCTTCGGGCGCGAGCCCACCGAGGCGGAGGGCTCGCGGGGGGAGGGTCACCACCGTGGTGTCGTTGCCGCCCGAGTCCACCGCCGCGAAGGCCACGGTGTCCACGTGTGCGCCGAGCCAGAGCCGCACGTCGTCTTGCAGGCGGCGCTCGCCGTGGAGGTAGAAGCGCAGCTTCGACAGCTCGAGCGCAGACAGCGCCGCGCCACCGGTGACCTTCAGCTCGAGCCGAAGCGTCTGCGCCAGGCCGCTCGAGTCGATGCGCGCGTCCTCGACGGCGAGGGGGAGCAGCTCCACGTCTTGGGTGGTGCGGAAGCGGCAGCTGACGTTCTCGATGGGGACCGAGCCCACCTCCGAGCCCCGGGCGACGAGCACCTTCTCGCGGACCACGTTGGGGAGAGGCTCGAACGCGACCACCGACGCCGCCGGTACCTGCCGCACGTACTGTGGGAACAGGAGGGCGGCCACCGAGTGGATGACCTCGGGAAGCTCGTCGTCGATCTTCTGGCGCAGCTTGCCGGTGAGAAACGCCACGCCCTCCAGGATCCGCTCGACGTCTGGGTCCCCACCCGTCTCCGCCAGCATCGGCGCGATCGCGGGGTACGCCGCCGCGAACTCCTGCCCGAGCTCACGCAGGTAGGACAGCTCGTCCTGGTAGTACTTGTTGAACACAGCGCTCCGCCATCAATCTACCCACGGCCCGAGCTCGAATGAAAGAGCTAACAGAGCGCGTCGCGCCGGACGTTCGCCGTCCCAGCCTCCCTCGATCGCGACACCGTCCGTGGTCGGCCACACCGTCCGTCGTCGGCCACACCGTCCGTCGTCGGCCAGCGTCACGTGTTGACGGTGACGTTGCTGCTCTCGTCGACGGTAGTGCTGAAGCGCACGGGCTGCCGATCCCCGTTGGGGTAGAGGAGCTGTGCCGAGATCTCGAAGTGGACGAACATGCGGCTCTCGTCTTCTTCGCTCTGCACCGGCCGCACCTGGACGTTCTTCAGCCGAGGCTCGTACTTCAGGATCGTGTTCTTGATCGCCCGTTGCATCACGCCGATCCCGTCGGGAAAGTCGTTGAGCATCTCACCGAGCTCGACGATGCCGTAGTCGGGGGCCGTGAGGCAGCTTCCGGAGCGGGTGTTGAGCATCTGCTTGAGGTGATCGGTCACCGCCGCTTCGAGATCTTCGCCGCGGTAGAACGCGCGCTCGTTCGACGTCGGATCCGCGGCCCGTTCGAGCCGCTTGAGAAACGATGAACCCGCCATGCCTTCGTGATCTCTACCACAAACCGCTCGTCTTGGGCACGCGCGACAAAACGCAAACCGCCGAGCGGCGGTGCCACTCGGCGGTCTGTCCGTCAGGTCGCTCAGGCGGAGCGACCGAGGCCGCTCACCCAAACGGAGCGACCGTCAGGCCGCTCGAGCATCAAGCGACGGGCGTCTCCCAGTCGTCCTCGGCGGTGATCCCGCCGTCCTGCCAGGTCCAGATGATCTTCTGGTAGCAGAACGCGACGTGCGAGCGCACCTCGTGCTTCATGTTCTCCGGGTACTTGTTGTTGAGCATCTCGGCGCGGATGCTCGCGATCGAGGCGTTCACGAGCTCGATCGTGTAGTACTGGAACTCCTTGCCGGCGCGCGAGGGCTTCCAACAGTCGAGGCGCCACTCGGTGACGTTCTCGTTGTTGGTGAGGATGTTGTAGAGAATGGGCTCGGCCTTGTCGACCGGCTTGGTCACCACGACCGGCTTGTGCTGGCGCTTGCCGGTGGGGAGGCCGCTGGCGGCGTCACGAGGCGAGAGCACCTCATGCGACCACCCGTAGATCTCCATCGAGTCTTCCCGGCCGGCCTGGGTGCAGGAGCCCTTGACGTCGCCCTGGGTCTCACCCTTCAGCCTCAGATATGCATTCAGAGCCATCGTTCTTCGTTTTCCCTCTCGCTGTCGACTTGGTGATGGGGCTCAGTCTACGGACCATCCGCGCTGGCCATCATCCCGCCTCAGCGAGACTGATATGAACTTCGATTTTGTGCCTCAGCCCAAACCGGGGCAGCCCGGCCACATTTCACTGAGGTCGTTCTAGGATAACCTCGGCAAGCGATCGGTCAACCACGCCTTGGGTTTTTTTTTTGAGTTTTTCCTTGATCCAGGGCCCCGAGGTGGGCAGCTCCCGAACCAGTGTGCTTGGGCTACCTGATGCGACATCTCCCGACTCTGAGACAAATTCGCGCCCGCTCCGACACCTGTGCAACACTGCGATTCGTGCAAGTCCGATCGGTGAAGGTTGCGGCCGCCGTAGCTGCTGGGTTGCTCGGCATGAGCGCTTCCGGCTGTGTCGATCAGAATCGCCCGGTGTACGAGGCGCCCGCGCGGCAGACGACTCCCATCCCCGTGTGCGCGAAGCCGTTGGCTCCGCCGCGGCGTGGACGGGGGGACGCCTCGAAGGTGATCGTGCGCGATCTCGATCCGGAGCAGTGGCTCGAGGTGATGGTGCCCGACTACGAGGCCGAGAAGGGCATCGAGCCCCGCGCCACGGACTGCACCGGGCACTACGTCTTCGCGAACGAGACCTTGCGCTACGGGGTGTCGCTCGACGGTTGGCCACGCGTGGTCGATCCGGATGAGCTCGACATCACCTCCGGCCCGAAGGGGGTGAAGGTGCTGCGGCTGCGCGCGCTCAAGTTCGAGAACGGAGACGAGGGCGGGCCGATCGCGCTCGTGCGGGCGGTGGACGATCGGGCCGAGGTGTTCGGCGTAGGCAGCTATCGCGGGCCCGGCGACGCCAAGATCACGCCGGTCCGCATGGGCAACGACACCCTCGTGGTGGCCGAGGCCAAGCGTTGTCCCGACGTCACCAACTGCCGCAAGGTGGCCGACTTCTACCTGCTGCGTCGCGGCCGCCTGCTCAACGCGGCCACCGTCGACATCGAGCGGGTGGTGCGCGTGCCCTCCGTGTCCGAGAAGGGGCTCTACGCCGAGTACAAGCTCACCACCGACGTGAGCTACTCTCCGGACGGCATCCAGCTCCATGAGCAGGTGCGGGTGAGGATCATCCCCTACGAGAAAGAGCCCGACCGCGACTCGGATCGCGAGCTCCGCACGGTGGAGTTCTCGCGCCTCTTGCGGGTGGAACGCGACACGCTGTTCAGCACCAACGAGTCGCTCTGGGAGCGCGTGGTCGGCCAGGACTGAAGTCTCTTGGAGGGTGCTGCCGCATCCTCCCCCCAAGCTTCGCGAGGGGCCCCCCCACCGTGTCGCGCATGGGGTCTCAACACCCGAGCGCGCTCGCCGAGAGCCCCGCGCGAGCTGCGCCGGCGCGCTGCCGTCTGAGGGCGTCGGCGCTGCGCGCGGCCGCGTCGTCGCTCGCCGCGACGTGGTGGCGGCAAGGAGCCCGCGAGCGGTACAAAACGACGAGGGCGGAACGCGAACGTCCCGCCCTCGAGGCGCGGCTGGCTGGGGCGTCCGCTACCAGCAGATGAGGTAGCCGCCGTAGCCGCAGTCGGGCTCCTGAAGGAGCGAGTAGCCGAGGCCCATCAGGGCGCCGATCCCGAGGCCGGGGAGCGCGCCTGCGACCACCTGGCCGGTGTCTTCGGGGCCGATGCCTCGGCCGTCGGCGCTCCGTGCGACGGAGGTGAGGATCGCCGCGGTGAGAGGCACGGCCACGTTGCCGATGAACGAGCCGGTGTGGAACTCGAAATCGGAGTAGTGGAACGTGTCCATCGCCCAGACCACCGCGCCGTAGCCGAAGGCTCCCCACGAGGCGAACGCGTGCGTGGACGGGCCGCCAAACGTCTCACAGCCCGAGTCGGGCAGGCGTGCGAGCGTCTGATCGACGGTGCAGCCCACCTTCGGCGACTGGATGGCGTCGCGAATGGGGAGCTCGACCAGCAGGGTGGCGGCCGTGTAGCTCATCACCGGCGCGAGCGCCGAGACGTGCCACCTGGCTTTCCACCCGACCGTGGCGTCGGGACTCGAGTAGTACACCCGAGGCATCAACGACACGCTGGCCACGCCGAGCATCATCGAGATCGATGAGACGGCGTCCCAGTTGGGGTCACGCTCCACGATGGGAGGGATTTGGGCCTGCGCTTCTTGTTCGCCCAGGCCCGTGCTGAGGACGCCAGCGAGCACGCCCGCTGCAACAACTTTGGCACTTATCCGCATCAGCATGCCCCGAAGGGACTCGATTCGATAGGGTCGCCGCTAGCGGCGATTGTTCGCGGACATGGTGATCCGATTGACATTACCGCCACCGGCTTCACCTGAGGTCTGGAAGGCCTCGCCCGTGGTGGCAGCGTAGGCTCTCGAAAACTGTGGGCCAAAAATTATCAAGAAAGTTTCCTTGTCCTCGCCCCGGTAGTCGCCGTGCACGGTCTGGTAAGTTTCCCACAGCCCCTCGTACTTGTTGGAGAAGAGGCCGCCCTTGCGACCCTTCTGCTCGTAGGCCTTCTCGATGGCCTCGGGTGAAAGTTTCTCCAGCAGCTGCTTGACGCCCTCCATCACTCCGTTGAGGAGCGCGACCTGGTGGGTCATCACCTCGACGAAGACCTCGTGGAGCTGATGGCAGGTCACTTGGCTGTTGGCGTCGTGTGAAAACAGGACGCGGCTGAGCTCCTTGTGATCCTTGGCGGCGCCGACCATGTTCCCCTGCTGCTCGAAGCGCTCCTTCCGCAGCACCTCGGCCTCGAACTCTTGATAACCGTCTCGCAAGCTCACGAAGCACTTCAGGAACACATCCATCGCGTCGCGGACGCGGCGCATGAACCCGAGCACCTTGGTAGGATCGTCGGGCGGAGGCAAGTCGGGGCTGAGCTGCTTCGCCAGCTCGACGATGGACGCGACGGCAGCGTTCTGTGTGCTCAGCTCTCCCCACTCGTGCACGGGGACCCCGTAGTACTGAGCGACCTTCTGGAAGTCGGCCTCTTGGGCCATCGCGGGGTGCTCCACGAGCAACCGGCGGAGATAGTTGGTGCGCACGTCGGGTTGGAGCCGGGTGAGGTGCTCGTAGACGAGGCGGTAGACGTTGGCCCAGCCCTGCCGGTAGGCCTCGATGTAAGGCACGAGCTGCCTGAGGAACGGGTCTTCCTGGCCGGCGGCGACCTGGCGGCGGCGTTTCTCCACCACTTCCGCGCCGGCGGGGGTGCCCACGTCGAGGACCGAGGCGTGGTAGGGCGCGAGGGTCTCCGCCTCCTTCACCTCGCGGAAGCTGAGGTGGACGACGATGGGGCCGATTTGGAGCTCGGGGTTGGCGGTGATGTCGAGGAGCTCGTCGCGCTGGAGGCGCCGCCCGCGGTACACGGTGCCGTTCGTGGAGCCCAGGTCTTTCAGCAGCACCTGCCTGCCGTTGACCTCGATGTGCGCGTGGAACTGCGAGATGTACGGTCTGTCGATGTGCAGATCGTTGAGCTGGTTGCGGCCGATCCGCACCGGAAAACGCTCGAAAACTCGCTCGAAGCTCTGGTTGCTCTGTGAGTCGAGCACCCGGGCCGTCAGCGCAACCGTCATTGGGGAATCAAGCGTAGCAGAGTCGGGCGAGCCCGCGTGGTCGATCACGTGGGGCGCCCCAGTTTCTTGGCCGCTTTGCTTACCTGGTGCCACCTTTGTCTACACGATTGGGGAAAGCAATGGCGTGGCTTTACAAGATTCCTCCCATGATTTCGGCCCTGGCGTTTGGCTACGGAGTCGGCATGGCCGCCCCCGACGCCACCGTTCAGAACGTGGGATCGGCGGTCACCGCCTACGGCAACGGCATGCGAGGAGGCCCCATGCCGCTCGCCCACGGGCAGACCGGACAGCAGATTCCATGGGGTTACCCACCCGGCTACGCCCCCCAGGGCTACGCGCCGCCAGGCTACCCGCCCCCTCACCTCGCTGGCCGCGGCGGGCACCTCCCGCACCCGGAGCCGGATCGCTTGGCCAAGCTGAGGGCGCTCGAGCACGGCGCGGCGTGCAAGCTCCACGGCCCGAGCTACTCCGAGCCTCAATTCGCGTCGGGCGAAGACGGGGCAGGGGAGGAGCTCTACGACGCCGACGCGCTCGATCCGGCCGGGCAGGAGGCCCTGTCGCGCCTGCAGCTGCCCGACTTCAACGTCTCCATCACGCGTCAGGCCATCGACTACGTGCGGTTCCTCACGCGCTCGCATCGCGGCCGCGACATGTTCGCGGCGTGGCTCAAGCGCAGCGGTCGCTACGCGGAGATGATCCAGCAGACCCTGCGCGAGTGGAAGCTGCCCGAGGACCTCATCTGGGTGGCCATGATCGAGAGCGGCTTCGATCCGCGGGCCAAGTCGCCCGCCGGCGCCACCGGCCTGTGGCAGTTCATGCGCTCCACCGGTGAAGTGTACGGGCTCGACGTGACGAGCCTCGTCGACGAGCGGAAGAACCCGCTCGAGGCGACGCGCGCCGCGGCGCATCACCTGCGCGACCTCTACCAACGCTTCGGCTCTTGGGATCTCGCCCTGGCCGCCTACAACATGGGCTACGAGCAGCTCCTCGATCGCATCGACCGCTACGGCACCACCGACTTCGCGGAGCTCGCGCGGCAGCGCGCCCTGCCCAAGGAGACGGCGGCCTACGTGCCGAAGATCATCGCCGCCGCGCTCGTCGCGAACAACCTCGAGCGCTACGGGTTCGAAGACATCAAGACCTACCAGCCGGTGCACACCTCCGAGCTCAGCGTGCCCGGCGGCACCCCCTTGTCGGTGATCGCGAAGGCCGCCGGTCTGCGCACCGCCGAGCTGCGTACGCTCAACCCCCACCTGCTCCAGAAGCACGTGCCGCCAGGTGCCGACTACGTGGTGTTGGTTCCCCCCACGAGCCTATCGCGCGCGCGCACCGCGCTCCCCGCGATGCTCGACTCCAAGGTGGTCATGAACGACGCCAACATCCTGGCTCCCAACGATCTGCTCGGGATCGGGGCGGAGTCGGACAAGAAGGCGCGGCTCGACGGCTGGAGCGAGGACGAGAACCTGCTGCGCTTCCTCCCCAAGCCGAAGCGGAAGTCGCTGCGCGGGCTGTCGAAGAACAGCGGGGTGACCGTCGACGAGGCGAGCCCCGAGCCCGAGCTGAACGCGGTCGCCGAGGAGTTTACCCAGAAGCGCGTCGACCGCGAGACGGTGATGTACCGCGTGGGCCCAGGGGACACCCTCATCGGTCTCGCCAAGCAATTCGTGGTCGACATCGACGACCTCGCCCGCGACAACGGGATGGACCCCGAAGACAAGCTCCGCGAAGGCGCGCTGATGAAGATCATGGTCAAGCGCCGCGTCCTTGACGATTGGCGGAAGAAGGCGCCGCAGTTCGACAAGGAGAAGTCGGTGAAGAAGCAGCGCAAGAAGAGCGAAGCCTCCGGCTGAGCGGACGTCGCGAGGCGACGCGCGGTGACCGTGGGCGGGCTCGCGGGGGGCTCGCGGGCGTGCGTGGGCGGTGCGTGGGCGTCGGTTCGGTCGACCACGCCTCGGTCGACGCAGCGCGAGAGGTACGCTCCCCGACCGAGCGTGGCGCCGTCGAGCGGTTTCGGACGGCCGCTGGGAAAAGAGCCTCCCATTCGGAGAGAAGGCGCGGTAGCGTCCCCGACTCTGCGCGCGCGGTCGTGGGCCGCGTTCGCGCGAGACGGGGTCCCGCCGCGAACAGAGCGTTCGCCGCTGGAGGTCCCACGAGGAGAACTTCTGGAATGCTCGTCGACGCCAAAGCCATCATCAGCCGCCTCACCAAGACCGCCGTGGGCACCCTGCAGGCCTCCGTCGTTCATGCGATGAACGCCGGTCACTACGAAGTGACCGTCGAGCACATGTTCAACGCCTTGCTCGACAACGCCGACTCCGACGTGGCCTTCCTGGCGATGCACTACGACCTGGATCCGTCCGGTCTGAAGTCGACGTTGCAGCGTTCGCTCGAGGGGCTGCGCACCGGCAACGCGGGCAAGCCCACCTTCTCCCCGCGCCTCCTCGACTGGTTCCAGGACTCCTTCACGGTGGGCTCGCTGCAGTGGGGCTACAACAAGATCCGCAGCGGGGTGCTGTTCTACCACCTGATCACCAACGGCTCGAACTACACCACGAGCGGCATCAGCGCGCAGCTCGCGGGGGTGCCGAAGGACGAGCTCAAAGAGAAGCTCCCGAGCATCGTCGCCGACAGCAAGGAAGACTCCGACGCGCGGCCCGGCGGGCTCGACGCCGGCGGCAGCGGGGGCGGCACCGTGCTCCCCAAGGGGAGCGCGCTCGAGGCGGACAGCGCCCTCGGCCGCTTCTGCATCGACTACACGGGCAAGGCGCGGGCTGGCGAGATCGATCCCATCTTCGGTCGCGAGCGCGAGATCCGGAACATGATCGACATCCTCGCGCGTCGGCGGAAGAACAACCCCATCGTCATCGGCGAGGCCGGTGTGGGCAAGACCGCCCTCATCGAGGGCCTGGCTCTGCTCATCGCCAATGACGAGGTGCCCGAGCTCCTGAAGAACGTGGAGATCCTGGGCCTCGATCTGGGCTTGTTGCAGGCCGGTGCGAGCGTGAAGGGCGAGTTCGAGAAGCGGCTGAAGGGCGTCATCGACGAGGTGAAGGGCTCTCCCAAGCCCATCATCATGTTCATCGACGAGGCCCACCTGCTCATCGGCAGCGGCGGCGGCGGCAACGACGCGGCCAACCTCCTCAAGCCGGCCCTCGCGCGCGGTGAGCTCCGCACCATCGCGGCCACCACCTACAGCGAGTACAAGAAGTACATCGAGAAGGATCCCGCGCTCGAGCGGAGGTTCCAGCCGGTGCGGGTGGAGGAGCCGGGGGTGGAAGTGTGCACCACGATGCTCCGCGGTCTGCGCGAGAAGTTCGAAGAGGCGCACGACGTCATCATCCAGGACGAAGCCATCGAGGCGGCGGTGCGGCTCTCGGCGCGGTACATCACCGGTCGTCAGCTGCCCGACAAGGCGGTAGATCTGCTCGACACCTGCGCGGCCCGCGTGAAGGTGTCGCTCCAACAGAAACCGGCGGAGGTGGAGAACTCCGAGGTGCTCATCGCCAACCTCACCCGCGAGCTCAACGCGCTCAAGCGGGACGAGGCGGAGGGCGTGACCATCAAGCAAGATCGGGTGAAGGAGCTCGAAGAGCAGATCGCGGCCGAGGGCGACAACCTCACCACACTGCAGGCCCACTACGCGGAGGAGAAGGCCACCGTGCAGAAGGTGATCGACGCGCGCCAGCGCATGAACAAGGCGGCGAGCGACGAGGAGCGCAACAAGCTGCGCGAGGAGGTGAAGCAAGCCATCGCCGAAATGCACGAGAAGCAAGGGGAGGTGCCTCTCATCCGCCCCGACGTGGACGAAGCCATGGTCGCCACCGTGGTCTCGGCGTGGACGGGGGTGCCCGTTGGCAAGATGGTGGCCGACGACGTCACCGCGCTCATCCGCATGGAGCAGGTGCTCACCGAGCGCATCAAGGGTCAGGACTACGGCATCGGCGTCATCGCCAAGGAGCTCCGCAGCGCGCGCGCCGGTCTCAAGGCGCCCGAGCAGCCGCTCGGCGTGTTCTTGCTGGTGGGCCCCTCCGGCGTTGGCAAGACGGAGACCGCGCTCGGCATCGCCGATCTCATGTTCGGCGGGGAGCGCATGATGGTCACCATCAACATGTCCGAGTTCCAAGAGAAGCACACGGTCTCGCGCCTGATCGGCTCGCCTCCCGGCTACGTTGGTTACGGCGAGGGCGGCATGCTCACCGAAGCGGTGCGGCACCGGCCCTACACGGTGGTGCTCCTCGACGAGACCGAGAAGGCCGACCCCGACGTGATGAACCTGTTCTACCAGGTGTTCGACAAGGGCATGCTCAGCGACGGCGAAGGCCGACTCGTCGACTTCAAGAACACGGTGGTGATCATGACGAGCAACCTCGCGACCGACAAGATCACCAACATGACGGTGGCCGCGTGGGAGGACGAGGAGGAGGTGGACATGCCGGAGCTGATGGAGGCGATCAAGCCCACGCTCTCTGCGCATTTCAAGCCGGCCCTGCTCGCCCGCATGACGGTGATCCCGTACTTGCCGATCTCGCCGGAGGCGATGGGCATGATCACCCGCCTCAAGCTCAACAGCCTGATGAAGCGCCTGCGCACCTCGCAGAACATCGCCGCCAACTACACCGACAAGGTGGTGGAGCTCATCAAGAGCCGTTGCACCGAGGTGGACACCGGCGCCCGCAACATCGATCACATCCTCCGCGGGACGCTCATCCCGCAGCTCTCGAGCGTGATCCTCGAGCAGATGGCCACCGGCCACCCGCCCGACTCACTCACCGTGGACGTGGACGATGAGAGCAACTTCACCGCGTCTTTCACCACCGCGGCGGCCGAGTAGGGAGACGGACGCGGGGCCGACCACCATTGTTGGCCCCGCCCGCTCGATCCGGCCTAACGTAGGGGTCGCATGAACCGACGCACCGTTCTCGGCGCAACTGGGCTGTTTTGTGCGGCCGGCGTGATGGTCGTTCTCACCGGCGGCTGTTTTCCCGAGCCGCCTCCCGCAGAGCCCGATCCCTGCAACGTGCAGATGGTGACCTTGCGCATCTACGGGAGCGATCTCATCAACCCGAACGAGCAGGAGCGCCCGCGCCCGGTGATGGTGCGCCTGTATCAAATGGCGAGCGATCTCAAGATGCTCAACGCTCGCTACGACGACATCCTCCTGCGTGACGCGGAGATCCTCGGCGAGGACATGCTCAAGCGCGACGAGCTGATCGTGTATCCGAACGATCTGGTGGAGATTCAGTTCGAGCGCATCCCGGAGGCACAGGTGCTGGTGGGGGCGGCGATGTTCCGCACCCCGCAAGGGCAGAGCTGGAAGACGTATTACGTGTTCCCACCCATGCCCAACGCGCCGGAGGCGTGCACGAAGGGCATCGAGAACCCGGAGGAGCCACAGGCCTTCCCCGAGACCGCGTTCTTCGTCGTCGAGCGCAAGATCGACAACGGCAGCCAGTATGACGAGACGATGTTTCCGAACGCCCGGCCGTATCGGAAGATCAACCTCCCCAAGCGGTCGGCGGCGGCCGAGGATCTCGGCGGTGGCGCGCCGGGGGGCGGCGTCAAAGGGAAGGGCCCGTAGCCTCTCCCCGGGGGGCCGGCTCGCGGCCGGACACAGGACGTCGCCTTCGGCCGAGCCCGCGCCGGCGCGCGCGTAGGGGAAGCTCGCACCGCGCGACGACTTCGGGCTACGCTCCGCTCGCTGTTTCGCACGGGCGGGTGGAGTCTGCGGAAGTCTGTGTTCAACCCGGACCCCCTTTTTGCTAACAAGGGACCCGCACATGCACCCCAGAAAGCCGATCTGGACCGAGGGTCTCTTCATGACCCCCCAACATCTGCAGCAGCAGGACTTCTATCACGAGGCCATGCTGCACGCGCGCGTGCATGCGCTCGTGAACTACGACTGGGGGATCACCGACATCCAGTTCGACGAGAGGTCGCTGTCGGCCGGGCAGCTCAAGATCGTCAAGGCGCACGGAGTGTTCCCCGACGGCACCCCTTTCATCATCGGCGAGCAGGGGGAAGACGAAGTGGAGGCGCGCCCCGTCGAGGGCTCGTTTCCCGCCGCGCTCGACGCGCTCGACGTGTTTCTCGCCATCCCCGCGCTGCGCGAGAACCAGTCGAACACGGCGCTCGATCCGTCGAAGGTAGGGCCGGCGATTCGCTTCGTGGCCGAGCAGATCAACATGCCCGATGTGAACACCGGGCGAAACGAGCAGTCGATCAACTGGGCGCGCTACAACATGCGGCTCCTCTTCGGCACCGAGCCGCGTGAGGCATATCAGACGCTCCGAATCGCGCAGCTCGTGCGCGACAAGACCGGCTCGGTGGTGATCAAGGAAGACTTCATCCCATCGCTGCTCCGCATCGGCTCGTCCAAGTGGATCATGTCGAAGCTGAGACAGGTGCTCAGCGTGATGGTGGGAAAGCAGCGCGTGCTCGCCGAAGGGCGCCGCATGCGCACCGCGGCCTCGGTGGACTTTCAGGCCTCCGACGCGGCGAAGTTCTGGATGCTCCACACGATGAACTCGTTCATCCCGCACGTGTCGCACCTGGTCGATCACGGCACCTGCCACCCCGAGGAGCTCTACCTCATGCTCGGCGCCATCATCGGTGAGCTCTGCACGTTCTCGCCGGACGGCGACCCCACCGATCTGCCGAAGTTCAACTTCCTCGAGCTCGGCGAGGTGCTGCCCCCGATGTTCGAGCGCGCGATCCACATGATCAACGCGGTGCTCGCCGAGCAGTACATCCTCATCCCGCTCGAGAAGCGCGACGACGGCATGTATCTCGGTCGGTTCGAAGACCCGGCGGTGCCGCGCAAGCACGAGTTTTTCCTCGAGTGCAGCGGCCACGACGAAGGGACGCTGCGCGAGAAGCTGCCGAAGTTGCTCAAGGTCGCCTCATGGACGCAGGTGGGCTACATCCTCAACGCCGCCATCCCGGGGGTGAAGTGTGAGGTGGAGTACCGACCCCCTGGCGCGATCCCCGTCAAGCCCGGCCTGGTGTACCTCCGCGTCACGATGAACGGCGATTATTGGAACGATGTGCTCAGTTCTGGCACGATCGCGATCTACCAGCCGATCGATCCCCAAAAGGTGAACATTCGCCTCATCGGGGTGAAGACCGGCGCCGCGTGACCCACGTTATGGATCGCCCCAGCCGCTTCTCTCGAGAACCAGCGGCGCAACGCAATACCGTTTCACCATGAGCAGCTTGGCGCAGTCGATGTACTGGGTGTGTTCCGATGTGCTGTCGCTCATCCTGCAGCTCCGCAACTCGCAGGATTTGCCAGCCCCGGACATCCTTCAGCGGAGGGTCCTCGGCCTCTTCGAGACGATGATGCAGAACGGACGGGAGGCCCGCATCCCCGAGCAAGACATGATGGATGTCAAATATGCTCTGGCGGCCTTCGCCGACGAGGTCATCTATCACTCGAGCTGGCCGGGGCGGACGCAGTGGCTGAACAACCCGCTGCAGCTGCAGTTCTTCCAGGAGAACACCGCCGGCGACGGGTTCTTCGAGCGGCTCGACAATCTGCACGCGCAGCGCGGACGCGATCACGTCACGCAGATCTATTTCCTGTGCCTCGCGCTCGGCTTTCAAGGGAAGTTCCGGCTCGGCCAACAGGAGGGACTGTCGGCCGTGGTGGAGGGCGTGGGCAACCACGTCGCGCTCGCGGTGGGGGGCGGCGAGGTGTTGGCGCCGAACGCGGAGCGCCGTGACGGCGGCGCGGGGGCGGTGCGCCGGGAGCTGCCGTTCCTCGCCATCGCGCTCGGCTTCTTCGTGGTCGCGCTGCTCGTGGTGATCGTTCTCCGCGTCGTGGTGGGGAACAGCGCCGAAGAAGTGGCCGAGGGGATCAAGAAGCTCGTCGACGGCTGAGCTCGCCGGCGGGCGGCGTCTGGCGGGCGGCCGCCGTGGGGCGAGCGCGTCTCCGAGCAAGAATCGTTTGAAGCAAGGCGCACTCCATGAGAGGCCCGAGCTCGATGCGCTGCAGGCCCTCGTCACGTCTCCCGATCGCGGTCGGCGCGCGCGCGGTGGCCGCCGTCGGCGAGCGCGGGCTCGCCGGTCGCGCGGGTGTCGCTGGCGTGGCCCCCCGGGGGGGTGGCGCGGGGGCCGGGGAGCGACGCGTGGCTGCGGTTTGCCCCTCGGGGCGACACAGCGAGCGTGCTACAGGCTTGCTTATCGAAGTAGGCCGGGGTTCACTCTATTTCGGTCGAAAGTTAGGCCGACCACATTGACCTACAAGACAATGCGGTCGGAGTCGTATCTATGTGGCTTTGGATACTCAGCGCGCTGTTTCTAGCCATCATCTGGGTGGCCTGGTGGTTCCTTCAGCCCATCGACGGGGTGGGTGAGACCGTCTTCCCGACGTGGATGGCGATCACCATCACCGCCGTCGTCGTGCTCGGCCTCGTGCTGCTCGTCGTGCTGCGCCGCGTCCGCGCGGCGCGGGCGGCGCGGGCGCTCGAGAAGGCGATCGCCCAGCAGGCTCAAGAGCAGGTGATCGCGGCGAAGCCCGAAGACCGCGCCGAGGTCCAGGAGCTCCAGCGTCAGATGCTCGACGGCATCAAGGCGCTGAAGGCCTCGCGACTCGGCGAGGGGGACGCGCTCTACCGCTTGCCCTGGTACGCGATCGTGGGGCCCCCCGGGGCGGGCAAGACCACCGCGCTCCGCTACAGCGGGTTGCAGTTCCCCTACCTCGACCCGGACGGCGCTGGCGTGCGCGGCGTGGGGGGCACGCGGAACTGCGACTGGTGGTTCACCAACGAAGCCATCCTCCTCGACACCGCCGGCCGCTACACCACCGAGACCGACGATCACGACGAGTGGTTCGCGTTCCTCAACATGCTGCGGACGCACCGCAAGCACATGCCGCTCAACGGCGTGATCGTGGCCGTGAGCATCTCCGATCTCATCGACGCCACCGAGGAGGAGATCGAGCAGACCGCCGAGCGCGTGCGCGAGCGCATCGACGAGATGCAGACCCAGCTCAAGATGATGATGCCGGTGTACGTGCTGTTCACCAAGTGCGACCTCGTCGCCGGCTTCGTGGAGTTTTTCGGTGACCTCAAGCGCAGCGAGCGCGGTCAGCCCTGGGGCACCACCTTCCCCCTCTCCCTCGACAAGTCGCAGCCCGGCGTGCTCTTCGATCAGGAGTTCGACACCCTCGTGGACGCGCTGCACAAGCGCGCCATCAAGCGCGTCAACGCGGCGCGGCCCACGCGCCACGAGAAGGAGCGCATCTTCCAGTTCCCGCTCGAGTTCGCGGCGATCAAGCGCAACCTCTCCGACTTCCTCGCGGCGTGCTTCCGCCCCGCGCCGCCCAAGCGCAGCAAGCGCGACCTGCGGCCGGAGACCCCGCTCCTCCGCGGCTTCTACTTCACGAGCGGTACCCAGGAGGGCAAGCCCCTCGACCGGGTGGTGGGGGCCATGGGGCGGGCCTTCGGGCTGCGGCCGGTGGAGGTGGAGGACGACGCCCAGAAGGAGTCGAAGAGCTTCTTCCTCAAGGAGGTGTTCACCGACATCATCTTCCCCGACGCCGACATCGCGGGCCGTACCGAAGACGAGCTCTCCCGGGTGCGCTGGCAGCGCCTGGCGGTAGCGGCCGCCGCCACCGTGCTCGGCGCGCTGTTCGTGATCCCCGCCATCGTCTCGTACTTCAGCAACCAAGAGCTGGTGGAGACCACCAAGAAGCTGAGCGCAGACACCTCGGCCATCGTGTGGGACGACGGCGGCGATCCGATGCCGAAGATCGAGCGGCTCAACCAGCTGCGGGCGCACCTCGATCAGCTCGAGGACTGGGAGGTCGAGCCCCCGCCGGTGACGATGCGCTGGGGCATGTACGTAGGGAGCGAGCTGCTCCAGCCGACACGCGACCAGTACTTCCAGTCGCTGTGCAAGGCGTTCCTCATGCCCGCCAAGGACGACCTCGAGGATCGGCTCAAGAACCGCAAGGGCAAGCGCTACATCGAGACCTACACCGAGCTCAAGACGTACCTGCTCCTCGACGACGTGGTGCACCTCCGCGAGTACCGGGACTACCAGGTGCAGAAGCTGCTCGACATCTGGTCGACCTTCTTGCGCCAGCAAGAGGGGGCCGGGGCCGGCGACGACCTGCGCAACAAGCTGGGCTTCCACGTGCTCACGCTCGTCGATCTCATGACGCGCGAGGTGGTGAACCTCAAGTCGTGCACCGACCCGCAGAACCAGGCCCCCGACGAGCCGGCGCTCGACCGAGGGCTCATCGACTCGACCCGCGACGACCTGTCGCGCGTGAACGCGAGCTCGCGCTACTACGACACGTTCGTGACGGTGCTCGAGGACGAGAAGATCGATCCGGCAGGACCGTCGACGAAGGACAACCTGGCCTTCCCGTACGTGACGCTCGACGAGATCTTCGCCGATCGGCCCGACGTGCTGCGCATCTTGAGCAGCAAGAGCATGAAGCGCGAGAACCGGCCCCAGAAGGTGCGCGGGCCCTACACCGCCGACGGGCACAAGCGCGTGCTCGACAACCTGAAGGAGGGCTTCTCCCGCATCGAGCGCGAGCAGTGGGTGGTTCCGCTGACGCTCGAGGAGCGCCGACAGCCAGGCAAGATCAAGCAGGCCCTCGAGCGCGTGCGTCAAGACTACGACGCCCAGTACATCAAGGAGTGGATGGACTTCTTCCGGGACATCGACACCAAGATCCCGCAGAACAACCTCGAGGCGATCGAGGAGTTCAAGATCCTCTCCACGCCCGACTGGCCCTACTGGCGCCTGTTGCGGGTGTTGCGCGACAACACCCAGTTCGAGGACGAGAAGAAGAAGGAGGCGGACGCCATCGCCGACGCCGGGGTGACGGATCAGATCCGCCGCCGGGTGCAGCGCAGGATCGACTCCAAGCTCCGCACTCAAGGCGCGACCGAGGCGTTGCAGGGCTTCGGCGCGGGCGACGCGGAGCGTGCGGATCCGGTGCCCGAGAAGTTCAAGCTCATGGTGGACTTCGGGTTCCCATCGGCCCCGAAGGAAGGTGAGCCCCCGCCACCGAGCCAGCTCGGCGAGTACGCGGGCTACCTCGAGGGTCTCGCGGGGGAGATGACCATCATCGAGGAGGGGCCGCAGAACATCGATCCGGCGAAGGCGACCCAGCTCTTCGAGGGCGCGGTGAAAGACACCGAAGGCAAGCTCCTCAAGATGGACACCACCGGCCAAGAGCTCATGAGCGAGCTGTTGATGAACCCGCTGCGCCAGTCGTACAAGGCGATGGTGCACTCGGCGGGCGGCGCCGCGAGCGGCCTCTGGGAGGTGGTGGTGTGGCCTCCCTACCGCGACAGCATCCGCAGCCGCTATCCGTTCAACGTGCTCGCCAAGCGCGACGCCTCGTACGAGGACGCGGTGGCCTTCCTCGCTCCCAAGACCGGCACCCTCTGGGGCTTCTACGAGGAGCACCTGAAGTTTTACCACCGTCAGGTCGGCTTCAAGTTCGTCCCCGCCACCTCGCTGCAGGGGCAGCCGCGCCCGGCGCGGCCCTACTCGCCGTTCAAGGCGGCCATGTACCCGTGCCTCGAGCGCATGGCCGAGATCTCCGACGCGCTCTTCGCCCAGGGCGGCGACGACGGCCCCAAGGTGAAGTTTCGCATCAACCTCACCACCGTGAGCCCCATCGTGAGCTCGATCATCTTCGAGCTCGACGGTCAGCGGCGCGAGTACCGCAACGAGAAGGAGTTCTGGCACAGCTTCGAGTGGCCAGGGCCGGAGACGCCCCTCACCGGCGCCGCGATCATCATCCAGGGCGCCGGAGGTCTCAACGAGGAGATCCGACGCGACGGACCGTGGGGCATGTTCCGTCTCCTCGAGGCGGCGCGGCACACCGCGGTGAAGGACGACGACAAGACCTTCCGCGTGGAGTGGGACATGTCGGCGCCACCGGTGACGGTGCAGATGTCGATCAAGCCGACGCGCGGCAACCACCCGTTCCCGCGGTCGTTCTTCCGCGACACGAACTGCCCGGCCAGCATCGGCGACTCCTTCGGCCCAGGCTGAGGTGGTTCGCGGGGAGGACCCGCGCTCCCCCGCGCGCTCGCGGTGCCGACGCGCCGACCCACCCGGACCGGGACACCGGCCCGGGTGTCGTCGTTTACGGGCCGACGAGCGTCCGCAGGCCGCTCATCGCGATGGGATCGATGGGATCGTAGGTGTCTGGAGTCCGTGTGCGGACTGGGCTATGCCTGGGTCGCGCATGGTCTTCTGGCGCAAGAAGAAGCGACAGCCCCCGGGGGTCTCCTGTTACGGCAAACTGCCAGCGACGGGCGACTTCGTGCGTTACAACGCCACCGGGCCCGAGAGCGCGGCCTACGACAACTGGCTGGGTGGCTCGGTGCACATGGCCCGGGAGTCGATGGGCGACGCCTTCATGCCCTGCTACGAGCCGGCCCTCGGCTTGTTCATCTACCGAGGCGACGACGGCGGCGGCGGCGAAGAGCCGGATCGGGGCATGATCGGGGTGTGGGCCTCGAGCGGTGACAGCGCGGGTCGGCGGTACCCGATGACCGTGGCCTGCTCCTACGACTACGAGGAGATGCTCGCGGTGGGGGGCGCGCTCCCGATCGTGACCTTCCCGTTCCTCAGCGCCGCCTACGACCTGGTGGCGCGAGGCCGCAACCTCCCCGTCGACCAGTTCCTCGCGCGGGTGCAGCAGCTGCAGCCGGTGGCGATCGACAACCCCGACGTGGTGGTGGGCGGCTATCAGCAGTGGCTGCAGGCCCAGCCGATGCGCGCGCTCTGGGAGGCGGGCTTCGGCACCATCGAGCACCGGCACGCGATCATCTACAACGTGCACGCGACGATCGACATCTTCAGGGGCCAAGAGCGCCCTCAGACCTCGCTCGCGCTCCGGTTTCCGCTGCGCGCCGCCGACGCCTACGCGGTGGCGGTGTGGATCGACATCACGCTGCGCCTGGGGGGGTGGGAGCGCACGGTGCTCAACGCGTTCTGGACGCCCCAGTACGACCTGATGCTGCACGTCGGCCCGCCGCAGGCGGCCACCTTTCGCGAGCTGCTCGCCAATGGCACCGACGCCGAGCACGTCACCGATCTGCTGGTGGCGCCGACCCTCGACGAGGCGGCGGCCCGTCAGCGGCTCGGGCCCCTCGGGGCGATCGTGGACGATGCGGATCAGAGCATCGCCCAGTTTCTGAGTCGCCTTCCGAAGTGAAGGCGACCGATCCATCGAAGGAAGGTTCATGTCCGAAGAGCTGCTCGCTGCATCGAAGGAACGCGTCGCTGATCTCCTGGCACCGATCAACGGCGGAGCCGGCGAAGACATCTCCTACGACGACAAGTTCGAGGCCATCAAAGGCGAGGTGGAGAAGCTCGCGTCGCTCGCCGGCGAGAAACCCAAGTGGGACGAGGTGGCCTCGTTCTGTGAGGAGCTCTTGCAGGACAAGTCGAAGGACTTCCGCGTGGCCTGCTACCTCGCCACCTGCAAGTGCCTCCGCCAGAATCTCGAGGAGGTGCTCGACGCGATCACGCTGCTGAAGGAGATCACCGCCACCTTCTGGGACGACATGTTCCCGCCGCTGCGCCGCATCCGCGCCCGCGCGGGCATGGTCGGCTGGTGGAGCTCGCAGTCGGGGCCGACGGTCATCGACATGAAGCTCACGGCCAAGGACAACGAGCTCGTCAACCTCATCGACACCGAGAGCGTGGCGCTCGACGCGCTGTTCCGCGACAAGTTTGCCGAGCACTACACGGGGATGTCGGAGCTGCGCGACGCGATCCGACACCTGGCGCGGAGCTGCCCGAAGGAGAAGCCCAAAGAGGAGCCCAAGCCTCCGCCGCCCGCGCCGACGGCGACCGCCGCTGCGCGACCGGCGCCGCCGCCAGCGCCAGTGCAGGAGTCGGCGGGGCCGTCGATCGGCGAGATCTCCACCATCGATCAGGCGGAGCAGGCGCTCGAGCCCTGCGGGCTCGCCCTGGTGAAGGTGGCGCGCGCGTTTCGCGCGCTCAAGCCCGAGCACAACATGGCCTACCGCCTCGCCAGACTCGGCTTCTGGCTCGAGTTCACGGCCGCTCCCCCCGCGGAGGATGGCCAGACGCTGGTGCCCCCCCCGCCCGACTCGCTCAAGGAGCACTTCGACACCCTCGCCGCGGCCAACGACTACCTCACCTTGCTCAACGAGGCCGAGGACGCGGCCGCCGAGTTCCCCTGTTGGCTCGATCCACACCGCTACGTGGCGACGGCCATGTCGGCGATGGGGGCGCTGTTCATGAAGGCCAAGGCGGAGCTGCTCGAGTCGACCGCGCTCTTCCTGCGCCGCCTCCCCAACATGCCCAAGCTCGCGTTCAACGACGGGACACCCTTCGCCGATGGCCAGACCACCATGTGGATCGAGCAGGAGGTGCTCGGGGTGTTCGGCGACGGGAGCGGCGGGGGTGGAGGAGGCGGGGGCGGGGGTGGCCCGAGCGTGCTCGACGAGCCGCTCAAGGAGGCCCGCGACCTCGCCGTGAAGGGAGAGCTGGGCAAGGCGCTCGGGGTGATCGCGGGGGCTGCGGCGGGCGCGCCGACGCCGGCCGAGCGCTTCCGTGGTCAGCTCGCGATGGCCCAGCTTTGCCTCGGTGCGGGGAAGTACGCCATCGCGCGGAGTCAGCTGGAGGGCCTCACGCGGCAGATCGAGGAGCACCAGCTGACGTCATGGGATCCAACGCTCTGCGGCGAGGTGTATGCCGCGCTCTTCTCGTCCATCAAGGGCATGAACGACGCGCTGCGACCGAAGGGCGAAGAGGGAGCGGCGGCAGCGCTCGCCGACGACGGGCCGCTCGTGCCCCGCGAAGAGGAGGCCGCGGAGCGCGCTGCCTTCCAGGCCCTGTGCCGACTCGCTCCAGCGGTGGCCCTGAAGCTCGCCGGCGGCTGAGGTCGTGCGCGGTCCGTCGACCACCCTCGAAGTGTGGTCATGTGGGCGGCCGTAGGCGCTTGAGCCTCGAAAAAAAAGCAAAAAAAGGCAGTTCACGGGGTGTCAAAGTTGGGTATGCTCGGCGTCCCTCGAAGCGCCGTCTTCTTTTCAATTTCGGGCTGATGCCCCCGATTTCGGAGGTTGAGGTCCAGGCAGTGGAGTCGGAAGGCGGCTCTGCGAGGCGAATGAGAGTCGGGGGAAAAGGAGCTTTCCGGTAATGGCGAAGGAAGGATCGGTCGCACCCAAGGAGCGCGTCAACATCGTGTACAAACCCGCGACCGGCGACGCGCAGGAAGATGTCGAGCTGCCCTTGAAGATGCTGATGATGGGTGACTTTACCTGTCGTCCGGATCCGCGGCCGCTCGAGGATCGCAAGCCCATCAACGTCGACAAGGACAACTTCTCGAAGGTGATGGCGGAGCAGAAGCTCAACCTCAGCTTTGCGGTGCCGGATCGGCTCAGCGAGGAAGAGGGAAGCGAGCTCAACGTGAACCTCCGCTTCCGGCGCCTGTCGGACATGGGGCCCGAGGCCATCGCCCAGCAGGTGCCGGAGCTGAAGAAGCTCCTCGACCTGCGCGCAGCGCTCACTGCCCTGAAGGGACCTCTCGGCAACGAGAAGGCGTTCCGCAACAAGATTCAGTCGATTCTCAACGACCCAGGCCAGCGCAACAAGATCATCAACGAGCTTGGGCTGAAAAAAGAAGGGGAGTGATCCATGACGCAAGAAGCTCAAGGCGAAGGCGCCCAGACGCTGGAAGGTGAATCACTGCTCGACGAGATCCTCGCCGAGACCAAGATGTCCCCCGGCGACGAGGGATACGAGGTCGCGAAGGCGGGTGTTCAGGCGTTCATCGCCGAGCTCGTTCAGCCCAAGCGCGAAGGCGAGAAGGTCGACAAGGCCCTCGTGGACGCGATGATCGCAGAGATCGATCAGAAGCTCTCGGTTCAGATCGACGAGATCATCCACAACAAAGAGTTTCAGCAGCTCGAGTCGGCCTGGCGCGGTCTGAAGTTCGTGATCGATCGCGTGAATTTCCGCGAGAACATCAAGGTCGAGATGCTCAACGTCTCGAAAGAAGACTTGCTCATGGATTTCGAGGACAGCCCCGAAATCCCGAAGAGCGGTCTCTACAAGATCGTGTACTCGGCGGAGTATGGCCAGTTCGGCGGCAAGCCCTACGGCGTGATGGTCGGCAACTACGACTTCGGCCCGGGCCCGCAGGACATCGCGCTGCTGCAGAACTGCGCGGCGGTGGCGGCGATGGCGCACGCGCCGTTCCTCGCCTCGGCGGGCGCGAACTTCTTCGGCCTCGACGACTACCTCAACCTCCCGAACATGAAAGACCTCAAGTCGGTGTTCGAGGGGCCGCAGTACACGAAGTGGCAGAGCTTCCGCGAGTCGGAAGACAGCCGCTACGTGGGCCTGTGCATGCCGCGCTTCCTCTTGCGCCTGCCGTACGGCACCAACACCGTGCCGGTCAAGGCGTTCAACTACGAAGAGGACGTGATCGGCGAGCACGATCGCTACCTCTGGGGCAACAGCGCCTTCGCCATGGCCACCCGCATCGCGGACAGCTTCGCGAAGTACCGCTGGTGTCCGAACATCATCGGCCCGCAAGCCGGTGGTGCGGTGGAAGATCTCCCGTTGCATCAATACGAGGCGATGGGCGAGATCCAGACCAAGTGCCCGACCGAGATCATGCTCACGGAGCGGCGCGAGTTCGAGCTGAGCGAGGAGGGCTTCATCGGCCTCACCATGCGCAAAGACTCGGACAACGCCTGCTTCTTCTCGGCGAACAGCTGTCAGAAGGCGAAGTACTTCGGGCAGAGCGAAGAGGGGCGCGCGGCGGAGCTCAACTACCGTCTCGGCACCCAGCTGCCTTACCTCTTCATCGTCAACCGCCTCGCTCACTACATCAAGGTGCTGCAGCGCGAGCAGATCGGCACCTGGAAGGAGCGCGCCGATCTCGAGCGTGAGCTCAACCAGTGGATCGGGCAGTACGTGGCCGACCAGGACGTGGTCTCGCCCACCATCCGCGGTCGCCGCCCGCTGCGCAAGGCCCAGATCACGGTGGAAGACGTGCCGGGTCAGGCGGGCTGGTACAAGGTCGACATGAAGGTGCGCCCGCACTTCAAGTACATGGGTGCGTTCTTCACCCTCGGCCTCGTCGGCAAGCTCGACAAGGAGTAGTCGCTATCCGCGACGCTCGCTGCGAGGGCCGGCTCCCCAGGGAGTCGGCCTTTCGCGTTGGTGGGGTCGTGACGTCGAGGGTGCGACGTCGAACCGACGACGTGACGTCGAGCTGGTGTGACGTCGAGCTGGTGTGACGTCGAGCTGGTGTGACGTCGAGCGGAGCGTGTCAGGCGAGGGGGACGCCGAGGGTGATCTCTTCCATGCTCACGCCGAGGAAGCGGCGCGGGCGCACGGTGACGGTGGCTTCGACGCGGCTCCCCGTGTCGCGCACGGCCACGCTCACTTCCATGGAGCTCGGGCCGCCGCGGAACAGCTCCCACACCGAGGCCTCGAGCACCTTCTCGATGTCGGCGGGGGGGTTGTTGCTCCCGATCTTGCTGCCGAGGGCTTGGAGGAACTGGGCGAGGCGCGCGACGAAGAGCTGATCGACGAGCGACGCTTGAGGGAGGCGTATCTGGTCTTCGGCGGTGTCGTAGTCGAAGGTGCGCTTGGGCGGCGGCACGTAGGCGGTGGCGGCGCTCAGGAGATAACACGAGTCGCTGTTCGGCTGCGCCGCGAGGGCGAGGACGCCGATGCGGCCGAGCGCGCGCTGGGTCTCGGTGGAGAAGAACACCTCGGTGGGGATGGCGACCTTCTCGGAGCCCTCGTAGCTCGACACCGCCACCTCGTGGACGGGGAGATCCTCCACGACGCCGCCGTCGCGCACGCCGGTGATGCCGCACGGCCAGCCGTGCTTGGCGAAGCTATGGGTGGCGAGCGAGGCCACGGCCCAACACGGCTCCATCCACACGGTGGCGCTGGCCTCGTCGTTCGGGAGCTCCTCCACCGCGGCTTCGCGGATGCGCGTCGTGCGCCGATCGTAGGCGGCTCGCCCGAGGACGCGGTTGAGCGCGAGGCTCACCCAGAGCATCGCGGGGCGGTTCGCCTCGGCGCGCCACGGGGCTCGGGCCGGCTCGTCGAAGAGCGACTGTTTGTTGTCCATGCGATCGACGTCGTCGAGATCGCCGTGACCGAGGAGGCCGGCGCTGGCGTTGGTGAGGATGGGGACCACGTTCGCCTCGCCGATGTCGGCCAGCTCGCGGAGGCGCGCGAAGGAGGCCGCGCTGCCGTCGGTGGTGACGTCGACGACGGCGAAGGAGACGGGCGGGGCGATGCCGGGCGCGTGATCGATCGCGCGCTTGAGCGCGGCGGGCGCGTCGTCCGGTCGGGCGCACATCACCTCGAGCTTGACGCCGGTCTTCGGGGTGCGGGCGGCGAGGAAGGCGATGCCGCGCCAGGCCTTCTCGAGGCGCCGAAACTCCGGGTGCTGGAGGATGGCCCCGAGCTGCACGCTGAACGCCTTCTCGACGATGCGGATGCCCTCCGCGGGGTCGGCGCCAGGGCGGTCTTTGCCGCTGTGGGCCACCGCTGCGATGAAGGCGCCGAAGCGGCCCGAGTCGCCTCCCGAGGAGGGCTGGGCGGTGAGCTCGGGCGTGCTCGGCGCCACGCTCGCGTCGGTGGCGGCGGTGCCGGTGTCGACCATCGACAAGAGCGCGTCGACGTCGGCGGCGACGTCGCGGGGGGCGGCCGGTGCCTTCGGCGGCGTGCCGGGCACGGCCTTGAGCTCCACCCCACCGAGCACGCGCTCCACCAGGGAGGCGTTGTTCCAGAGGCGGCTGAGCTCGGTGCGCGCGCCCTCGACGGTCTGGGTGCCGTCGCGCAGCTGCTCGAGCACCCGGCGGCCGTCGAGGAGGGAGCGGAGGAGCGGCACCTCGTGCGCGAGGCCGTCGGGGCGGAAGCTCTTCATGGCGCGGGGCGCGAAGTCGACGCGGGTCCGCTTGCCCTCGAGCAGCACGTTCTCGATCTCGAGCGCGGCCTTCGGTTGGAGGCGCTGAAAGAGCGCGTCGAAGTGGCCCGGCTCGACCGCGACGGGCTCCTTGGGGGGGTGCGCGCCCGCGTTGAACGAGCCGGAGGGGAGGAGATCGACGACGGCGACGACGCGCAACGGCAACAGGGCCTCGTCGAGCTCGATGGGGCCGCCGGCCACGCGCTCGGGGCGCTTGCCGGCCTCGGTTGCGACCGGCCGAGACGGTGTCCCGGCGGTGCCGAAGCTGATGCCGCCGACCACGAACCCGCCCTTGTCTTCCTTGTCGTCTGAGGTTCCCACGGGCGCAGCATAGGCGCCTCTGCCGACTGCGAAAAGGTCTGTGTGGCGACCGCTTCGCGGCTATGCTCCGCGGCGATGGCGAAGGACAAGGTCATCCTCGGTCTCCTCGGCTGCGGCACCGTTGGAGGGGGTGTGCTCCAGCTCCTCACCAACAACGCCGACAAGCTCGCCGAGCGCGTGGGGGCAGCGCTCGAGCTGCGGCGCGTGCTGGTGCGCGACCTCGACAAGCCCCGGGTAGAGGAGTGCGACCGCGCCGTCCTCACCGCGGACGCCGACGAAGTGCTCAGCGATCCGGAGATCGATCTGGTGGTGGAGGTGGTGGGGGGAGACGACGCCGCCTACCGGTTCGTGAAGCGCGCGCTGCAGGCCAAGAAGGGGGTGGTCTCGGCGAACAAACTGCTCATCGCGACCCGCGGGCGGGAGCTCCTCGAGCTGGCCGTCGCGAACGAGGCGGATCTCGCCTTCGAGGGCGCGGTGGGTGGGGGGATCCCCATCGTGCGTACGCTCCGTGAGGCCTTCGCGAGCGATCGGGTCACCGCGATCACCGGGATCCTCAACGGCACCAGCAACTACGTGCTCACGCGGATGCTCGACGACGGCCTGTCGCTGGAGGCCGCGGTGGCCGACGCCCAGCGACTCGGCTACGCGGAGGCCGACCCGTCGATGGACGTCGGCGGTCACGACGCGGCCCACAAGCTCTCGATCCTGGCCGCGCTGGGGTTCGGTGGGTGGGTGCCGGCCGACGCGCTGACCGTGGAAGGGATCACCGAGATCGATCCGATCGATCACCGGTTCGCGGAGCGCTTCGGCTTCCGCATCAAACACCTCTGCATCGGACGAGACCGCGGCGACGCGCTCGAGCTGCGCGTCCATCCGGCGCTCGTCGGGGAGCGCAGCGTGCTCGCCAACGTGTCGGGCGTGCTCAACGCGGTGCTGCTCGAGGGCGAGGCCCTCGGGCCCTGCCTCGTGTATGGGCGCGGCGCGGGGGATCTCCCCACCGCGGTGAGCGTGGTGAGCGACGTTCTCGACGTGGCGCGCTCGATCGCCCGCGGGGTGGCCGGGCTGCAGACGCGCAGCATTCGCTTCGGCGAGCGCCCGCTCGCGCCGATGGGCGCGGTGACCACGCGCTACTACGTGCGCTTCACGGTTCGCGACGAGCCGGGGGTGATGGCCAAGCTCGCGGGTGCGCTCGGACACGAAGGGGTGAGCATCGAGCAGCTGGTGCAGGACGGGATCCCGGCGGCGGGGGAGCCGGCTACGGTGGTGCTCCTCACGCACCTCGCGCAGGAGGCGGCGGTGAAGCGTGCGCTCGCGACGCTCGCCGCCGAGACGTTCCTCGTCGCGCCGCCGCGCCTGTTGCGCATCGAGGCGGTGTGAGCGCCACCGACGAGAGCCGCCGCGAGGCGCCGCTTGGGGTCTTCGACTCTGGCCTCGGTGGGCTCACGGTGGTGCGCGCGCTGCGCGAACACTGCCCCAACGAAGACATCGTGTACCTCGGGGACAACGCCCGCGTGCCCTATGGGACGCGGTCGGCGGAGACGGTGATCCGCTACGCGTCGACCTGCGCGGCAGAGCTCGCAAATCGCGGCGTGAAGGCGATCGTGGTGGCCTGCAATACGGTGAGCTCGGTGGCGCTCGACATGCTTCGCGCCGAGCTCGATCTTCCCATCACCGGGGTGGTGGTGCCCGGCGCGCGGGCCGCGACCCACGCCGCCGGCGACTCGCCGGTGGGGGTGCTCGGCACCGCGGGGACGATCGCCTCCGGGGCCTACACGCGGGCGGTGGCGTCGTTCTCGAGTCGCACCGAGGTGATCGGGCAGCCAGCCCCGCTCTTGGTGTCGCTCGCCGAGGAGGGATGGACCGAGGGAGAGGTGCCCAAGCTGGTGGTTCGGCGCTACGTCTCGGCGTTCTTCGGCGAGTCGCGCGGGGATGTCTTTCCACGGGACGCGCGGGTGGGCTGTGTGGTGCTCGGCTGCACGCATTTCCCACCGTTTCGAGGGCTCATCGAGGCAGAGCTCCGCGATCTCGGAGGGCGTGGGATCCCGGTGGTCGACAGCGCCGAGCAGACCGCGCTCGACGTGCGGGCGTTCCTCACCGCGCGGAAGATGGAGGCGTCGCGGAGCCGCCGCGGCGAGCTGCACATCCTCGTCACCGACATGCCGGCGAGCTTCGAGCGGGTGGCGGCGCAGTTCCTCGGCGAGGAGCTCCCTGGCGCTGCCGAACAGGTCGATCTGAAGAGTGGTTGAGCGCGCTCCGCCCGCTCGGCACGGTTGTCGCGTGGATCTTCGGCCTCGTTGGTGAATAATGGGAGCCAGATGCGGATTCGCTGGATGGCTCTGGGGTTGGCAGCGCTGACGCTCGCGACGAGCGGGGGGTGCACGATCATCACGACGACGGGATCGAACGATCCCCCGCCTTCTCCTCGGCCTCGGCGCAATCCTCATCATCGACCGCCGCCCCCGCCGGCGCCGCGAACCCCGCCCGGGCCCACCCCCGCGCCGGCGCCGGCGCCCGGCCGCATCGCCGTGAACACCAACCCCGGCACCCCCGACCTGCCCCCTCAGCCGGCGAAGGAAGACCCACCCAGCACCCCGACCCGGCCGTCGCTGATGACCGCGGGGGTGGCAGAGGGCCGGCCGGACGGCTTCACGCCGGGAGCCGCGCCCGCCTACTGGATCTGGCAGGGCCCGCGTGGCGGCTGGCGCGTTCGCACGACGACCAAGGCCACCTCCCACGTCTTTCGGGGACGGATCACGCCGGTCGCCACGGACATCACCGTGATGAGCCCGTCGCGCACCGAGCTCCGGGAGCAGGTGTGGAAGGCGGGGAGCTCCTGGCACTTCGTGTTCAGGACGGCAGGCCACGCCGACGGCTTCACCTTCAAGACGCGCGACAACGGCTGCGTGAAGTTCGATCTGCAGCTCGACGGCGGCCCGGTGCCCAAGCAGATCATCATCGGCAAGAACCAGCTCTCGCCGTCGACCAACCACTTCATCCTCTGCCCTCATGGCAAGAAGCCGTAGCCAGTCCGATGACGAGGAGCCGTAGCCGGCGGGCGGGGCGGAGCGGCATGAAGCGACGCGCGATCGCGATCGGCGCGCTCGCCGCCGCTGGCGTCCTCGTCGGGGGGGTGATCGCCTTGCGCTCGAGCGAGCGAGAGGCGGCGAGCAGGGCGGCGACCATCGTGCCCGGCGCCCCTGCTCCCGACGTCACCCTCCAGTTGCACGACGGCACCGAGGTGTTGCTCTCATCGCTGCGACCGAGCCAGGTGCTCCTGTATTTCTATCCGAAGGACGACACCCCTGGGTGAACGGTGGAGGCGCAGGGGCTGCGCGACAACCATGAGCGGCTCGTGACCCTGGGGGTGCGCGTGTTCGGCGTGTCCACCGACGACGCGAAGAGCCACGAGGCCTTCATCGCCAAGAACGACCTCCCGTTTCCGCTGGTGGTCGACGACGAGGGGGAGGTGGCGGCGGCCTTCGGGGTGCCGGTTCGCGTCGGCTTCGCCGCCCGCCAGTCGGTGCTGATCGACGGGACGGGCGCGATTGCCGCGGTGTGGCGCGACGTCGATCCCGCCACCCACGCCGAGCAAGTGCTCGCCGCCGCCGGCCGGTGAGCCGCTACACGTCGAGGTGCTCGAGGATGGCGCGCTCGAGCGCCTGACACTGCTCGCTCGCGCGGGCCTTGGCCGCGGCGAGCTCCTCGCCGTCGCGCATCGGCTCGCGGACATCGAAGTAGAGCTTCATCTTGGGCTCGGTTCCGCTCGGTCGCGCGATGACGCGGCTGCCGCCCTCGAGCTCGAAGATGAGCACGTTGCTCGCTGGGAGATCCACCGGCTCGTCGGCGTCGGCTCGACGGCGGCGCCCATGGAGCACGTCGGTGAAGGCGGCGACCTCGCGGCCGGCGAGCGCTCGAGGGGGGGCGCTGCGGAGTCGCTCGAGGAGGGCGGCCATCGCCGCCTGACCGTCGGCACCGGGGAAGCTCAGCGACCGCTGCGCGCTCGCGTAGAGGCCAAAGGTGCGGGCGATGCGCTCGAGCTCGTCGAGGAGCGACTCGCCGCGGGCGTGCAGCGCGGCGGCGAGGTCGGCGAGGACGAGGGCGGCCCCGATGCCGTCTTTGTCGCGGACGATGGTGCCCACGGTGTAGCCGAGCGCCTCCTCGTAGCCGAAGACGAAGCGTCGATCCGGCGTCTCCATCGCCTTGTTGGCGATCCACTTGAAGCCGGTGAGGGTCTCGGCGTAGGCCACGCCGTGCGCCGCGGCCATCGCGCGGAGGATGGGGGACGACACGATGGTGGTGATGACGATGCGGTCGGGGCCGGTGCCGCCCGAGAGCAGGTGATGACCGAGGAGCGCGCCCACCTCGTTGCCCGTGAGCTGCACGTAGCGCCCGTCCCGGTCGCGGACGGCGGCCGCGAGGCGGTCGGCGTCGGGATCGTTGGCGAGCACCAGCGGCGCCGCGCGCTCGGCGGCGAGGGCGAGCGCGAGATCGAGCGCTCCCTTCTCCTCCGGGTTGGGGAAACGGACGGTGGGAAACGCGCCGTCGGGCTCGCGCTGCGCGGCCACGGTGTAGAGCTCGGAGAATCCGCTCAACGCGAAGGCTCGCTCGAGGAGCGGCGCGCCCACGCCATGGAGCGGGGTGTAGACGATGGGCATGCGGCGGGCCGGGCTGGGCTCCCCCACGAGCGCGACGATCGCTTCGAGATAGGCGGTGTCCAGCGCGTCGCCGAAGCTCTGCACGAGGCCCGCTGCGCGCGCGTCGGCGAGGTCGCGTCGCTCGATGGCGTCTGCGGGGCCCACCGCCGCGATGGCCTCTGCGATGAGCGAATCGGCGGGAGGAACGATCTGCGCGCCGTTCTCCGCATACACCTTGTAGCCGTTGTACTCGGGCGGGTTGTGGCTCGCGGTGACCATGACCCCTGCCGCCGCTCCGAGCGCGGTGACCGCGTAGGCGACCATCGGGGTGGGGCAGACCCCGCTCGAGAGATGGGCGACGATGCCCTGCGCGCTCAGCACCTCGGCGGTGTCGCGAGCGAACACGTCGCTCAGGCGCCGCCCGTCGTAGCCGATGACCACCCCCTGCGTCGCGGCGCCCGGGTGGTGGGCGCGGAGGTAGTGGCCGAGGCCGGCCGCGGTGCGCAGCACGACGGCTCGGTTCATGCGGCTCTCGCCGGCGCCGAGGACGCCGCGCAGCCCAGCCGTGCCGAACTCGAGCGGGCCGGAGAAGCGGTCGCGCAGCTCGTCGCTCTCGCTCTCGATGAGCGCGCCGAGCTCGGCGCGGGTCTCGGGATCGGGGTCGTGCGCGAGCCAGGCCTTGGCCTGCGCGAGGGTGTCATCTCGGACCATGGGCGGTTCTTACCACAGCCCCGGTCGAGCGACGGCCGAGCCGCGCGCGGGTCTCTGGCGCGCTCGCGCCCGCTCAGTGTGGTTTGGGGGCGGGTTGTCGCCGCCGGAACGCCGCGTTCGGCCCCGCGCCGTCGAGCGCGAGCTGTCCACAGGCGGCGGCCACGTCGTCACCGCGGCGTCTGCGCACGAAGCAGAAGAGGCCAGCGTCGGTGAGCACGCGTTGGAACCGGAGCACGCGGTCGCTCTCGGGGGGGCCGAGCGCAGAGTGCTCGATGCGATTCATGGGGATGAGGTTGAGCTTCACCGGGAGCCGACCGAGCAAGCGGACGAGCGCGCGCGCGTCGGCGACGTCGTCGTTCTGGCCCTCGACGAGCGTGTACTCGATGGTGATCCGGCGCCCACGGGGGAGTGGATACTGGCGCAGCGCCTCGATGAGCTCCGCGAGCGGGTACTTGTCGTTGATCGGCATCAGCCGCGAGCGGGCCGCGTCGTCGGCCTGGTGGAGCGAGACGGCGAGGCTCACTTTGCCGCCGAAGGTGGCCCCGAGGGCCGCGATCTCGGGCACGAGGCCAGAGGTGGACACGGTGACGCGGCGAGGAGAGAGGCCCAGGCCCTCGGGATGGGTGAGCAAGCGAATGGCTCGCACGGTCGCGTCGAAGTTGTGGAGCGGCTCGCCCATCCCCATGAACACGACGTTGCGAATCGCCTCCCCGGCCTTCAGCTCTCCCTTGGCGGTGAGGACCTGCGACACGATCTCCGCCGCCGTCATGTGTCGCTTGAGCCCAGCCACCCCGCTCGCGCAGAACACACAGCCCATCGCGCAGCCCACCTGCGTGGAGATGCACTGGGTCACCCGCGTCTCCCCCGCGGGAGCCTCGTCGTCGTCGTCGTCGGCCGCGGCCGCGTCGGCGTCGGTCACCTCACCCCTCGGCGCGGGCAGCAACACGGTCTCCACCGCCGCGCCGTCGCGCATGCGCACCAGCAGCTTGCGCGTGCCGTCCTCGGAGCGATGCACGTGGGCGACGTCGAGGACGGGGCCGAGGCCGTCTTCCGCGAGCCGCTCCCGCAGGCGCTTCGGGAGATCCGTCATGAGCGCCGGATCGGTCACGGCCCGGGCGTGGATCCACCGAAACACCTGGGCTGCGCGATAGGTGGGCTCGCCCAGCGACGCGAGCACCGCGCGCCACTCGTCGGGGAGGCGCTCGAGGGGCAGCGGGGGCGTGGGGGCTCGCATGGGACCTTGGGGGGAGGACATCGCCCCGCACCGGGCGATTGGCGCTGCGGCTCGCTCCGAGACCTGTTTAGCATACGCGCCCTTGTCTGCGCCCCCGAGAACCGTCGCGCTGCTCTTCTTCACCTCGGGTGCGACCGCCCTCCTCTATCAGGTCGCGTTCGGTAAGAAGCTCAGCACCATCTTTGGCGCCACCGCCTACGCGGTGAGCGCGGTGTTGGCCGCCTTCATGGCCGGCCTCGCGCTCGGCTCGCTCCTCGGCGGATGGTATGGGCGGCACGCCGCGCGACCGCTGGTGATCTACGGCGTGGCCGAGTTGGCGGTGGGCGGGGTGTGCGCGGTGACGCCGTGGCTGTTCACCGCGCTCGAGGCGGCCTACGTGTCGGCGGCGTCGAGCCTCCCTGCGTCGCTCGCGGCGGTGAGCGCGGTCCGCGCGCTCCTCACCGCTCTGGTGGTGATCGTGCCGACCCTGGCGATGGGCGTCACCCTGCCCATGCTCGCGCGGGTGGTGGCCGGCCCCGGCTCCCACGGCGAAGGTGCGCGGCGGCGGCTCGCCCTGCTCTACGCCATCAACACCGCGGGAGGCGCCACCGGCGCCCTCGCGTCGGCCTACTGGATCCTCCCGTGGCTTGGGGTCGCCGCCACGATGCGCGCCGCCGCGGTGGTGAACGTGGTGATCGGCGTGGTGGCGGTGGTCGTCGGTCGCGAGGTGGTGGTGGCCGACGACGTGGAGCCGGCGGGGGCGTCGCCTCGCGTGCCCGAGAGCGACCGCCTCCTGTGGGCCCTCGCCGCCGCTTCGGGCCTCCTCGTGTTCGCGAGCGAGGTGGTCGATACCCACCTCCTCGCGCTCCTCATCGGCAACAGCGCCTACGCGTTCGGGCTGATGCTGGCCGCGTTCCTCACCTGCCTCAGCCTCGGGGCCACCCTCGCTGGCCCCGTCGACCGACGCTTCGGGAGCGCCGCGCTCGGATACGCGCTCCTGGTTGCATCGTTCTGCCTGCTCTTCACCCTGCCGGTGTGGGGCCAGCTCCCGCACGTGTTCCTCGGGACAGGCTACCGCGTGAGCTCGTGGCTCGGTCGCGAGGTGGTCCGCGCGGGGGTGGCGTTCCTCGCCCTCGCCGTGCCCACCACCGCGATGGGGCTCACGTTTCCGCTGCTCCTCCGGCGCGTGGCCGCGCGCCAGGGGGTGGAGCGCGAGGTGGGGCGCCTCACCGCCATCAACACCCTCGGCAGCATCGCCGGCGCGCTCGCGAGCGGCTACTTCGTGCTCCCGCTCCTCGGGTCGGAGAACATGCTTCGCGCCATCGCCCTCGCGTTCGCGCTCTCTGCCGCCTTCGCGGCGGCGCGGGTGCGGTGGGTTCAGCTCGGTGCCTTCGGGGCGTGCGCGCTCGCGGTCGTGCTTCCGAGCTGGGACATGAAGCTCATGACCAACGGCGCCAACGTCTACTTCGACACGCAGCCCGTCCCCGACGCCCTCGTCTACGTGCGGGAGGACGTGCACGGCGGCCTCACCAGCGTCGCGCGGCGGGGGGACGTGCTCACCCTCTACACCAACGGCAAGTTCCAGGGCGACGACGGCGACGAGATCACCGCCCAGCGCAGCTTCGCCCATTTTCCGGCCATGTTCGTGGAGCAACATCGTCGCGCGCTGGTGATCGGTCTCGGCACGGGGACCACGCTCGGCACCATTGCCTCGTATCCGTTCGAGCGGATCGACGTGGCCGAGATTTCCCCGGCCATCGTCGAGGCGGCCCGCACCTATTTCTCCGGGCCCAACCGTGGGAGCCTCGAGGACTCGCGGGTGCGGCTCGTGCTCAACGACGGCCGCAACGTGCTCTTGCTCACCAGCGAGCCCTACGACCTCATCACCATCGAGCTGACGAGTGTGTGGTTCGCGGGAGCCGCCAACCTCTACAGCGCCGAGTTCTACGCGTTGTGCCGCAAGCGCTTGAGCGAGTCGGGGGTGTTGCAGCAGTGGGTGCAGCTCCACCACATCCGGCGACGTGAGGTGGCCACCGTGATCCGAACGCTGCGCACGGCGTTCGACCACGTGGCGCTCTTCGTGTCGGGCGGCCAGGGGATCCTCGTCGCGTCGAACCGTCCCCTCGTCGCCTCGGTCGCCCACCTCCATGAGCTCGAGCGACGGCCAGGGGTGACGGCCACGCTCGGAGAGGGCGTCACGCTCCGCGCGCTCTTGGACCGGCTCCTCCTCTCGGGGGCGGAGCTCGATCGGTTCGTGGCCGAGACCGGTGGCCCCGACGGTGGCGCCGTCATCTCCACCGACGACAACCTCTACCTCGAGCACGCGACGCCCAAGGGCAACGTGATGGGCTACCAGAGCTCGCTCGACGCCATGATCGCCGAGCTCTCGGCCTACGCGACCACGGTCCCCGCGGCGCGACACCTTCGAGAGTGAGCGCGGCGCGCCGCCGGTGGAGCGTGCCCCCGATGGCCTTGCTCCGCTCGGGCTGGGCTACTGGTTCAGCGGCTTGAAGCCACCGCCCTCGTCGCCTTCTTCCACCGCGTCCGGGTGTTGCTGATCGCCGGAGAGGATCTTGTCCTTCAGGATCGCGGGGTCGCCGGTGGGCGGGTAGGGCTTGAACACGTCGCGCTCGGGGTTGACCTTGGGCGGCACGTACTTGGGGATCTCGGCCTTCCGCTTCATGGCGTCGCGCTCCTCCTTGGAGAGGATCGTGATCACGAGGCCGCCGTTGGTCGGATCCTCGCCACGGTAGCGGCGCCCCGACACCTCGGCGACGTAGAACGCGGTGCGCCGGTTCTCTTGACGACCGAGGGCGTTGTCGTTGGTGGCCATGGGCCGCGTCTCGCCGAACGCGACCGCGAGCAGGCGGTTGTGATCGAGGCCGTTGTCGACGAGCCAGTCGGCGACGGCGGTCGCGCGCCGCTCCGAGAGCGCCTGGTTGTACTCGTCTCCGGCGCGGTCGTCGGTGTGGCCCTCGAGGCGGATGCGCGAGATGTCGGGGTTGGCCTGCAGCCAGGCGAGCAGCTGCTCGAGCACCTTCTTGCTCTCGGGGCGGATGGTGTGGCGCGCGGTGTCGAACACCACCTTGCCGAAGAAGTACGTCCGCTCGTCACCCCGTCGCTCGTTCCACGGCTGCTCGGGGAACCACGGCGGGATCTCCGCCTGCTTCTCGAGCGGGGGCAAGGGCCGAGGCGGGATCTCCTGGGCGCACCCGAGCGAGAGCAACGCACCGACGAAGAGAGGGAGGGACGCGACACTCGGAAGAAATGGACGCCTGATCATCGTTCTCTCCGAAAGAGTACGTGAATTGCCGCTCGACTCAAGGGGCAAGTATTCGAGAAATAGCATCAACATCGTTATATAAGTTGATGAAACCTAAGATGTTTTCTGATTTCAACGGTTTCGCTCGGGCGCCGCTTTGTTGGCCGGCGACGGCGGCCGCTGGTACGCCCGTCGCACAGCCTGGCGTCAGGCGAGAGAGAACCGCGTCGGTCGCGACGCTTCGATGATTCGGGTCGCGAGAGACGGTCGAGAACGGCGTTCCCAGAGGACGAGGAGATCCAGATGAGCACGTGGAAGAGTGCGCGCGTCGGCGTGATCATGGGGGGTGCATCGGGTGAGCACGAGGTGTCACTCAGCTCGGGGAGCGCGGTCGCCGATGCGCTCACGGAGCGTGGCTACGACGTCGTTCGCGTGGTGCTCCCCGCATCGCGCCGCATGATGGACGTCCTCGGTACGCTCGAGACGGCGGCGATCGACGTGGCCTTCATCGCGCTGCACGGTCGCCTCGGTGAGGACGGCTGCGTGCAGGGGCTGCTCGAGCTCTCGAACATTCCGTACACCGGGGCCGGCGTGCTCGGCAGCGCGCTGGCCATGGACAAGCAGAAGAGCAAGGAGATGTTTCTCCTCCACAACGTGCCCACGCCGCCCTACTACACGGTGTCGATCGAGCAAGGCATCGAGGACCTCGAGTCGACCCACCGCCACTTCGGCTTTCCGGTCATCGTCAAGCCACGCGGCGAAGGCTCGAGCCTGGCGGTGACGCGGGCCAACACCCTCGCCGAGCTCGCCGAGGGGCTCTCGCTCGTCTTCGAGTACGACGACCACGCGCTGGTCGAGCGCTACGTCTCGGGGGCCGAGGTGAACGTCGGCATCCTCAACGGTCGCGTGCTCGGCGCCATCGAGATCTGCCCGAGGAACGGGATCTACGACTACGAAGCGAAGTACACCCCGGGCGCGAGCCAATATCACATGCCGGCGCGGCTGCCTCCTGCCCGCTACCAGAACGTGCTCAACATCGCCAGCCGCGCAGCCGAAGCGGTGGGCGCCACGGGGGCGGTGCGCGTCGATCTGCTGGTGACGCCCGGCGACAACGAATACGTGCTCGAGGTGAACACTCTCCCGGGGATGACCCCCACGAGCCTGCTCCCCAAGATCGCCGCGTCGGTAGGCTACGGCTTCGCCGACCTCTGCGAGTCGATCCTCGACGGAGCGCGCCTTCACACGCCCCAGCGTGAGGAGCCCACCGTGGTGCGCCGCTCCACCATGATCCAGCGGGCCCCCGCCGTCCTCCCCCAGGCCAAGACCGCCTGACCCGCTGCCCACGACAGAGAACGCTCGAACCGGGAGAGACGCGCGCTATGCTCTCGGGGTGATGCGCCAATCCCTGGTCGTTCTGCTCCTCGCCGCGGTGGCCTGTGGTCCCGCAGTTCAGCCGCAGCCCTCTGCGATCGACGGCACCCAGCGCCCCGACGGGCCCACCGCCGAGACGCTCGGTCTCGAGGCGCTGGAGCCCGATCCGCGCGAGGGGCTGCTCGCGCAGATGGTGGCTCACGTGCTCACCGAGGAGCATCTTCGCAAGAAGACGCTCGACGACGCGTTGTCCCGCGAGGCGTTCGGCGAGTACGTGGAGAAGCTCGATCCGATGAAGCTCTATCTCCTGGCGAGCCACGTGAGCACGCTGCGCGCCTACGCCAACAGCATGGATGACCAGCTGCGGGTCGGCGACCTCGAGCTGGCGCGCGTGGGCGCGGCGCTGTTGCAGAAGCGGCGCCAGGTGGTGGCGCAGGTGGTGGCCAACGTGCTCGCGCAGCCTTTCGACCTCGACGCCGACGAAGAGCTCGAGACGGATCCGGAGAAGCTCGCCTTCGTGGCCACCGAGGCCGAGCTGGCGAACCGTTGGAGCAAGGTGCTGAAGCTGTCGGTGCTGCAACGGGTGGCACAGATGGAGGAGACGGAAGAGGCGGCGTCGAAGGGGGAGGACGCGCCCGAGGGGGAAGACGGCGAGACGGCGACCCCCATCGGGGAGATCCCCAAGACCCTCGAGGGCAAGGAGAAGAAGGCGCGCGAGGCCTTGGCGGTGCGCTACAGCGCGCGCTTCAAGCGCCTCGAAGATCTCGATCCGCTCGAGCCGGCGGAGCTCTTCATCAACGCGGTGACGTCGACCTACGACCCCCACACGCTGTACCTGGCGCCGGCGGAGAAGGAGAACTTCGACATCCAGATGTCGGGGTCCCTCGAGGGGATCGGGGCTGTGCTCGCGGAGCACGATCACTACATCGTGGTGCGCGAGGTGGTCCCGGGCGGGGCGAGCTCCCGTCAGGGGCACCTCGAGGCAGGCGACGTGATCCTCGCCGTAGCGCAGAAGGGTGAAGAGGCGGTCGACGTGGCCGATATGCCCATCAACAAGGTGGTGCAGCAGATCCGCGGGCCGAAGGGCACCGTGGTCACCCTCACCGTCAAGAAGCCCGACAACAGCATCAAGACGATCGCGATCACGCGCGACGTGGTGGTGATCGAAGACTCGTACGCGCGGGGAGCGGTGCTCGACCTGGGCGACGGACACGAGGCGATGGGCTACATCTACCTGCCCAGCTTCTACGGCGAGATGAAGAAAGGGAGCGCCTCTCGCAACGCCAGCGACGACGTGCGGGTGCTGCTCGAGCAGTTCGCGAAGCAGAAGCTCAAGGGCGTGATCATCGATCTGCGCGGCAACCCCGGCGGCTTGCTCGGACACGCGCGCGACATCACGGGCTTGTTCATCGAGAAGGGGCCGGTGGTGCAGACCCGCTACTCGGACGGGCAGCTGCAGATCCTCTCCGATGACGATCCGAGCGTGTCCTTCCGCGGCGAGGTGGTGGTGATGGTCGACCGCTTCAGCGCCTCTGCCTCGGAGATCCTGGCTGGCGCGCTCCAAGACTACGACCGCGCGATCATCGTCGGCACGGGCCCCACCCACGGCAAAGGCACGGTGCAGGCGATGGTCGATCTCGACCGCCTCCGCCGCCTGCCGGGGCCGTCGCTCGGGGTGCTCAAGCTGACGATTCAGCAGTACTACCGCGTCGCGGGCGACTCCACGCAGTGGCGGGGCGTCGTCCCCGACATCGCCCTCCCCGATCCCGCTGCCTTCGTAGAGTCGGGGGAGCGTTTCCTCGACAACTCGATCCCGTGGAGCGAGGTGAAGGCGCTGCCCCATCAGGACTGGCCGTCGACGGGGTGGGATCGCAACGTGCTGCTCGAGAAGAGCAAGAAGCGGAGGAGCGGGCAGACCGTGTTCCAGAAGATCGAGCAGCGGAGCGCGCTCATGAAGACACGCCGCGAGCAGACGAAGCTGCCGCTGAAGCGGCAGACCTGGCTCGATCAGCGCAAGCAAGACGAGGCGTCGCTCGCGAAGGTGGATCCGAAGCTGGACGAGGGGGCCGCGCGGTTCGAGGTGCAGCTGGTCTCGGTGGCTCCGAGCCAGGGAGCGAACGGCAAGGCGAGCGACGTCGACAAGTGGAAGGCGTCGCTCGAGCGCGACCCGTGGGTGGAGGAGGCGCTCAACGTGCTCGACGACATGACGTCGGCGCCCTGAGCGGTGACGGTGGTTGGGGCACGACCCGCGTGGGTCGCCGCCCGCACGCTCACTGCGCGTAGGCGGCGAGGGCCACGCCGGTCGCGGCCACGGTGGCCAGCGCCACCATCGCCCAGCGCATCGCGCTGTGGGCGCGGGCGGGAGGCGGGAGGGCCGGGACCCGTGGACTCGGAGCCTCGGACAGGGCGCGAACGCCCATCTGTGCCGCGAAGCTGTCGGCCATCTCTTGGCCCGACTGGGGTCGCAGCGCGGGCTCCTCGGCAAACACGCGCTCGAACCACGCGTCGCACTGGGGGCCGAGGCTGGGGCGCAGGGAGCTCGCCTGGCGGAGATCGCCGTCGATGATGGCCTGCACGGTGTCGATGAGCAGCCGCCCCTTGAACGGCAGCTCGCCGGTGAGGCACTTGAAGGCGGTGACGCCGAGCGCCCAGAGGTCGACCCGGTGATCGAGGTCGTCGGGATCGAGGAGCATGTCGCGGCTCACGTAGGCCGGCGAGCCGGCGAGCATCCCCGGCGAGCTCACGTCTACGCCCATGGGCTCGATCACCGACTTTGCGTTGCCGAAGTCGAGCACCTTCGTGACCAGCTCGTGGCCGTCGCGACAGAGGAAGAGGTTCTGCGGCTTGATGTCGCGATGCACGATGCCGAGCGTCCTCGCGGTGTCGAGCGCCGAACCCACCTGGCAGAGGACGACGCTCGTCTCCTCGACCGACAGCGGACCTCGGCGCAGCCGCTCGTCGAGCGACTCGCCTTCGAGCAGCTCCATCGCGATGTACGGCGTGCCGTCGCTCGCGAGCGCGTACTCGAAGGTCTGCACCACGTTCGGGCTGCGGATGCGCGACGCGTTCACCGCCTCCCGGAGAAACCGGGTGGCCGCGTGCGGCACCCGCTGAACGGCCTCGTCGAGGATGAACTTCACCGCGACGCGGCGTCGGAGACCGTGGTGCTGCGCCACCCACACTTCGCCCATGGATCCCTCGCCGAGTCGGCGCTCGAGGACGATGTCGTGGCTGATTCGCGATCCGGGGTGCATGGCGTCTCCGGCGCCCGACGGTGCGGACGCCAGACGCGGATGATGCAAACCCAAGACCGCGCCAGTTACGAAGGGATCTTATTGAAATGAATAGCCACCCGTCCCGTCACCGGTCGGCGGCTGTGTAGTTTGATGTAGACAATCAATGATCCACCAGGGCGTTCACCCGGCGCAGCCGCTCGCGGATCCCACCGAGGATCATGTCGAGCGCGACCTGGTTCTCGCCGCCCTCGGGGATGATGACGTCGGCGTGCCGTTTGGAGGGTTCGACGAAGGCGAGGTGCATCGGACGCACCGTCGCGTAGTACTGCTCGCGGATCTGGTTGAACGTGCGCCCGCGATGCTCGAGATCGCGCCGGATCCGGCGGAACACCCGGAGATCGGGATCGGTGTCCACGAACAGCTTGAGGTGCATGCGCTTGCGCAGCCGCTCGTCGGCCAACACCAGGATCCCCTCCACCACGATGACCGGGCGCGGCTCGATCACGTCGGTGACCGGGTCGCGGACGTGGCGCTCGAAGTCGTAGCGCGGCTTCTCGATGGCGTGGCCGGCCCGCAGCGAGTCGATGTGCGACGCCAGGAGACCCAAGTCGAGGGCGTCGGGGTGGTCGAAGTTGACCTGAGCGCGCTCTTTGGGGGGCAGGTGGCTCAGGTCGCGGTAGTAGTGATCTTGCTCGATCAGCGCGACGTTGTCGGGCGACAGCGCGTCGGTGATGGCGCGGGACACGGTGGTCTTGCCCGATCCGCTGCCCCCCGCGATGCCCAGGACGAAGGTTCTCTCAGCCACGGTGTCTACTTGGGGCCGCACGCTTGTTGGGCCTTGGCCACGGCGTAGCGGTGAGCGGCCTGGGCGTCACGCTTTGCCTTCATGGCCTGCCGCAGCAGACGCTGCTCGTGGGTGCAACGCTCGGCGGTCTTGGCCTCCACGCAGCCTTGGTACGACGCGGCGCGCGCGTCGGCCTCGCGGGTGGCGTCCGACAGCTTCTGACAGGTCTGGGCCACCTCTTTCTCGGCGAGCGCGCACTTCTCACTCTTCGACGTGCTCGTCCCCGCCCACAGCGTGATGGCAGACACCACGCCGAGGCTCCACAGCCTGCGCAACTTCATGCTCGATCTCCCGCGCGGTGAGCTCGCAAACAAGAGCCCCCGCAGCCCCGCGGCTTGCTGCATACACTGTCCCACCATGTCGGTGCAACAACGGAGTGCCTCGCGCCGGGATGGGGCCGATGGCTCAGAAGCGCCCGAGGAGGCGCGGGGGCAGCCCGATCCCGTCCTCGAGGGCGATCGTGCCGTCGCTCTCGGCGGTGGTGGGATCCAGTCGCTGCAGCACGCCGCGCTCGGCGTCGGCGACGAAGCACTGGCCACACGCGGCCGCCGCGTCGGCCGCGTCGATGGGGAGCGTACAGCGGACCTCGCCGAGCTCGAACGGCCGGGAGACGGAGCGGAGGACCGTGTCCGCGGTGCCGTCGGGCTGGATCCTGAGCACCGCGTCGAGCACGTCGTCGCCGCCGCTGCCGAAGGCGCCGAGCGCGGTGACGAGGATGTCGCCCCGCCGGGTAAAGGCGGCCGAGAAGCCGAGAGGCTGACCTACGAGCTCGGCGGCGCGCGTGACGCGCGACACCGTCAGCGTGGCCCGGTCGAGCACCGCGAGGCCGGAGCCGGTGGTCTCTTGGGTGGCACCGTTTCGGAGCGGGCCGCTGCACGCGACGGCGAGCTCGGTCGCGTCGGGCGAGAGCGCGAGGCCCTCGCATCCGGAGAGGTCGGGCAGCACCACGACGTCCCCGAGCGTGTCGGTGCGGCTGTCGACGCGGGCGAGCCGCGCGGGCGCCACCGCCGAGAAGTCGTGGTTGTAGCCGAGCAACAGCACAAAGACGTCGTCGCCATGACGCACCATCCGGCTCGGTCGCGGCAGAAACCCGGGCGCGTCGCTCATGGCTGCGCTCAGATCGATCCGCGCGAGGATGGCCGGCTCCCACGGATCGACGACGAGGATGTCGCCGCCCCCGTCGAAGGCCTCGGCGCCCGGCTCCCGGTTCGACTCGAAGCGCGTCACGTACGCTCGGCGCTCATCGACCTCGAGGTAGTCGCGCGGGTTGGACGCGAAGCCGGTGGACACGTCGAGCTGCCCGCTCACCTCACCGGTCGCGAGCTCGACGAACGTGAGCACCGACGCCGGGTAGCGATCGATGAGCACGAGCGAAGGGCCCACGACGCGCGCAGTGGGCGCGACCACGTCTCCCGAGAGCGGAGCGGAGAGGCCGGAAGACTCGCTGGCCGAGGAGATGACGCTCGCCGACAGGATGGCGCCATCGGTGTCGAGGAGCGACACGTTGGTCGACTGGTAGTCGGTGCTCACCAGGACGAGGCCGCGGCCGCAGGCGCCGCTCGGTGGATCGACGCCGCCGGTGCCGGTGAGCGGGGCGGGAGCGTTGCAGCCGAGCACGGCGCCGAACACGAGGGCGAGGAGGCCACGTCTCACAGCTCGACCTCCGCGGTCGCGAAGAGCGACCGTCCAGCGAGGGGATACCCCACCAGGTCGTAGGTCTCGCTGTCGAGCACGTTCTCCATGCGAGCGCGGACGGTGAGGCGATCGGCGAAGGCGAGGGCGACGTCGAGATCGAGGCGGGCTTGCTCCTCGAGCACGATGAGGCCGGCCGGATCCGCGACCCGTGAGGAGCGATAGGCGACCGAGGCGCCGGCGCTCGCGCGCTGGAGCGCGATGAGCGGCCAGCGCGGCGAGCGCACCTCGAGGCGGGGCGTAAACGTGAGGCGGGAGAGGAGCGGGATCAGATCCGCGTCGGTTGTACGCTCGTCGCTCACGTCGCGCGGCTCGAGCGCGGTGAGGGCGAGTGTGGCCACCACGGTGTGAAAGAACGAGGCCCCGGCGAGCGCTTCGAGGCCGAAGAGGCGTGCGCTGCCGATGTTGTAGGGGCGGATCACGCCGAGCGCGGAGCGGCGGTAGGCGATGAGATCGTCGGCGACCCGCACGAAGCCGACGAGCTGCCCGTAGGCGCTGATCGCACCGATGGAGAGCTCGCTGCCCAACCCGGCGTCGGCGCTCCACCCGAGCTCGGGGGTGAGCTCGGGGTTGCCGAGCGAGCCCGCCGTCACGCCGTAGAGCTCACCGAGGGTGGCGACCCGCGCGTAGCGACCGACGTTGGCGAAGACGGCGAGCTGCTCGAGGATGCGATATCGCGCCCCGAGCCGCGCGGCCGGCACCAACAGCGCCTGAGCGAGCCCGCCCGACTGCGTCTCTTGTCGGGTGAGGTCGACCACGCCGGAGAGCGCGAGCCCCTCGACAGGCTCGGCGAGCGCGCTCAGCGCCGACCGCAGGCGGTCGCGGCTCGCGCGCTCGAGCGCTCGCTCGTCGGCGTCGATGTGGAGGCTGGCCCTCGTGTAGCTCGCGCCGAGGGTGAAGGCCGCGAGCGGGAGTGGGCGCCAGGTGAGGCGCACGCGCTGGTGGTGCCGGTCGCCGCGGTTCTCGACGCTGCGGGAGAAGCCGAGCTCACGCGCGGGATCCTCGAGGCGGTAGCGCGCGGCGAGGGTGCCCCCGTCGAGCTCGAGCATCCAGCGATCCGAGGGGGTGCCGATGGTGGCGCCGAGCCCCGCGAGCCAGCGGCGCCGGTGGGCGCGCGCCTCTTCGGCGCCGATGAGCTGCAGGCCGGGGGCGCCGGCGTCGCGCTCCCAGCCCGAGACCACGAGCGAGAGCGCGACCGGCGCGACCGCGACGTGACCGAGCGCCCACACGTCGGTGTCCTGATAGTCGGCGTTCGTGCGGCGTCGCACGACGTCGTCGCTCGGGTCGAAGCGGGTGCCGCCGTCATCGAGGAAGGTGTAGTCGTCGGTGGCGGCGTGACGAGCGATCGACAGGCTCGCGCCCGCCCGCGGCCCGCCGATGGAGAGGGCGGCGCGGCCGAAGCGCTGGCCGAAGGAGCCGACGCCGAGCGCGCCCTGGGCTCGCACCGGTTGGTCGCGTGCAGGTCGCCGTGGCTCGAGCATGACGGCGCCACCGAAGCCGAGCTCGTCGGCGGCGAGGGGAGCGTGGCCGCGGTAGAGCTCGACGCGATGGAGGAGGAAGAGCGGCAAGGTCGACAGATCCACCGAGCCGGTCAGCTCGTCGTTGAGCTGCACGCCGGCGAGATAGATCGGCGTCTGGGCGTTGGTGCCGCCGCGCAGCGAGAGGGTGGCCAGATCGGCGTTGCCACCCCGGCGGGTCACCTGAGCCCCCACCGCGGTGGCGAAGGTGTCGGCCGTGCTCCGGCCAGGCATCGTGAGCTCGTCGCCTTCGAGCACGAACACCGCAGGCGTCGGATCGGAGCGCTCTCGCGCTGGGGATGCGAGCCCCGAGACGATGACCTCTGCGATGGGCGCGCTCTCCGCCGCGGGCGCGGCCTCGTTCGGGAGGGCCCCGCGCTCGTCTTCGTCCTCGGTCGCGTCGTCGGCGCGGGCAGGGGAGGCCAGGGCCAGCGTCAGCGCCCACACGGCGGGCAAGCGCCTCATGGGCACGCCGCGTTGACGATTCCCACCGCGTCGAGATCGAACACCCCGTCGAGGCCGTCGAGATCGGCGCGGTCGGTGATGCGCACGTAGCGAGCTTGGGTGAGGCCGAGCGCGGCGAGATCGAAGGCGTCTCCTCCCGCAGACTCCGGCTCGAGGGGGCCGAGGTCGCCGTTCGCGAGCACCGGGGTGTGGCCCGCGCAGGTGCCGTAGGGGGCCTCTGTGGCGTCGCAGGGGAAGCTGTGCCAGCTGTGCCCGTCGTCGCTCACGGCCACCGTCGCGAGCTCGGCGAACACACCACCGGCCGTCTCGAACGGGTTCTCGAACACGATGAAGTCGGGGCCGGGCCCGTCGACGATCGCGTTGCCGTCGAACGCGACCGTGATCACGCCGCCGTTGCCGAGGGAGACCACGTCGAGCGAGCCTTGCAGCGTGCCGCCCCCGAGGGGGGGACCGAAGACGACGTCGGGCATCGCGTTCCGTCCGTGATCCTGACCCGGGCCATAGGCGAGCTCGACCACGCGCGTGACGAAGCGCGCTCCGGGCCCGTCGCACGCCACCGGCCCCCCACCGCCGAGGCCGCCGAAGCCGCCGACGCCGGTGGTGTCCGCGCCTCCTCCCCCGTCTCCACCGTGGGACGGGGCGCTCGCGCCGCTCCCGCCTTGGCTCGTTGGGCCAGCGCCGCCGCCGCCGCGCGACACAGGCGCGCCATTACCACAGCCGAGCGCCGCGACGCCGATCGTCCAGCACAAGGCACCCAAGATTTCGATTCGCAGCTTCGTCACGACGTGCCCTCCGCACGGCTCGAGATGGATGGGCCACGTAGCAGGTGTCCTGGCTCCCGGTTCGTCCTCGGGCGAGCCTTCCCAGGTCCTCCGAACGCGGTCCTCCGCGGCAGAGGGGGCCCAGTGGCATGATTCGCCGTCGTCCCCGGTTACAGTGGCGGGGGCCGCTCCGGCATTGCACCGGCTTCCCTTGCACCACGTGGTTATCGAAGGACCGATACCGTCTCTCGGGGCAAATCTCAAGTTCTACTCCAAGATTTGACCGAAACGGTGTCCCGTGCGATTGGGCATGGTGCGCATGCCATCCATCGGTCCCCTCCGCACGGGTCACCCCTCTCGGTGGCTTCTCGCCGCAACCCTCTGTCTCGGCTCGGCCACCGCGCTCGCGGAGCCGCCCTCGGGAGACACGCCGCCTTCGGACTCGCCTCCCGCCGAGCCCGCCGCCGCGCCGGAGCCGGCGCCCGCCGCCGCGCCGAAGAAGGCGAAGGCGCCCAAGCGGGCCGAGCCCAAAAAGCGCGCCAAGCCCAAGGCCCGCGAGCCCGGCAGCGAGCCGGGCAAGCCGGATCAGGCCGTTCGTGACACGCTCACCGGCAGCTATCCCGAGCACTCGACGAAGGCACCCTCCGAGTCGGAGGAGCTGAAGGCGATGCGAGAGCTCGATCGGCAGCTGTTTCCGCCCCGCCCCGGCGCGGGCGCCGATCCATGGGCCACGTCCATCGCCGTCCCCAAGCCGGGGCCCGAGGTGTCGACCTCCGGTCTCCCCGCCGCCGCCAACGGCAAAGCGGCGGCCCCCGGCGAAGATCAGGTCGATCTGTCGTGGCTCGCGGGGTTGAAGAACCCCGACTTCCCCGTCCGCCTCTCGCCGTCGGTGGTGCGCTACCTCCGCTTCTACAAGGAGAGCCCGAAGGGGCAGAGCCTCGTGAAGGCCTGGATCAAGAAGAGCGGGCGCTACCACGACGCGATGGTGAAGCTCTTGCGGCAGTATCAGCTGCCCGAAGATCTGGTCTGGGTGGCGCTGATCGAGAGCGGCTTCAACGCCGAGATCCATTCCCACGCAGGAGCCGCCGGACTTTGGCAGTTCATGCCCGCGACGGGGCGCATCTACGGCCTCACCGTGAATCGGCGCGTCGACGAGCGGCTCGATCCGGAGCGCAGCACCCACGCCGCGCTCAAGCACCTCAAGGATCTTTACCAGCGCTTCGGCACGTGGGAGCTGGCGTTCGCGGCCTACAACCAGGGGTACGGCGGTCTGCTCGCCGCGATTCGCAAGTTCAACACCAACGACTACTGGACGCTGCGCAACCTCGAGGCCGGCCTGCCGTACGAGACCGCGCTCTACGTGCCGAAGATCATGGCGATGGCCATCGTCGCCAACAACTGCAAGGTCTTCGGCTGCGATGGGGTGGTGCGCGACAAGCCGTTCCCCTTCGGCGACGCCGGGGTAGACGCGGTGTCGGTCGCGCCGGGAGTGACGCTCGACGAGGTGGCGGAGGCCATCGGCGAGGCGCCCGCGAAGATCGCGGCCCTCAACCCGCACGTGATCGGCAGTCGGTTCCCGCCGCTGTCGCAGTCGACGCTCCCTCGCGCGGCCTGGACCGTCTACGTGCCGCACGGCAAAGGAAAGAAGGCCGCCGCAGAGCTGCCCGGGAAGAGCGCCGCGGCGACGCTGGGAACGCATCGGGTACGCTGGGGCGAGAGCCTCCCGACGCTCGCCGCCGCCTTCGGCACCTCGTCGGGATGGCTGGAGTCGCTGAACGACCTCCATCCCCACGAGTCGCCGCGACCCGGCACGGTCGTGTTCGTTCCCAAAGGGCGCACGCCGAAGTCGACGGCAGACATCGCCAAGAAGCTCTCACCGGTGGCGGTGGTGCCGGATCAGACCTTCGCCTTCTCCGATCGGCGGCGGGTGTTCTTCGAGCCGGTCTTTGGTGACACGGTCGAGGACGTGGCCCGCGTGGTCGGGGTGTCGGCGAGCGACGTGCGGCGGTGGAACCACCTCGGCCCGCACGCGAAGCTGCAAGAGGGGATGCGGCTCCAGCTCTTCGTGCCCAAGGCGTTCGCAGGGAGCGATGTGGTGCTCTTCGAGGAGTCGGAGGTGAGCGTGCTCACCGTGAACTCGACGCAGTTCTTCGACCATCACCTGGTGAAGAACGGGCGCAAGCGGCTCGAGGTCACGGTGAACGAGGGGGACACACTCGCCGACATCGCCAAGCGTCACGGCGTGCGCGTGAACGAGCTCGAGCGCATCAACCGCCGCAGCCGGACCTCGAAGCTCCGTCCCGGCCAGACGATCATCGTCTACACGAAGTGACGTGTGAGCCAGCCGAAGAACCCCATGAAACTACGACGGACCTGTTGCAGCTGACGGTGTGTCGGGACTAAGCTCGATCGACCAGGCGCAGATGGCGTTCACAGTCCGCTCTTATGGGTTGACCGACATCGGTCGGCGGAGACAGCAGAACGAAGACGCGTTCCTGCGCAACGACGAGATACGTCTGTTCGTGGTGGCCGACGGCATGGGTGGACATGCGGCCGGCGAGGTGGCGAGCGCGGAGGCGGTCGACACCATCTTCGGGATGGTCAAGCGGGGGCTGCCCCAGCTCGGGCCCGAGAGCGAGCCGCTCACCGAGGAGAAGATCGCCACCGCGCGCCGACTGATCGAGAGCGCCATCCAGGCCGCGACGTACATGGTCTACGCCATGAGCGAGGTGGACGCGGGCAAGAGCGGCATGGGCACCACCATCAGCGCCGCCTACGTGTTCAAGAACGTGATGGTCACCGGGCAGGTCGGCGACAGCCGCATTTATCGGGTTCGCGGCGACGACGTGATGCAGCTCACCGAGGACCACACCCTGGTCGGTTGGCAGATCAAGCAGGGGCTCATCACCGAGGAGGAGGCCAAGGTGTCGCCCCATCGCAACGTGATCACCCGTTCGGTCGGAGGCCGTGACTACGTCGAGGTCGACACGGGGGTGGTGGAGATCCGGCCCGGCGACCGCTACGTGCTTTGCTCGGACGGTCTCCACGGGTATCTCGACGAGGCCGAGATCCCCGACATCGTGTCGCTCGGAGGCAAGTCGACGGCGGAGGCGTTCATCGCGCTCGCCAACGAGCGCGGCGGCAGCGACAACATCACCGTCGTCTACGTCGAAATCGACTGAAGGTCCGACCGACATGGCCTCGCGGGGCCCCTCGAGACGCGGTCCGGCGAGGCTCGGCAGAGCGGGCCGCGTGGGGGGGCGGTTCCCCGAGGGCTGTCGGGTCGCGGTTACTCTTTTCGTGAGGTGCGAAAGCGCGGCGGTGCCCTCGGCGCGGGCCTTGGCCTCTCGAGCGCGCTGCACGCGACGGTCCTCCACGTCGTTCTCCTCGGCAAGGACGGCTTGCAGGTGCAGCGCTGCCCGTTCTTGGCGCCTTGAGCGCGTCCAGCCGGCGAAAGGATGGCGCGCTGGCCGAGGCTCTCACGCGCGTCCCATCTTGGGCAACCAGCTCGAGCGACGCGAGGCCATTGTGGTCGGCACTCGAGGAAGAGCGAGAGCGAGAGCGAGGGCGAGGGCGAGGGCGAGAGCGAGGGCGAGGGCGAGAGCGAGGGCGAGAGCGAGGGCGAGAGCGAGGGCGAGGGCGAGGGTGAGCGCGAGAGAGAGCGCGAGGGTGAGCGCGAGAGAGAGCGCGAGGGAGAGCGCGAGGGAGAGGGCGAGGGAGAGGGCGAGGGAGAGGGCGAGGGAGAGGG
>CAYOAL010000052.1:0-59820 GCA_964401935.1 uncultured Polyangiaceae bacterium
GCAGTGATCGCGGTGACAGTCCGGGTCGCCGATCTGACCATCGACGTTGCAGGCCGCGGCGGCGGAGCGGGCGCCGCGCGCGCGCGGGGCGTGGGGGCAGGGCGAGGCCCAGCGGGGGACCCTCACCTCCCCGGTGGTGCCCCCCGGCATCGGCGATCAGTTGGCCAAGTGACTCGAAGCGCTCGAAGGTTGGCCATTCACCGGACGGCTTTGGTATACATCCGTACCCTGAGCAGACGCTCAGCATATGCAGAGCCACATCCACGTCGAATCCGCGCCGGTCCGCGTCCGTCCCCTCCCGGTGGTGCGGCTCGCGACCGAGCGCCTGTTGATGCCCGATCACGCGTGGGGCGACGACCCACAGGAGGTCGAGGTGCCCGTGCTCGAGCTGTCGTTCCGCTATGGCACCTCGGAGATTCGCGCCTCGGATCCGCGCGAGCGGGTGCTCTGCCGGACACGGTCGGGGATGACCACCTTCGCGCGCAACTTCGAGGTCGAGGAGACCGCGCGCCGCGTGCTCGAGAGCTTCGGGGCGATCGAGCTCGCGTGCCTCGAGCACTACGAGCCCGCCTACGGCTCGTCGGCCGACTACATCGTGGCCATCGACGGCGACGTGCACAGCTACTGCAGCTTCGGGGCCTACGCCCTGCCACAGCTGCGCGCGCTCGGCTGGGTGGTGGAGATCGAGGAGGAGTATCCCTACGCCGCGCTCAGTGGTGACGAGCCGTGGTACGCCGCCGTCGACAACGTAGAGGACGAGCCCGACTGGTTCAGCTTCGAGCTCGGCGTGGTGGTCGACGGTCGCCGCGTGAGCCTGTTGCCCGCGCTCCTCGAGCTGCTCGACACCACCGGCGAAGGCTCGAGCCTGTCGTCGCTGATGCGGCGGCCTCTCAAGTTCGCTGCCATCCCCACCCCCGACGGGCGCTTCGTGCCCGTCCCCATGACGCGGCTGCGCATGGTGCTCAGCGTGCTGCGCGACCTCCACGACGGCCGGGTGGACGAGAAGGGCTTTCGCTGCGACGCGCTGCGGCTCGCCGCTTTGAGCGGCCTCGAGGACGCCTTCTACGAGGGCGACGCGAGCGAGCTCTCCGGCGCTCAGCTCTCGTGGGAGGGGCGGCCGGATCTCATCGAGCGGAGCGAGGAGCTGCGCTCGTCCCCCACCCCCACCCCGCCTCCAGCCGGACTTCAGGCGACCCTCCGCGACTATCAGCTCGAGGGCGTGTCGTGGCTGCAGCAGCTGCGCGTGCTCAACGTGGGCGGGGTGCTCGCAGACGACATGGGGCTCGGCAAGACCCTCCAGACCATCGCCCACCTGGTCGTGGAGAAGGAGGGCAACCGCCTCCAGCGGCCGGCCCTGGTGGTGGCGCCCACCAGCCTCGCGCACAACTGGGTGCGAGAGATGGAGAAGTTCGCGCCCAACCTGCGGGTGGTGCTCTATCACGGGCCCCGACGGAGCCGCGTGGCCAACGACATCGAGGGGAGCGACGTGGTGGTGACCACCTACCCCTTGCTCGTGAGAGACGAGGTGGTGGCCGAGCGGAGCTACCACTACCTCATCCTCGACGAAGCGCAGACGGTCAAGAACCGCTCGAGCAAGGCCTACCGCGCGGTGCGAGAGGTCGACGCGAGCCACAAGCTCGCGCTCACCGGGACGCCCCTCGAGAACAACCTCGACGAGCTGTACGCGCTGTACGAGCTGCTCACCCCCGGCTTGCTCGGCTCGGCGGAGAGCTTCCGCCATCGCTTCCGCCGCCCCATCGAGAGCGGCGACGAGGAGCGCCTCGCGGAGCTGCGACGCCGCGTGAAGCCCTTCATGTTGCGAAGGCTCAAGGAGCACGTCGCCAAGGAGCTGCCCCCCAAGACGGAGATCGTGCGGCCGGTGGATCTGCTCGGCGAGCAGCGGGAGCTCTACGAGAGCATCCGCATCGCGGCTCACTCCGACGTCCGCAAGGTGATCCGCAAGAAAGGCCTCGCCGCGTCCACGGTGCCGGTGCTCGGGGCGCTCCTCAAGCTGCGCCAGGTGTGCTGCGACCCGCGGCTGGTGCCGATGCAGGCCGCGCGCAAGGCGCGACGCTCGGCCAAGCTCGAGACGCTGCTGGAGATGATCTCGCGGCAGGTGAGCGACGGCCGCCGCATCTTGGTGTTCTCCCAGTTCACGAGCATGCTCGCCATCATCGAGGACGCGCTCGTCGAGCGCGAGATCGCGAACAACAAGCTGACCGGATCGACCCACGATCGCCAGCGTGAGGTAGACCGCTTCCAGGCCGGCGACAGCTCGGTGTTCCTGATCAGCCTCAAGGCTGGCGGCACCGGCCTCACGCTCACCGCCGCCGACACCGTGATCCACTACGATCCGTGGTGGAACCCCGCCGCTCAAGCCCAAGCCACCGATCGCGCGTACCGGATCGGGCAAGACAAACCGGTCTTCGTGTACAACCTCATCGCCGCGGGCAGCGTCGAGGAGCGCATCATGCGGCTACAGCAACACAAGCGCCGGCTCGCCGACGCGATCGTGGGACAAGCGGCGGCGGCCGCTCCCCTGTCGATCGACGAGATCGACGACCTGTTCGCCCCGCTCGACTGACTCGCTGGAGGGTGCTGCCGCAACCTCCCCCCACGGCTGCGCGGTGGGGCCCCCTCCCACCGTGTTGCGCTTGGGGCCCCAACACCCAAGCGCGCTTCGCGAGGGTGTCGGGCTCTTTCGGTCGGCTCTTGAGGCAGCTGGGGGGTGCTGCCGCACCCTCTCACCGTGTTGCGCTTGGGGCCCCAACACCCAAGCGCTCTGCGAGAGCGCTCCGTCGTTTCCGGCCGGCTCTTTGAGCGTCGGGGGCGTCCATCGCGGCGCTGACGCCGGTGGCCACGCGGCGTGGCGTCAAGCCTTGAAGGTGGAGCGGTTCGTCCCCAGATTGGGGGTGTTCCCATGGAGAGCACAAGCGATCTCTACCGGGTCCTCGGGGTGGCCAGGGATGCTTCGAAGGACGAAATCCGGCGCGCCTACAAGAAGCTCGCGCGCAAACATCACCCCGACGTCAACCCTGGCAATCAGGCGGCGGAGCAGCGCTTCAAAGAGCTCAGCGCCGCCTACGAGGTGCTCAGCGACGATGACAAGCGCGCCGCCTACGACGAGTTCGGCGAGGAGGCGTTGAAGAGCGGGTTCGACCCGGAGAAGGCGCGCGCCTACCAGCGCTGGCAGTCGGGCCGCCAGAGCGGCGGGGTCCCCTTCTCGGCGGAACACCTCGACTTCGATCTCGACGAGCTGTTCGGCGGCGCAGGCGGCGGCTTCGGCGGGCCCCGCGGGCCGCGCCCGCGCGAGAGCGCTCCGCGCGACGTGCACGCGGTGGCGGAGCTCGAGCTCGCAGACGCCATCCGGGGGGCGGAGATCAGCGTCGAGGTCCCCACCGAGAGCGGCTGCTCCACCTGCGCCGGGAGCGGCCAGCAGCCCAACACGCGGGCCGAGCGCTGCAGCACCTGCGGCGGCTCGGGACACCGCCGAGTGGCCCGGGGGCCGCTCAACATGGTCACCACCTGTGGAGACTGCGGTGGGCGCGGTCAGCGGATCACGCCCTGCACGAGCTGCCAGGGAGTGGGGCGGGTGGTCAGCACCGAGCGGGTGCGGGTCCGCATCCCTCCCGGCGCCGACGACGGCTCCACCCTCCGCATCCCCCACAAAGGCGCAGGGGGCGCCGGCGGCCGCGGCGACCTCGTGATCGAGACCCGCGTGCGACCCCACCCGTTCGTCGTACGCGCCGGGCTCGATCTGACCTTGAAGCTCCCAGTGACCGTGGACGAGGCCTACAACGGCGCGAAGGTGACGGTGCCCACCTTCGACGGCAGCGTCGAGCTCAAGATCCCGCCACGCTCGCAGAGCGGCCAGAAGCTGCGCCTGCGCGGACGGGGCGTCACCCGCGGCGGCGTGTCGGGCGACCTCTTCGTCGCGCTCGACGTCCGCATGCCCGACGTCGAGGACGAAGGGCTGGCGCGCTGTCTCTCCCAGGCGGGGCGGGCCTACAAGAAACCGGTGCGGTCGGAGCTCACGTTATGACGCGACGAATCACACGCGAACGGCTGGTGGAGATCGTCGAGCTCGACGAAGAGGTGGTCGTGCACCTGGTCGAGGAAGGCCTCATCGAAGACCACCCCGAGGGCTTCTCCGCACACGACATCGAGCGCGCGCTCGTGGCCCGCACCTTGGTGCGCGAGCTCGATGTGAACTGGCCCGGGGTGGAGGTCATCCTCGAGATGCGCGAACAGCTCCGCGCCACCCATCGCCAGTTCGCGGAGGTGCTGGCCGCGCTGCGCGCCTCCCGACGCGGTTGAGACGCGCGCTGGTCGTCGCGACCCGGTCGCGCTCCGGGGCCGCGGCCGGGCCCTCGCGGCGCGCGCTCGCCCCCGTCCCCGAAGAGCGGTTTCCCCCCGGTGTCTGGGCCTCGAGACACTATGCTCCCCAGCGTGAATCTGAGCGACCTGCCCCAGCTCGCTTCCCTCTCGCAGGTGCCGCCCATCACCGACACGGCGGGGATCGGCGGGGGTGAGGTGCACGTGTGGTACTGCGCCTACGACGACGTGCGCGACGAGCGCTTGCTCGCCCGCTACGGCGCGCTCATGAACGACCGCGAGCAGACCCGTCACGATCGCCTCTACTTCGAGCGCGATCGCCACATGTTCCTCGTGACCCGGGCGCTGGTGCGGACGGTGTTGTCGCGGTACGCCCCCTTCGAGCCTCACGCGTTCGCCTTCGAGGAGAACGCCTACGGTCGACCGCACCTCGCCGCGGCGACCCCCGGCCCCCACTTCAACCTGTCGAACACGCGGGGACTGATCGCCTGCGCCGTGGCGGCGACCGAGCGGGTGGGCGTCGACGTGGAGAACGTCACCCGTCCCACGGAGCCGCTCGAGATCGCGGATCGGTTCTTCTCGAGCCGCGAGGTCCTCGCGCTCCGCCGCCTCCCCGCCGCGGAGCACCGCACGCGGTTCTTCGCCTTGTGGACGCTCAAGGAGGCGTACATCAAGGCGCGCGGCATGGGCCTCGCCATCCCCCTCGGGCAGTTCTCCTACGAGCTCGACGACGGCCCCATCTCCATCTCCTTCAGCGCGAGCCTCGCCGACACGCCCAACCGCTGGCGGTTCGCGCTGCTGCGCGCCTCCGACGAGCACGTGCTCGCCGTCGCAGTGGACGCCCCCGACGGCCAGCTCCGGGCGCAGCGCTGCGTGCCGTTCGTCACCCCCTGAGCCCACCGCCACCTCCAACCTGCCGTTCCCAGGTGCGCGGAGAGCCCGCTCGTGCCACCGTAACGATCGCGACAGCGCTCCGTTACGCGGATAACGATGTGGCGTCGCCCTCGGCCGGGAGTCTCGCCAGCCCCATGGAATCATGGAGCCCACGAGACGGCACCCCTCTTGCATAAGCCGGAGCCCCACGCACTGTGTGGTTGTTCACGGGACCCGATGGAGGTAATGCCATCCGGCTCCCGACCCGTCCCACATGCTCTGACATCCGTCAGCGCGGTGACGGAAGAGAAGCAAGGGAAGACGACGACGATGACTTGCCGAACTGGCCTCGGGCTGTTGGCGCTGGCCGCTGGGTTGACCTTCGCGGTGTCGGCGCACGCGGAAGAACAAGCAGACACGCAGGCGCCTGGCGACGCGCCGCAGAAGGCCAAGACCGGCGCGAAGGCGGACGACGACGTCTCTCCTGACGCCGAGCCCGACGCGAAAGCCAAGTCGGACGACAAGGCCAAGTCCGACGACAAGGCCAAGTCCGACGACAAGGCCAAGTCGGACGACAAGGCCAAGTCGGACAAGAGCAAGCAGGTGGCGCAGCTCCAGGCCGACGGCCAGACGAGCAACACCTCGCCGAGCCAGCCGCCCGACGAAGAGCAGGAGCAAAAGAAGGCTCCCCCGCGACTCCCGTGGCGCGGCACCGCCATCAGCTGGAGCCACGCGGTCACCACGAGCGCCCTCGGCATCGGGGAAGACTTCCAGAGCACCGCTCACCAGCAATACATCCAGACCGTCGGCCTCGGCCTCAACTACTTCCTCATCGACGAGGACGTGTGGAGCCTCGCCATCGCGACCGGGCCGAGCTTCTCGGTGGAGATGACCAACAGCGGCGCCACCACCACCGAGCGCGAGCCCTGGTTCAACGACCTGAACTCGGCGGTGGTGTTCCGAACCCGCTTCTTCTCGGACAAGGACAGCGGCTACGCAACGGGCCTGATCTTCAACCACTCGCTGCTCTACCCCACCTCCCCCGCGAGCGCGGCGAGCGGCACGATCATCACCACCTCGCCCCGCGTGATGAACTGGCACGCGCTCCCGCTGCTCCCGAAAGACGTATCCCCCGTCTTCAACTCGGTGTTCATCGGCGCGAGCGTGCGCTGGGACCACCGCTTCGGCCTCGCCACGACCGCGGTCAACTCCGACCTTCGCCGCACCCGTCAGAACGCGGACGGCAGGACGTTCGAGAGCGATCAGCTGTCGTTCGACCGCTTCGCGCAAGACACGTTCCGCGAGGGCTTCTTCCTGTTCTTCGCCGAGAACCTCGGGCCCACCCAGCTCCAGCTCTTCGTCGCCTGGAACTTCACGCAGAGCATCCTCCCGTCGCTCTCGGACAACCCCTGCCCGGTCAGGCTCGAGACGGGATGCGTCGATCCCCAGCCGAACCCCGAGCTCCAAGCGCCGCCCGACGTGCTCTACTCCCACGGCTTCGCGGTCGGAGCCAGCTTCTTCCCGATGTCGGAGTGGGGCGTCGACGTGACCTACGCGAGCGGCGGCAATCAGCTGGGGCCGGACGGCCAGCGCCAGAGCATCTGGTACAACCCGGCCGCGCAGCTCTCGGCCACCCTCGTCGTCAGCTTGGACGCCCTCTACGAGCGCTTCACGGGACCGACCCGCGACGAGCCGTTCGTGCTCTTCAGCAAGAACGACCAAGAGAAGAAGAAGAAGAACGACAAGAACAAGACGCCGGCCTCGCTCCCCCTCGCGTTCTGAGAGTCTGAGGAAAACATGAAGCACACGGCACCCGGAATCATCCTCGTCGCTCTCTCGCTGCTCGGCGGTTGCTCCATCGCGAAGAAGGCGATCCCCCTCGCTTCCATCCGCAGCAACTGCGAGCCCGAGAAGATCGAGGTGATCAGCGACAAGGACGGTGACGCAGTCCTCAACGTCTGCGGCGTCTACGAGGACTGGCACTTCCACAGGTTCAACGGCTGGACGTACAAGGGCCCCTCGGCCCAACAGCCCCTCGCCCAGCCCGTCGACAGCGACGGCGACGGAGTCCCCGACGACGTCGATCGTTGTCCGGTGGTCCCCGGCGTCGCGTCGCTCGATCCCAACACCAACGGCTGCCCGGTGCCGACCGACACCGACTCCGATGGCATCCCCGATGACGCGGACAAGTGCCCGACCGTCGCCGGCGTGGCGCAGGCCGATCCCAACAAGAACGGCTGCCCCCCCGACGCCGACAACGACGGCATCGCCGACGCCGACGACGCGTGCCCCGAGCTCGCGGGGCTGGCCAACACCGACCCCAAGAAGAACGGCTGCCCGGCGGATCAGGACGACGACGGCGTGTACGACGCACAGGACGCGTGCCCGACGGAGGCCGGACCGGCGAGCCCGGAGCCCGAGGCGAACGGCTGTCCCGATCGCGACGGCGACGGCATCCCCGACAAGGTCGACGCCTGCCCCGACGAGAAGGGCTCGGCCGACAAGGATCCGGCCAAGCACGGCTGCCTGCACCGCGTGGTGGTCACCGAGCAGCAGATCGTCATCAACGAGAAGGTGCAGTTCGCCACCGGGAGCGCGCAGATCAAGCCGGTGAGCAACGCCCTGCTCGACGACGTCGCCGAGGTGCTCAAGGACAACCCCCACATCCTCAAGGTGGAGGTGCAAGGCCACACCGACGACGTGGGCTCGGCGTCGCTCAACAAGCGCCTCTCCCAGCAGCGCGCCGAGTCGGTCATGCAGGCGCTGGTCAAGCGCGGCGTGGCCCAGGAGCGCCTGGTCGCCAAGGGCTACGGGATGGAGCAGCCCCTCGCCGACAACAGCACCGACGCGGGCAAGACCACCAACCGCCGCGTGCAGTTCGTGATCCTCGAGCAGCAGAAGAAGCCGAAGACGATGGCGCCGCTCACGCCGGTGGCCCCCAAGGGCGACGCGAGCGACGACCTCTAGCGCCGGCACCCCCGCCGCCGTCCGGAGGTGGCCTCCGGAGCGCTACCGCTCCGATCAGGTGCCTCCGGCGCCGGCGGTGCCGCCGCCCATCCCGCCCGCCGCGCCGCCGGCGGCGCTGCCTCCGTTGGCGCTCGTGGTGGTCGCGCTGCTGCCCCCCACGCCGCTGCCCCCCACGCCGCTCGCCGCGCTCGAGCTATCGCTGCTCGTCGTCGTGCTCGGATCGAGGACGAAGGGGCACTCGCCGTTGAACACTCCCTTGCGCGAGTCGCAGAGCGCCTGGTTGCCCTGAGCGACGGTCTGGTCGCAGCTCGTCTTGTAGTCCGCGTCGGTGCAGCGGTCACAGATCGGTTGCAGATCCTCGCACGCGTCGCCGCAGCCGGTGAACGCGCCGATCGACAGGGCGACAGCGACCAACAACCTCGACAACACTCTGACGTTCGACGTGTTCTGCATGACCGGGGTCGATTCTGTCACGCGACAGCCCGTGAGCTAAAACTTTGCGTACGGCCCTCGGTCTCGGGCGGATGTGCGCGCCTGTCCGACCCCATTGTCGCGGACAGGTAACCAGCGCGTCGCGGGATCGTACGTTCTCCATGGTCGTTCGGGGGGCGTGGCCGCGACGAGTCTGGGGCACCACGATGAGCCGACACTCCAACCACCATGAGCTCCCTGTCCCGAGTGGGGAAGCCACGAAGGACGGCGTGTTCCCCCCCCCGGGGGCCGAATCCTTGGCGCGTCTCCGCCGTCGCGACAGCCTGGCCGGGAGCGTGCTCGGCCAGCGCTACGAGGTGGAGCAGCTCCTCGCCGAGGGGGGCATGGGCTGCGTGTACACCGCCTACGACCGCGTCGAGGACGAGCTCGTGGCGCTCAAGGTGCTGCGGGGGGCGTTCGCCCGTCACCCCGAGGTGCGCCGACGCTTCCTCCACGAGGCGCGCTCCACCATGGCCATCGACAACCCTCACGTGGTGCGCATCACCGACGCCGGCGAGCTCGGCGATGGTTCGGCCTTCTACGTGATGGAGCTGCTCGAGGGGGTCTCCCTCGACGAGCACCCGGTGGAGACGCTCGAGGAGCTCGCGACGATCGCCTCGCAGCTCTGCGAGGGCCTGGCCGCCGCTCACGACGCTGGCGTGGTGCACCGCGATCTCAAGCCCGAGAACATCCTCGTGAGCGTGCAGGCCGACGGCTCGCTCCACGTGCACCTCATCGACTTCGGCATCGCGAAGCTGTCCAGCGCCACCCAGCTCACCGTCCCCGGTCAGCTCCTCGGCACGCCGGCGTACATCGCGCCCGAGCAGGTCAAATCGGGGCGCGCGGCCGAGCCGCGGTCCGATCTCTACTCCCTCGGCGTGGTGCTGTACGAGCTCGTCGCCGGGGCGCTGCCGTTCGAGGACGACGACCCCATCCGGCTCGCGCTCGCGCAGCTCTCGGCACCACCGGTCCCCATCCGCCAGCGCGCGCCGAGCTGTCCCCTCCCGCTCGCCGCGCTGATCATGCGCTGCCTCGAGAAGAACCCTCAGCAGCGCCCAGAGAGCGCCCGAGCCGTCGCCGCAGAGCTCGCGGCCATGGAGCTCCGCGGGCCGCTCCCGAGCCCGCACGCCGGCGCGATCCCGTTCTACGAAGATCCGGCGTTCGACGGGAGCCGCACCTTGTTCGTCGACCACGCCGCGCTGCCGATCTCGGTGAGCGAGCTGTTGCCGCGACCGCGGAGCAAGCACCTCACGCCCCCCGGGCCGGAGCCCTGGGTCGGGGCCACGCCGTCGGCGCGAAGGGTGGCGCGGCTCGCCCACCTCCGCGTCTGCCCGCTCGTCGTCGCCATCGTCACCACGTTCGTCCTCGCCGCGGCGGCAGCAGCCCTGTGGGTGTCTTGAGCCGCCGCGGCACCTCCGCGCCCGGCCAGGCTCCGCGCACGCCCCCAGCGCGCCGTCGGATCGTCGGCGCCGACGCTACTTCGTGGCCGCGAAGATCAACGTGTAGCTGTTGGGGCCGGTGGCGAAGAGCGTGGTCCGCTCGCCGAGCTTTGCCACGTCGTAGTGGGGGTACCACGCGAGCTTCCGCCAGGTGTCGTTGTCCTTGATGTACTCGGGGACGATGAGATCGATCTCGACGTACTTGCCGGCCACCTGCTTCGAGAGCGACGGGCCGAACGAGAACGACTCGCGGCCTTCGGCCGGCGCGAGGTCGTTGTGCATCGCTCCGCCGTAGAGGACCACGCCCTTGTCCACCGACGTCTTCACGTTGCGCTCGAGGATCCGTCGCGCCATGTCGTCGGAGAGGAACGCGATGAGACTGAGCGTCTTCAACACCGCGTCATCGCCGGCCTTGGCCACCTCCTCCAGCTCTCGGCACGTGGGTCGCAGCACGTGCGGACGCATCCCGAGGGCCTGAGCCTTCTCGGCGAGCACCACGAACTCGCTCTTGTTGGTGGAGGCCTGCGACTCGGTCACCGGCTTCTCCACCTGCTTCTCCACCTGGGCGGTGGTCTGCTTGCAGGCTGGATCGGGAACGATGAGCTCGAGGACCAGGTCGCTCTTGCTCTCGGCGAGCATCGGGAGGAGCGCCTCGGTGAAGCGCGCGGTCGCGGTGGCGATGTGCTCGGTGCCCTTCTGCGCGTGCGCCTCCCCCACTGCCACCACCTCCGGCTCGCTGGCCAACGCGGCGGCAAAGGCCTGGGCGGCCGTTCCAAACTGAAGACAGCCGAGCGCGCCGCAGGGCACCGGGCGCGTGTCGGCGACGGGCGCGCTCGAGGCGACGGGAGGCGCGGCGCTCATGGGGGAGGGAGCGCTCGTGGCCGGCCCGCCGACAACCTCGGGTGGCTCGGGGGGTGACGCGGGTGAGCAGGCCAAGAGGCTTCCCAGGAGACACAGACCAAGTGGCACGCGCATGACCATCGTTCTACGGTGTTCGTGACCCTCTTGGAAGTTCCCCGCGCCCTCTCCGTCCTTGGCTGCGCGCTCCTCACGAGCGCCTGCGCTGCTGCTCCTCCCAGCGGGTGGGGAGGGGGTGGGCAACCCCTCCTCGTGCCCGAGGCCCGTTGGGTGAACGGCGACGTCGTCATCGACGTGGGGCCCAGCGGACGGGTGTTCGCCAACGGGCGCCACGTGCTCACCATCGACGCGTCCGGTCGGGTGTACGACGCCTACCACGCGCCGGTGGCCCTCCTCCAACGTGACGGGCTGGTGTTCGGCACCGACGACACGCCGCTCGGCTGGGTGGGCGCAGGCGAGGCGATCCGCCCAGGGGAGGAGCACAGCTGGTTGGTGCTGCACCCCAGCGGGCTCGTGCTTCGCAGCGACGGCGACGAGCAGAAGCCGTTCGGCCAGTGGCTCGGGTGCCAACACCCCACGGTGCTCCAGGTGTGCACCTTGGTGAGCCACGTGTTGGGACCGAACCTCCTCTCGCGCGCGGGTGGCGGCGCTGGGTTGGGGCTCGCTCCTGGCCTCGGGCTCGGGATCGGCGCCGGCATGTTCGGACCGTGACCCTCACAGCGCTCACCCCGCGCAGCGCGTCATGACATCAAGAGCTCCGCGATGACCGGCGCGTGATCGGAGGGCGTGTGGCCGTCCTTTTTCTTGCGATACTCGCGATCGATCCACACCTCCGTGGCGCGCGCCATGAGCGCCCGCGACGCCAGCAAGAAGTCGATCCGCAGCCCCTGGTTCTTGTGAAAGCAGCCGGCGCGGTAGTCCCACCAGCTGAACATGTCGCCGTCGGGGTGCATGCGGCGGTACATGTCCGACCATCCCAGCTCCAGGATGCGACGCAAGAGACCGCGCTCGGCAGCGGTGTGGAAGATGTGCTCGGGGTTCGGGGCCCAGGAGTCTCGATCCTCGGGGCAGATGTTGAAGTCGCCACCGATGAAGCCGAGGGCCTCACGCTCGAGGTGGACGTCGACGTAGTCGACGAGGGCGCGCAAGAAGTCGAGCTTGGTGCCGAAGTCTTCGTGGGTGAGGGTCTTGCCGTTGGGCACGTAGACGCTCGTCACCGAGAGCCCCGAGGTGGTGGCGGTGAGCAGGCGCGCCCCGATGGCCTCCGCGCCGGGGAGCCCCGCTTGCACGAGCTCTACCGGTGCGCGGCTGATGACGGCCACGCCGTTCCACGTGGGTTGGCCGTGGAGGGCCACCTCGTAGCCGCGGGCCGCGAGCTCGTCGTGCGGGAAGGCGTCCGCGTCCACCTTGAGCTCCTGCAAACAGGCGATGTCGGGCTCGCGCGCGTCGAGCCAGTGGAGCACGAACGGCAGTCGCGCCTTGATCGAGTTGACGTTCCACGTTGCGATCCGCATAGGCCCTTCGTAATCGAGCCTTCACGCTATGTCCTCCTCGAGCCTCCGCCGCGGCCAGACCTTCGTGGCCGTCGCCTATGTCGCCGCCCTCGCCGCGGGCTGGGCGGCGCACGAGCTCGGGCCCTTCACGCACCCGTTCTGGCGCGTGGCCTTCGCAGATGCCGTCGGCACCTGCGTCGTGTTCGCGTTCAGCCGCGCGTTCGACAACTCGAGCTTCTACGACGCGTACTGGAGCGTCGCCCCCATCGTCTTCGTCTGGGTGTGGGCGCTCGCGAGCCCGTCGATCACCCCCCGCGCGTGGCTCGTGATCGCGCTCGTCTCCACCTGGGGGGTGCGCCTCACCTTCAACTGGGCGCGCCACTGGCGGGGGCTCGACCACGAGGATTGGCGCTACGTGGCGCTGCGAGACAAGACAGGGCCGCGCTACTGGCTGGTGAGCTTCTTCGGCCTGCACTTCTTTCCGACGGTGATGGTGCTCGCCTGTTGCCCTGCGATCTTCTTGGCTGCCACCTCCACCCGTCCGCTCGGCGCGCTCGACGCAGCCGCGCTCTTGGTGACCGCAGGCGCCATCCTCATCGAGGCCACCGCCGATCGGCAGCTGCACGACTTCGCGGCGGGGCGACCCGATCCGGCGAGCATCATGACCACCGGCCTCTGGAGCTGGTCGCGGCACCCCAACTACTTCGGCGAGGTGTCGTTCTGGTGGGGGCTGTTCGTGTTCGGCCTCGCCGCCGAGCCCAACGCCTGGTGGGCCGCGACCGGCCCCCTCGCGCTCACCGCCATGTTCCTCTTCGTCAGCATCCCGATGCTCGAGCGACGCATGATCGCCAAGCGGCCACACTATCGCGAGCACCAGAAGCGCGTCTCACGCCTCATCCCCCTTCCGCCGGCGCGTTGACGGCACGCGCACGCTTGTCGGCCGGAGACGTGGCTGGTGCCGTCCGAGGTGCGGCCGCGCCCGGGTTCGGGGGCGATGTAGACAGCGGTTGGGGAGGCTACAGGCGGACACCGCACTCCACACAGAAGCGCGTATCTTCGAGAACCTCCGCGCCGCAGGCGTCGCACACCGGAGCGTCCGGATCCTTCTCGTCGGACTCGCGCGTGCGGGTGCCGCACATGCCGCAGAAGCGCTCTTCGGGCAGCAGGCGGTGCCCGCAGTGGTGGCACTTTCGCCTCATCTCCTCGGGCGGAGGATCGTCGAACATCAAATCGCCGATCCCCATGACGGGGAGCGCGGAGAGCTCACCGGTCACGATGTAGTCGTCGGGGGTGGCCTCGGGGGGGATGCTCGAGGGGCGGCGAAGCCTCGGGGGCTCGTTCCCGAACGGCGGGGCCAACGCGGCCAGCCCTTCGGGCGCCTCGTCGAGCTCCAGCTCCGCATGGCCGAGCTCGAGCTCACCATCGTCATCCGCGTCATCCTCGGCGTCGTCGTCGGGCTCGGCGTCGTCGTCGGGCTCGGCGTCGTCGTCGGCGGCGTCCTCGTCGGCGGCGTCCTCGTGGGCGGCGTCCTCGTCGTCCGCCTCGAGCTCGGCGGCCTCGAGCTCGGCCTCATCGAGCTCCGCGTCGGTCACCTGCACGCTGCCGCTGTCCTCCTCGAGCGCCTCGTCGTCGTCGTCTTTGGCAGGGCGAACGCGGCGCGTGGTGCGGTCGGCGGGCGCGGGCGGCGGCTCCGAGAACTTGACGTCTTCTTCGGCGTCCTCATCCACCTCGTCGGGCGCGGCGAGCCAGGCATCCAGCTCGGAGTCGTCGAGCGAGCCGCTGGCCAGCACCACGTCGATCTCGTCGCCGTCGCTCACCAGCCGAGGGGCTGGCGGAGGCGGCCCCTTCTCGACGCGCATGAGCACCGCCGAGATGTTGTCGCGCCCTCCCGCCTCGTTGGCCATCGCCACCAAGAGGTCACAGCCGTCCTCGAGGTTCTCCGACTCGAGCACGCCGAACAAGAGATCGTCCTCGGCGACCTCACCGCTGAGGCCGTCCGAGCAGAGGAGGTAGATGTCGCCTTTGTGCAGCTTCTCGGTGCGCACGTCGGGCTGCACGTTCTCCTTCGTTCCAAGCGCTCGGGTGACCACGTTGGAGGGCAGCTGGCGCAGGATCTCCTCGCTCAGATCGGGGTTGAGGCGGAGCGCCTCGTTGACCATCGAGTGGTCCTGGGTCATCAGCGCGATCTGGCCGCCGCGGATGCGGTAACAGCGACTGTCGCCGACGTGCACGATGTGGAGCACCCCCTCCTTCTCGTCCACGTGGAGCGCCACGACGGTGGATCCCATGCCCCCTTGGTTGGCCGACCGACCGCTGCGCTTGAACACCTCGCGGTTGCAGTGATGCACCGCCTTCACCAGACGGACGGCGCCGGGGGGGAGGCCGTCGAGCCCCTCGATGTCGTCCCCGAGATCCTGCTCTTCCCAGAAGTACTCTTCGAGCGCGGCGGCGGTGATCGAGCTTGCGACGTCTCCCGCTTGGTGGCCCCCCATCCCGTCCGCCACCGCGTACAAGCCCAGCTCCGCGGACACGAGGACCTGATCCTCGTTGTGGTCGCGCCGGCGACCGACATCCGTCTTGCCGGCCGCGGATACAACGCGTGGTTCTGCGGGGGCAGCTTCGGGCAGACTGGCCATGAGCCGTCGCGCTACCTTACACGGTTCTGGCCCGCGGGCGTCTAGCGCGGTGAAGAAATCCTCCCGCGCCGTTGGGGGGGCCGTTCATCCCGAGATCATAGGGCGAAATCTACGCGTGCGAAACAGTTTCGTCGCTCGCATGACGTCGCCCGCGGGCGAGAGTAACTTGCACGACATGCTCAAAAGCGCAGCCGACATGCTCGAGCGGAGCCACCGCCGTCTCGAGGAGCGGATGGCCCAACTCCTCACCACCCTCGACGCGCTCGCGGAGGGCGCGAGCGAGGGCGCCGTCGACGCCCAGGCCGTGCTCGCCGACGTGCTCCGCTTCCTGCAGCGGTCGGCGAAGAACCACATCGGCGACGAGGAGGACTCGGTGTTCCCCCGGCTCGGCGCGGACGCGGCCCCCCTCATCGCGCGGCTTCGGCGGGAGCACGTGGAGCAGGACGACCTCGCGCAGCGCCTGATCGCGCAGCTCGAGCGGTTGCAGGCCGGGCTCGACGACGACGCGGTGCACGCAGCGCGCGAGCTCGCCTCCGAGCTCGACGGCGGCTACCGCCGGCACACCGCCCTCGAGGACGAGCAGCTCCTCCCGCTGGTGTTGGCCCTGGACAGCGACGATCTGGCGACGATCGCCGCTGAGATGCAGGCTCGGCGTGGCAAGGCGGGGACCTCCGAGGGCCACGATCACCGGGCCGGCCACGAGGCGCACCGTGAGGACGGCGGTGGTCGCGGTGGCGGTGGCGGCGGCAGCGATGGCGGCGGCGCTCGCGGCGGTGGCGGTGGCGGCGGCGGTGGCGGCGGTCGCGGCGGCGGCGGCGGCGGTCGCGGCGGCGGCGGCGGCGGCGGTCGCGGCGGCGGGCGCGGGGGCGGGGGCGGCGGCGGTCGCGGCGGCGGCGGCTCGGAGTAGCGGCGGGGGCCGCGAAGGCGGCGGTCGCAGCGCACGCGGGGGCCTCGTGAAATACGAGCACCTCGGCGCTTGACGAAGCGCTGCGCGTGGTGAATGTTTCGCACGCGAAAGATTCGGGGAGACAGGCCCCCGAGCGGCTGCCAACGGGCCCGCCCCCCGCGACGGGGCGCCGCGCAGTCGACGCCACGCACGAGCGAACCGCGCGACCACGCGCAGATCCACCGCGACGATCCACCCGCGCAGATCATTCCGCGCTGAGCAACCAAGAGAGAAAGCGAGAGGCACGATGGGCAACGAGCTGCGTTTCGATGACAAGGTCGTGATCATCACCGGGGCGGGGGCGGGTCTGGGCCGCTCGCACGCGCTGGCGTTCGCGTCGCGCGGCGCGAAGGTCGTGGTCAACGACCTGGGCGGCAGCATGCACGGCGAAGGCAAGAGCGCGAAGGCCGCCGACACCGTGGTGGAAGAGATCAAGCAAGCGGGTGGTGAGGCCACCGCAAACTACGACTCGGTGGAGGACGGCGACAAGATCGTAGCGACCGCCCTCGACACCTACGGCCGCGTCGACGTGGTGGTGAACAACGCGGGCATCCTCCGCGACGTGAGCTTCCACAAGATGACTCGCGACGACTGGGATCTCATCTACCGCGTGCACGTGAACGGCAGCTTCCGCGTCACCCACGCCGCGTGGCCCCACATGCGCGACCAGGGCTACGGCCGCATCGTGATGACCGCGTCCGCCGCCGGCATCTACGGCAACTTCGGGCAGGCCAACTACTCGATGGCCAAGCTCGGGCTGCTCGGCTTCGGCAACACCCTCGCCATCGAAGGCGGCAAGAAGGGCATCCACGTCAACACCATCGCCCCTATCGCCGGCTCGCGCCTCACCGAGACGGTGCTGCCCGAGGAGCTCACCAAGGCCCTCAAGCCCGAATACGTGAGCCCGCTCGTCTTGTGGCTCTGTCACCAGGAGTGCAGCGAGAACGGTGGCCTCTTCGAGGTCGGGGGCGGCTTCTTCGCCAAGCTCCGTTGGCAGCGCAGCGTGGGCGAGACGGTGCGCCTCGGCCGGGCCATCACCCCCGAGACGGTGAAGACGTCGTTCGGCCGCATCACCTCGTTCGAAGCAGCGACGCACCCACGCGACATCACGCAGTCGATGGGACCGGTGATGGAGAACATCCAGGCCGGGCCGAGCAAGGGCGGCAACGAGCTCGTCGACGTGGACAAGGCCCTCGGCTACCGCTACCCCGACTTCTCCTCGAGCTACGACGAGCGTGATCTCGCCCTCTACGCCCTCGGGGTGGGCGCCGCCGCGGATCCGCTCGACAAGACCGAGCTCCGCCTCGTCTACGAGATGCACGGCGATGGCTTCGTGGCGCTCCCCACCTTCGGCGTGATCCCCGCGATGCGCGGCCTCATCGAGATGGCCACCCAGGGCAAGCAGGCCCCTGGCCTCAACTACGGCCTCGATCGGCTGCTCCACGGCGAGCAGTACACCGAGGTCGTTCGACCGCTGCCCCGCAAGGCGAAGCTCACCCACAAGGCCCAGATCAAGGAGATCTGGGACAAGGGCAAGGGCGCCATCATCAACACCGAGACGAAGAGCTACGACGAGAACGGCGAGCTCTTGTTGGTGAACAACTACATCTACTTCATCCGCGGCGCCGGCAACTTCGGCGGTGACCGCGGCCCGAGCGTGGAGGAGAACGTCGCCCCCGACCGCGCCCCCGACAAGGTGGTGGAGGAGAAGATCGGCCCGAACCAAGCCCTGCTCTACCGCCTCAGCGGCGACGTGAACCCGCTGCACGTGGATCCCAGCTTCGCCAAGGCCTTCGGCTTCGAGCGGCCCATCCTCCACGGGCTCTGCACCTTTGGCTACGCCGGCCGGCACGTGGTGCGCTCCTTCGCCAAGAACGGCGACCCGCGCTACTTCAAGAGCATCAAGGTGCGCTTCGCCAAGAGCGTGTTCCCTGGCGACACGCTGATCACCGAGATGTGGCGAGAGAGCGACAACCGCGTCGTGTTCCGCTGCAAGGTGAAGGAGCGCGACGAGGTGGTGATCTCCAACGCGGCCGTCAACCTCTACGACGAGATCCCGAAGGCCCAGCCCAAGCCCAAGCCCCAGGCCAAGGCGGCCGACGCGCCGCTCGAGCCCATCAGCGCCGACATCTTTGCCGCCATCGGCAGCTACCTCACCGACAACGCGGGCATCACCGACAAGGTGGGCAAGGTGTTTCAGTTCAAGCTCTCGAGCCCCGACAGCGTGTGGACGGTCGACGTGAAGAATGGCGCCGGCAGCGTGGGTCAAGGGGAGACCGAAAAACCCGATTGCACGCTCGAGCTCACCGATCGGAACTTCATGTTGATGTGCACCGGCAAGGCGGACGCCCAGAAGCTCTATTTCTCCGGCGACCTCAAGATCGGCGGCGACATCATGGCGTCGCAGAAGCTCAAGTTCCTGCAGAAGCTCGAGCCGCAGCGGGTCGTCGACGCGATGCAGGCACGCGCCGGGGGTGCGCCCGCGACGAGCCCGGCGGCGGCCGCACCGGCCGAGCCGGCGAGCAGCGACGTGTTCCTCGGCATCCGCGCCTACGTGCAAGAGCACCCCGAGCTCGCGGAGAAGATCCAGCGCGTGTTCCAGTTCAAGCTCACCGAGCCCGACAGCGTGTGGACGCTCGATCTCAGGAAGGGCGCCGTGGATCAGGGCGAGACGGCGAAACCCGACGTCACCCTCGAGCTCGCCGACGCCGACTTCATGAACATGACGAGCGGCAAGGCGGATCCGCAGAAGATGTACTTCGAGGGCAAGCTCAAGGTCTCCGGCGACGTGATGGCGTCGCAGAAGCTCAGCTTCCTGCAGAAGATCGACGCCGACTGGGCGAAGAAGAAGGTCGCCGAGCTGAAGGCCCAAGGTGCCGGTGCGGCCCCCGCCGCCGCTCCCAAGGCGGCCACGAAGACGGCCAAGGCCCCCGCCATCCTCGCCGCCCTCGAGAAGCGCATCGCACAGACCCCCGGCCTGGTGGGTGAGGTGAAGGCGGTGATCGAGCTCCGGGTGGCCGACCCGGACGGGGGTTGGACCATCGATCTCGAGAACGGCAAGGGCAGCGTCAAGCCAGGCCTCGCCGACCATCCCACCACCACGCTCACCATCAAGGACGCGGATCTCGCCGAGCTCTGCGCGGGGGAAGGCCTCGTGCAGCGCTTCTTCCAGAGCGGCAAGCTGCGCGTGGACGGCGACGTCCGAGTTGCAAAGCGCTTGGGCTTCTTGAACAAACTGGTGTGATCGCGAGTTGGGTAAGCGGCAGTCACGAGAGCAGGAGAGAGTCATGAGCAAGGTCAACGTCATCGGCGTCGGGATGGTCAAGTTCGGCAAGCCCGGCAGTAGCGACCCTTACAACGTGATGGCTTCGAGCGCGGCCAGGGCTGCGCTCGAAGACGCCGGCGTGAAGTACGAAGAGGTGCAGCAGGCGTTCGCCGGCTACGTCTTCGGCGACTCCACGTGCGGTCAGCGCGCCCTCTACGAGGTGGGCCTCACCGGCATCCCCATCTTCAACGTGAACAACAACTGCTCCACGGGGAGCTCGGCGCTCATGCTCGGGGCCCAGGCGATCCGCGCGGGCCTGGTCCACTGCGTGCTCGCGGTGGGGTTCGAGCAGATGGAGCGTGGCGCGCTCGCGAGCAAATGGGACGACCGCACCAACCCCATGGACAAGCACGCCCAAGCGATGAACGACATCCAGGGCTTCGGCAACGCGCCGCCCACCGCCCAGTTCTTTGGCGGCGCAGCCCGTGAGTACCGTTGGAAATACGGCACCAAGCGGGAGACGTTCGCCAAGATCGCCTCCAAGGCCCGGAACCACGCCGCCAACAACCCGTACGCGCTCTTCAACACGCGCCTCAGCGTGGAGGAGGTGCTGGCCTCGCCCGAGGTGTTCGATCCGCTCACCCGTTATCAGTGCTGCCCGCCCACCTGCGGCGCGGCGGCCGCGGTGCTCTGTTCGGACGAGTTCGCCAAAAAGCACAACATCCAGAAGCCGGTGTACATCGCGGCCCAGAGCATGACCACCGACACGCCGGCCACGTTCGAGTCGGGCAGTATGATCAAGGCCATCGGCTACGACATGGCGAAGCTCTGCGCGGATCAGCTCTACGAGCAGGCCGGCCTCGGCCCAGAAGACGTGCAAGTGGTGGAGCTCCACGACTGCTTCACGGCCAACGAGCTGCTCACCTACGAGGCCATCGGGCTGTGCAAGGAGGGCGAGGCCGAGAAGTTCATCACCGAGGACGACAACACCTACGGCGGCAAGTTCGTGGTCAATCCCTCCGGGGGCCTGCTCTCGAAGGGCCACCCCCTCGGGGCCACCGGCTTGGCCCAAGCCACCGAGCTGGTGTGGCAGCTCCGCGGCCAGGCCGAAAAGCGCCAGGTGGAGGGCGCCAAGGTCGCCCTCCAACACAACCTCGGCCTCGGCGGCGCCTGCGTCATGACCATGTACCGCAGGGACTGATGGACGCGCTGCCCGTGCGTTCGTCGTCGCTCCGCTCCGCGCTCCCACGGGCCATCCCGTGGCGGCTCGGCGCGTGGGTGCGCGGCGCCTCGGTGCTCGGCGCCTGGGTGCTCGGCGCCTGGGTGCTCGGCGCCTGGGTGCTCGGCGCCTGCGTGCTCGGCGCCTGCGCGCCGCCTCCCCCCGCCGACTCCGCGCCGTCCCCTCCCCTGGTCGCGGCGCCGGAGGACCAGCCTGCTCCCCAAGGTCTCGAGCCCGACACGACCGCCGCAGACGACGACGCGGAGAGCGATATGGTGGTCACCGAGTCGGGCCTCGGGATCGAAGATCTCGTCGAAGGCGACGGGGAGGTCGCCGAAGAGGGCAGCCGCGTCTCGGTTCACTACGTGGGGCGCCTCGAGGACGGGAAGGTGTTCGACACGAGCGAGAGGCGCGGCCCCTACCTCTTCGAGCTCGGCCGTGGCGACGTCATCGCCGGCTGGGACGAAGGCGTGTTGGGCATGAAGGTGGGGGGGAAGCGTCGCCTCACGGTCCCCGCCAAGCTGGCCTATGGCGCGCAGGGTCAGCCACCCAACATTCCTCCCAACGCGCTCCTCGAGTTCGAGATCGAGCTGGTCTCGGTAGAGTGAGCAGGGCGCGACGCCAACGCGCGCTTGCGCGGGGATGGGTTCGGGCGGAAGCTCCACGCATGCAGCGGAGCAACGCCGTGTTGGCCCTCGCGCTCTCGCTCGCCTGCGGTCCACCGCCGGCCCCGCCCGCTCCGCAGCCGGTCACCTCGGCGTCCCGAGCGGAGGTCGCACCGCTGCCGAGCCCCCCCGAGCCCCAGCCCGCGCTCGTGGAGACCGACGTGTTCATGCCGCTCGCGGCGTATCGTGCGGCGTTCGAGACCCACCTCGGACGACGGTTCGGCGACCAACCCGCGCTCGTGCTCGAACAGCGCGAAGCAGGGGGCATCGCCCACGACATCGTGAGCTTCGATGGCCCGCGCGGGAGCGCGCTCGTGAGCGTTGGTCTCGCCCGACGAGCCCAACCCCACGCCCAGGGGGAGACCCCCGCGCGCGTCGAGCTGATGACCCTCTGCCCCGAACGCTCGCGCAAGGTGGCGGAGGTGCTGGTGCAGCTCGGTCGGCTGCTCCACGCCGACGAGCGCCCGCTCGACATCCGCTTCAAGGCCTTCGAGCCGTTGCGCACCGACGCGCCCATCTTCGAGCTCGAGCATTTCATCCTCGTGCCGGCGACGGCAGGAACGGTGGGCGAGGAAGAGGTGGTGGTGCTCCAGGTGGTGCCGGCCGCGGAAGACGAATACGCCTACGTGAAGATGCGCGGCGACGGCGCGGCGCGCGCGTGGTGGCACGAGCGACGGGGGGATGCGACCCTCCCCGAACGGTGGACGGCGGTGATGAGCCGCGAGCCCTGACGTCGCCGCTGGCGTGGCGGTGGCGGTTGCCCATCGCGGCTGCCAGTGCGAAGCTCCGGCCTCCCATGCTTCGAACGCATCGCCTCGTCACCTGCGCCGGGATCGCCTTGTCGTCGTCATTTCTCGCCGGCACTGTCCACGCGAAGCCTCCGGCAGAGTGGGGCGGCTTCGGGCATGCGTTCTTCGGCGGAGCGCTCTTTGGCTACGACCACTTCGACGACGAGATGGCCAGGCCACGCGCGCTCGGCAACGACTTCACCATCAGCCCCCTCGGCATGCAGTTCGGTGGCGGCGGCAAGCTGCTCATCGCCGGCACCCTGCTCGTGGGCGGCAAGGGCATGGGGTGGTCGGTGATGGCCGATCAGTCCCAGGGGGCGAACGTGCTCATCACGGGGGGCGGTGGGGGCCTCGACATCGGCTACGCCGCCTACAACAACGACTTCAACCTGCTCTACCCGTACTTCGGGCTGGGCGGGTACTCGCTCACCATCGAGATGAAGAACGCGCTGGCCACCCAGGCCATCGAGTTCGGCGCGGCGCGTGTGGCGCCCGACGACACCGACGCGTTCAGCGCGGGGTTTTTCACGTTCGATTTCGGGGTGGGCTACCAGCGCCTCTTGTTCTTCGGCAGCGGGGGCTTCGTGCTCGGCGCCGAAGGCGGCTTTTTGATCCCGATCCTCCCCGGCGCTTGGAAGGACGAGGACGGCAACGAGGTGGGGGGCCTCGAGCGCCTCGGCGTGAGCGGGGGCTACTTGCGCATCACGGTGGGCGGCGGCGGTTTCATTTTCGGCGACGATCCAGGCTGGACGCAGCACGAACCGGCCACCGCCTCACGATGATGCTACGAAGACCACGGAGCTTACGATCATGAGGCTTCAATGAGCGAGATCGACGTCGCCGTCGCCGCCGAGCGGCTCGTCGCCAGATCGTCGGTGGCGAGGATTCCGAACGCCTGGTACATCGTGGCCACGACCGAGGAGCTCGGCGAAAAGCCCCTCGCCCGCATGATCTACGGCACGCCGCTGGTGGTGTTTCGCGACGAGCGCGGACAACCGGGGGTGCTGCTCGATCGGTGCGCGCACCGCAACGTACCGCTCTCGCGAGGGGAGCGCGTGAACGGGCGGCTCGAGTGCCCCTATCACGGCTGGGAGTACGATCGCGAGGGCAACTGCCGCAAGATCCCCGGCCTGTGCGGCGACGCCGAGCTCCCGCGCCGGGCGGTGCCTCGCTACCCTGCGCTCGAGCGCGACGGCTACGTGTGGCTGTGGGCGCATCCCGACCGCGAGCCCGAGGGCGAGCCCTACCGCCTCCCGCTCCTCGACGACCCCCGCTACACCACGGTGCGACGCGCGGTGGAGGCCAAGGCCACCATCGTCGCCACCGCCGAGAACGCCCTCGACGTGCCCCACACCGCGTATCTCCACAAGGGGCTCTTTCGTGGCACCGGCACCAAGAACCGCATCCGCGCGGTCGTCACACGGTCGGCGGATCGCGTCGTCACCGAGTACATCGGCGAACCGCGCCCCTCGGGCCTGGCGGCGCGCATCCTGTCGCCCTCGGGGGGGCTGGTCACCCACTTCGATCGGTTCATCCTCCCCTCGATCGCGCAGGTGGAGTACCGCATCGGCGACGAGAACCACGTGCTCATCACCTCGGTGTGCACGCCGGTGGAAGATTTCGTCACCAAGCTCTACGCGGTGGTGTCGTTCCGCATGCGGTTGCCAGGCTGGGCCATCAAGCCCGTGCTCGATCCGGTGGCGATGAAGATCTTCTCCCAAGACGCGGAGATGCTCGAGGTCCAGACCCGCGCCATCCACCGCTTCGGCGGCGAGCACTACACCTCCACCGAGCTCGATCTCATGGGCCCTCAGATCCTTCGCCTCATGCGACGCGCCGAGCAGGGAAAGGGCCCGAAAGAGGGCGACGACACCTACCGGCGCGAAGTGGAGCTCGAGGTCTAGTCTTTCAGACAGAGCGGGTGGTTCGCGCAGTCTTCGCAGCCACAGCCCTCGTAGTACGGGTTGCAGAAGCCGTTGGGGCCGCCCATCGTGCAGCCTTCGCAGCCGTCCTTGCCCTGACAGTCGGGGCACACGCAGTCTTCCCCTTGCGTGCACTGAGGGTTCTGCGGATTGCAGCCGGTGCAGCTGCACTTCTCGAGGTTGGGCTCGTCGCACCAGTTGGGGAGGAAACACTCGAGCGTGCCTGGTGCCCCGCCCTGCGCCGCGCCCCCCGCGCCCACCGGAGCTCCTCCCTGTCCCACGCCCCCCGCGCCACCGCTCCCGGGGCCCGCGCCTTGACCCACCGTCACCGCCACCGAGCCGCCGGGCCCGTCGTTCCCCGTCCCGGCGCCGCCGCTCGAGGTGTCGCCGCCCGAGCCGGCGAGCACGCCGCCGTCGCTGAACACCGACTCGCCGCTGTTGCACGCGTAGGCGACCACGAGCACCAGCCCAGCGCCGAGAGGGGTGAGGAGGCGTTTCATCACTGGCACGAGGTGAGCACCACGTCGTCGACGAACACGTTGGTGACGTCGGTGGAGATGAAGTCGTCGAAGTACTGATCGGTGATGATCTCGATAGAGTGGGTGCCGCCGTCGGCGAAGGCGCTCAGGTTCACCGAGCGGAGCTGGTACACGCTCGAGCCGCAAGACGGGTCGCTCAGGGTGTCGGTGAGGTAGACCACGGTGGTGCCGTCGATGCGGATGCCGAAGTAGTCCTCGACGGTGAAGCCAACGTCGCAGTTGGGCATGGCCATCCGCCACTCGAGCGTGGCGGTGCCGACCGGGATCACCAGCGTCTGGCTGACGATGCTGATCTCCGTGCCGAAGCCAAATACGGGAGCCAGGTAGCCACCTCCCCAGTAGAACCAGGTGCCGGTGAGCGGCGAGCCCCCCCCGCAGCTGGCGGTGGTGCAGAGCGGGGTACCGAAGTTGGTCGACGACTCCGCCCAGCTCGGGTTCGGCGTGCCCGCCTCGAAGCTCGAGTCGAGCAGGATCGGCGTGCACACGATGGGCGTCCCGCCGGCGCCACCACCGCCGCCGATCCCCACGCTCCCGCCGGTGCCGCCTGGGCCCACCGTGGTGCCACCCGCCCCGCCGTCGCCCCCGGCGCCGCCCACGAGGGCGCCCCCCGCGCCCCCGACCCCGGGACCGGCCCCCGCGCCGGGACCGTTGGTCATGCCGCCTGGACCCACCGTCGGGCCTGCGGGAGCACCGCCCGAGCCCCCGGTGGGGCCGCTGGTGGGGCCTGCGGTAGAGCCACCGGAGGCGTCGTCTTCGACGCCGGTGTCGGTGTTCGAGCCTGTCGCGCAAGCCGCTCCGAGCGTCGCCGCACCGAGCGCACCAAAGAGAAGAACAACGTAAGGGTGTCGCACTGCCCTCAAAGACTAGCAGCACAACTGGGTCGTTGTGCACCACCTCGATTCGCCTCGGAGCCTGTCGGCGTGCCGTTCAGTGTTGTTCGGCGCGGTGTTCAGGGTGCCTCGGACGAGGCAGGAGCCGCCGAGCCCTGCCCACGGTCGCCGAAGCGCTCGCGGCGCTCCTCTTTCATCGCCCGGTGCTTCACCTGTTGCTCGGGGGTGAGCACCTCGTCGATCTGAGCGCCGATGCGCCCACGTACTGCGTCGAGCTCAGGGCGACACTTGCCGAGCGCTGCGTCTTTGTCGCGCGCCGCCGCCTCGAAGATCACCTCCAGCCGGGCGACCTGCTCATCGCTGAGATCGAGGTGGCGGCGCATCGCGTCGAGCCGCAGCTTGAGCCGCGCCTGGTCCGGCGGTCGCCGCATGGTCGCGTCGAGCTCGCGCACGGCCAGCGCCCACGTCGCCGCCCCACCCGCGGCCGCGCCGAGCGCGAACACCGCGACGAGCACCGCGACTGGCTTGAGGCCGAGGCGTCGTTCGCTCACTCGTCGACCTCCACCGCGTCGACCGAGAGCAGCACCGCCTCGTCGAACCGGCTCTGCGCGTCGATCGAGAGCACCACACAGGCCGCCGCGGCGACCGCCGCCACCAGCACCGCGACCACCCCGGAGCGGCTGACCCCCTCGGAGAGCGCAGCCGACCGCGGCGGGCGCGAAGACGGCAGAGAGGCCAAAAGCGCCGTGCGAGGTGCGACGGCGTCGTCCTCGATTGCGGCCATCACCGCGTCGACGAAGCCCGGCGTCGGGCGAAGGTGCTCCGTCCGCCTGGCGAGCTCGGCGAGCTTTTCCACGTCTCGTTCCGTCATGTCACCGTCCCTCCGCCTTGTCCCGCCGCTCGCGAAGCGCGGCGCGGGCTCGAACCAGGCGCTGCTCCACCGCCGTCTCCGAGCACTCCAGGATCTTTGCCACCTCGAGCGCGCTCATGCCCTCGAGCAAACGGAGCACCACCACCACCCGCTGCGACGGTGGGAGCTCCCCGAGCCACCGCTCGATCTCCAAGAGCGCGAGCCGCGCATCGGCCGTCACCGCGCCGTCGTAGTGGGGCTCGGGGACGTTCCCCGAGGCATGCTCTCGACGCTTTCGCAGCGCGTCGATGCAGCTGTTGGTGAGGATGCGGTGGAGCCACGTCGACACCTTCGAGGTGCCGTCGTAGCGGCCATCTCGGATGGCACGAAACGCCTTCACGTAGGTGTCTTGGAGCACGTCCTCGGCGCTCGCGGCGTCGGCCATCATGCGCATGGCGAGGCGATAGAGGCGCCCCTCCGTCTGCGTGACGATCTCTCGAAACGCCGACGCGTCGCCGCGCTCGACCCGCTTTGCCACGAGCGTCAAGTCGACCGACACAGCACCTCGCCGCCACACGCTCCCTTCGACCATGGGGGAGAGACCGGCGACCGCCATGGCCGAGCCGCCAGCGCCCACCGTCACTCCCGAACGACGCCTCCGCGCTCATTTCGTTTCAGACCCGGTTTCCCGCGCACGCGACGCGACTTGTTGTCTCGCGGATCCTGCTCGAGCCCTTTCGCGAGCGCCTCGCGCTGCTCGGCATCGATGATCCCGAGCACCACCCGCACCATCTCCACCTGGCGCCGCATCGCCTGCGCCATCCACGTGGAACCGTCCTCCACCGCGAGCGCCTTCGCGTCGAACGCGTCGGTTCCGAATGCAGTGACCATGGCCTTCAGCTTCTCGCGCTTCTTGGCCACCTTCGCCAACATGGCGTCGCGGTCCGGCTTGGCGGTGCTTGCGAGCGCAGCGCGGAGCTTGGTCTCTTGCTCGGCCGACAGCTCGATGTCGCGGAGCAACGCCTTCAGGTTGCCCTGGGGGGCTCCCCTGCCGAGCGCACCCCGACGCGTCCGCTCACCTCGTTCGGCGTCCGCGTCGTCGCCCTCGGGCTCGGGGAAGCGCTCCTCGAGCTTGTCGCCGATGCTCTCCACGAGAGCGACGCGCTGCGCTGGGGTGAGCGTCGCGTGGAGCTTGTCGAGCGCGGTGTGCATCCGCTCCCGCTCGGCGGCGCCGAGCTCCTCGAGCGCCTTCAGCTTGGTCTCGACGAGCGCGTCGTCAAGGGCGCCGGCCCGCACGCCTGCGGCGAGCGCGTCCCGCAGCTCCTTGTGGGCGGCTCGCGCGTCGTCGGCCTTGGCGGATCCGATGAGCCCCCGGAGGGTCTTCTGCTGGTCGTCGGTCAGCTCGAGCTCGGCCAAGGCGAGGTGAAGCAACTGGGTGGTCGGGCCGCCCTTACCGCCCTTTCCAGCCATGCCTCTCCGCCCGCGCCCTTCCCGCAGCGGTCGCTCTCGCGCCGGCGCTTCGGGGGTTTGTGCCTGTGCGCTCTCGGCCACTGGCGCAGGCACCTCCTTGACCTCACTGCCGCTCGGCTCCTCCTCCCCACAGCCTCCGAGCACCAGCCCGAGCACGGCGACGCAGACGCCGAGGCCACGCAGGGGGGTGAGCCTCTCCGGGCTCTTCGTCATCGGTCGCCTCATCGTTGGTCGCCTCATCGTGGGTCGCCTCATCGTCGGTCGCCTCATCGGGCGCGCTCCTGGAGGATTCGGGTCGCGCCGCCGCGTGACTCGCGACAGCGTTGCAGAGGTTTTACGTTGCGGGCACGCGATTCCCAACGCGCGACCCGCAGCCCAATTCCTGCTCTTTGAATTTCGGCTACTTACACATGGATTCGGCGCCGACGCGTGCTAGCTTGCTCACCGCGGGGCGGTTGGCGCTCGCCGATCTCGCCCTCGAACCGCATGATGGATGGCGTGAGCACAGCCCCCGACGATGCCCACGCTGCCACGCCGCGGCGCGCTACCGGCCGGGCCCGGCGGTGGCTCGAGGCGGTGCTGGTGCTCGCGGTGCTCTCCGTGGCCACGTTCGGGGCGTGGCGGCTCGTCGACACCAAGCCGTCCACCAAGCGCAAGCCGCAGCCCCGCGAGGCCACCCTCGTCGAGGTGGTCGAGGCAACGTCGGTGCGGCGCAAGGTGGCGATTGAAGCGAGCGGCACGGTGGTGGGGGCCCACGCCGTCGAGGTGCGCCCGGAGGTGACCGGGCGCGTCGTCGCCCTCGGCGACGGCCTGGTGCCGGGCACCATCGTGAAGCGCGGAGCTCTCATCGCGCGCCTCGACGGACGCGACTTCCACCTCGCGGTGGCGCGAGCCAAGAGCGCCCTCGCGCGCGCCGAGGCCGCCCTCTCCATCGAGCGCGGCAACCAGCGCATCGCGCGCGCGGAGCTCGAGCAATACGAGAAGGAGCACCCGGGACGCGCGGGCGGCGCCAAAGAGAACGCCCTCGCCCTGCGCCGGCCGCAGCTCGACAGCGCCCTCGCCGACGTGGCCGACGCGAAGGCCGCGCTCGCGCAGGCTCAGCTCGACGCCTCGCGCACCACCATCACCGCGCCGTTCGACGCGGTGGTCACAGAGCGCGCGGTGACGGTGGGCATGAACGTAACCGCCGCCACCGTGCTCGCGCACCTCGTGGGGATCGACGCGTGGTGGGTGGAGGCGGCGGTGCCCAAGGATCAGCTGCGCTGGCTCCACCCCTCCGACACACGGGTACGCGTGCTCGACGACGCGGCGTGGGGCCCCAACGCGTCACGAGACGCCACGCTCCTACGCATCGGCGCCGAGGTCATCGACGGCGGGCGGATGGCCAAGGTGGTCGTCGCGGTGGACGACCCGCTCGGCCTCGAGGCGAAGGCGGCCCCGAAGATGCTCCTCGGCTCGTGGGTCCGCGTCGTGCTCGAAGGGGAAGAGGTCGACTCGGTGGAGCTCGACCGCCACCTCTTGCGCGACGGCGACACCGTCTGGGTGATGGACGCCGAGGGAAAGCTCGACGTGCGCTCGGTGGTGGTGGGCGCGCGGAGCCGCGACGCGGTGTTCGTAGTGAGTGGCCTCGAGGCGGGCGAGAGGGTGGTGAAGAGCGCGCTCAAGCCGGTGCCCGGCATGCAGCTCGTCGCCCGCGGAGAAACAGACTCCGAGGCCCGTCGCCGATGAGCGGGGAGCGCGCCGGCATCATCGGCTGGATGGTGAAGAGCCGAGTGGCTCCGAACCTCTTGATGCTCTTCCTCATCGTGGGCGGGTTGCTCTCGTCGCTGAAGATCAAGCAGGAGGTCTTCCCGGAGTTCGATCTCGATCTGGTCACGGTGAGCGTCGCCTACCCAGGGGCGAGCCCGGAGGAGGTGGAGCAGGGGATCGTGCTGCCGGTGGAGGAGGCCGTCCGCGGGCTCGACGGCATCGAGGAGGTCACCGCCATCGCGAACGAGACGGTGGCCACCGTCAACGTCGAGCTCATACGCGGCGCAGATCACGCGCGTGTCCATCAAGACATCCAGCAGCGCGTGGCCCAAATCCGCACCTTCCCCGACGACGCCGAAGATCCCATCGTCACCCTCGGGTCGCGTCGACGCGGCGTGTTGTCCTTGATGCTCCACGGCCCGGCCGACGAGCGCACCCTGCGCGACATCGCCGAAGACGTCCGCGACCGCCTCCTCGCTCATGGGAGCATCACCCAGATCGACGTCGTCAACGTGCGCGCCTTCGAGATCCACGTCGAGGTGCCCCAGGACACGCTGCGAGCCCACGGTCTCACCCTCGCCGACGTGGCCGCGCGCATCCAGGCCGCGTCGGTCGAGCTCCCCGGCGGCAGCGTCGAGACCCGCGGCGGCGAGCTCATGCTGCGCGTGAAGGACCGCCGCGATTGGGCTCGGCAATACGCGGAGATCCCCATCGTGTCGCTGCCGGGGGGAGCCGTCGTCCGTCTCCGCGACCTCGCGAGCATCGGGGAGGGCTTCGAGGATGTCGATCGCTACGCCTTCTACGGCGAGCACCAGACCATTCAGCTCGACGTGTTCCGTGTGGGGGACGAGACGCCGATCGGCGTGTCCGATGCGGTCGTCGAGGTGATGGAGGAGACCGAGGCGCTCCTCCCCGACGGCGTGTCGTGGGTGATCCACAACGACCGCTCGCTCTACTACAAGCAGCGGCTCAGCCTGCTCCTCAAGAACGCGTTCCTCGGCCTCGTGCTGGTGATCGTGGTGCTCGGCTTGTTCCTCGAGCTGCGCCTCGCGTTCTGGGTGACCCTCGGCATCCCCACCACGTTCCTCGGTTCGTTGATCTTCCTCCTCGGGATGGATGTGTCGATCAACATCATCTCCCTGTTCGCCTTCATCATCGCCCTCGGCATCGTCGTCGACGACGCCATCGTGGCCGGCGAGAACATCTACGAGCAGCGGCAGCGCGGCGTGAGCTTCGCCCGCGCCGCCGTGCGCGGCGCCAAAGACGTCGCGGTCCCCATCGGGGTGTCCATCATCAGCAACGTCATCGCCTTCTTGCCCCTTCTGTTCATCCCCGGTGTTCTCGGCAAGATCTGGAAGGTGATCCCGGTGGTCGTCATCACCGTGTTCATGCTGTCGTGGGTGGAGTCGCTGCTGGTGTTGCCCGCCCACCTCGCCCACGATCGGCGCCGCGCGGAGGGCGAACGCCCCGGCCTCTCCGAGCGCGTCACCAACGCTTGCACCCGTGCCCTCGGTTGGTTCGTCGCGCGGGTGTACGCCCCACTTCTCTCTCGCGCGCTGTCCTTTCGCTGGCTCACCTTCGCCACCTGCCTCGCCGCGCTCATCCTCGCCGCCGGTTTCGTGGCGGGGCGGCGGGTGGGCGTCATCTTCATGCCGCGGGTCGAGGCCGACGTGGCCGTCGTGACCGCCGTCCTCCCCTTCGGCAGCCCGAAGGAGCGCGTCGAGGAGGTGCGCCAGCTCCTCGCGCAGACGGGCGCGGAGGTGATCGAGCGCCATGGCGGAGAGGCGCTCGCGGAGGGCGTCGCGTCGACCGTGAACGACAACGTGGTGGAGGTGACGATGTTCCTCACCGACCCTGAGATCCGGCCGCTCAGCACCACCGAGGTCACCGACCGTTGGCGCGAGCTCACGGGGCCGCTGTTGGGTCTGCGCACGCTCCGGTTCGAGGCGGATCGCGGCGGCCCGGGGTCGGGGCTCGCGCTCACCATCGAGCTGAGCCACCGCGACATCGAGACGCTCGATCGGGCCAGCGAGGCGCTCGCCGCCGCCCTCGCCGAGTTCCCCAACGTGAAGGACATCGACGACGGCCGCGCCGAGGGCAAGGAACAGCTCGACTTCAAGCTGAAGCCCTCTGGGGAGAGCCTCGGCCTCACCTCGGCCGAGGTCGCCCGCCAGGTGCGCAACGCCTTCTACGGCGCCATCGCCACCCGTCAGCAGCGCGGACGCAACGAGGTGACCGTGCTCGTTCGCCGCCCGGCCGCGGAGCGCGCGAGCGAGTTCGACATCGAGTCGTTGCTCATCCGCACCCCGAGCGGCACCGACGTGCCCCTCCGCGAGGTGGCGGAGGTGTCGCGCGGGCGCTCCTACACCGCGATCAAGCGGCGGGATGCGCGGCGGGTGGCCACCGTGGCCGCCGACGTCCAACCCATCGCCGAGATCGAGCGCGTGCGGGGACCGCTCACCAGCACCATCCTCCCCGAGCTGGTGCGACAGTTTCCCGGCCTCACCTTCAGCTTCCAGGGGCGGCAGGCAGAGCAAGCCGAGAGCGTGAGCGCCCTCTTCGACGGGCTCCTCCTCGCCCTCTGTGCCCTCTACTTCCTGCTCGGCGTGCCCTTCCGCAGCTACGTGCAGCCGCTCGTGGTGATGATCGCCATCCCCTTCGGCGCCGTGGGCGCGGTGCTCGGCCACTACGTCATGGGCTACGCGCTGAGCCTCCTCAGCCTCATGGGCATCGTGGCCCTCTCGGGGGTGGTGGTGAACGACGCCCTCGTGCTCGTCGACTACGCCAACCGCTGCCGCGACGCGGGCGCGACCCCGTTCGCAGCGGCGATGGAGGCAGGCACGCGGCGCTTTCGCCCGGTGTTGCTCACCACCCTCACCACCTTCGGAGGGCTCGCGCCGATGATCTTCGAGACCTCGCGGCAAGCGCAGTTCATCATCCCCATGGCCCTCTCGGTGGGGTTCGGCATCCTCGTCGCCACCGGCATCACCCTCTTGTTGGTGCCCTCCCTCTACGTGATCGCCGAGGAGGCCACGGCCAGCGCGCGACGCATCTTCGGCGACGATCACGCGACCACCAGCGCGCCACGAGACGTCGGGACGCCCGCCGAGTAGGCGCCGAGGAGAGAGGCCTCGACGCGCCTCAGGGGGCCGGCTGGTACGACTCGCGGGTGGCGCCCTCGAACGCGACCACTTGGTCGACGCTGAAGCGCATGGGTGTGGTCTGGTTGCCGAGCCACAAGCGCGCCTGATCGAGGAAGAACTCCGAGTCGGTGAGCGCCGACTGCCCGCCGGGGAGGATGTTGACGCCGTTGACCTCGTCCCCCTTGAGCGACACCACCATGCGCATCACCGGCCCGCTCCCGTAGTCGAAGCGCACGCCGCTCGTCCCCGGGTTGGCCGCGTCCACCGCGAACTGGTCGCCGTCCCGCGGGAACCACAGGAGCGCCTTGCGCGGATCGTCGTCGTCGAGGCCCCCCTCCACGAGCGGCAGGTTCTTGGTGGTGATCGCGAACTGGTTGGTGATCGGGGCGTACTCCTCGCCATCGATGAAGTCGGCGAGGAGCGACTGAAACTTCACGTAGTGGCGGAGGCCCCACAGCCAGCGGCTCATGTCGTTCGTGCCGAAGCCCCCCGTCGACGGCTCGGCGCCCTCGTCGGGGACGCTGCGGAGAAAAGCCAGCGCGTCCACGAGCGCGCCGACGATGATCTCGTGGCTGGTCTCCACCTCGGGGGTCTCGCGAACGTCGAAGAAGATCGACTCGCTCGTGTCCTCGTGGAACGAGGCGAGGCCGAGCGGGTTGCCCGCGCCTCGGCCGTCGAGGAAGCGCCGCAGCGCGCGAAGGCGTCCGTCGGTGCCGCCGCCGCGGAACACACCGCCGGGCAGGCCCTCGTCATCGAACACCCCGCCGAGCACGCGACTCATCCACGCGTTGAAGATCATCGTGGCCACGGCGTCCTCGCGCTCGAGCGCGTCAGGCTCGTTGTAGAAGGTCTGCACCCCCGAGCGCGCGACCATGCCGCTGTCACGCCACGCGGCGAGGCGCGTCACCGCCTCGTCGATGGCCGCCTCGTCGGCGCCGTAGAGCGCGGCGATCCGTTGGTCTGCCGGATCGGACGGCGACCCGCCGAGGCCCGCCGCGTACTCGATCGAGGCGAGCATGTCGTCGAGGAGGAGGGCCGCGATCGGCGAGTCGACGTTGCCTTGGATCTCGGCCATCTTCTCCAGGTCGGCGGTGCCGTCGGCGATCGCCTGCTCGAGCTCGTTCGCGATGGTGTTGGCGCGAAACCCCGCGTTCCACGGACCGCCGAAGTAGCGCCCGTCGTTGGTGAGCGAGTTGTCGAACGACATCCCGCCCAGATCGTTGTTGGCGGTGACCACGTAGCCCTCGCTGGGATTGATGACATGGGGCGTCTCCGCGTAGGGGATGACGCAGGCGTCGTCGACCTGCGAGGCCTCGTCGAGCCGCCGCGCCGCGAACGGGATGGAGAACGCGCCGTAGCGGGTGCCGTCGAGGAGGAGCTGAGGGTTGGAGCCCTCCTCCCACTCCCCGTCGGCGGCGCGGTCGAGGTGGGTGCGGCAGGGGAAGGGCTGGAAGGCGCCGTACATGATGCTCCCCTCCCGATCCGCCACCGCGTAGTTGAGCGAGTTGGCGACCAGACCCTTGGCGGCCTCCATGAACTCGGCCACGTCGTTGGCCTTGCCCATGCCGTCGAAGGCGTCGGGCACGAAGGCCGCGTCGAAGCCGGTGAAGTCGAAGCTCACCGCGCGGATCTTCCCGTCGCCGTCCATGTCGGTCGGGATGAGGAAGCTCCCCTGGAGGTTCACCAGCGTCTCGCCCGGCCCCGTGGTCTGCGTCGCCACCGCCTCGCGCCCCTCGATCTCCGCGATCCAGCGGCCGTCGAAGGTCTCCCAGCGGCGCCAGCGCTCCACGCGCCCCTTGCTGTCCAAGGCCTCCACCTCCGCAACCACGTAGCGCTCCTCCACGGCCACGAGCGGCTTCCACTCCCCGCGGAACAGCGAGTGGCTGGGCACCCCGTTCTCGTCGAGCTGGAGCTCCTCCTGGTACCAGTCGGTCACGTCGCCCGCGATCTGGGTCTGGCTCCACGCCACGCGCCCATTGGTGCCGAGCGCCACCATGGGGAGGCCGGGGATGGTGAGGCCGAGCTGCTGGATGTCGCCGCGCCCGAACACCGTGGTGTCGAGACCCATCCGGTAGAGGAGCGCGGGCACCGCCAGCGACAGGTGGCCGTCGCCGGCCATGAGGGCGCTCCCGTCGGCAGACGACGCGGCGTCGACGGCCCACGCGTTGGAGCCCCAACCGACCTCCGGATCGCGACCGAGCCGCGCGTTGCGGCGCTCCATGCGCTGCGCGAGGCGCCCCATGGCCTGCCCGAGGCCAGGCGGAGGGACGAGCGCGTCGAAGCGCTGCTGCTTGGCCTTTGCGGGCAAAAAGCCCGGGGCCGCCGCGATCATGTGGATGGGCTGGATCTGCAGGTAGATGTCCTCGAGGGCGCCTTGCCGTCGAAGCGCTTGAAACGGCGCCCCTTCGGCCACCGTCGGCAACGCCGCCACGGTAGCCGCACGCCCGATGTCGTCGGTCTCGTAGCTCGAGTTGTAGATGATCACCGCGATCATGGCGCCCACGTCGGCGCGGGTGAACGGCTTCATCAAGGTGAGGGTGTCGCTGATCCCGAGCAGCACCGAGGCGAGCTTGAGCTCGCTCGGCTCCGGCACGAGCCCGAGGGCCACCTGATCGATGTAGGCGTTGATGCCAGCCGCGAAGGCGTCGACGTACTCGGCGATCTCGCCTTCGAAGGCGTCGCCGATCTGCTGCCCCACGAAGGTGAGGCCGATCCCGCGCGACTCCATGTCCACCTCGAGGGCGTCCTGTCCGAGCAGCTCGCTCACGCGGCCCTGCCCGAGGCGCCGCGCCAGATCCATCATGAAGAAGCGGTCGCGGGCGGTCACGAAGCCGAGCACGAAGCCGAGGTCGTTCCGATTCGCAGCGTAGAGGTGCGGCACGTTGCCCTCGGTGCGGATCACCTGCACCGGCCTCTGGAGCTGGGGAAACGTCCAGCTCTCCGTCTGGGGAACCGCCATCACCTTGTCGGCGGCCACGTTCTCTGCGTCGTCGGTGCAGCTCACGAGCGCACCGATCACGAACCCAAGCGCCATCCCACGCGCCCTCGCCGAGCGACCCAACCCAAGTGACATGGCCGCGATGATACGAATCCTCGCCGCCCCGAACAGCAAGAACGTTCGAACCGGTCTCCATGGCGTCTTTTGGCCGTCGCGCGTAGGCTCGCCACGATGAACGCGAGGGAGCGATGGGTGGCTATCTCGTGCCTCGCCGCCACCTTGGCCGCCGGCTGCACCGCGCCGCCCGAGCAGGAGCCCATCGGGGCCGCCGCGGCCGCGGCCGGCGACGCGGGCGCCGACGCGATCGAGCTCTTCGTGGTGCTCGCGGGCCCCTCCGCCGTGGCCGCGGTCGGGCCGTCCGCCGCCTCCGGCGACCCCGCTGCGGTGGCGCGCACCCGCGCCCGCCTCGCGGAGCTCGCGCGGCAACACGACGCGGTGCGCCCCCTGCTCCTCGGGGCGGGGGCCACCGTCATCACCGAGCTCCGTCGCCTCGCCAACGTCATTCAGGTTCGCGCGCCACGCTCCGCCATCGACAAGCTCCGGGGCATCCCCGAGGTGGTGGCCCTCGAGCCGGTGCCCCTCTTCGAGCGGACGCTCGCCTCCGCCCTCCCCACGGTGGGGGCGCCGCGCGCTTGGGCGAGCGGCGCCCCCGTGCACGGCGACGGTGTAACCATCGGCATCCTCGACACCGGCGTCGACTACCTCCACGCCGACTTCGGCGGCGTGGGTGACCCCGCCGCCTACGACAACGACGATCACACCATCGTCGAGGACGGCTCCTTCCCCACCCTCCGCGTGATCGGCGGCTACGACTTCGCGGGCGACGACTACGATCCGTCGGGCGGTGTGTCTACGCCGGTCCCCGACGACGACCCCATCGACTGCGACGGACACGGCACCCACGTCGCGGGCATCGCCGCCGGGAGCGGCGTGCTCGCCGACGGCAGCACCTTCGAGGGTCCCTACGAGCAGTCGCTCGAGCTCGGCCAGTTTCGCGTGGCGCCGGGCGTGGCCCCTCGCGCGAGCCTCTACGCCATCAAGATCTTCGGCTGTGACGGGGCGACCCGACTCGTCGCGGCTGGCCTCGAGTGGGCCGCCGATCCCAACGACGATGGCGACTTCAGCGATCGCATCGACGTGGTGAACGCGTCGCTCGGCAGCGCCTACGGCGCCCCCACGCCCACCCACGAGCAGGTGCTCGACGCCTACGACACGCTCGGGGGGGTGTTCGTGGCGGCCGCCGGCAACGAGGGTGGCACCTTCTTCGTCGCGGGCTCACCGGGTACCTTCCCACGAGCCCTCAGCGTCGCCGCCACCGTCGACGCTTCGTTCATCACGCTCGCGGTGGAGAGCCCCGTCGGCATCGCCGGCGACTATGCAGCGGTCGAGGGCACCTTCACCGCGCCGCTCGTCGACGTCGGGCCGCTCACCGGCGCGCTCGTCGCCGCCGAGCCCCTGTTCGCGTGCGAGCCGCTCCAGAACGCCTCCGCGCTGGCGGGCAAGATCGCGCTCATCGATCGCGGAGACTGCCTCTTCCACGAGAAGCTCACCCATGCCGCGCAAGCGGGTGCCATCGGCGCAGTGGTGGTGAACAACAACTTCGACGCGCCGTCGGCGATGAGCCCATCCGACACCGGCGGCACGGTGGACATCCCCGCCGTGATGATCCGCCTGCTCGACGGCAACTTGCTCCGAGAGGCGCTCCCGTCTGGCGTCACCGTCACGCTCAGCCGAGCCCCGTTCGTCGGAGTGGGCGCAGAGACCATCGCCGGTTTCAGCGCGAGAGGCCCGGCCGCGATCGACGGGCGCCTCAAGCCGGAGCTCGCGGCCCCGGGGGTGGCCATCGAGTCGGCCAACGTCGGCAGCGGGACGGAGCCCACCTCGAAGCAAGGCACCTCGATGGCCGCGCCGCTCGTCGCGGGCGCCGCCGCCCTCGTGCGCCAGCTCCAACCGACCCTCTCGCCCACCGCGCTGAAGGCCACGCTGATGAACAGCGCCGCACCGATGGTCGACGCGAGCGGCCGACCTTATCCGATCACGCTCCAGGGGAGCGGTCGGCTCGACGTCGCGCGCGCCCTCGAGCAGCAGGTCACCGCCACCGTCGAGGGCGACGACGGCTCGATCGCCGTCACCTTCGCGCCGCTCACCACCGCCACGCCCAGCTCCACCGAGCGCAGCGTGCTCGTGCAGAACCACGGCGCGCAGCCGGTGACGCTCTCCGCGAGCGCCGCGCAGGTGCACGCGCTCCCCGGGGTGACGGTGAGCGTGTCGCCCCCCGAGCTCACCGTCGCCCCCGGCGCGACCGCGACGCTCCTCGCCACCTTGACGGTCGACCCGCTGCTCCTCGGCAACCCGTCGCCGGATCCGGTCACGCCAACGACGCAGCTCACGCTCCCGCGCCACGCGCTCACCGAGGCCGACGGCCACATCCTGCTCAGCGACGCCGCCGGGGAGACGACGCTGTCGCTCCCGTTCTTCGGCGTGGTGAAGGCGGCGAGCGCGCTCGTCGCCGCTCCCCCCCGCGGCTGCGCCCTCGCGAGCGGCGAGGTGGTGTCGGTGACGCTCGCCGGGAGCTCGGCGCACCCCAGCCCCACGATCACCGCCTTCGAGCTGGGGATCGCGAGCCCCTCCATGCAGGCTACGCCGCCGGAGCTCGACATCCGCGCGGTGGGCGTCGCCACCGACGCGCCCACCGCGCTCCGCTTCGAGGAGGCCTCGGTGCACTTCGGCGTCGCGGTGGAGGGCGAGTGGACCACCCCCGCGCGAGGCGGCCAGAGCCTCGTCGTGATCGCCATCGACAACCAGCGTGACGGCGCCTTCGACTACATCCTGCGTGCGGAGGCGATGAACGCCGAAGACCCGTTCTACGACGTGATCGCGACCACCGTGTACGAGCTGTCGACCGGCACACAGGTGGGCAGCAAGCGCTACGCGAACCTCGTCCCTGCGAACGAGGCCGACACCCAGCCGTTTTACAACTCGGTGCTCGTGCTCTCCGCCTTCGCCCACGACATCGGCCTCGACGAGGAGAACACCGCGTTCGACTACCTCGCCGTCGGGGAAGGCTTCCTCGGCGCGGCCAAGCAGACGTCCGTGGCCACCTTCGACGTGATGAGCCCTCGCGTCGATCCCGCCCGCGCCGCGCCTCGACGCGGCCTCCCACTGTTCGGCGCCGACGAGCCCATCATCGCCCACCTCGGTGCTCGCGACGAGAGCGGCCGGCTCCCGGAGCTGCTCCTCTTGCACCACAACGGCGAGCGCGGCGCGCGGATCCAGACGGTGGATCTGTCGTTCTACGAGACCGACGCGATCACGGTCGCGCACACGTTCCCCGCCACGATCGCCCCGTCGAGTCGACCAGCGGGCAAAGTGGTGGTGCGGAACGAGGGGGACGTCCCGCTCCACGACGTGACGCTCACCGGCACCGTCAACGGGGCCACGTTCTCCGTGCTCGCCCCGAGCCACGGCCGCTGCGGCGATGGACCGGCGATCGCCTGCGAGCTCGGGCCGATCCCTCCCAACCGAGAGCGCTCGCTCACCGTTCAGCTCGTGGCGACGGACGACGTCGCGACCGCCGGCCTGGCCCTCTCCGTGCGCACCGCGGCCGGCTGCGAGCTCCCCATCGACGTGACCATGAGCGTCTCGGAGGAGGTTGCCAAGCCGCCGACCCTCGACGTGGGCGGGGGTTGCGGCTGTCATGTGCTGGCGCGCGCGACCGACCCCTGCCGCTCTCCACCGTGGTGGGCTGGGCTCGGCTTGCTCCTCTTCTTCGCGCGGCGACGGCTTCGGATGGACACGTCGCGCGTGACCGCCCGGGCGAGCGGCGACCGCGTTGGGTGACCGCGGCGCCGGCTCGCTCAGGCGGCTTCGAAGGGGTTCAAGAGGCGCTCAAGCGGCCGGCGCCTCATCGCCCACCAGCGAGCGGCGCATCTTGGCGAGCGCCGCGTTCTGGATCTGTCGCACGCGCTCCCGCGAGAGCGAGTGACGCCGCCCGAGCTCACGCAGGGTGAGCTCGTCACCGTCGAGCTCGAAGCGCTTGCGCAAGATGTCTGCCTCGAGCGGGCGCAGCGACGCGAGGGCGCGGGCGAGACGGGCGCGCGTCTGCTCACGCACGAGCTCCTCGTCCGAGGGCTCGGCGTCGTCGGCGAGAACGTCCGCGAAGGTGCGCTCGTCGTCGGAGAGGGGTGCGTCGAGGCTCAGGCCCGCCACCGTCGTCTGCAGCGCGAGCACCGCTTGCTCGGGGGTGAAGTCGGTCATGCCCGCGAGGTCCTCGATCGAAGGCGCGTGTCCGTGCTCACCCTCGTAGCGTCGGCGCGCCTTCTGCAGCTTCACCGACGCTTGCGAGATGTGGTTGGGCACGCGCACCGCGCGGCCGTGGTTGGCGATGGTGCGGCTGATGCGATGCCGAATCCACCACGCCGCGTAGGTGCAGAAGCGGACGCCGCGCGTGTGATCGAAGCGATCGACGGCCGTGAGGAGGCCGAGGTTGCCCTCCTGGACGAGATCCGTGAACGGGAGGGAGCCATCCGCATACTGGCCCGCGATCTTCACGACCAAGCGCAGGTTGGCGCGGATGAAGCGGCGCCGCACGTCGGCGAGCGCTCGCGACACGCGCAACACGTCCGCGTCGTGTTCACCCCGAGCGGCGGCGAGTCGGCCGTGCTCGACGCGCAGCTCATGCATCGCGGCGGCTGTCGCGCGCTCCTCGGCGGGCTTCATGGGCGGGCACTGACGGAGGTCGTTGAAGTAGAGGTCGCTCTTCGATGCTCGCATGAACGCTCCTTCCCCCCACCGTGGTGACGGCAGGATGATCGAAATGTCTACGGGGTCGCGGCTCGTGGCGGCTCTCCGGGACTCCTCGCTTCGGCGTGCTCCGAGGAGCGTTGCTCCGTGGGTGGGAGCGGTGCTCCGGGGGATGGGTGGAGCCGAGCAGGGACCGGGTTTGCGCTCGCGGCGGCGCGAGGACTTCGCAGACTGTTGTACGCGGCAACCTAAACATCGCCCGGAAACTCGCAAGATCGTGCATTCCGATTTCGCGTACGATTTCGCCGACGTGTGCGCTAAAGAGGGAAAACCACTATGAGAGTTCTCCTCACCGGGATCGCCGGCTTCATCGGCTCTCACTTCGGGGAGCGCCTGCTCGCGAGCGGTCACGACGTGGTGGGGCTCGACAACTTCGACGACTTCTATCCGCGCGCGCTCAAGGAAGACAACCTGACCGGCATCCGCGGGCACGCGAACGTGATCGAGGGCGACCTCCTCGACGCCGACCTGATCGACCGCATCCTTCGCGAGCACAAGCCCGAGGCGGTGGTGCACCTCGCCGCGCTCGCCGGGGTGCGTCCGAGCATCGCCGCCCCGGCGCGCTACCAGGCCGTGAACGTGGTTGGCACCACCCACCTCGTCGAGGGCATGGTGAGGCACGGCATCGGGCGCCTCGTCTTCGCCTCGAGCTCGAGCGTGTACGGCGACAACACCGAGGTGCCCTACCGCGAAGACCAGCGCGTCGATCTGCCGGCCAGTCCCTACGCGGCGAGCAAGCGCGCGTGTGAGCTCCTCCTCCGCACCTACCACCGCGTGCACGGGCTGAGCTCGTGCAGCTTGCGCTTTTTCACCGTCTACGGGCCACGCCAGCGACCGGAGATGGCGATCCACAAGTTTTGCCGGAAGGCGCTCGACGACGAGCCCATCCCGATGTTCGGCGATGGGGAGTCGAGCCGCGACTACACGTACATCGACGACATCATCGATGGCATGGCCGGAGCGCTCGAGCGGGCCCCCGACGGCTTCACCCTCTACAACCTCGGCGGCACGCAGCCCGTCACGCTCCGAGCGCTGGTGGGCGCGATCGGGCGCGCGCTCTCGAAGGAGCCCCGCATCGAACAGCTCCCCATGCAGCCCGGTGACGTGATGCACACCTGGGCCGACGTGTCCGCCGCCGCACGTGATCTTGGATACAATCCGCGGGTGGGGCTCGCAGAGGGCCTCGCGCGCTTCGTGACCTGGCTCGAGGCGCAGCCACAGAGGAAGGAAGACGAATGACGGGGAAGACGATCGGGATGGGGCTCCTCTTGTGCGTGGTCAGCGCCTGCGGCAGCCAGGCCGGCCTCAAGACCCAAGCCGCGAGCGACATGGGCTGCGAGGCCGACAAGCTCTCCACCAAGAAGGTGCGCGAGGGCTACTCCGGCGGCGACTTCGGAGCGCAGTACGAGGTGGAGGGCTGCGGCGAGAAGGTGATCTACGAGAAGAAGGGCGACGCGACCTGGACCGCGGTCTCCGAGCCCGAGTCGGATTCCCAGTAGCGCGTCGCGCGATGCGCGAGCGGCCGCCATCGAGCGACGCGTCGAAATTCTGACAGTTGCGGGACCGGCCGCGGGTGTCACAGTGAACACAGGGAAGACGAACGCGTCCTGTCCGTCTCCCGACAACGATGACTCCCCCCGACGCCACCGGCGCCTCGTGGCGCGGCTCCGTGCTGCGCTCGTTGCGAGCCACCGCGCGCGAGCGAGACGCGGTGATCCGTGCCTACGCGGACGCGCTGTTTCCAGCCGATGGCCCCATTCCCATCTCTGGCTCCGAGGCGGGGGCGGTAGAATTCATGCGAAATTACCTTGAGCGGAGCCAGCCGCGACAGCGGCTGCTCGTGAGCTTGCTCATCGCCGCGTCTCAGCTCGGGCCCCTCTTGTTTGGCGCGCGGCGGGCGCTCTTCACGCGGCTCACGCCCGCCGAGCGGCAGGTGTTCATCGCCGAGGGCTACGCGAGCGCGCTGTACCCGCGGCGGGTGCTCGTGCTCACCATGCGCGCCCTGCTCACGATGGCCTACTTCGCCCACGACGCTGTGCTCGCCCACGTGGGAATGCGGCACGATCGCGACCCGTTCGGCCTCGACGCACGCGCCGAACCGCCGGCCCCCAAGGCGTCCGAGGTGCGCGTGAAGGAGCTCGTCCACGACGAGCCCCTGAGCGTCGGACACGGCGACGACGGGCTCGACGGCGTGGCGTAGCCCGAGCGCCCCGCGACCTTCCCTCCCGTCGCGTCCGGGCGGTCGGCCCCGAGGTCCGCGATCGCGGCCCACCCCAAACAGGTGACGCCGCTCCGAGCCGCCGCGAGTATGCTCCACGCGATGAGCTTTGGACCCGGTCAACCTCCCCCGCCTCCCGGTCATGCCCCCTATGGGCCTCCCCCTGGGGGATACGGCGGGCCGCCGGGAGGTGGCTACCCGCCGGGTCCGCCCGGCTTTCAGCCCGGGATGGGGGGCTACCCTCCGCCGCAGGGCCCACCGATGCACGCCGCTCCGCCGCAGAAGAAGGGCTGCAGCACCGGCTGTTGGATCGCGCTCGCCGTCGTGGGGGGCCTGTTCGTGATCGGCGGCGGCATCGCCGGCTACGTGGTGTGGAGCATCGCGCAGGATCCAGACGTGAAGAAGGCGATCGGCGTCGTCTCCGGGGGCCTCGGGCTCATCAAGGATGCTCAAACCGCGCCGGGCACCAGCGAGCTCAAACGCATGGGTTGTCAGGAGGCGCTGGTCTTCGACGTGGAGAAGCTGTTCGACTTCGCCGAGGAGCACAACCCCGAGAAGGGGAAGTTCAAGCGGCCCCAGGCGGACATCGGGGCCTTGGTGTTGTGCCAGACCCCCAAGAAGAAGCTGAGCTGTGAAGACATCGCCGAGGCCTACGTGGACGCCGCGGAGCCCGATGAGGAGTTTGCGGTGACGGTGAGCCACACCGACGCCAAGAGAAACTGCTCGGAGCGCTTCGACAAGAACGGCAAGAGCCTGGGCTCGTTCGCGAGCGGCAGCGTGCCCGTGCCCGAGATCCCGTCCGAGTCGGGCTCGGGCTCCGACGACGACTGACGGCGGCTCGATGCGAGCCCGGCCGACGGCCGCTCCGGGGCGAGCCCCTCGGTGCGCGCGGCCGCGGTGGCCACGGGTGCCGCTCAGGACAGATCGCCGAGCTCCTCGAGCTCGGTCTCGATGCTCTCCCACTCGGTCATCAACGCTTCGAGATGCGGTCGGAGCTCCACCTCCTCCTTCTCGAGGGCCGCGATCTCGTCCTTGGGCGTCACGTCGAAGAACCCTGGCGCACAGTAGGCCGCTTGAATGGCGGCGAGCCGAGCCTCGCTGCGCTCGATGGCGGCGGTGACCTTGTCGCGCTGCGCCTTCAGCTTCTGCTGGCGGCTGCGCCGTCGCTTGTGCTCTGCGAAGTCGGTGGGAGGCTCCGCTTCCGCGCGCGCTTGGCGCTCCTCCTTGGCCTTGTCGAGCACCGCCGCCGCGTCGAGGTGGTCGGCCCCTTGGTGGGCCAGGTACTCGTCGTAGGTGCCGGGGAAGTCGCTCACCCCGTCGGGGGTGAGCTCGATGATGCGGGTGGCCAGGCGCCCCACCAGCCAGCGGTCGTGGGAGACGAAGACGACCGTCCCCTCGAAGGCGGCCACCGCCTCGGCGAGAGCCTCGATCGACTCGAGATCGAGGTGGTTGGTGGGCTCGTCGAGCACGAGCACGTTGGGTTGTTGCACGATGATGCGGCTGAACACGAGCCGCGCCGCCTCTCCGCCCGAGAGAGAGGGCGTCTTCTTCTCCACGTCTTCGCCGCTGAAGAGCATGCGGCCGAGCTGCCCGCGCACGAAGCTCGTGGTCTCGTGGGGACACACCTCCCAGAGGTAGTCGAGCACCGTCACCGGGCGCTCCCCGAGCAGATCGCGGTGGTCCTGAGCGAAGTAGCCGACGTTCGTCTCGTAGCCCCACAGCACGGTGCCCTCGTCGGGCTTCAGCGCGCCCACCAGGATTCGCAGCAGCGTCGACTTACCGATGCCGTTCGCGCCGATCACGGCCACCCGCTCGCCGCGTCGGACGGCGAGCGACACCTGGGTCAACACGGCGTTTTCGCCATAGGTCTTGCTCACCCCCTCCACCGTGAGCACGTCGCGCCCGCTCTTGCGCTTCTGCTCGAACCGAAAGAGCGGTGCCCGCCGCGAGGTGCTGGGGAGCTCGTCGATCTCGATCTTGTCGATCTGCTTGAGACGGCTCTGCGCCTGTCGCGCCTTGGAGGCCTTGTAGCGGAACCGCTCCACGAAGGCCTTCTTGTCGGCGATGGTCTGCCGCTGGCGCTCGATCTCCTGCTCTTTGCGCTCGCGGGTGACGCGCTTCTCCTCCACGAACGCGCTGTAGTTGCCGTGGTAGAGCACGACCGTCCCGTAGTCCACGTCGAGGATGTGAGTGGCCACCGCGTCGAGGAACCGGTGGTCGTGGCTGATGACCACCACGCAGCCCACGTAGCGCTGGAGGAACTGCTCGAGCCAACGGATGGTGAGGATGTCGAGGTGGTTGGTCGGCTCGTCGAGGAGCAAGAGCTCGGGGCGCCCCACGAGGGTCTGGGCGAGGAGGACGCGGAGCTTGAAGCCTCCCGAGAGGATGGCGAGCGGCTCGCGGTGGACGGCCTCGGCGATGCCCAGGCCGGAGAGGATCTCCGACGCCCGCGCCTCCAGCGTGTAGCCGTCGTGGCGCTCGATACGCTCCTCGACCGCCGCGATGGCGTGAGCGTCGGGGACGGCCGCGGCGAGGAGCTGCTCTTTCTCGGCGAGCGCCTCCCACACCGGGCGGTCACCCATCATCGCCACGTCGAGGATGCGCTGCCGATCGCTGAGGTAGCGGTCTTGCTTGAGCACGCCGACGCGCGTTCCGGCAGCCATGGTGATGTCGCCGTCGGAGGCGACATCGTCCCCAGCGAGGATGTTGAGCAGCGTGGTCTTGCCGGAGCCGTTGGCGCCGACGAGGCCGTAGCGGTGCCCGGCGTCGAGCCGCATGGTGACGTCCTCGAAGAGGGTGCGGTCGCCGTAGGCCTTGCCGACGTTGCTCAGGTTGATCATGGAGCCGCACCTTGCCTTCAAGCGGCGATCGGCTCAAGTTTGCTCGCGTCATGGCCAAGCCCTCCCGCGGAACGGCGCGCGTCGCCCGAGAGCGTCCCCTCGGTGTCCAGGAGGCGAGCGGCGTCGCTCACCTCGGCGGCGACCAGTTTCTGGTGATCGACGACGAGCACGGCGTGTTCCGCTGCTCACCCGACAGCGATCCGGTGCCCCTCGACGCCGCCCGGGGCTTCGCGGATCTGGAGGGGATCTGCGTGGACGAGGGAGGGCGCCACGCGTACGTGCTCGCCGAGCGCGACGGCAGCGTCTGGCGCTTCGGCCTCGCCGACGGCGACCTCACGGAGGGAAAGCGGCTCGGGAAGCTCCCGCGGCTCAACAAGAAGAAGAACCAGGGCTGGGAGGGGATCGCCTTCGCGAGGGCGGGCACGCTCTCGGAGCGCGCGGAGCTCGTGGCGGTGCACCAGGTGGGGCCGCGCCGGGTGGGCTTCTTCGATGCCGAGACGCTGCACGAGCGCGCCACCCTCGCGCTGCCGAAGGATGCGCGACGGGCGCTCGGCGACCTCAACGACGTGACCCTCCACCCGACCCACCCCCACCTCTTCGTGGTGAGCGGCAAGGCGGGTCGGCTGGCCGAGCTCGCGGTGCGCGGCGACGCGCTCGAGCTGGTGCGGCTCTATCCGCTCGAGACCGCCCAATACGACGTACCCGAGGGGGTGACCTTCGGGACCGACGGCCGGCTCTTCGTGGTGACCGATGGCGAAGGAATGCTGCGCGAGCTCGAGCTCAACGGCTGACCTCGTCCACCGCACCTCTGCGCCGGTCGCGCTCTTCCGGCAACAGGCAGCTTGCCGGTGCTCGTCTCGAGGGTTAACGCTCCGGCATGGACGTTGTCTTTGATACCTTGGGCTTCGCCGGCAAAGCCCTCATCGTGTTCGTCACGTTCGCCGCCTGCACGGTGGTGTTCTTCGCGCGGGCGGCGCGGGCCGCCCGCGGCACCGAGCACCAGAACGGCTACCTGACGGTGCGGCGCCTCAACGACGCGCTCAAAGAGAGCGCCGAGGCGCTGCGCGGCGCCATGCTCCCCGCCAAGGCAGCCAAGGCTCGCCGAAAGGAGCTCGCCAAGGCCCAGAAGCACGAACAGAAACCCGACAAGAACGTCTTCGTGCTCGACTTCAAGGGCGACATCCTCGCGAGCGCGGCGGAGAACCTGCGCCAAGAGGTGACGGCCCTGTGTGCGGTGGGGCAGAGCGGCGACGAGGTGGTGGTGAGGCTCGAGAGCGCCGGGGGCGCCGTGCACAGCTACGGCTTCGCCGCGTCGCAGCTCGCTCGAATTCGCGAACACGGGCTCGGACTGACGGTGTGCGTCGATCGGGTGGCCGCCTCGGGCGGGTACATGATGGCCTGCGTGGCCGACCGCATCGTGGCCGCGCCGTTCGCCGTGCTCGGCTCCATCGGCGTGGTGTCGCCCATGCCCAACGTGCACCGCCTGCTCGACCGCCACGGGATCGACTTCGAGAACTTCACGGCCGGGGAGTACAAGCGCACGGTGAGCCCACTCGCCGAGATCACGGCCAAGGGCCGCAAGAAGTATCAGGAGCAGCTCGACGACATCCACAAGCTGTTCAAGGAGTTCGTGGCGAGATATCGCCCCGGCCTCGACATCGACAGCGTGGCCACCGGGGAGAGCTGGCACGGCATCCGCGCCGCCGAGCTCGGCCTCGCCAACGAGCTGATGACCAGCGACGAGTATCTGCTGCGCAGGGTGGACGAAGCCAACATCTTCAAGGTGTCGTTCCAGCGACCGCATCACGTCCGCGACCGCATCGCGTCGCTCGTGACGACGACGACCATGTCGGTGCTCGACGCGGCGCGCGAGCGCCTCGGGCTCGGCGGGGCGTGAGCGCCGCGGTTCACGCGGTGCGGAGCGCCGGCCGAAGCCGCGAGGACCGCTTCGGCAGCGCGAGGCGGAGCGCGAGGTAAGCGGCGCCGCCCACCCCGACGCCCAGCCACCCTGCGAGCGCCGGTTGTCCGGTCACGTCCACCAGCCAGCCGGCGACGAGCGCGGCGGTCCCTTCGCCGAGCGCGAAGGTGAGCATGTCGATGGAGGCCAGGCGCCCGAGCACCTCGGGAGGACTCCTCCGCTGCAGCTCTGCACCCGCGAACACCCACTGGCCGCCGGCCCCCACGCCCCACGCGAGCGCGGCCACCGCGAGCGCGGCCCAGCCGAGATCGAGCGACGCGACCACCGTGAACGCGGCGATGCTGGCGAGGGTCACCAACGCCGAGCCTCGCAGCAGCTGCCGCGGCGACCACCCGCGGGCGAGCAGGCTGCGCGAGGCGAGCGGGCCCACGCCGGAGCCCACCCCGCGGATCGCCTGGAGGGCGCCGAGGGCGAGGGCCGCGCTGCCCCACAGCCCGAGCCGCCCCGCGGTGAGGTTGAGCAGGAGCCATGCCGCGCCAGCGGCGATGCCGAGCGGCGCCTTGGTGAGCACGGCCTCGAGGAGCGCGGGTCTTGCCCACGCCCGAGAGAAGGCGGTGGCGAGCTCGGAGAGGCGGGGGCGGCCGGCCGCGGGCGCCGTCGCCACCGGCGGGAGGGAGGGGAGGCGCGTGAACGCGGCCGCCGCGACCAGGAACGTGAGGCCGTCGAGCGCGAGGGCGAGCACGGGATCGGCCAGCGCCAACAGGCCGCCCGCGGCGGTACCGAGCGCGAAGGTGGCGCTCCAGGTCGCGGTGTCGATGGCGTTCGCGTCCACCAGCTCGTCGGCGTGGACGAGCTCGGGCAAAGCCGCGTTGCGGGCGGGGTAGAGGAACGCACCAAACGTCGTTCGCGAGAGGAGCAAGAGCTGCACCGCCCACAACGCCCCGAGCGACGCCGCCACCACCATCGCCGCCATCAGCCCCGCCATCACGAGCTGCGTCGCGACGAGCAGTCGGCGTTTATCGACACGGTCGGCCACGATGCCCGCCCATGGGAGCACGAGCGCGGTAGGCATCACGTGAGCAGCGAACACGACGGCCAGCGCGAAGGCGCCCTCCCCCGCCTCGAGCGCGAGCAAGCTCACCGCCACGTAGCTCAGCCAGTCGCCGACGAGGGAGGTGGTCTCTCCGAGCCACAGCCAGCGAAAGCCAGGACGTCGCGCGAGCACGGAGAGGAGCGCCTTCATGGAGGGAACGTCGCTCGTCCCTGACACTTCCTCAACACGATGGTTGACTCATTGACACAATGCTACTCCGCGAGCGCGACCCCACCAAGTCGAGGTAGGATCGTCGGATCGATGGCGAGCAAGGACCAGGTTGGAGCCAACGTGCGCATGGCCGCGCTCCTCGTCTCGGCGCTGGTGAAGGCCTCGGACGACGAGCTCGAGGCCTTCCTCCGCAAGCGACAGCTCTCGGGGAGCGAGGCCCAGCTGCGGGTGGTGCGCGATCTGGTGCGCGAGCTCTTCGAGCTGCTGAAGGACGGGAACGACGAGCGTTGGGACCACGTGCTGACGGCGCACGAGGCGATCGTGGGCGGCGGCGTCACGTCCCTCGGCCCTCGGTCCGAGATCGACGACGCGCTCGCCGGGGAGCACGACGACGACGAGAGCGACGCCTCGGAGATGCAGGCGAACAGCCACGGCCTGCCCGCGCTCGTCGACAAGCCCCCGACGCTCGAGGCGCTGCTCGGTGCCGCCGACGTGGCGCCCCCGTCGGTGCACGATTTTCCGCCGTCGCCGTGGGTGAGCCCGACCCGCGCCCTCGAGGCCAAGACCCCCCCCCAGAGGATGCCTCCCGCGACACCTTTGGCGCCGCTCCCGCCGCCCCGCGTCGGGGCGCCTGCTGCGCACTTTCCCACTCCCGCCGCCGAACCCACGCCCGTGCCGGCGTCCCTCGAGCGGCCGACGCCGCTCCCGTCCGAGCCGCCCGTGACCGGAACGACCGAGATCCCTCCTGCCCCGCTCTCCGAGGCGCCTCCGCCGCGCCCGCTCACCGATCCCCCGCAGGACGAAGACGCGCTCGACGACCCGGCGGAGTCGCGCCCGCGCTCGATCACCTTGCCCCCGATGGCGCGCAGCGATCACGCGCTGCCCTTCGCGCTGCCCCCCGAGCCCTCCATGCCAGGGCTCGCGCCCGAGGAGCTCGCCCACATGTTGGCCGGGCAGCCCGCGATGACGGTGGTGAGCTACGCTGCCCTTACCGCGAGCTGTGAAGTGATGCCCCAGCGCGTAGCCGCTACCCACGCCAAGTTCGGCGTCACCGACAGCGCCGCGCGGGGCATGCTCGACGCGGCGTGGCGCACGAAGCTGGAGCGAGACCCCCGGCTTCAGGCGCTCTTCAACGCCCTCCGACACCAGTTCAGCGCCTGGCTGTCGCACCTGCGCTGACGCGGTGGTTCGCGCCTCGGGCCAAGCACGGTGACGGTCTGCTCGTCGGGGCGCGCTCGGCGCGTCACCGCCCGCTTCGAGGTGGGCCGCGACGGCGGCTCGGCGTCAGCGACAGGTGACCGTGCGGGCGAGGGTCTGCATCACCTCGCCGTCGTTGCACACCACGTGCGTCGCGATCCCGCCGCGGCTCCCTCCCGGAATGGTGTCTTCGGACCGACCGGTGGCGGGTCCCTCCTCGCCGGTGGCTGTCCGGCAGAGGCACTCGATCCTCAGCTGGCAGGTGACCGCGGTCTTGCAGTCGTTGTCGACGTTGGCAGCGCAGTTGCCAAGACCGCACGCCACCTCGGCTCGGGCGCAGCTCTTGCCCGTAGCGAGCGCGAACCACTCCGGCTCGTCGTCGGGCGTGTCGGGAGGGGCCGGCTCGCAGGCAACAAGCCCCACGACTCCGCACGAAACCAGGAGGAGGGCCCGCCACCCTGCGGCCATGATCGACGAGGCGCGGAGCAGCGACGAGGCGCAGAGCATGAACTGTTTCTTCTATCGCCTCGCCGCGGCGCGACGGCAAGGCCCTCCGCCGCCGTCTCCGCGCTCGACACGTTGTTGGCGCACCGGGTCAGGGCACGTACGCGTCCCACACCGTGAAGGGCCCGGGGGCGTAGGGCACGGTGAAGGCGTGACCGCCCGGCTCCATGGTGAGCGTCTGACCGTTCTGTTGCACCTCGTAGTGGTAGGTGAGGCGGGTGCCGGCCGGCACGTTCACGGTGACCGAGCCGTTGGCCAAGACCCGGCCCCCTGCGAGCGGACCGTTGCCTACCAACACGAGCTCGAGGCCCGCGTCGAGGGTGACGTTGTCGATGGTGAAGGTGACGGCCTGCTCGCCGGTGGTGAGACCGAGCGCGCTCGGAGAGACGTTGTAGGTGCCGATCATGTCGGCCATCTTGCCCTCCACCCGCGCCGCGAGGTGGGCGTCGTCGATCACGACGATGTTCTCGTCGTTGTAGAAGCTCCCGAGGTTGGTCCAGTTGTAGGAGCCCATGAGCACCGTCTGGTGATCGATCACGACGAACTTGGAGTGCATCTCGGCCACCGAGTTGCCGGTAGCGTCGGCGAGCACGACGTCGATGCCCGCCGCCGACAGCGCTTCGTCGCTGGCTTCGTCTTCCGCCTGGACCTCGTCGAGCATGACCACCACGTTCACGCCGCGCTGATGGGCCTCGATCAGAGCGTCGACGATCATGCCCGTGTTGAGCTGGAACATGGCCACGATCACCGAGCTCTGGGCCCCGTCGATGGCGTCGACCACCTTGGCGTGGAGGTTGTCCTCGGGCCCCATGAAGGCTCGCAGCGCGGGGGTGCCGGTGTACGGAGCGCTCACCTCGTCGCCGCCCGCGAGCAGCTCGTCGAACTCCTCGAGGTAGCGGCCGGCGAGCGCGACGTCGTCGAGGGTGACGAGGTCTTCGTCGCTGATGTTGAGCGCGGTGAAGGAGTAGTTCGCGGAGCCGGTCACCACCACGTGGCCGTCGATCACGGCGAACTTGTTGTGCATCGTCGCGTTGGCGGCGCTGTCGTTGAACACCTCGGTCACGTCGACGCCGAGTGCCACGAGCTCGTCACCCATCGTGTTGTACGCCAGATCCTGTTGGCGCTTGTCGAGGATGACCTCGACCGTGACCCCGGCGTTCTTCTTGGCGACCAACAGATCGCGCACCGCTTCGAGGCGGATGTTGAAGAAGGCGAGCTTGATCGACGTCTGGGCCGCGCCGAGCTGGGCCAGCACGTGGCCCTCGAGGTCGTCCTCGGGCGCGAACATCACGCTCGTCTTCAGCTGCGGCTGATGCCAGCTCACCACGCTGTCGTCCACGTCGAAGCCGGGGATGACCACCGAGCCGCCGTTCTGACGACCAGGGGTGCCGAGGTCACCGTCGCCGAACGCCATCACCGCGTGCTCCCAGCTCGCCCCCATCGCGTTGTCGAGGGTGGGGGCCTTGAGCTCGATGCTCACCCCCGGGACGTCGAGCGGCCACGGCGACGCCACGTCGTAGACCACCTCGTCCACGATCTCACCGCCGTTGTCCTCGAGCACGACCGAGTCGCTGCCGTTGGAGAGCTTGAACAGGTCGCCGTAGACGAGATCGACGGGGGCGCCGCCGTTCTGCGTCGCGCTCCGACCGAGCACCACGTAGCCCCCCGCAGGCACGGTGAGCGCGTCGATCACGAACAGGTTCGACGTGTTGTCGCGCAACAGCCAGCCGCTCAGATCCACCGCCTCTGCGCCCGGGTTGTGGAGCTCGATCCACTCGCCGGTCTCGTCGAGGACCGCGCTCGGGTTGTACATGATCTCGTTGATCACGACGGTGCCCGCGCCGGGCTCGCCGCCGCCTCCGCCCGAGCCACCAGGGCCAGCGCCAGGACCGCTGGAAGCTGCGCCGCCGCTGCCGCCCTCGCCGTCTTCGTCGAAGTCGGCCGAGCCCTCCCCTCCACAGGCGACGACGGTGGCGAGCACGAGACCCAGGGCAGCAAGTCGATCGAGAGAAAGCTTCATCGGGGGTTCCCTCACGTGGGGAGTTTCGTTTCGAGGCGCCCGGCGCCCGGCGCCCGGCGCGCGCCGCAAAGCAATCAACGTGCCGTCAACAACCACCGATCCGTCGGCTCCCTCGTGCTCCCCATCGTTGCTTTTTTGCAACTAATGGTTCAAGGCTGCATCTTGCGCTGATTTGGCGACTGGCCGTCACCTCGTTGCGCCGGTGGCGTCGGGCGGCGATCATCACCCGACGATGAGCCTCAACCTCGCCACCATCGTCCACGAGGGCGCGCGTCGCCACCCCGACAAGACCGCCCTCGTGTGCGGCGACGCGTCGCTCACCTACGGAGAGCTCGACCGCGCCGCGCGCTGCTTCGCGTCGGTGCTCCGGGCCCGCGGGGTGGCCCGAGGGGAGCACGTGGCGCTGATGATCCCGAACGTGACCGCGTTCTCGGTGGCCTACTACGGCTGCGCCTACGCCGCCTGTCCGGTGGTGCCGCTCAACGTGTTGCTCGCGGCCGAGGAGGTGACCTACCACCTGAACGACAGCGACGCGCGCCTCTTGGTGGCGCACGCGTCCGTCCTCGAGCGGGCTACCCCCGGTTTCGAGGACGCGAACACCGAGCACCTGCTGGTGTGCGGCGACGAGGCCGGCGCGTCGAGGAGCATGGAGACGTTGCTGGCCGCGGCGCCCCCGATCGCCGAGATCCCCGACACCTCTCCCGACGACACCGCGGTGTTGTTGTACACCTCGGGCACGACGGGGCGACCGAAGGGGGCCGAGCTCACCTACTTCAACATGCTCTTCAACGCCGAGGTGGCGTCGCGCCTGCACGGCACCGATGACGGCACGATAGCCCTCGCGGTGCTGCCGCTCTTTCACAGCTTCGGCCAGACGGTGATCCAGAACGGCACGCTCATCCGCGGGGGGACGGTGGTGCTCCTGCCTCGGTTCGAGGCCAAGGCGGCGATGGTCGCCATCGAAACGCAGCGGGTGACGTTCTTCGCCGGCGTGCCCACGATGTACTTCGCGCTCTTGCACCACCCCGAAGCAGACGAGCACGATCTGAGCAGCCTGCGCTACTGCGCTTCGGGCGGCGCGCCGATGCCGGTGGAGGTGATGCGGGCCTTCGACGCGCAACACGGCACCAACATCATCGAGGGCTACGGGCTGAGCGAGACGTCACCGGTCGCGTCGCTCAACGTGATGGATCGGCCGAAGAAGCCCGGCTCCATCGGCACCCCCATCTGGGGCGTGCAGTTTCGCCTGGTGGACGAGGCGGGCCAGGTGGTGGACGCGGTTCACACCCCTGGCGAGATCTGCATCAAGGGCCACAACGTGATGAAGGGCTACTACGACGACGTAGAGGCCACGCGCGCCGCGATCCGCGACGGCTGGTTCTTCACCGGCGACATCGCGACCCGCGACGAGGACGACTACTACTTCATCGTCGACCGCAAGAAGGACATGATCCTCCGTGGAGGGTTCAACGTGTATCCGCGCGAGGTGGAGGAAGTGCTCTACCGGCATCCGGCGGTGGCGGAGGCGGCGGTCATCGGCGTGCCCGACGAGCGGCTCGGCGAAGAGGTGAAGGCGGTGGTCGCGCTCAAGCCAGGACGCCATACCACCGCCGACGAGCTCATCGCGTTCTGCAAGGAGCACGTGGCCGCCTTCAAGTACCCGCGGTCGGTGGAGATCGTGGCGGCGCTGCCCAAGGGCCCCACCGGCAAGATCCTCAAGCGCGCGCTGCGGCGCTGAGCTGCGCGCTCACGGGGTGGGCGGCACGGTGGCCTCGGGCGGAGGCACCGGCGCCGGTGGGGGCGAGCCCCCGCCAAACGTGCGCATGAGCACCTGCCGCATGAGCTGTGGGTTCTCGGTTACGATCTGATTCATCACCTCGCCCTCGGCGAGGATGGCGGCGGCGAGCGCTCGGCGGAGCTCGGGGCTCGTGCGCGCCTCGACGAGCATGGCCTGGGTGATGCGCTCGACGGCGGTGGGGTGCTTGGCGAGCTGACGGGCCGCGCTGGCCGCGAACGCTGGGTCTTCGAGCGCGAGCGCGGCCTGCATGATCAGCCGCTCGAAGGTCTTCTCGTGCCCACGCGCCAGCTCGAAGAGCTCGTCCACGTACTCGGGGTGCTCGTCGAAGATCTTCAGCGTAAGGAGGATCGTCTCGCGACGGTCTTGGGGATCCTCGAGCTCGCTGCGGAGCAGCGCCTCCTTGGAGCACCCACCCATCATGGCGGCGACCATCAGCACCACCCACAGCGCGCGCTTTTCGAGCATGGCCCCTCATCGGAGGATCGCGGCGCGGACGCAAGTGCTGGCCTCGTCGCCACCGGCGTCAGCCGGCCACCACGGCGGCGGTGGCCTCGTCGGCGGGGAGGAACAACACCAAACGGAAGTTTCTGAGGGCGATGTCCTGAGGGGTGCCGAGCGTGACGGTGACGAAGTCGAAGCGCAGCGTGCGCTCCGGGCTCGTGAGCACGAGCGGCACGAGCGGTTGAGGATGCGCGTCGTTGCGGGCGTCAGGGCCCTCGAGCGCGGCGTAGAGCGCCTCGAGCACGTCGTCGGTGAGCTCGGTGGCGCCGCGCACCAGCTCGCGGAACAGCCGTCGCCGGTAGAGCGCGGCCACCTGATCCCAGTTGACGACGTAGGGCCGCAGCGCCGCGAGGAGGCGGTGTCCGCTCGACGCGCCGCTCGCCACCGCCTCATTCGAGAACAGCCCCACCAGCGCGCCGAGGCGGGCGTTGTGGTGATGGATGGTGCCGAAGCGGTCGTGGATGAGCGCCGGGTGCAGCTGCCGATCGACGATGGCGCGGAGCTCTCGCTCGAAGGTGTTCTTCGCTTCGGGTGCGAGCTCGAGGGCGGAGTATGGCGCGAGGTAGCCCGCCGCCTCGAGGAAGAGCCCGATGTCGTCTACCTCGAGCGCGCAGGCGACCGCGGTCACGAGCTCGCGGCTGGGGGTGGAGCGCCCCGTCTCCACGAAGCTGAGGTGGCGGGTCGACACCTCGGCGCGCGACGCGAGCTGCTCCTGGGAGATCCCGAGCATGCGACGACGGTAGCGAACGAGACGCCCGAAGGGGGTGACGGCCCCCTTGGCGCCTTGGGTCTTGGCCATGGAGCCACCACTAGCCGAGGGTCGCGAGCGGCATCAAGCGGCGCGCGAGCTCGGCGCCGGCTCTTCGTCCTCGTCGCGCCGCCACGCGAGGCCGGCGCCGGCGAGGCCGCCGAGCACGCGACCGAGGGCGCCGCCCACGTCGACCCCCACGTCACGGGCCACCGCCATCACCCGCACCGCCGCCTCCGCGGTGAGCGCGATGGGGAGCGGGGTGCGCGCGAGCGTCTCGCGCTCGAACCGCGCGGTGATGCGGAGGTGCGGCGCGGCCTCGAGCCGCGCCATCGCCTCGATCACCAGCTCGCCGGGCTCGTCGGGGCCGGCCATGGTCATGCGCGAGCGGTAGATCTGCTCGGGCGACGAGAGCGGGGTGGGCTGGTAACCGGTGACGTAGAGGAGCTCGGCGTCCATGCGGGGGGCGAGGTACAACACCTTGGGCTTTCCGTCGGCGGTGCCGGCCTCCACGATGAAGAAGGAAGGGGCCGCGTCGGTCTCCCGCTCGTAGCCGAACAGGAGCGCGATCGGCGAGAAGCGCGAGCCGAGACGACGCGCCGGCGTGATCATCTCGACCCGCGCCACCGGGCGCTCGAGCGCGGCGCCGAACTGAGCGCGCACCTCGGCCACCGAGAACAGGAGGTGGTCGCTCCGCTTCACCACCCCGATGGGGGTGACGAGCTCCGGGGTGTCGTGTTCTCCGAGGCTCACCCGCACCATGGGGACGAAGGTGTCGAAGGCACGAGCGACGGGGTGCAGGCGCGCGTGCTCGGCGCGGCACGCGTAGGTGGGAAAGGCGGCCGGCGCGCCGGCGACGGCGAGGGGCTGGGCACCGACGGGGGGGGTGGGAGCGGGAGCGGCGGGGGCGTGGGTCACCTCCAGGGTGTCCTGGGGTCGCGAGGATGGGGTCATCGTTCCTCCTTGAGCAGACCGCTGCCGTGGATGCGCGGGCTCTCACCCGGGCCACGTCGCGGCGTGGAGATCATCATCGTCACGGGCCCGGTGGCAGACCATGACGTCGGAGGTCATGTGGCGGTCGACAGCAGGATTCCTGCGCCCGCCCGGACGCCGCCGAGGCTCAGAAGCTCGCCTCGTACACCTCACCGTGGGCGAAGATGCTGTCGAACATCGCGCAGCGATCTGGATCGAGCGCCGGATCGCAGGTCTCGAAGGCCCACGTGAGATAGTCGAGCTCGACGAGCTTGTTGTTGGCGGGCGGGATGAGCTGAGAGCGGAACGCCTCGGCAAACTCGATCGCGTCGTCGACCACCTCATCGAGGTGGCAGAATCCACACACCGTGCCCGACTCGTGACGGATGCGCTCGTAGGGCGCAGCAGGCTCCACGTGCTCCTCGATCGGGAAGTGCAGCTCGGCCTTGAGCGAGCTCGACGCCGAGCGTCGCACCCCCATCTCGAGCAGCGGTCGCCCATCCCCCTTGGTGACCACGGAGAGAAAGAGATCGTCGCGGAAGATGAAGATGCGCGGGTTGTTGGCGCCGTACGCGGGCTGCGCGCTCACGTTGTTCCAGGTGGCGGAGAGCGCAAGGGGGCGATCGAGGCTCTCGAGCACACAGGGGATCGACACCGGCTTGGGGAAGGCGTTGATCAGGGCCACCGTCTCCTCGACGCTGCGCGGGAAGCCGCTCGTCCCGTCCGGGGGTAGGCAAGTGCGGGGCTTCTTCGGGCGGGGTGCGTCGGACGAGCCGTCCTCGCCGCCGCACGCGACGAGCACCAGCGCGAGCCAGAGCGCCCAACGAGCCATGGTGGCTCCGAACGTATCAGAGGTCAGGCGCCGAGGAGACCCCGCCGCGCGAGCTCGGCGCGGAGCTGAGCGGCGCTCTCGAACAACACGGTGTCCATCCCGAGGGCCTCGGCCGCGCGGCAGTTCGCGCGCCGGTCGTCCACGAACAGGAGTTTCTCGGGGGCGGCCCCGAGCCGCGCCGCGGCCAGGCGATAGATCGCCGGGTCGGGCTTGCGGAGCCCGAGGTCACACGAAACGAAGCTCCACGCCGCCCAGCGCGAGAGCTCGAGCTTCTCCTCGATGAGCCGATACCAGACCGGGTAGTTCGACAAGAGGTGCATGGCGTGGCCGCGCTCGCGGAGGGTGTCGAGGACGGGCTCGATGCCGTCGAGGAGCCGGTACGCCTCCACCATGGCCGCGCGCATGGTGTCGTGCGGATAGGTGCGACCATCGGCGAAGAAGCGCGCCTTCAGGGTGGCCTCGTCGATCTCGCCCCGCTCGAACTCGACCCAGGCGGTGGGGTGCTTGGCGGCGAGCAGCTCCTCGAGGCTCATCCCCAGCGCTCGGGGCACCTCCTCGAAGAAGGGCTCGTACACCAGGGTCCCCATCACGTCGAAGAGGATGGCGGTGATCTCCGGAGTGTCGGTCGAGCGCATGGCGCGCATTGTAGCCGTGGCCCAGGCTGGGCATGATGCGATCGTGAAGACGGAGCGCATTCGCGAGCCCATCGTCGTGACGGGGGCCACCGGCTTCATCGGCCGGCGGCTCGTGGCGCGGCTCGTCGACGAAGGCTACCGGCCCCGCGCCTTCGTGCTCCCCGACGACACCACGCCGCCGAGCTGGAGCGACACGGTCGACGTGGTGCGCGGCGACGTGAGCCACCCCGCCAGCGTCGCCCGAGGGCTCGACGGCGCCGCCACCGTGTTCCACTTTGCGGCGGTGGTGGGCGACTGGGGCGCGGAGGCGCTCTTCGAGCGGGTCACCGTGCGCGGCACCGACAACGTGCTGCGCGAGGCGGCGCGGCTCGGGGCGCGGGCGCTGCTCGCGTCGAGCGTGGTGGTGTACGGCGACGCGATCGGCAAGGCGGTGTGTGACGAGGAGCGGCCGCACGGTCGACCGCTCGGACCGTACAGCCGCAGCAAGCAGGCCCAGGAACGGCTGGCGCGCGAGATCGAAGGCAGCGCCGGCCTCAGGGTGACGATCGTGCGCCCCACCAACGTGTATGGGCCGGGGAGCGTGCCGTGGGTAGACATGGTGGCGGCCGAGCTCGAGCGTGGAGCTCCCACGCTCATCGGTGGGGGCCGCCGCGCGGCCGGTCTCACCTACGTGGACAACGTGGTCGACGTGTTCGTGCGCGCCGCGGAGCGACCGGGCGCCACCGGCCGCGTGTACAACGCCAGCGACGACGACGGGGTCACCTGGCTGCGCTATTTCACGGAGCTCTCTGCCCTGGTCGGCGCCGATCCGCCCAAATCGATCCCCCAGCCGGCGGCGGCGCTCGCGGCAAGAGGTCTCGAGACGGCGTACAGGTTGCTCGGGCGGAAGGAGCGGCCCCTCATCACGCGCGAGGCGCTCAACTTGGTCGGCTCGCATCACCGGGTGCCGATTCGCCGCGCCATCGAGGAGCTCGGCTATGCTCCTCGGGTGAGCTATCCAGAGGGCATGCGGGCGGTGGCCGAGTATCTCGCAGCGAGGCGTCGATGATCACCGTCGCCCTCGACGCGATGGGCGCCGACGCCGGCGCAGCGCCGATCGTGGAGGGCGCGGCCCAGGTGAGCCGCGACCCGCGCCCCATCGAGGTGGTGCTCGTGGGCGATCGGGCGGTGCTCGAGCCGGCCCTGGGCGCCGTCGAGCACGATCCCAAGCGCATCGCGATCGTGCACGCGACGAGCCACCTGTCGATGACCGACAAACCCGCCGACGCCCTCGACCGAAACCCCGACTGCTCGATCCTTCGCGCCGCCGAGCTCGTGCGGAGCGGCGACGCCCACGTGCTGGTGAGCGCAGGCAACACCGGCGGCGTGATCTTGGCCGCGTCGCGCACGTTCGGCCGCATCGAGGGCGTGCGCCGCGTCGGCCTCGCCGCGGTGTACCCCACGGTGGCGCGCCACGGCCCGCACGACGACCCCTTCGCGCTCATGCTCGACGTGGGGGCCACGTTGAGCTGCAGCGCCGAAGACCTGGTGGCCTTCGCGGTGATGGGGAGCTGCTACTCGCGGATCATCTCCGACATCCCCGCGCCCCGGGTGGGCCTCCTGTCGAACGGCTCGGAGCCGAGCAAGGGTACGCCCTCCATCGTGGAGGCCCACCAGCGCTTGCTCGGCATGTCGTCGGTGGCCTTCGCGGGCAACGTGGAGGGCCTCGATATCCCCCGCGGCACGGTCGACGTGGTGATCTGCGAGGGCTTCGTCGGCAACATCGTCCTCAAGATGCTCGAGGGCGTGTCGGAGGTGGTCAAAGACCTCGCCAAGCAGGCGGTGGGCAGCAAGCTGCGCTACAAGCTCGCGCTCGGCATGATGTCGACCGGGATCCGCAAGATCAAGAGCCTCACCGACTGGAAGCAATATGGCGGGGCGCCCATCGTGGGCTTCGACAAATGCGTGATCAAGGCCCACGGGCGCTCGAACGCGCGGGCGATCCGCAACGCGCTGAAGGTAGCGGCCAAGACGGTGGAGCGGCGGTTGGCCGACGAGATCATGGAGCAGATGGCGCCATGACGCGCTCGGCGACGACGCGCTCGGCGACGACGCGCTCGGCGACGACGCGCTCG
>CAYOAL010000053.1:0-46206 GCA_964401935.1 uncultured Polyangiaceae bacterium
AGCGTGGAAGAGCTGCGCGCGCTCATCGACGCGCACGCGAGCTGAGGCGTGTCGCTGAGGCGAGGGCCGAGCGAGGGGAGCCACAGCGCCGCGCGATGGGCGGCAGCGCGCGCGGCGAGCGCTCGCGCCGCGCGATGGGCGTCAGCGCCGCGCGGTGGGCGTCAGCGCCGCGCGGTGGGCGCCGGTTGGGGCCCGTCGTCGGTCCACACGTAGAAGCCGCGCCCCGACTTCTTCCCGAGCCACCCGGCGCGCACCATCTGGCGCAAGAGCGCGGGCGGCCGAAACTGCTCCCCGATCTCACGGTGCAGGTGCTCGAGGATGGCGAGCCGCACGTCGAGGCCCACCAGATCGGTGAGCTTGAGCGGTCCCATCGGGTGACGGTAACCAAGCTCCATCGCGCGATCGATGTCTTCGGCCGAGGCGACGCCCGACTCGAGCATGCGCATCGCCTCGACGCCGATCATCACGCCGAGGCGGCTGGTGGCGAAGCCCGGCGAGTCGTTCACCACGATCGGCGTCTTGCCGAGCTCTGCGGCGAGCGCCTTGGCGGCGGCGAGCGTGGCGTCGGCGGTGTGCAGCCCGACCACCAGCTCGAGCAGCGGCATCGCCGGAGGAGGGTTGAAGAAGTGCGTGCCGATCACCCGGTCGCCGCCTCCCAGCCGCTCACCGAGCTCGGTGATGGAGAGGCTCGACGTGTTGGAGCCGACGACCGCGTCCTCGGGGAGCGCCGCGAGCGCTCGGCCGAGCACCGTCACCTTCAGGTCCATCTGCTCGGGGACCGCCTCGATGACGAACCCGGCGCCCTCGGACGCGGCCGCGATGTCGGACGCGGGGTGGAGGCGGGCCATCGTCGCGTCGCGCTCGGCGGCCGCCATCTTGTTGGCGTCGACGCGCTTCTGCATCGACTCGCGGATGCGGTCGAGCGCGGTCGTCACCACCGCCGCGTCCACGTCGAAGAGCCGCGCCTCGAGGCCGGAGGCGGCGACCACCTGAGCGATCCCCCGGCCCATCGTGCCCGCCCCGATCACCACCACCGGTCGGCTCATGGCTTCCGCTCCTCCTTGGGGGCGGCGGGCGCCCCCGGCGGAGCGACGGGCGCGTCGCCACGCGGCACGGGGGGCAGGCGACGCACGGGGTTGGGCGGCGGGGCGCGCCCGTCGTCGGGCGTGGGGCGTCCGTCCTTCCCTACCCGCGTGGGGCGCAGACCTCGGCTCGTCGCCGGTCGCGGTTGCCGGAGCGGCGGCGCGTCCGTCGCGGGTGCAGCGCTCGGGGCGACGCTTGGGGCCACCGCCGTCGCAGACGTCCCTGCGGTCGCGCCGGGGTCGGGAGCCGTCGTCTCGTCGCCGGCCGCGAGCGCGACCCCGAAAACCACGAAGAGCACCGCGCCGAGGGCGGGCAGCCACAGCGGGGTCTTCGGCTCCCCGTCCGAGAGGACTCGGGTGGGCTCGGCGTCGAACGCCTCGTGGTCATGGTCATGGCTCATGGCGTTGTCGAACCTCGAGACCGGGCTGTGGTAGCCGTGCCGAGTGACAAAGTCCAACGAAACGCTGGCTTCGAAGGCTGGCTCGACATAGCATCGGCGAATCGACAGCGAGACTCGAACTCGCTGAAATCACACTCTGGAATCGCCAAACGTGACAGAGCGTCAGGCAGCACAGACCGAGCGTCAGGCACAGAGCGTCAAGCAGAGGCCGGCATGCACGAACCGTCGAGGCACGAGCCGTCGGAGCACGAGCCGTCGGGGCACGCGCAGGGCGGCAGGCGCAGCGCCGAGCCAAGTGATCACGAAGAGTAGCCGTGGCTGGTGAAGTACGCATCGAGGTGGCCGGCGAGACGAACGTCGGTCGAAAGCGCAACCACAACGAGGACAACTTCGCCCTCATGCCGGAGTTTGGCCTCTATCTTGTCGCCGACGGCATGGGCGGCCACGCCTCGGGGGAGGTCGCCTCGAAGATGTCGATCGACGCCCTCCACGAGTTCTTGACCGAGACGGCCGACGATCCGGATCGGACGTGGCCCTACAAGATGGACCGCAGCAAGGGCTACGAGGAGAACCGCCTCATCACCGGCGTCAAGCTCGCCAACCTGCGGATCTACGAGGCGGCCCAGCGCGATGGCAAGAAGCGCGGCATGGGCACCACGATGGTGGGGCTGTATGCCGCCGACGACGGGGTCTACGTCGCCCACGTGGGAGACAGCCGCTGCTACCGGTTCCGCAACGGACAGCTCGTCGCGCTCACCGAAGATCACTCCCTGCTCAACGACTACATCAAGATGAAGCGGCTCACGCAGGAGGAGATCGACAACTTCCCGCACAAGAACGTCATCGTGCGGGCGTTGGGGATGAAAGACACGGTGAAGGTGGACACGCGCTTCGACATGCCGGAGATCAACGACACGTTCCTCCTCTGCTCCGACGGCCTCGCCGGCCCCGTGACCGACGACGAGATCGAGACCATCCTCCGCGAGTCGAACGGCGACATCAAAGAGACCACCTCGCGGCTGATCGAGAAGGCCAACGAGAACGGCGGCCCCGACAACATCACGGCCGTGCTCGTCCGCTGGGCGGCCGCCGAGTAAGCTCCCCGCCGCGCGCCCCCGAGCGAGGTGTTGCAGCCCGGGGCCGCCGCTTTCGCTTCGCTCGTGGCTCGCTAGAGGCCGTAAGGACGGAGGAGCAGGTAGATCGCGATCACCACGAGCAGCATCACCGCGCTCGTGATGAGGTAGGTCTCGCGTGGGGCCCGCGATGTGCTCCACCCGTCGGCGAAGAACTGCCCCTCGAACTCCGGATCCTGCCGGATCTTCTGCTGCACCTTCTCGGTGATCGAGATCTCTCCGGCGGGTGGCGCGAGGGCGGCGCGCAGCGCGTCGCGAATGTCCACCTCGTCCACCGAGGGCGCGCCCTCCTCGGCGAGCGCCTCGGCGAGCACCTCCTCCATGCTGTCCGGCGCATCGGCGAGCGCGTCCTCCACGCTGTCCGGCGCGTCCGCGAGCGCGTCCTTTACGCTGTTTGGCGCGTCGCCGGGCGCGTCCACGCTGTCCGCGTCCTCTGGCTTGTCGTCCACGGGCGGCGGCTGGCTCATCCCTTGCCCCCTCTCCCACTTCGGGGTGAGCCGCCGACCTCCGGCGCCCGCGCGCTCCGCGGGGCGCTCGCGCCGAGGATCCGCTCCACCTGCTCCTTGAGCTGGGCGCGTCCGCGATGGATGCGGCTCTTCACCGTTCCCTTGGGCAGATCCGTCACCTCCGCGATCTCTTCGTAACTCAGGTCTTCCACGTCGCGCAGGATCACCAGCCTGCGGAACTCGGGATCGATCTTCATGATCGCCTCCTTCACGATCGCCTCCATGCGCCTGCCCTCCAACAGCTCATCGGGGCGCTCGACGGTGCCCACCACCACCCCCTCCGCCGCGCTGAACGACGACTCTGCCACGCTGTCGAGGCCCTGATGCGCGCTTCTGTGGCGCCGGGCATGTCGCTTCTTGCGGTTCTTGCACAGGTTCACCGCCACCCGAAACAGCCACGTGGAGAGCTTCGCGTCGCCGCGGAACGAGTCGATGCTCCGAAACACCTGCGTGAACGTGTCGAGCGTGATCTCCTCCGCCTCCTCCCGATCGTTGAGAAACCGGAAGCAGAGCGCGAACACGCGCCGCTGGTACAGCTCCATCAGCTCGTTGAACGCCGTCTCATCGCGTGCCTTCAACCGCCCCACGAAGGCGGCCTCGGCGTCACGATCATGATCCGGCCCGCCTGCCACTCCCCGCAGGCTACTCATCCACCGGAGGCGCCGCAATCCGCGCGGGCTCGCCGCGCTCCCCCCCGCGCCGACCGCACACCACGCCGCTCACGGCGGGAGCGCCCGACGCCGCGCCCGCCACCCCGTCCCGGCGCGTGAGCTCCTGTTCCGGCGCGTGGATTCGAACCACGATTGGAGGATTCAAAGTTTGCCCGGGTCGCGCGCCGCGCGCCAATCTGCTGGATTTACAAGAGGCGAAACCACGTCCGAGCACCCTGTTCCCGGGTCTGCGCCTTTTCAAACCCCCTCTGCGCCTTTATTCGACCCCGTGGAGGAGGCCCTCGCCAGCGCGCTCGAGCGCGCCTCAGCGGCCGGAGAATGGGGGGTGGTGGGGCAGCTCGCACGTGAGCTCGAAGCTCGCCGAGCAGCTCGGGCCAGCGCCACCAACGTCGTGCCGTTCAGTCGCCCGAGGAAGGGGTAGGATCAAAAAACCCCACCGCGGTACTGACCGAACCGCGGTGGGGAGCGCTCCCACAACAAGGCACCGAACCATGAACCGAGCCGATGCCCAAGCGTGATGTAGCACCGCTTCGCCCTGTGCAGGCCGTGGAGTACCTTCGCCGTCTCGCCGACGACCTCGATGGGATGCTCCGAGGGACCGAGGAGTTCGAGGGGCCTTATGTGGACGCCATCACCGAGGGCGCCGAAGCGCTCCGAGCGCTCGTGCAGAAGCGGCGCGGTGGGTTCCTGTCTGGGGGTGGCGAGAGCCTGGCCTCTCGGCTTCGCCGGGCCGAGCGGTTGTGTAGGGTGGCGCTCTCGCTTCGGGAGGGCCGCGGTGGAGCCACCGAGGCCGGCGAGTGGCTCGCGCATCGGCTCGTGCTCGAGGACGTGGCCTTCTTCACGTGCGTGAGCCACAACAAGGACCTTCTGCCGGCGACGGTGAAGCTCGCGCTCAAGGGGAACGTGAGCTCGCCTCGTGGTGTGCTGGCGCAGCTCGTGGTGGACACCGGCGCCTACGGGTATCCAGGCGGTGACGTTCAGCACGCGCGCCGCTGGATTCGTGACGCCACTCGGTGAGCTCGCTCGCCTGGGGTTCACCCCGACGATGGCCGCCACCTTGTCGCGGGACTGACCGCTTTGAAGGTCAGGAATTTTTTCCTTACCCTTCCCGCCCTCGCTCATCCGCTCCCGAGCCTTCTCCTGCTCGTCCCGCATCACCTCGGCGCAGGGGGGACGCGTCCCCTCTTGGTCGCGGAGATGACCAGCTGACGCGGGAGGGGTCCGCATGGCCAATGTAGACGCCATGGGACGACGCCGTATACCCCGCCACCGCCGGCTCCTCGCCGCCGCCAAAAATCAAATCGACCCCCGAACGCTCGAGCGCGCGCTGCGCGACGGGCCCGACGTCATCCACGGCGACGCGTGCCGCGACCGGGTGCGCGCGGCGCTGCGCGAACTCGGCGTGGCCGAGGGCGAGACGTCGTGACCGACACCGTGACGGTGACCCTGCCGGCGGTGCAGGTGGTGGCGGCACCGCCGCTGCGCGTGAGCCAGCGCACATCCGAGGCGGTGATGGGTGTGCACCGGCGCGCCTACCTCGACTCGCTCGCGGAGTACGCCGCCAGCGGCGGGGAGGTGCTGCGGCTGGGGCATCTGCGGCTGGTGGCGCCCGCGGAGTATCTGGCGTGGCTGGGGTCGCGCGGTGCGATTGCGCCCGCCGAGCGGCCCACCGATGACCTCGCGGCGGAGCTCGGCCTGCGGGCGGTGTGATCATGTCCCCGACCATTCTGGCCGCCGCCGCCGCCGCCAAGCCGCGGATCATGATCGCGCGATACCCGGGCCGGTGCGCGTGGTGCGCGGGCGCCATCGTGCCGGGGGACATGATCGCCTACGCGTCGGATCCGCGGTGGAGATACGTGATGCACGACGCCTGCCACGCCGACGCGTACATCGCTGCGCGCGATGGGGGGTGGCGATGACGGTGGCGGTGGTGCCAGCGCCACGGCGCGCCGAGCCGCCGCCCGACGCGATTGGGCGCGTGCCACCCAATGACATCGAATCCGAGAGCATCCTCCTCGCTGAGGTGCTGGTGCGGGAGGGGGCGCTGGCGCGGGTGCGGCCCATCGTGGACGCCGACGACATGTACTCCGACCACCACCGCGTCATTTGGCGCGCGGCGTGTGGCGTCGCCGACAGCGGCGCGACTGTGGATCCGATCTCGGTCACCGCGCGGCTGCGCGACACGCAGCAAATCCAGCGGGCGGGGGGATCCTACCTCGCCGACCTGGTCGCGGATGCGCCGGCCTGCGCCGACGTCGAGCGGCTCGCCGAGCGCGTGGCGCGATTTGCGCGACGCCGCCGCGTCATTGCTGAGGCTCAGGCTCTCGTGGCCGAGGGGTATGACGGGGTGGTGGGTCCCGATTGGGAGGCGCGGGCCGCCGAGCGGATTGCGCGGGTGGGGGTGGCGTCCGCCCCGGCCGAGCAATCGGTGGCGCTCTCGGTGGATGACGTCCTATCCTCGTGGGCGACCGAGGGGCCGCTCGTGCACGTGGCCACGGGCATCCCGTCGCTCGATGAGCTCACCGGGGGCGGACCGGTCTACGGGTCGCGGTGGTACCTGCTCGGCGCCCCCGACGCGGGCAAGACGCTCGTGCTCGTGCAGCTCGCCGACGTGTGGGCGTCGCAGGGCATCGTGGTGGGCATCCTCGCGGCGGACGAGGAGCCCGGCGACATCCTCACGCGGCTGGCACAGCGGCGCGGCTACACTCGCCGCTCGTGCGAGGAGCGCGACCCCGAGACGCTGACCGCGGTGTGCCTCGCGATGCGGGAGTCGCCGATCATGTTCCTCGGGGGGGCGGTGACCATCGAGGCCGCCGCCGCCGCCGTAGCGGCCGAGGCCGAGCGCTGTGGCGCGCGTGGCGTGCTCCTCGTGGACAGCATCCAGACGGTGTCCTGCGAGGGCGAGGACCCCACGCGCTCGGTGCGCGAGGCGGTGACCGCGCGTGCGTGGGCGATCCGCTCGGTCGCCACCGAGCACCGGATGCTCGTGATCGCAACAAGCGAGATGAACCGCGCCGCCTATCGGTCCGTGGATGCCGCTGAGTCCACCGACGACCTCGCGTCAGCGAAAGAGTCGGGCGCCGTGGAGTACTCCGCCCGCGTCATGCTGGCGCTGCGGTCGCTGCGAGATGAGCCGGATCTCATCGAGCTCCGGATCGCGAAAAACAAGCACGGGCCTCGGGGTGACCGGGTCCACCTGCGCCTCGACCGGGCTGGCCAGTCGCTGGTGGAGACGGATGCGCCACCCGAGGTGGACGTGGCCGAGGAGCGGGACGACGCGCGTGCGGCTCGCGACCGCGATCAGATCGACGCCGCCGCCGCCGCCGTGGCGATGGTGCTGGCGAGGGGCGGTGGTCTGGTCCGGCGAGCGCTCCGGTCGGCTGTCGCCGTGGAGCTGGCCGGATGCGGACATGCCCGGTGCGATCGTGGGGTGGCCCGGCTGGGCGAGGCCGTGGTCATCCGGCCCGGCCGGCGCGGGGCCGAGCACCACTACCTGGTGGGTGCGCGTGTGCCGCCCGAGATCCTGGCGCGCCTCGAGGCGACCGAGCGGGCCACAGTCGCGCTGGCCACCCTCCCCGAGGGGGTGGCACCGTGACCTCGCGGGCCAGCGTGCCCGACCGTGCCCGAGCGTGCCGCGGCACGCCGGGGCACACTGCGAGTGTGAGTGACGCGCGCCCCTACGTAGTAGGGCGCGGCACGCTCACGTGTGCGTCACTCATGCGCCTCTCTCGACGGCGGAGCATTGGTGGCACGCTTCGCCCCCAAAAACTGAAACGTCGCGCCCGGAGTTTGGAAGCTCCGAGCTCATCGAGGCCTGCGAAGGTGGTGTGCGCCCCATGAACACGACCCTCGAGACCACGACCGCCACCCATCGGCGCCAATTCCTGCGCCAATTGGCCACCCATTCCACCGCCAACCCATCGCAATCGTTGGAGGCGCGGGGGACTGCGAGTCCCCTGGTGGTGCTGGGAGGCCTGCTCCTCGTCGCCGCGATGTGGCTGGGCATGGGCATCGTGCTCGGTGGCGCTGTCCGTCGGCCAGTCGAGGCGGTGGGGGGCGAGGGCGGCTCCACGAGCACCACGAGCACCACGACGGCCGGAGGCGCCCCGTGACCGTACCAGCGCCACCCCCGAGCTTGCGACGCCTCCTAGGCCCCTCTGAGCGCGAGCAATCGCTATGCGGCATTGCCGCACAATCACCTACACACTGAAAGGAATCATCGAACAATGGCTACCATCACTTGCCCGACCTGCGGCACCGCCGACGCTCTCCAAACGTATGAGGTGGGAAACAGCCCCCTCAGGCTCGGGCTCGCCACCCCCCACGGCGCCAGCTCGGCCACCCTGTCGGCCTTCGCGGGCCGCAAGTCGCTCCTCTCGCCCGGCGACATCGTGACCGTCGCCACCCACGACGCAGGCGACATCCAGCGAGCGCTCAACAGCGGCGTCCTCGTCGAGACCGAGCCCGAGGAGGAGCCCGAGGGTGACGGCGGCGAGGGCGAGGGCGGGGGCGGGGGCGGCGAGGAGTAGGAGATGGCCCTGCGCTCCGCACACGGCGACTACCGCGACAGCGCTGGCGCGCTCCTCGTGGTGGAGACCGCGCCGCCGGACGAGCTGCCGGTTGGCGTACCGGCGCCCACCGGGCCGGTAGAGCGCCGCCCCGACGGCACCTTCACCGCGGGCGGCGCTCGGGTGGCGGGCCGGTTGGCTGGGAGGCGCTCCGCCGACCGGCGGCGCTTCGCCGCTCGCCTCGGCGACCAGCTCGGGATGGCCACCGTCGGCCCCGAGCTCGAGCCCTATGTGGAGGTCGCCTCCGAGTTCGCCTCGGCCCAGATCCGCCACCTGGCCGAGACGGTGGGCGGGGGATCCTGCGGCCCTGGCCCCTCAAGCCTCGTGCAGAGCGCCGCCCTCGCTCTCGCCGCCTCGCGCTACCTGTACGCCAGTGGGAGCCAGACCGGCTGCCCCAAGGTGCTCGGGCAGGCCGCCATCCTCGCCGACAAGTCGCGCACGAGCCTCTTGACCGCCCATGAATTGGTCGCTCGAGAGGCCCAGGGCCGAGCGGCCGCCAACCCCGACGCTGACTGGTTCACGGGCGATGAAGGGTAAGCCCATCGGCTACGTGGCGTTCGCCGAGCGGCTCGGCGTAGCGCTCTCCCCAGCGCAGCGGGTCCTCTGCTCGGTGGCCTTCGACGGCGTCAACCCCGAGGACCTCGCCGGCGCCGATCGCGAGCTCGCGGCCACCATCTTCGGCGACGTCGACGTCATCCCGCCCGAGGCCCGCGACGTCCTGTGCTGCATTGCGGGCGGGCGCGCCGGCAAGACCTACACACTCATCGCGCTCCGCTGCCTGCACCTCGCGGTGACCTGCGACCTCTCCTCGCTCGCCCCCGGCGAGCACGGCTTCGGTGTCATCGTCGCGCCCGACAAGAAGCTCGCGAGGCAAGCGCTCCGGTTCATCAAGGGCGCCGCCAAGAAACTGCAGGCCATCGCCCGCCGCATCACCGTCGACAGCGTCGACGTGGTGGAGTTCGTGCGCCCCGACGGCCGCACCGTGACGATCGAGGTGCTCCCCGCGACGCGCGGTGGCTCTGCAGTTCGCGCCCGGTCCTACTTCTTCGTCGGCCTCGACGAGGTCGCGTTCTTCTATGCCGACGACGGCTACACCGTCACCGACGAGGCGGTGTTCACGGCCGCCGCGCCTCGAGTGATGGCGGGCGGCCAGCTGTGCATGGTCTCCACGCCGTGGCTCGAATCAGGCGTCCTCTACGAGCACTTCCTCCGGAACCACCCGAACCCCGAGGTGGCGCTTGACGGCGACCTGACCCCCGGCGAGCCGACCGACGCGATCGCCGCCCACGCACCAACACTGCTCCTCAACGACCGGCCGAAGATCCGCCGCATCGTTGAGCGCGAGGAGCGACGCAACCCGACCAATGCGGAGCGTGAGTTTGGCGCCCGGTTCGTCGCCCGCGGCACCGGTCGCTGGTTTGATGCGACGGCTATCAAGCTGTCGGCGGTGGACCGTCCAGCCGACCTCGCCCCTGACCCGCGGTACCCGTGCGTTGCCGCGCTCGACAACGGCTTCACGTCGGATGCCACCAGCCTCGTGGTAACGCGCCGCGAGCGCGGCAAGCTGCGCGTCGCCACCATCGTCGAGAAGAGGGCGGAGAAGGGCGTCCCGCTGAACCCATCGGAGACGATTTGCGAGCTCCTCGACATCGCCAAGACCCACGGAGCCACCGTCGTCTACAGCGATGTCCACTACTACGAGTCGGTCCTTGAACATGCCCGTCCTCGAGGGATGCGGGTGAAAAAGGCGCCGGGTGGCAACGCCGGCAAGGTCGAGGTGCACATTGCTGCTCGCGATGCTCTCGCCGAGGGCCGCTGTGAATACGCGCGCGAACCATCGACCCTCCGGTCGCAGCTCGGCAATATCGTCGCGCGCCCCATTTCGGGCGGTGGCATGAGCATCACCTCCCCGCGCCGCCGCGGCTCGCACGGCGACGTAGCCAGTGCATGGGTCCTCGCCATCTACGGGCTCGAGAAGGTCAAGACTCGCCGAGTAGGCCCTCGACGCCCGATCCGGCGGAACCCGCGACTCTATGGCGATGGCCTCCCTCACCCTGGTGAGGACCCCTTCGCCAACCTCCGGAACCAAGCCACCGGGCGCCCCGAGCGCAACGAGCGAACCACCATCCACGAACAGTTCACCAGGGGCATCTTCTGAGCCCCACCCCCACCACCGAAAGGAAGCACCACACATGTTGTCGACCACCACCACCGCGCGTCACGGCACGAACAACGACCGCCACCTGTCGCTCCTCCCGAGCTCCACCCCCACCCCCATCCAGACGCCCCAAGTGCGCGCGCTGGAGTGGCTCGTGGCCTCGGGCGTCGAAGGCACCCACTCCGCCCTTCACCTCGCCGCTTGTTGGCTGGTTCGGCACCTCGACGCCTCCGCCGACCCGGCCCTCGCGCTCACGCAAGCGTCGAAGGTGCTCGCCAAGAGCGCCACCACCACCGCCGCGCGGCTCTCGGGCCTCGCGCACCAGAGCTCCCCGCCCCCTCGGGCGGCGGCGATGATTGCGGGCGCCACGCTCTCGCGTCGCTCGCCGCCTCCGGCCCCGTGGGCGCACCACCAGGGCGCCACCGAGCAGCTTCGAGCGCTCGCGTACCTCGATGCGATCGACCCGGCGTTCCGCCAGCAGCCGCGCCAAGAGCGGTGGCGAGCGAGCTGTGAGCTCGTGCGTCGCCACCGGGAGGCGGTCTGATGTCCACCGTCATCCACACCCCGCACGGGCCGACGTTGGCGCGTGGCGTCACGAGCGGCCGGCGCGACTTCCTCGTCATCGGGACGCAGCCGATCCACTTCGTCTCGCCGAACGGAGTGGAGCGGCGGTATCGGCCGGGCGACGTGGTTCCCCGCGAGGTGCTCGCCACGGACAAGTACACCCTCCATGCGCTGCTCGCGACGGGCTCAATCACCGAGCTCCCCGCCGCCGACCTCGGCCCGCCCGCCTTCTCGCGCGAGGAGACGGCCGACATCCTTGCGCGCGCTCACCTCACCGAGGAGCAGCGCGGTGAGCTCGAGGAGCTCGATGAGCTCGTGGAGGCGGCCGAGCTTCGCATCGCCGACCTCGAGGCTCGCCGCGCGGAGCTGGCGCGCGCCATTCGAGACGAGGACGACGACGCGCGGATGGTGAGCCACGAGCGCGCGCTGCTCGCGATCGAGCCGAGGGCGCGCGCGGCAGCCAACGCCCTGCGCAAGGCCACCCGGGCGCGGGAGCTGTGGATGGGGAGGCGCCAGGCCGAGCGGGACCGTGCGCACGCCGAGGAGCGCGCCGCGGCTCATCGCCGGTGGCACCTCGAGTGCCTCGCAGTCGGCCGACTGGCTCGAGAGCTCGGCCTCGCGCAACGCCGCCTTCGAGAGCTCGCCGGCGAGCTCAAGGTGACCGCCACGGCGCGCCCTGGCATTTCCGTGGCCCTCTCCGCGTGCCAGGAGGTGCTCCGCATCGCCCAAAACGAGCACGGCGGGAGGGGCAGCGTCACCGACGCGGACATTGTCCACCACATGGTCCTCGACCCGGCGATTCTGGCGGAGGAAGCATGAGCAACTTCATCCGAGCCAACCCGCTGGGCTATGGGCCCAATTCGCCCATCACCTCGCCCGAAATCGAGCAAATCGACAGCAACCTGGCCAAGGCGGTGAACGGCGACGAGGGCGGCACCTACGCGGGCGACCTCACCTGGACCGGCGAGCACGCTTTCGGTGACGAGGTGTCGTTCTCGGCGGCGGTGGACTTCAGCGACACGGTGGAGCTCGGTGGTGACACCACCCTCGCCGCAGCGGCCACGCTCACCCTCGAGGGGGAGGTCCACCTGCTCCACAACGTGCCGGTCGTCATTCACCCGCCGAGCGGCGCCCCCGCCAACCGTGAGTGCACGACTCGGCGCGCCGGCTACCACAACTTCTCGGTGCCGGGGAACGCCGCCACCCCGATCCTCTCGCTCCCCGACTGGCCGGCGGTCGGCACCCTCGGGCGCCTCAAGGTGTCGCTCACCAGCGTGGTGGCGGCTGGGGCCGCGCCCCACTACGGGCTGCAAGAGACGTTCTTCACGTGCCGGCGCCTCGCCGCCGGGACCCTCGCCGTCATCGCGACGCAGCACGTGGACCAGACCACCTCGACGTCGGCCATCGAGCATGACGTGACGGTCGCCGACGACAGCGGCACCGACATCATCATCTCGGTGCTCGCCGGCGCCACCAACTCCACGTGCAACTGCACGATGCTCGTGGAGGCCATCGACGGCCCTCCACATGCGGGGTGATCATGTTCTGGCTCTCTGAATACTTCGTGGCTTTCGGGCGCGTGGTCGCCACCAAGCTCGAGGGCGCCTCCAAGGCCATCCACGAGAACGTGGCGGCGCTCGACGGCGACAGTTCCAAGGGCGAACCCCAGTTTGGGCCGCTCGGCTACTACGGGCGGCCCATGCCACCGGTAGAACGACCGTCGGCGACAGGCCTTCGGCCGGAGGGGTGGGCCGAGTTCATCGGCTTTCGACTCGGCGACAACATCCACCAGATTGGCGCCTACCGCGACCTGCGCCTCTCGGCGCAGGTGAACCCGGCCGAGGGTTCGATTGGCATCGCCCACTATGGCGGAGGCTTCATCGAGCAATCGTGGAACGACTCGGGAGACGGCACCACCATTACCCTGTACGCCTTGCGCAAGACCAGCTCGGGCGCCGCCGACAAGGCGAGCGCCATTACCATCGACTCCTCGGGCTCCGGCCCCGCCATTACCATCGTGCACGAGAGCGGCCAGCGCATCTCGATGACCGATGACGGCGCCACCATTCTCTCTTCGGCGGATGGCTCCGCGTACATCGAGCTCTCGAACGGCAAGCTCACGATCAACGCCGCCGAAATCATCATGAACGGGGGCGTCATCCTCGGCACGAACAACCCGGCGCTCGCGATGCCGATCATGCTCGGCACGATGGCCCCCGCGCTCATGGTGAAGGGCTTGTGAGCGCCTGCGTCTTCCCGGCTCCGCCGGCGCTGGCCTTCGCCGAACCAGCGCTCCCCTTGTCGTTGCCGAGCCTCCCCACCCTCCCGAGCGGGCCCGGCCTCCCGGGGATGCCGTCGCCTCCCTCGCTCGGGTTCGCGGAGCCTGCGCCGCCGGTGTCGCTCCCGAGCCTCCCCGGGTTGCCCGCCCGGCCTTCGTTGCCCGGCCTCCCGGCTCCGCCGGCGCTGGCCTTCGCCGAGCCAGCGCTCCCCTTGTCGTTGCCGAGTCTGCCCACCCTGCCCACAACCCCTTGCCCGCTCAACTGAGGAGCCGCTCATGTCCCTGCGAGAGATGCTCATTCTCAGCGGCCACATCACCCCCATCGAGGCCCAGACACGCGAGGAGCTCGCGCTCACGAGGGCGCGGTTGCGGGATGCGGTATCCCACCACGATACCCGCGCGGCCCTTGCCGCCGTGGAGGCGCGGTTGCGGGAGGTGGAGGGCGCGTGCTGAATCCTGACCACCAGATGTTCCGGATGGGGCTGGTCATCCTCGCCCGCGACCTTGCAGCGGTCATCCCTGAGCTCGAGCGCGACGCCGACGTGGCGGCCGCCTTCGAGGCGGCCATGGGCCCCGAGCTCCGCGCGATCGCGGCGGTGTTCGAGGCGATGGTGGCCGCCCTCGACCGGCGGCCGCGGTCCAACGCTCCCGGGGGCGAGGCGTAGTGGCCTCCTCGCACCCACCGAACCCATCGGTGCTCCGGCTCCGCTGGTCACCCGTCGACGGCGTGGGGAGCCGCTCGCAGCAGACGGCCTACGCGCGGGTGGCTTCTTGCGGTTTGTTGCACATCAGCATTACTGAAGAGGGATGCGTGGCTCTCGTGGGGCTCCCCGAGCACGAGAACGCCTCCGACTTCGCCTCCCGGCTCGTGGCCGAGCTCGCGCCGGCGGCGGTGGGGATGCGGGTGAGCGCCGACCTCATGGGACGCGCTGTGAGGCGACGCCGTGGACGGTTGCAGGCGTGGAGCCAGGTCGCCGAGCCGTTGGAAGCGGACGTGTGGCCGGCGCGCGGCAAGCCCATGCTGGCTTGGCTCCGGCGGCGGAAGACTCCCCCGACCACGCACGAGCTGGTGGCGTGGGGGAAGCGCCAGCGCACGCCTTGCGACCCGATGGAGGTGGCGGCGTGGCTCGAGCACCAGGGGCGCATCGCCTTCGTTCGAGACGCGTGGGTGGTGGTCGGTGTGGGGGTGGTGCCGGTCTTTCCTGCGGCCGACGCCAACCAAGCGAGTTCTCGTCACGCTGCCGAGTGATTCCGGTCACCTGGTGGTGGTGCCGGTCATCGTAGCTTTCAAGCGGCTGCGGTCGCTACCTGCGGACAAGGGCGGAGGCCACGAATTAGCACCCGTGACGAGGCGGCCTCACTGCTTGGCGTTGGCGAAAAGGAGGCGCGCGCCCTGGAAACCGTCTTCACCACCTGGCGACGCGACCGGTCTTTCTTGCGGGCGACGCCTTGACATGTGACCCTACTCGGGTCATACTGGGGTCAATGGTTCCTGTTGAACGAAACCGAAACTTCCGCATCCTCGTCTCCGATGAGGAGCGGGCGATGGTTCAGGCGCTCGCCGACCGAGATGGGCTCACCGCCGCGGACGCGGTGCGCCTCCTCATCCGTCGCGCCTACACCGACGCGTTCCCCAACAAGCCACCCACGCCGAAGCGCACCAAGCGCTGAACCCCCAACCAAGTGCCGCGGCGGTGCTGGAACACCCCGCGGCGTGACCCACAGGAGAAAGCCCTATGAGCACCCAAGACCTAGCACCCCTCCCCGCCCCCGAGAAGCGAGGTGCGCGATGAGCACGAACACCCCCAACCTCACGAGCCTCCTCGAAGAGAACCCCCACGGCTGGGGCGCCCGCACGATCGCCTACGGGCAGTTCCTGGCCGAGCGGTGGGCGGGCGACCGACCGGTGGCGGAGTGGGTGCGCGAGCTCGCGGACTTCGAGAACGCGCAGATCGCCTGTCTCGTGGATGACGAGCGCAGGTGGGAGATCGTCGCCGCGGCCCTCTGGCTTCGCCAGAGCTTCCGCGACATCGACATGCCGTCACCGGGCCATCCGATGACTGACGAAACCTACGATGCCCTTTGCTACCTGAGCTCGGTCATCGACTTGGGGCACGAGGGATGGCGCCGGAGCGTCGGCGTTGGGGAGGCGGTGGAAGAGCTGGCGAAGCGCGATGCGGCGCTGGTGGCTTGGAGGGGCAGCCAATGATTCCGAAGGCAGAAACGAGTAGCCAGCGCGTCCTGCGACAGGCCGCTGATGTGCGCGATTGCCTGCACGGCGCACGCCAGCGGGTGGACGAGGTCTGGTGCTTCCTCGAGGACGCGTGCGAGCCTGAGGGGCAGCGCACGTTCACGCACGAGGGCGCTCGTGATGCGGGGCGCGATGCGGTCTTCTTCCTCTTGCAGGCGATCCGGGAGGCCGAGCGGGCGATGGACGAGATCGAAGAGGCCGCTGGCACGTTGGACGCGCCCACGTAGCTCTACACGTCGCCCGACAAGCCCGCCCGCCTTCGATGGCCGGCGGGCTTTTTGGGCATGGGACGCCCACGCACAGGACAGGCCCGGTTCCGCAACGGCCGGTGGACAGCTCGCGTCACGGTGGGGGCCGAGCGGCCCACGTACACCCTCTCCGCCTTCTCGCGCCTCGAGGACGAGGTGGAGGCGAGGGAGCGCGCCCTCGTGCTCGCCGACGCGGCCGCCCGCTTGACGGCGGCGGGAGCGCTCGACTTGGCTCCTCGCCTCCTCGAGAGAGCGGCCTCGGTCTCCGCCGCCGAGCTCCCCAGGGTGCTTGACCTGGTGGCGGCCGTCACCGCTGGCAAGTACGTGGCGGAGGGGTCGCGCGAGGGGATGACGTTCGCGGAGCTCGCCAGGAAGTGGACGAGCGGGGAGCTCGCTCGAGACTACCCCGACCACGTGAAGAAGAAGCGGAGCGGCGGTGACGATGGCGGCCGCCTGAAGAAGCACATCCTCCCGCTGGTCGGGGACGTGCCGCTCGAGCGCTTCACCCTCGACCACGCCGAGCGGGTGATGGGGGCGATCGGAGCGGAGGCTGCACCCGCCACCCGGCGCCACATCGCCCAGCTCATGAACCGGCTCCTCGGCCTCGCCGTCTTCCCGATGCGGGTGATCAAGGTCAACCCGCTGCCTCGCGGGTGGGTCCCCTCGGGCAAGTCCCACAAGGCCAAGAGCTACCTCTACCCCGAAGAGGACGCCCTTCTCCTCGCGGCTCCCTCCTGCGCCCTCCGCTTCCGCATGCTCTACGGGTGGCTGGCGCGAGAAGGAACACGTGCCGGCGAGGCGCTGGCGCTCCAGCGGCGCGACGTTGACCTTGAGCATGGTGTCGTCCACCTCGACGAGAACAAGACGGACGACCCGCGCAGCTGGGCGCTCGGCTCCGATGTGGCGCTGGCGCTCGAGCTCTACTTCGAGCTGCGCGGGGAGGTGAGGCCGGAGGACCCCGTGTTCCCCCTCAACGTCGTGCACGCCAACCGCTTCCGCGAGCACCTCGCCGCCGCTGGCGTCGGCCGCGCCAAGCTCTTCGAGAAGAGCGAGAAGCGCCGGCCCATCCGGATCCATGACCTTCGAGGAACGTTCGTCACGCTGGCGCTCGCGAACGGCCGCACCGAGACTTGGGTGGCCGACCGCACCGGCCACAAGTCGAGCCAGATGATCAACGAGTACCGCCGCGCCGCTCGCACGGCGGCCGAGGTTGGCCAGCCGTGGCTCGCACCGATGCACGAGGCCATTCCCGAGTTGAAAAGGCGCCATAAAGGCGCAGACCCCTCAGGAGCCCCCGGGGAGGCCGGGGAATTCCCCAGCGATGACGGGGAGTTCCGGCGCGTGGATTCGAACCACGATTGGAGGATTCAAAGTCCTCAGTCCTGCCCTTAGACGACGCCGGATCGAGGCTCGACCCTAGATCGGCTACCAAGCAAAAGGAAGGTAGAGCAACGCCCCGAGGAGCACGCCCACGGCGAAGGACGTCGTGAGCATCAGCGCCCTCCGCTCGGGGCCCGCAGCCGCTCCCCCGGCCCCCGATCCTGCGGGCCTCGAGGCCGGCGTGGACGAGCAGCTCCGGCGCGGCCGGGGGGTGGCGAGAGAGCGCCAGCGGGCCGCAGCACCGGTGGGCGTGGTGGGAGCGGTGGACGCCTGGCCGTCGTCGGTCGCGGTGCGCGGGCGCACCCGGCGAATGCGTGAGATCGGCGTCTCCTCGACGCGGCGTGGCGGGGGGGGCGCGATGGTGAGCTCGTGGCACTCGGAGATCGGCAGCCAGAACGCGCGACCGTCGCGCCACACCTTGGTGTCCACCGAAAGCTCGCCGCGGTCGACGGCTCGATACACCGCGCCCGACGACATCACCTCGATGCTGCTCCCGCGATCCACACACCACGGGGCGCTCTGTTCCTCGTCGAACCAGTCGGCCACCGAGACCGACGGCTCGTCGTCGTCGTGGTTACCTTTCGCGTGTCGATCCCGAAAGCGCGGCTCGCTGGAGCGCGGCTCACGGGGATCGGGATGAGCCGCTCGTCGAGGGAGACCCATGGCCCCCTTGGTTCCACGCAGCGCGCTCGAGGGCCAAGTTGTTGCGCCCCTCGGCGCACGGCGCGGCGGGTGGGGCCACGGGTCGAAAACCGCTCAGGCCGGACCGATGACGTCGCAGCCCATGAAGTCGCGCAGCACGGGCGGCACCGTCACGCTGCCATCGGCGCGCTGATACTGCTCGAGGATCGCGATCAACGTGCGCCCCACCGCGAGGCCCGAGCCGTTGAGCGTGTGGACGAGCCGCGGCTTGTCGCTCTGGCCTGGGCCGCGCGCACCGCCATCGCCGCGAAATCGGATCTTGGCGCGCCGGGCCTGGAAATCGCCGCAGTTCGAGCAGCTCGAGATCTCCCGAAATTTGCCCTGAGAAGGCAGCCACACCTCGAGGTCGTAGGTCTTCACCGCCGCGAAGCCGAGGTCGCCGGTGCACAGGACGACCCGTCGGAAGTGCAGTCCCAGCCGCTTGAGCACCTCCTCGGCGTGAGACGTGAGCGTCTCGAGCTGGGCCATCGATTCTTCGGGGCGACAGATGCGCACGAGCTCCACCTTGTCGAACTGGTGCTGGCGAATCATGCCCCGCACGTCCTTGCCATAGCTCCCCGCCTCGCTGCGGAAACACGGGGTGTAGGCGGTGAGGGCGAGGGGCAGCTCGGCCCCATCGAGGATCTCGCCGGCGTAGAGGTTGGTGAGGGGCACCTCGGCGGTGGGGCTCAGGTAGAGCGAGTAGGTCTTGTCCGGATCGCTCTTGAGCGTCTTGAACAGATCTTGCTCGAACTTGGGCAGCTGGCCGGTGCCGAAGAGGGCGGTGTCCTTCACGAGGTAGGGTGGCAACACCTCGGCGTAGCCGTGCTCGCGCGTGTGGAGATCGAGCATGAAGTTGATGAGCGCGCGCTCGAGGCGGGCCGCCGCGCCGCGCATCACCACGAAGCGTGGTCCCGACAGCTTCGTCGCTCGCTCGAAGTCGAGGATGCCAAGCTCGGTGCCCACGTCGTAGTGCGGCTTCACCTCGAAGTCTTGCGCCGGCGGCTCCCCCCAGGTGTGCACGACCTGGTTGTCCTCCTCGCTCGCACCCACCGGCACCGACGGATCGGGGAGGTTGGGGATGCGGGAGAGCTCCTCGTCGAGCGCGGCCTGCACCTCCGCCTCCTCGCGCTCGAGGTCTTTCACCTCCGCGCTGAGCGCCTTGAGCGCCTCCCGGCGCTCGGTAAACTCTGCCGACTTCTTGTCGGCGACCTGGCCCATCGCCTTGCTCGCGGCGTTGCGGTCGGCCTGCTTGGCCTGCGAGGCGGTGATGATCGCACGCCGGCGGTCGCCGAGCTCCGCCACCCGATCGATGAGGGCCGCGTCCGCCTCCGACCGCCGCGACAGGGCCCCCCGCACCTCTTCCAGATGGTCCACCACGTGCCGAACGTCGAGCATGGCGTCTCCTTAGCCAATCGGCGCCCGAACCTGAAGGCTTACGTCACGGCAAAATATCGCCTTCGATAACCGCACGCACCTGTCGTACCCCTGGAGCCGGGTTGTGCTAGCTTGCCAAGGGGCTTTTCCGCCGCATGGACGTCACCTGCCCAGCCTGCAATACGCGCTACGAGTTCGATGAAGCGCTGGTGGCCAGCAAGGGCACGACGGTGAAGTGCACCAATTGCGGCCATCAGTTCAAGGTGTTCCGTCCCGACGGGGCCTCCGGGCTCGACGGCTGGGTGGTGCGCACTACCGACGGGCGCGAGCTCAAGTTCAAGGCGATGCGGGAGCTGCAGGCGGCCATCACCACGCGCAAGGTCTCCCGCGAGGACGTCTTGATCCCTGGTGACGGCGCCGAGCCCCGCCGCCTCGGACGCATCGAAGAGCTGCAGAGCTTCTTTTCGCTGGGCGAGGAGGTCGCGCCCACCACCCGCCGGCGCCACGACACTCCCACCAGCCATCACGACGGCGTCTCGCAAGACCTGGTGAAGACGAAGGTCCGTGGCAGCGAGACGACCTCGGAGTCGGTGACGCGAGCCCACCCGTCGGCGGTGGATCGGGAGGGCGAGCCGCTGCCCGCGAGGAGCGGCAAGACGCTGCGCCCGCCCCGCGACAGCGGACGCGAGCTCCCCCCCGAGCCCAAGACGCTCCCGCGCGCCGAGGGCCTGCCCCCCGACGTCCGGGAGCGCTTCGACAGCGAGGTGAGCGGCGAGGTGCCGCCCGCCCGCCGCCGCGCCACCAAGCTGGGTCGCCGAACCCCGGACGAGGTCCCCCCCGACCGCCCCACCGAGATCCGGAGCGCTGGCCCGCACGCGAGCCGCCATGGCCAGCTCGACGCCATCGATGCGCTCCACCGCGCGGTGCGCGACGAGCTCGGGCCCGCCAGCGACCCCGACGCCGTCCCCCCGGCCGCACGTCCGCCGACCGAGGTCGCCTTCGAGGACGTCACCAACCCCCGGGCCGAACGCCCCACCGACGCGACGGACGACGGGCCCCTCCCCTCGGACGACGACACCCTCGGCGACACCGACGCCGCCGAGGCGGTCGTCGCCCGAGCGCTGGGTCCCAAGCCGCGGGTGGCGCCCGCCCCCCCGAAGCTGCCGCAAGTTGCCGCCGCGGCAGACGTCGACGTCGACGAAGACCAGAGCGTCAGCGCGGGGCTCCCGAGCAGCTTCGCGGTGCCCGACATGCGGATCAGCGAGGCGCCCGAGACCCCCACCCCGAGCGCGGCGCGCCCCTCGGTGCTGCGACGCTCCGACGTGTACAGCGATCCACGCTTCAGCGGCTACACCACCCGCGGCAAGCGACCCACGCTGGCGCGCTGGGTGGTAGGCATCATGGCCGTCGGTCTGATCGGCGTGGCCGCGTTCACCGCCGTCAAGCGCCTCACCCCCACCGCCGATCAGGTGCCCACCGCGGCGCCAGGCGACGACGGGCGCGTCGACAAGTTCCTCGAGGAAGGCGAGGTGCGCCTCGCCGAAGGCGACGTCGAAGGCGCGAAAGACCACTTCAACAAGGCGAGCGGCGTCACCGAGACCGATCCGCGCGTGTGGCGCGCCCTCGCGCGCACCGAGGTGGTGCGGGCGGATTTGGCGTGGCTCGAGCTCCAGGTGCTCGACGTCGAGGCGGAGGGCCGTGGCAGTCTCGAGCAGCGGCTCACCCGCTCCGTGGAGCGCGCACGGAGCGCCGCCGACCGCGCGCTCGAGCTCGCTCCCGACGACCCGCTCACCACGAGCATCCAGATGGATGTGCTCCGGCTCGAAGGGAAGTCGACCGAAGCGCGCAAGCTCTCTCCCAAGGTCGACGGCGCGGGCCCCGACGCAGACCGCGCGCGCGCGCTCCTCGATCTCCTCGAGGCCAAGCCCAACTACTCGAGCATCATCGACCGGCTCCGCAGCGCGGCGCGCTCCGAGCGCAAGCTGGGCCGAGCGCAGTCGCTCCTCGTGTTCACCCTCGTGCGTGCCGACAAACGCGACGAGGCGCGCAAGGAGCTCGAGGCCCTCATCGCCACCAGCGACCGACACGTGATGGTCATCCCACTCCGAGCGCTGCTCGACGGCGAGAAGGTCGCCGCCAGCAAAGAGAAGGGCGACGAGGAGAACGGCACCAAGCCGGAGGTGAAGCCACCGGTGCCACCGGTGCACAACCCCGTCACCGTGCCCAGACCACGCCCCCACGGCGGCCACTTCGAGTTCGAAGACGAGCCAGACCTGAAGCCTCATCCGACCCCGACGCCAGACCCCCCGGAGCCACAGGATCAGCCAGCGCCCGCCCCCGATCCCACCCCGGCTCCCGTCGACACCTCGGACCTCCCGGAATAGACCAACGCCCGATGGGATGGACAGCGCGCACGGGTTTCGCCCTCGTCGCCGCGATGGGCGCGGCGCTCGCGTTCGTGGCCACTGGCTGTGACGGTCGTCCTCGCGACGCCGCGACCGACGGGGAGTCGATGGCCACGGTGTCGGAGGACCACGTGGCCGAGCTCGATCTCCGGGGCGGGGCACCGGAGGAGTCGAGCGGCTCGCTCTTCGCGCCGGCGCGTCCCAAGACCTTCAGCGATCTCATCGGTCGCTTGCGCGGCATGCCCGACGAGCCGCACCTCAAGGGTGTGCTCGTGCGCCTCGGCACGTCGATGGGCCTCGCCCGCGCCGAGGAGGTCGGCCGACACCTCGGCGCGTTGCGCGACCGCGGGCTCCCCATCGTGTGTCACGCCCACGGTTACGGCAACTCGACGATGCTCGTCGCAGCGCGAGGTTGCGACGAGATCTTCCTGAGCCCTGCGGGCACCGTCGACACCATCGGCATCGCCGGTCAGCTCATCTTTGGGCGGGGCCTGCTCGACCGACTCCACGTGGAGGTCGACTTCCTCCAGGTCGGCAAGTTCAAGGGGGCCAAGGAGCCGTTCACCAACACCACCGCGAGCCCCGAGGCGCGGCAGTCGCTGCAGACCGCCCTCTCCGGCATGCGGGAGGGTTGGCTCGAGGGGTTTCAGCTCGGCCGTGGCAAATCGGGCGCGGCCCTCGGTGTGGAGGACGGCCCCCACTCGGCCGAGGCCGCGAAGAAGCTCGGCCTGATCGACGAGCTCGGCTTCTACGAAGACGCCAAGCGTCGTGCGCTCGAGCGGGCCGGCGTGGAGGGGCGCGTCCCCTACTTCGGCGGCGACGTCCAACGGGGCGACGGCCTCGCGGAGCTCGTGCGCGTGCTGTCCGGAGCGAGCGGCGCCACGGTACCTCACGTCGCCGTCGTTCGCGCCAGCGGCGGCATCACCATGCAGGGCGGAGGGGGTCTGTTCCAGAGTGGAGGGATCACCGAGGCCGGCCTCAGCCAGGTGGTTCGTCGTCTCCAACGGAGCGAGAGCACCAAAGCGGTGGTGCTGCGCATCGACTCCCCCGGCGGCTCAGCGCTCGCCTCCGACCTGTTGTGGCGCGCGCTCATGGATCTCCGCGCCGACAAACCGCTGGTCGTGTCGGTGGGGTCGATGGCGGCGAGCGGCGGCTACTACCTCGCCTGCGCGGCCAACAAGATCGTGGCCGAGCGCACCAGCATCATCGGCTCCATCGGGGTCGTGGCCGGCAAGCTCTCTTTCAGCGAGAGCCTGCGCGAGATCGGCGTGAACGTCGAGGCCGTCCCCGCCGCCCCTCTCGCGGATCCGAGCCGTGCCCTGCTCGCGTCCCCGTTCAGCGGGTGGGACGAGGCGACGCGCGAGAAGCTGCAGACCACGATCCAGTCGATGTACGATCTGTTCCTCGCCCGCATCGCCGAAGGGCGCGGCGTCGAGGTGTCCGTCATCGCCCCCGCTGCAGAGGGTCGACTGATGGGTGGGCTCGATGCGCAGAAGGCAGGCCTCGTCGACGAGGTCGGGGGCCTGAGCCGGGCGATCGAGCTCGCGCTCGAGCTCGCCGAGCTCGATCCCAAGACGCCGATCGACATCGTGGAGACGGATCAAGGGTTGCTCGACGCCCTCGGCCTCTCGAGCGCAGAGGCCCGCGCCGACGCCATCCGCGAGCTCGAACGGCGCACGGCCCAAGAGGCGACCAACCTGCTCCTTGGCGGGCTCTCGCCGTTCCAGGACGAGATCGGAGCGTTCGGCGCCAGCGTGTCTCCGCTCCTCACCGGCGAACGCCTCATCGTCGCGCTCCCGTTCGTTCTCGCCATCCGCTAGCAGGTGGCTCTCGGACCGAGCCAACGCCGCTCGGCGTGGGCAAGGAAGGCCCGGGGAGCACGCGGAACCCGTCGATGCGACGTGGGCACGCACCGGAGGGACCCGACGCCGCCCGCGCCGATGGATCGCGGACGCCGGAGACGGAAGAAAACGCAGTCTCCACGCCGCGTTCTCCCCCTCCGGTGGCGCCACGCGTCAGGCCCGCGCGGGCCCTGGTTCGCCCCCCCGAACCGCCCCTACCGCGGTCGTTCCCCACGGTGGTCGAATGGGGTAGGCTTCTGCGGCCCTGGAGCCAGGGACGTGCTCGATGACCACCTCCACCCCACCTCCCAGCAGCCTCATGCGGGCTGTCGAGCTGGACAACGTGCGGGATGTGATGTTGCTCGAGGCCGCCGAGCAGATGCGTGCCGAGCCCATCCCCCGTCACGCGGGAGCGCCTGCCCCTCTCGGGCGCCTCGAGGCGAAGCTCCGGGCCGCGCGCGCGACGGAGGACCTCGACGCCGAGCGCCTTTTGTCCCTCGAGCTGTCGCGGATCCACTTCGAGCATCACCTCGACGTGGACATGGCCGTTCAGCTCCTGCATCGAGCGCTCGAGATCGAAGACGATCGGGCCCTGCGGCGGGACCTCGCGCGACGCCTGAGCTCGATGGGGCGCCACGTCGAGGCCGGACATGTCCTCCGCGACGGTGAGCCCGAGACGCAGGAAGAAGTGTTCGCGTCGTGGTTGGCCTCGGGCGAGGCCTACGCCCGCGCCGGCGACGCCGACGAGGCGGTGGCGACCTTTCGCGAGGCCGCCATGGTTTCCCCAGAGAGCCCGTTGCCCTACGCCCGCATCGCCGAGGTCGCGTACTGGGCCCCCGACTTGGTCGCTCCCGAGCGTGCCGCCGACGGGTGGCTCGAGGCGAGCAAGCGCTTCGAGGTGGAGAGCGACGACAAGTCGCTCAGCGTCCTCCGCGCCTTCGAGGTTGCGCCCACCTACGCGCGGAGCACCGAAGCCTACACCACGCTGCTGCGCGGCACCGGGCGTCGACGCGAGGCCGACGAAATTTGGCGCACGTACGGGATCGCCAGCGGGCACACCGCGTCGGTGGCCGCGCGCAGAGCCTCGCGCGCCCTCCGCGACGAAGACCTCACGCTCGCCCTCGCGGCCACCCTCGACGGCCACGTTTCCGCCGTCATCGCCGGCGAGCCCCCGCAGGTGGCCCTCGCGTCGCTGCTCGCCGAGCCGCGCGTCGAGGCGTGGCTCACGGACGCGGGGGGGGAGGCCCAGACCGCGAGCGCGATTCGCCAAGCCGCGGACGCCCGCGCCAGCCTCAGCCGTGCCGACGCGTTTGCCGGCGTCGCGACCGCGCTCTTCGGCGAGCCGAGCAGCGTGCTGTGGGCCCTCGCCGCGGAGGCCTACGCCGCGGCCGGCGACACCGAGGCGGCCTGCCGTTCCGCGCTCGCCGCCGCCGCCGCTGCCCCCTGGCTGCCCCACGCCCAAGCGGCGCTGATGGCGCTGGGGGCCGACGAACGCGTCGCGCTCGCCGACATCGAGCTCGCCGTCGGGCGCATGCCCGGCCGCAGCGCGCTGCTCAACTTGGCGGCCACGCGCTTCGAAGGCCACCACGTCGCGTCGCTCTACGCACGGAAGGCGGCGCTCGTTCGTCCCTGCGACTTGGTCCCGCTCGAGAACCTGCTGGAGCGGGCGCTCCGCCTCGAGGACGCGAGCGCCGTGGTTGAGGCCATCGGCTTCGTGCTCGACGCAGCGCGCCCCTTGGACGAGCTCGCCGACGCGTTGGCCAGCGCGCTCACGTTCGTGACGGCTCACGACCTCCCGCGGGCCCAAGAGCTCGCCAAGCGGACGCTCGCCCTCATCGGTCCCACCGGCGGCCGCCTCTACGAGGCCCTCCGCGCCGCGGCCCGGGCCGCTGGCGACAAGATCCTCGAGCGGGCGTTGGTGCTCGGGCGCGCGGTGAGCGATCAGGTCCCCGACGAGGAGCGAGCCGACGTGTACCTCGAGGCGGCGACCATCTCGCTCGATCGGGGCGATGTGCACGCGGCCGCGATCCACACCTCGCGGGCGGCCGCGCACAACGGCGACCTCGAGCGTGTGCTCGACGCGATCGAGCGCATCCACGCCGTCATCGTGCGGCTCCCCGAGGCGCAGCGCTCGGACGCCCTCATCGCGCTCGCGCGCGCCAACGCCTGGGCTGCCGAGCAACAAGAGCCCCAGGCGGCGGTGGAGGCCTGGCGCTACCTCGGGGCGCTGCGGTGGGATCTCGCCGACGATCGCATCGGCGCCGACGAGGCCTTCTTCGTGGCGTGCGCCATCGAACCCGACACCGGACCGTACCGCTACGCGATCGATCTGCGCGACAGGGCCGGCCCTGCCGACGCGTTCTCCATGCTGGTGGAGCGCGCCGTCAACGTGGAGCACGAGGGGGGCGACACCCGTTTGTTGGCGCGCCTCTACGCCGCGGCAGCGCGGGTCGCGGCCGACGCTGGCCTCAAGGAGCTGGCGATCGACGCCGCGGTGGCCGCCGTCCGTGCCGACCCCTCCCGCGGCGACGCGGTGGCCATCGTGGAGAAGACCGCCGACGGCGAGCAAGGGCTCAACGCCCTCAACTTCGTCTACGACACCCTCGCCGACAGCGCGCTCGGTCGCTACGGGTTTCGGGCCGCCCACTACCGGGCCGCGCGCCAGCTCGAGAAGCTCCACGCCAACGAAGACGCCCTCCGCCACGCGGTGCAGGCGTTCGAGGCCGTTCCCAACGTGGGCGCGAGCTACCGGATGCTCCTGCGCCTCGCCGAGCGAACGGGGAAAGAAGACGTCGTGGTGAGCACGGTGACCAGCGTGGTCTCGTCGTTCCCCCTCGAACGGCAGATCGCCTGGCTCGCGCGCGCCTCCGACCTCGCCCATCGCTCCCAGGCCGGCCTCGAGCTCCGCCTGGAGCTCCTGCTCAAGGCGTTCGTGCTGCGTCCGAGCACGGAGGTCATCGAGCTGCTGGGGCAGGCCGCCGACGCGGCGCTCGACGAGCCCGACCCCGCTGTCGGCGAGCTGTTGCGAGATCGCCTGCGACGCGCGGTGGAGGCCGCGCTGCCGAAGCTCGAGGGCCACCACGCGCCCACCGTGGCCGTCGCGCTCGCCGCCTTCGCAGCGAACAGCCTGCGCGACGCAGCCCTCGCCATCCAAGCGCTGCTCGTTGCGCTCTCGCACGACACCCCGGAGCTCGACGTCACCGCGGTCGTGGCGCACGCCCCCCTCATCGCCAGCGAGTCGGTGCTCGCCCGTGAGCTCCTCGGACGCATCAACGATCTGCGCGGCGATCGGAAGCGCCGGCTCACCAGCAGCGTGAAAGACCTCACCTCGAGGCTCTACCTCGAGCTCAGCGACGTGACGCCTCCACCCCCCACGCCGGTGCCTCGCGACGAAGACGTCGAGGGACCCGCGTTCGAGGCCCCCGAGTCGTTCGCGTCCCTCGGCGGGCCCGACCCCGAGAGCACACCAGCGCCCATCGCGCCGGAGCGTGAAGCCCCCGCGCCGGACGGGACGGGCTCGGCCACCACCCCGGTTGTGCCGATCCCCGACGCCACGGACAGCGACGCGGCCGTGCTCGACGCACATCTCGAGGCGATCCTCGACGGGACCCGCGAAGCCGACGCCGAGCAGCGTCTGTTCGACGCTCATTTCGACGCCCTCGAAGACGGCGAGGGTCGCCCCTCGGATCCGGCGAACCACATCCGCATCGTGGGTCGACCACCGCTCGATCAGGACGACCTCGACTTGGCGCTCGGCGACGCCCCTTTGGGGGCACCCGCGCCGGACGGCGGCGCTCTGCTCGACGCGGAGCCGGCGCGCTCCGAGGCCGTCGGTGGCGACCTCGAGCGCGACGCGCCAGCGGGAGACGACGACGACGCGCGCGACGCGGGGGGCCGCCGCACCGACGTGACGGAGCTCGACGACGAGGACTACGTCACCATCACCACGCCCCCGTCCGAGGAGGCCCTCGACACGCTCGAGGACGCCACCGCGAGCGCCGCCGCCTCCGTGTCCGACACCAGCGAGCTCGAGCCGCGAGCGTTCGCCGACGCGCCCCCCGCGCTCGACTTCAGCCCCGAGTCGGAGGCACAAGCCCGCGCTCGCGGGGACTACGCGGCCATCGCAGCCATGCTCGCCGCGCGCATCGCCCGTTCCGACAACCCCGAGCAGCGGCGCGTCGTGCGGCTGCGCCGAGCGGCCGTGCTCGAGCAACGCCTGAACGACGTGGAGGGAGCCGCCGGCGAGCTCGAGCTCATCCTGGAAGAGACGGGGGACGATCCCACGGTGCTGCGGTATCTCGCAGATCTGCGCGATCGCCAGGAGCGCTACGCCCGGGCCGCCAAGCTGTGGCTGCGCGCCTCGCAATGCGCAGTGCAGCTCGACGAGAAGATCCGCGATGTCACCCGCTGCTGCGAGTCGCTCGTGAAGGCGGGGCGACCCGAGACGGCGAAGAAGCTCATCGACGCGGCGCGTGGTCTCCCGCAGTCGCCCCGCCTGCTCAAGGTGCGCATCACGGTGGCCCGACGCCTCGACGACGCGCACGAGCTCGCGACCGCGGAGGCAGAGCTCGCCGCGCTCGGTGCCGCCCGGCGTGAGCCGCTGTCGACGCCTCCGCCGCGACCGATCGACCCCACGGACGAGGCGACCGCGCCAGAGGAGCGGCCGCGACGCCTCTCGAGCATTCCCCCCCGACACCCCTTTCAACCCAACGACGGGACGGGCCGCAACGTGTTCCGCGTGACGAACGCTCCACTCCCGGAGCTCGGGGACGAGCACCGCAGCGCCGCCGACACGCTCGAAGCCTGTCGCCGCTCCTTCGTCGAGCGCGGCCCCCAGAGCGTGCACGAAGCCAAACGGATGATCCGCCGGCTGCGCTCCATCGCCCCTGAGATAGCCGACGAAGACCGGGATCTTTTCACCTACCTCCTCGTGGAGTGCTTCGACGCCGCGCAGGGCAGCGGCGCAGCGACCCACGCCCTCCAACAGCACTGGGAGCGCCACGGCGGCACGCCCCTCGTCACCGCCGCGGTCGCCGATCGCCTGGTGCGCCGAGGCGACATCCGCGCCGCGCTGCTGCTCTACGCCCGCGTCCTCGGAAAAGACCTGCGGGATGTTCGCGATGACGCGACCATCGCCCTCGAGGCCGCCCACCTCGCCTACGAAGAGGCCGACGAGGAGCACACCGTTCGCTTCCTGCATCGCGCGCTCGAGGCCGCGCACACGCGGCCCGACGCCAAGAAGGCGGTGGCCACCTGGTATCCGAGCGGCCTCCCCGAGCCACGACCGGCCGAGGAGTCGATCGACGAGCCCACCCTCGAGGCGCTCTCTGCCGGGGACCTCGCAGCAGAAGCCCCGAGCCCTTTCGCCGCGCGGTCGAAGACGCCGACCGATGCGCCCCCTCCCCCAACCCCCGGGAGCTTCCGCCGTCCCCAAGACGACCCCACCGGCGCCGAGACCGAGGGAGAGGGCGAAGACCCTGAGGCTCCTATCTCCCTCGATCGCATGTCGCTCAGCGACGACGGCGACGCGATGACGATCGACGCGACGTCGACCGACGCGGCGCCGGCCTCGGTGCAGACGCCGAGCGGGCCGCTCGCCCTCAGGCATGGCGGCCCCGAAGAGCGAGCCCTCTTCGATGAGCTCGCGGCCGGCCGGTTCGAGGCTGGCGACGAGCTCGCCGAGCGCTTCGCCGTCGAGGGCGACCGGCGACTGCTCGATCGAGTGACCGTGCGCCGCCTCCAGGCCACCCTCCGCCGCGGCGACCGGAGCGCGCTGCGCAACCTGCGCGACGCGGCCGCGAGCGCCAACGCCGAGGCGTACACCCAGGCCATCGAGCACGTCCTCTACGCGTTCGACGCCGATCAAGCGCCGGCGGAGCCGCCACCCCTGAGCCAGCTGGCGGCGCAGCCCGAGCTCACCCGACGGCTGCTCTTCGCTCACCTCGACGGCACCATCAACGAGGCGCTCGCCATCGTGTGCGACAGCGGGATGATGCGGCGGGAGATGAGCGACTACGACTTCACCGGCACCGATCGGGTGCCCCCCGTCGCGACGACGCCGGTGGGCCGCTGCTTCGCGGCGCTCACGCGGCTCATCGATCTCGGCAACACGCGCTTGTTCCACCGCTCGCGCTCACGCGGACGCCTCGAGGGTCACGTAGCGTTGCTCAACCCGCTGGCCGCCTACCTCACCGGCCACGCGGATCGCGAGACGGCCACCTTGCGCTACGTCCTCGGCAGCACCCTCGCTGCCGCCACCCCGCCGCTCGCGCTCATCGAAGGCCTCGACGAGCGCGACGGGCGGAACCTGCTCCAGGCGCTCGTCGCTGGCTTCGGGCCCGTCGAGGAGACCTCCATGCACGAGACCAGCCAGGCCCAGATGCGCATCGCGGAAGATCTCTGGCACATGGTGGGCTCGGCCGCCGACCATCGCCTGCGCGAGCTCTGCAGCCGACGCGGCCCCGTGAGCTTCGAGGCGGCCCGTCAAGCGGCGCGGGTGACGCGCCGACGCGCGGGCCTGTTCGCGTGCGGCGACCTGGTCACCGCGATCATGCAGGTCGTCCACGAGGTCGATCTCCCCATGCCCCGCCCCATCCGAGGCGCGCAGGCTCTGGAGGCCCTGTGCCAGCATCCAGAGATCAGAGATCTCTACGATCTCGCACTGTTGCCCGAATATGCAGAGGCTCGCTGGCAGACCGTGTGACCCGGCGGCGGCGCGCGCCGTCCTTGCTCCTGCCAGCTGGGTGATCAACGCTGGAGGCACCCGTGGCACGCTCGAGGCCGCCGCGGCGACCCGCTCCGCACCACCCGTTGCGGAGCGCCGGGTCCTCCGTGACACCCATGCCAGACTCTTTCCACGGCAGTGACGTGATCTCCAGCACATACACATGCCTGGCACGATTCTCGCTTCTGGCTCGAGTCACGATGGGCGCCTCCTTGCTGACCGCCACCAACGCCTGCGTGATCGGCGAGCCCGATTTCACTCCGCCAGAGCGAACGCGGCCCCAGCTCATCGCCGTCACCCCTCCCACCACCGAGCTGCTGCGGATCACCCCCACGTCGGCGAACACGTTCGCGCCGCTCAACTTCACCGTGCAGCTGGTGAGCGAAGACGCCGGTGACGACGTCGAGGCGGCCTTGCTGCTCAACTACGGCCACCCGAGCACGCTCATCCCGGGCACTCCCTACGAGAACGCCGTCGACAACAAGGAGTGGCCAGCGGGGACCCTCGCCGACGGTCCGCGCCCGCTCACCCTCACCTGGCCTGTCCCCCAGCTCATCAACGAGAGCCACATCTGCAAGTCGCTCACCGTGATCGCCACCCACTCGCTCTACGGGTTCACCCCCTATCGCGACTGTCCGACCGACATCGCCGACTCCGACACGCTCACCTGGTTCGTGGCGCTGTGCGAGAACCTCAGCGACTGCTCGATCGACGATTGCATCGCCGATCGCCCCCCGGAGGGCTACAAATACTGTCCGGAGGATCCTGCAGCGGCCGTGGCGGAGCTCGAACCATGAACCAAGGAGCGCTCCTCGCGTTCGGCGTGGTGCTTGGCCTCACCGCGTTGTCCGGCTGTGGGCTCACCCTCAGCGAGCGCGTGGTGGAGATCGCGAACCGGTGCACCACCGACACCGACTGCGGGGCGAGCGGACGCTGCATCGAAGATACCTGTGTCGCCACCAGCGCCGACCTCGGCGATCTCGTCGTCGAGGTGGAGGTCCCCGCCGGCGCCGCTTACGCGCCCAACACCACCCATGTGTTGTCCCCACGCGACGAAGACCTGGTGCTCACCGGCGACTCGGCGGGCTTCTACGAGTTTCACGATCTGATCCTCACCGAGCTGGTGGAGGTGGTGACGACGCTCGAGGTGCAGAACCTCTCCGCCGACTGCGGAGGCCTCGCCGACGCGGAAGGGCACGTCCCCATCCGCGTCGAGCTCAGCCCCGTCGAGGGTGTGTTTGGGCCCATCCCCCCCGGGGTCTCCACCCGCATTTACGACGCCGCCACCCAGCCCGAGCTCCTGACCAACGAGGTGAGTATGAGCGTGCCGGCCGGGAGCTACGACGTCTACATCACGCCCCTCGTGCCCGACCCCCCCGCCGAACAGCCCGACCCCTACGCCGGCTGCGTGCTCCCCCCGCGCCTGTTGCGCAGCCGCAACGTCAACGACGGCAGGATCGCCGACGTGGTGGTGTTCGACCCCGACAAGCGTGGCGTGAGCGGCTCGGTGGAGGGCATCAACGTCAACGACTGGACGGTGTCGCTCATCGACAACAAAAAGGGCCGCTTGATGTCGGACATCGTGCCGCTCACGCTCGCCCAGCAAGCGTCGAACTTCACGCTCGCCTACTGGTCCGAGAACGACAGCGAGGGCCTCGACACCGTGCTCCGCCTGTCGCCACCAGCCGGCCCCGCCGCCACCCTCGGGGCACCTATCTTCTACTGGAAGCTCTCCGGCCTCCCCGGCCTGTCCGCCAACGTGAGCATCGCCCAGCTTGGAGACGTATCCCCCATCGCCGTGTCCGGCACCGTGATCGACGCCGACTCCGACGTCTCCGTGCCATCGATCCTCACCATCCACTCCAACGAGCTGTTCCTCGGCTTCGGCGAGAACGTGATCTACCGCCGCACCATCGAGACCGACGCCGAAGGTGGGTTCGGGGGCATCTCGCTCTTGCCCGGCCAGTACACCGTCATCATCCAGCCCGTCAGCGGGGACGATCTCGCGGTGACCCAGGACACGCTCCTCCTCAACAAGGGCAACCAGGGTGGTGTCACGCTCACCGTGAAGCGCAAGCGGACCCTCGATGGACGCGCACGCACGGCGCAGGGCACCAACGCGTCCAACATCAACGCCGTCCTCGAGCCGACGATCCCCGCCGCCGCCACCTACCTCCAGAACGTGAAGCAGATCATCCCCGTACCGCCGAGCTCTGCGTCCACCATCACCGACAGCGCGGGTGCTTTCTCTCTCCCCGTCGACCCCGGCCGGTTCAACCTCTCGCTCCGTCCCGCGCAGACCACCAACCTGCCGTGGACGGTCGTGTCGAGCTACCACATCGACGACACCGACGAGCCCATCGACGACATTTCGCTGGAGATCCCGAACCCGGTGATCCTGTTCGGACAGGTGATCGGCAACAGCCGCTCGATCGGCAACGCGAGGATCCGCGCGTGGCTCCGTCCGCGCGTCGCGATGGACACGATGGGCAGCACCTCCGAGCCCCCGTGGGTCCAGGTCGCCGAGACCACCAGCCTCGATAACGGCAGCTTCCGCTTGTTGTTGCCGGGGTCGCTCGCAACCATCTCGCGGTGACACCCCAATCGCGATAGGGTGCAGGGGTGGCTGGTCGCACGCCCCCATCGGCTCCACCCGAGCCGTCTGCAGAGGAGCTGGCAGCCGCCATCCACGAGACCACGAACGCGCTCACCGTGATCCTGGGCTGGATCGAGCGGGCGCGCATCGCGACACCAGGCAACCATGAGGCAGCGCGGGCGCTCACCCGCGCTGGGCGCTACACGCGCGACGCGCGGGCCTGCATGCGTCGCGCGATCGGGGCCGAGCTGCCCCCCATGCCCCCCGAGCGGGCGGCCTCCATCGCCGAGCGTGCCGCCGAAGATCTCGCCATCGAGGCCGCCCGCGCGGAGGTAGAGCTCGCGCTCGAGGTGGACGAGCACAGCGGTGACCCCCTCGTCGCCCACCCCGACACCGCCTGGCAGATCTTGACCAACCTGCTCCTCAACGCGATCGCGGTCACCCCATCCGGCGGCACCGTAGAGCTCACGGTGATGCGCACGAAGCACGAGATCGTGTTCGTGGTGGAAGACGACGGTCCGGGTGTTCCGGACGAGCTCCAAGAGGAGCTGTTCAAGAGCGGCGTGACGCGGCGCGCGGGGGGGGCTGGGATCGGTCTGCGCCACGCCCACCAGCTCGCCGTCGACTGCGGCGGACGGCTCTCGCTCCGTGTCGACGCGGGCTCCCGGGAGGGAGCCCGCTTCGAGCTTCGGTGGCCCGTCCTAGGCGACCGCACCACCACCCCCGCCACCGAGCCGGATCGCCCACGCGACGGCCGTCGAAGCGATCTCGAAGGCGCACGCGTGCTCCTGCTCGAAGACGACGCGCGGGTCATCGAGCTGTTGGAGCTGAGCCTCGGCGCGCGCGGGGCGGCGGTGACGAGCGTCAGGAGCGCCGACGAGCTCACCGACAAGCTCGACAGCGAGCGGTACGACGTGATGCTCGTCGATCTGTCGCCCCTCTCGATCGAGGCCGGCGAGCCGCGAGGGCTCGACGCGGCGGTGGCCAAGGCCCGCGACAACAACCCGGGGATCGACGTGGTGGTGATTTCGGGGAGCGTCACCGTCCGCCCCCGAGACGACGTCATCTGGCTGCGAAAGCCCTTCGAGCCGAAGGAGCTCGTGCAGGCCATCCTGCGGGGCGCGCCGGGCGAAACGCGCTGACCCGGCGCCCGATGAAGGTCGCGCTTGACATCCGGCCGGAGCGAAGTAGTTTGCGGGCTCCCTTGCGAAGGTGGCGGAACTGGTAGACGCGCTAGCTTGAGGTGCTAGTGGCCGATTTGGCTGTAGGGGTTCAAGTCCCCTCCTTCGCACTCACGACCGAGCATCGCTTCGGTCGCCATGGGGTGACCCCGAGGCGCTCGCCCGTGGTCGTCGACGTTGGGTCTTCGCGGCTCTAGCCTCGAAGCCGGAGCCATCGAGGCAGCGGGAGTCGTGCACACGCGGGCACATGGGCGGTTCGGCCAGCGCCTCCTTCGGCCGCCGCGCGGCGCGGTCCGCCCCAGCCGATCGCGCTGGCGCCGAGGGCTCGGGCGGGTCGTGGTGGTCCTGTCCGTCGCGCTCGTGGCCTACGTCGTCGGGCTGGTGGCGACGGTGCCCCCCCTCGAGCCACTTCGGGACGGCCCCGCCCCCGCCTCCCGCTTCATGCAGGCCTCGGCCGAGCGCTCGGGGCTCGAGGCCAGCGCCGCCCCCTACGCTCCCCTCGACGAGCTGTCACCGTTGCTCGCCTGCGCCGTCGTCAAGGCGGAGGACATTCGCTTCTTCTCCCACGGTGGCGTCGACTGGCCGCAGCTGCGCCTCGCCCTCGGGCGCGGCGGTCGCCAGGGTGGGGCGAGCACGATCAGCCAACAGCTCGCGCGAAACTTGTTCCTGAGCCCCGAACGCACCTTGCACCGCAAGCTGCGAGAGCTGGTGGCAGCGCAGCGCCTCGAGCACACGCTCGGCAAGCGCCGCATCCTCGAGCTCTACCTCAACGTGATTCAGCTCGGGCCCGGCGTGTGGGGGGTACGGGCCGCCAGCGAGCACTACTTCCACACCCCGCCGCGAGATGTCGATCTGTTCGAGGCGGTGTTCCTCGCCTCCATCATCGCCGCCCCCAACGCGACGCTCAGCGGCGGCAACCTCGAGCGCATGCTCGGCACCGCCCGCCGCGTCCTCGGATCGATGTTTCACTCCGGCCTGGTGACCGGCGCCCAGCGCGCGCGCGTCGAGGAGGAGCTCAATCGCTTCGCCGGCGCGCTCCGCGCAGGCTTGCCCCTTCACCAGGCGCTCACCGTGCGAGAGGCCGAGGGCTCCCCCGCCGCCGACGACCGCCCGCCCCTGCCCCCCGACGCCGCGCTCGCCAACGACTGCGGTTACGAGCGCGAGGTGCGTCGCCCCGCCACCGTGCTGAACCGACCTACGCGTCCGAGCCCCTAAGAAAGAGGCGCCGACGGCGCCTCGAGCCCAAGCGCCCCGAGCACGAGCGCGGCGTGGTGAGGTCGCGCCACGACCCTGCCGTCGCCGTCGCCCCCTCGACGCCCGCGCATCGACCGGGCGACCTGGCGTTTCACAGCAGATACCCAGAAGAGCGAACCCGTGGCTGTTACTAACGGTTGCCATTCGACCGGCTGGCCGGTTAGAATGAGGGAGCGGGCCCAGAAGACGGAGAGCGATGAGCGAACGGCGCACGACCGGTTTCATGGCGACGACGATCCTGCGGAGGGCCGCTTGGCTCTTGGTGGCGGCCGGCATCGGCTGCGGCGGCGAGTCACCCGAGCTGCTCGACGCGCTCGGGGCGCTCGAGCAGCCCATCGTCAACGGCACCCCCACCGACGGTGAGCCGGCCACGGTCTACATCGACGTCGGCTGCTCCGGGACGCTGGTGACCAGCAAGGTGGTGCTCACCGCCTGCCACTGCCTCGAAGGCGTGGGGGGCAACGTCGACGTCTTCTTCGGAAGCTCCATCAACGGGAGCGGCACCTGGATCAGCTCGGTCGATCACGAGGTGTTCCCTGGCAGCTGCATCGGCAACGGTGATCTGGCCATGATCGCGCTCTCCCAGCCCGGCCCCGCCACGCCCATCCCCATCAACGACCGCGATCTCGCGGGCCACATCGGCGAGCCGGTGCGCGTGGTCGGCTTCGGGGTGACCGGCGAGTACGGCGGCGGGAGCGGCGTCAAACGTCGCGGGAACACCGTCCTCGATCGTGTGGACAACGGCGTGATGTACTGTGATCCGACGGTGCAGTCGGGCACCTGCTACGGAGACTCCGGCGGCCCGAACTTCATGACCTTCGAGGGCAAAGAGTACGTCGTCGGCGCCACCTCCTACGGCACCTCGGCGTGCGGGAGCGGCCTCGACGCGTCCGCCCGCACCGACACCCACTACAACTGGCTGATGCAGTTCATCGCCGAGCACGATCCGATGGACTGCGGCGCCGACGGCCAGTGCGCACCCTTGTGCGACGCACCCGATCCCGACTGCCCGTGCGCGAGCGATGGCTTCTGCACCGCCGCCTGTCCGGACATCGGGTCCGACCCCGACTGCGCGGGCTGCGGCGACGACGGGACCTGCCGCGCCGACTGCCCCGTGCTCGACGACGACTGCTGCGCCGCCGATGGCGACTGCTTCGCCGCCTGTGGCGCCCTCGATCCCGACTGCGGCGGCGCGAACGGCTCGGGCCCAGGCTCCGGTTCCTCGAGCGGGAGCGGTGGCTCCGGGCCGAGCAGCGGCAGCGGGGCCGGCCACCTCGGCGCCGAGTCGGACCACCCCGGAGACGGCGGGTTGGTGGGGAGCGTCAGCTGCCAGCTCGGCTCGGCCCCGTCACCGGCCCCCCCGACCGCGTGGCTCTTCCTCGCGCTGTGGGCCCTCTACCGGCGTCGCGGCTGACCCCTCCCGGCCCAAGAGGCGCTCTCAGGGGCGCAGGCCGCCCTCGAGCCAGCGCTCGAGGATGGCCACGTCGGCCGCGGGCACGCAGCCGAGGCAGTTCTCGGGCATCGACGGCTCGAGGATCCGAAAGATCGAGCACGCACCTTTGGTCTCCCCGGCGCAGTACGACGACGGGAGGAGGATGTCGTCGAAGCGCTCGAAGCTCAGCCCGCCGAGGCGGTTGTCGTCGGTGTGACACGCGCCGCCCGCGCCCGAGCAGTGAGCGAGCAGGATGGGCTGGGTGTCTCGAGCGAACGTCGGAACGCAGAGCTCCTCGTCGAAGCAGTCCGAATCGGCGCAGTCGACCAACCCATCCAGATCTTCGTCTTCGCCCCCGCCGCAGAGCTCGGGGCAGCCGTTCTCCACGGTCCAACAGTCGGAGTCGGCGCAGCTCACGTCGCCGTCGCCGTCCTCGTCGAACGGGGAGTCGCAAATCTCCACGCAACGCGCGCTCGCCACCCAGCAGTCGGAGTCGTCGCAGTCGACCGCGCCGTCCCCATCCTCGTCCTCTCCGCTGTCGCACACCTCCTGGCACGCGCCGTCCGCCGTCCAGCAGTCGGGGTCGTCACAGCCGTCGTACCCGTCCCCGTCTTCGTCGAACACGCTCGTACACACCTCGGCGCACGGCCCCCCCAACACCCAGCAGTCCGAGTCGGCGCAGTCTACCCGACCGTCGCCGTCCTCGTCCTCGCCGCTCTGGCAGAGCTCCGCTGAGGTCGCGTCGCAGCTCAGCGCGAGGCTCAGCGCGAGGCCCCACAGAACGAAGCTCTGCCACCAACGCACCGAGCCATCGTAACGCGCCTCGTGGCCCGGCCCAACCACGCCGCGTGCAGGTGCCCGCGCTCCCAGCGAGGTGCAGGTCACGCGGGTGGGGGTGGGCGCCGCGCGGTGTCCTCCGCGACGCGCCAGCGCCGCACCGCTCCCACCACCGCCTCGAGGTGGAGCGCCGCCACCGCAGAGAGCAGCGGCCACAGCACCAGCTGGTAACGTCCCGCGCCGAAGAACACCGCGTGCACGAGCGCCACCGACCCGACCGCGGCCACCGCCGCCATGTCGATCACCGTGCGCCGCGGCTGCGCGAGGAGCAGCAGGACGAGCGCGGCGTAGGCCGGGGTCGCGTGCTCCTGCAGCGCGAAGGCGCCGCCCACCACGAGCACCACCACGCGCAGACCACGCCACCGCGCCCGAGCGCCGCGCGCCCAGGCGCCACAGAGCGCGAGGAGCAACACGAGCCGCTCGAAGGCCGTCTCGATGGCCCCCACCACCACCTTCGCGTCGCTGCCGAAGGCCTCCCCGTTGGCTTGATGCAGGTACCAGGGACCGGCGCCGCAGTAGTCGAAGGTGACGTTCAGCTTCCGCGGGGCGAGCGACAACCAGGCGCCGGGCGCGCTCGCGATCCGCTCACGCGCGGCGACGCCGAAGCAGCGATCCTTTTCGGCCTCGTCGAACACGGCCTTGCACGCCTCGGGCACCACGAGCTCCGACCACGCGCCGCTCCCCTCGGGTTGCGTGCCGATCAGCAGGTTCCAACCCCCGTTGACGCTCACGAAGGCACAGCGCCCCATGCGCTCGCAGTTTCGCAGCGTCCACGGAGCGCACGTCGCGAGCGCCGCCCCCGTGACGAGGGCCGCCGCCCACGCCCGCCGACGCCACGGCAGCGAGGGCGGGCCGAGCGTCGCCGCCACCACCGGCGCGAGGAGGATGCTCTGCGGTCGCACCAGCGTCGCCACCCCGAAGGCCAGACCACAGCCGACGAGGAAGCCGAAGGCGCGCCCCCCCGTGGCCCGCTCTGCCGACACCGCCAGCGCGAGCGCGATCGCCCACAGCGCCGCCGTCACTCCCTCGCTCATCAGCGCCGGCGTGTAGGCCAACAGGCCCGGGTGCAGCGCCACGAGCAGCCCCCCCACGAGGGCGCACGTCCTCCCGCGCGCGCGCAGGCTGTGGTGCACCGCCCAGCACGCGGCCGCGCCGAGCACGGCGTTCACCACCATCGCCACCGCCGGCGCCCCGCCGAAGAGGGCATAGGCCCCCCCGAGCAGCGCGGGGTAGCCCACCGGATAGTGCGCCGCGTACGTCACCGCACCGTCTTCCCAGAGCCAGGTGTACCCGTGGCCAGCGGCGATGCGCTGCGCCACCTGGTGATAGAACACGCCGTCGGCGGTAGGCGGGATCCTGGCCGCCGCCCAGCCCACCAAGCAGAGCCGCAACGCGAGGCCGATGGCGGTGACGATGAAGCCGTCGCCCCGAGGGGCGAACGCGGCGCCCTCCGTGCTCACACGATCGGACATGCGTCGATGAGCTCGAGGGTCTCCATGGCTCGAATCACCGCACAGAGCGGCAAGCCCACGACGTTGGCGTAGTCGCCCTCGATGCGCTCGACGAGCAGCGCACCGATCCCCTGAATCGCGTAGGCGCCGGCCTTGTCGCGCCCCTCGCCGGTGGCCACGTAGCGCTCCACCTGCGCGTCGGCGAGGGGCCGGAACCAAACGCGCGTCGTCACCGTCTCGACCACGCGCTCGCCGTCGGCAGCCGCGAGCTCGAACCGCGTCGCCACCACGTGCTCTCGGCCCGCGAGGGCGCGGATCATCGCCGCCGACTCTCGATCATCGCTGGGTTTGCCAAGGATGCGCCCCTCGCTGAGGACCACCGTGTCGGCGACGAGACACGCAGCGTAGGCGCCCTCGGCCAAGGCGACCGCGGCCGCGCGTCCCTTGTCGGCGACCACCCGCGCGAGGTATGCGTCGGCCTCCTCCCCATGCCCCACCGACTCGTCCACCGCCACCGGCCGCACCACGATCGGAAGGCCCACTTGGGTCAAGAGCTCGCGGCGTCGCGGCGAGCCGGAGCCGAGAAGAAGCGGCGCGGTCGGGCTGATCTTTGACGCCATCGTCCGCGTTGCCTACACGATCTTTCTTGTGGTGAACACGACCCATCCCCGAGGCTGCGCCGCCGCCATCGCCATCGCGGCCACCTCCATATTCGCCCACAGCGGGGTGGCCGAGGCCCAGGACGACCCCTGTCGCCCCCGTGACGGGTTCTCCACGTGCATCGCCTCGGACAACCTGTGGCCCCACGTCGGCGGCGGCCGCTGGTTCAGCCAGGCCCCCACCCACACCGCCCCCGAGAGCTCGGCCGCCTTCAGCCTCGTGCCCACCTACTACCTGCGCTCGGTGGGCCTCCGCGTCTCCTCCGCCGACCCCGAGGGAACAACCATCTACGCGGTGGACAACGCCGTGGCCGCGACCTTCCTCATCGGCGTCGGGGTGTCCGACCGCGTCCAGCTCCACCTCGCGGCGCCTCTGACCCTCTACCAAGACGGCGCGAGCAAGACCGACATCGTCGGCAGCGATCAAGCGCTCCCGCGCAGCTCGATGGGCGACATGCGCTTCGGCGCCGCGGTGGCGCTCGTCACGCGCGCCCCCCTCGCGGAGGGACCCGGCCTCACCGCCCGCTTCGAGATGACGGCCCCCACCGCGCAGGACGATGCCTTCACCGGCTTCCCCACCGCCACCTGGGCGCCTGGCGCGGTGTTCGACTACCGCGTCGGACCGGTCACCCTCGGGCTCGACGTCGGGGCCCGCATCCGCGATCACGTGAAGCTCGCCGGCGCGACCATCGGAACGCAGATCTCGGGCAGCCTCGGCGTGGGCTACGACTTCCTCGAGGACGGCATGCTCAGCGCCAACCTCGAGGCGTGGGCGCTGTTCAACGTGCTGAGGCAGAGCGAGCTCACGAGCGAGCCGGGTCAGTTCATCGCCGACGAGGTGGAGAGCGACGTCCCTCACATCCCCGCGGAGTGGATGCTGTCGCTGCGCACCGCGGGTCTGCTCGACGGGCGCTTTCGCGCGTCCCTCGGCGGCGGAAGCTTCATCCCCACCGCCGTCGACGGTCTCCCCGTCACCACGCCCGCGTTCCGGCTCGCCCTCGGCATCCACTACGTCTTCAGCTACGGCGACGACGACCGCGACTGACGCTGCACGCGGTTTTCTTGGGAGCCGCAGAGAACGACGAGCGCTCAGAACGGCGAGCGCTGGACGGTGATCGTGTCCCCCGGTTGCAGCGGCACGTCTTTGATCTCGTTGTTGTTGATCGCGTCGTAGTCGACGACGGCGTCCACCGTGCCCTTCTTCGTCTTGCGCACGATCTTCACGTTCCACCGCATCGCGAGCGGCGTCATCCCGCCCGCCTGCGCGATGGCCGAGGTGAGGGTCATCCCCGGCTGGTACGGGAACGAGTTCGGCTTCGACACCTCCCCCGCCACCGTGACCTGCTTGGACTTGAACTCCTTGATGGTCACCACCACCACCGGGTCGTCGAAGAACTTCCCGGCGATCAGTCGGTCGCGCACCAGCGCCTCGATCTCGTGCTTCTCGAGGCCCTCCACCTGCACCCGGTGGATGTAGGGGATGGCCACGCTGCCGTCGCCGGACACCTCGTACTCCTCGGGCAGCTTTTCGTCGCTCACGATGTGGAGCGTGAACTTGTCGCCGGCGGCGACGCTGTTCTCGATGTCACCGCGCGGCAGGTTCACCGGCTTGGGGGTGGGACGGCACCCGAAGACGAGCGCGCACAGGACGAGGAGCCAAACTCTCACGATCTACCCGTTCGAACGACCTTCCAGCTCTTGGCGTAGAGTTCGTGGCCGCCGCGGCGCCTAGCGTTCATCACCAGAAGGCGCGGACGCCCGCGTAGGCGGTCACCCGCTGAAACGCCAAGGGGTTCCCGGGCTGGCCCGGAGGCTGCAGCGTCGTCCCGCTGAAGTAACCGGTGTAGTTCACGTCGGCGTTCACGCCGAGCCAATCCTTGATCCGCCACTCGCCGAACAGCTTGCCGTCCACCTGCGCGTCGGTCCAGCCCGGCGTTGCGTCGGGGCCGAAGTCCACCCGGTCCTGACGCGGGAACACCACCGCCCCGCCCCGCACCTCCGCCACCAGCACGAACTTCCCGCTGAAGAGATAGCTGAAGCGCGCGTAGCCCTGATCCCGCTCGAGGTAGGTGCCGATGAAGCTGTCGGCGAAGTCGCGGATGAAGCCCACCGCCACGTACGACAGCGAGCCCGTGACCGACATCGGATCCGCCGACGGCGCGGGCGTGAGGTACCACTTGAGCTCGGCTTGGGCGAGCACGCTGTCGAAGTCGTGATCTTGCTCGTCGCTGTAGAAGCTGGCGCCCCAGCCCACGAGGCCGAGCACGCCGAACGACGGCGTCACCAAACCGTTGATGCCGATGCGCGCGCGCAAGGGGTGAGAGTCGGTCTTGCTGGCGGCGCTCGCCGACGCGTCGGGATACGTGATGAACCCGAGCGAGGCGTCGTACATCAGCGCGGTGCGAGGCAGGAAGCGCCACCGCCCACGGGTGAGGATGTCGTTGCGGAAGTTGTTCAGGCCGCTGAAATCGCCCGACTCGAAGAACGTCCCGGAGAACGTGTAGCCGAGCGACCAGTCGAGCAGCCCCGAGTTGGGCGCCCACCGCAGCTCCGCCCCCGCCTCGGGGAGCAGGCGGTTGAAGCTGATGTTCACGTCGCCCTGGTTCGTCGGGAGGATGGTGCGGGTGATCCCACCGAACACCCGGCCTCCCCATTCTCGACCGGGCAGGATGTCGAGGTTCACCTTGGCCGAGCCGCCGAAGTTGCGGTTGTCCTGGAGTCGGTCTTGATCCGCCTCCGGCCCCGACACCGGGATGTACTCGTTGTAGCTGCCTCCCACCTCGAAGCGAAACCCAACCGTCGGCGGCGGCGCGTCACCGCGCCGTGCCTCGGAGAGCGTCGACACCGCGAAGCTCGGGCTCACGCGAATCGCCACCGCGCCCACCGGGTTCTCGCTCGAGTCGCGCAGAAACCAGTTCGAGTCGTAGCCGATCTCGGCGCCGATCCCAGGGTGCAGCTCGAAGTCCCCCACCTGAAATCCAGCCCCTTCACGGTAGCGCCGATCCGAGAGCCAGGTCTGATCCTGGGCCTCCGCAAGAGTTGGCAGCAAGAAGGTCAGGCCAACCGCTGTTACCGCGACAAGGCGTTTCATGGGTCACGTCGCCGGGGGTGCCTGGGGAAGGTGCCGGGCCACCGCGGGGGGCGCATCCTACCACCCAACCGCAGCGTCGCCGCTACCTCAAAAACGACTTTCCCCCAGGTTCGTCTCGGCCTCTATCCGGCTTTCACCAAAAGGAAATCTCGCTCTCACTGAACGCAGCTGGCGCACACCGGAGGGTTCACCACCACGAGGTTGGGGAGCGCGGTCACGTCGTCTTCCGGCATTCCGGGATCCACCGACCCCTTCACCGAGCTCTCGCCCACGAATCCCACCTCCTTGCCAATGCACTGCTTGGCCTCGCCGTCGAGCTGCTCCGCGCGCTGGTGGAGCACCGACAAGATGGTGAACTCGTGGCTCGTGAGATCTTTGTCGCTGCGCTTCGCCGCCAGATCGAGCGCACGGAACCGCTCGTTTCCGGAGCGAAGCGCCACATCGAGCTGGTTGAGCTTGTCGTTGAGGCACAGGGTCTTGACGACGTCGCGCTGCTGCCGAGCCTCCTCGAGATCGCGACGGACGCTCGACCGAATCGACTCCATCCGCGCCAAGAATTTCTGGCCTTGGTCGAGCTGGTCGGCGATGGACAGATCCGCCTGTTTCGCGATGCCTGGATCCGCCCCCAGACTGGGGTCGGCCGCGGGCGCCTGCGCGCTGGCCATGCTCTGGCCAACGAGCCCCACCACCAGCGCAACGGCTGAATATCGAAGGATTCTCTTTCGAGACATCAGGTGCCTTCCACTTCTGAGACGGATGGATTGTAGGGGTGGCCGGCGTGGCGTGTCAACGCGTGAGCCGCGCCGCACCCCACAGACCACCTCACAAAGTCATCCGTTGCGTCGAAGGCCCCGCCCATTCAGGCGGCGTCACTTCTGGAGGACGAAAGTGATCGGAATCGACACCGTGGCGCCCACGCCGTTGTCCGGCGGTGAGAACCCGCCGCTGGCCACCACGCCCTTGAGGCATCCCACGATGGGGGCCAAGGGGCCTCCTCCACCGGACACCCCCTGCACGCCGCCGTTGGGGCCGATCTTCGCCACCAGCACCACGCTGCCCTGCATTTCGGGGTTGCTGGCCAGCCCGCCGTTGTAGCAGGCGCGGAAGCGGCCCTTCATGCGGGCGACCACGCTCGAGGCGTTGGACACCGCGCCGCCAGCCACGCCGGCGCCTCCCACGTTCACGTTGCCCGTGGGCCCCTTCACCACCTTCGCGGTGCCCGCCGTCTCCGCGCCACCGCCGGGTCCCCCCTCGCCGCCGCGGTTACCGATGTCCTTCAGGCTGCCCTTACCGCCCGAGCCCGGCGGGCCGACCGAGCCGGTGCCCGTGCCATCGCTGAGCTTGAGGCCCCCCGGATCGCCGCTGCCGGCGCCCATCTGAGAGCGCCCCGCCTCGTCGAGCATCCCCGCCGGCACGTCGCTCGAGCCGAGCACACCCTGGGTGGCCACGCCGCCCCCGAGCGCGCCGAGCGTCTGAACGTCGAGATCGGCGAGCGCCGAGGCGAGCTCCGCAGCCCTGGCGTCGTTCTCCGCCGAGTTGCCGCCGCCCTTGCCGGGGGCGGTGTTGCCCGCCGCCTTGCCCGTCCCCTGCCCCTTGCCGCCGCTCGGAGCGGCCTTGGTCGGCCCCTCGTCTTTGGCGTCGCTGGTCGCGGCCGCGGTCGCGTCGGTCACCGGCGCCGTCGCCACCTCGGGCGGCGGAGGCGGCGGCAGGTTCTTGGCGCGCTCCTGGAGCTGCACCAAGGCGTAGTCGTCGTCGACGACCGGGTCCATCCAGTCGGAGTACACCAGCGCGACGAAGAAGAAATGGATGAGGAACGAGAAGGCGGCGACGATGGTGGTGAACCAGTCGATGTCGCCCGCCACCCCCTTCTGCACCGACACGGGCAGCTGCGGCTTGGGCTGGACCGGCGGCGGCACCACGAACTGGAACAGGAACTTGGTGTCGCCCACCTCCACCTTCCCGCGCGCGTCCTCGGTGATGCGCACGCGGTTGAACGTGGCACCCCCGGCCGAGATCGTCTTGGCCTGCGCCTTGAGGGCGGCGAGGTCGCTCACGCCCGTCTTCAGCGCCACACGCCCCGTCATCCCGTCGAGATAGTTGAGGTAGTAGTCGTTCCCGATCAGCTCGAAGAGCTTGAAGCCCGGCGGGATCTTCCGCGAGGGCACCACGAACATGGCCTTCTCGCTCGGGCCGATGGTCACCGACACCCGCTGCTTGATGAGGCGCTCGTCGATCACCTTGCCGCCCTGCACCACCCCGATCCGCAGGATCTTGGGGCCTGCGCTCTGCGACACGGCGCGCATCACCGCGGTCATGCGGCCAGGGCGGCCGGAGGGGCGAGAGGAGTCCCGTGAAGAGGAGGGCTGCTGTTGCATGGTCATGTCGGTTGCATGGTCACGGCGCGGTCACTCGCGTGTCGGCCACGAGGGTGACGGCGTCGCAGATGCGCCGAAGCGTTATGAGCGTACACGGTGGCCAGGCGAGGGTCCACCTCATGAAAGGCCTTGGGTGCAGACGGGCACCCGGAGCAAAAGTTTTCTCCGTCGAGCTCAGCGGCGCGCTCTCTTCCAGCGCATCTCACGTCGGCGCGGGAGCACGATTTCGGCGCGGTACAGCTCACCGAGGAGCGACTCCACGTCGCCATCCACCCGCGCACGCACCCGGATCGCGACCCGCCCCGTCGCGCGCTGCGCCGCCGCGCACGCGCCGACGCCGAGCACGGCGACGAGCACACAGCCGGCGAGCGCAGCCCACGACCCCTCCCGGAGGCGCGACAGGAGCGCCACCGCCAGGCCCGCGGTCAGCGCGATCCACGCGAGCTGCTTGGGCAGCCCCGCGTCTCTTCGCAGCGCGTGGTCGAGCTCGTCGAGCAGGTCGTTCACCACCACCACCCGGCGCTCGTCGGCCGGCGCGGTCGCGAGCAGCGCCGCGAGCTCCTCGGCGGCGCCGTCGCCGCGCCGCGCGATGTCGCGTGGCGCACGCCACGCCCACCACGAGCACGTCACGCTCAGCACCGCGGCGAGCAACACCCACGTCATCCTGCTTCTCTCGCGCGTCCCCCGGGGCGTCGAAGGAGCCGGGGAGCTCAGAAGGGATCTTTGTAGATCGCCTGCGAGATGCGCTCGATGAACGGCTGCCGCAGCTCCGAGAGGGTGAGCTTGGGACGGATCCGCGCGACGTCGACCGCCGCGATCGGCTTCTGGATCCTCCCCGTGATGGTGATCTCGGCGAGCGTGATCACGCCCCGCGGCGTGTTGTCTTTGGCCTTGCTCGGCTGCGCCTCGACCGCGCTGCACAAGCAGAGCGCCGCGAGGCCCACGAGCACGCTCACCTTCGTCGTCACTGTTCGCATCTCGACTCCTCGCTCCGGAACACTCGCTCAGGAACACTCGCTCAGGAACACTCGCTCAGGAACACTCGCTCAGGAACACTCGCTC
>CAYOAL010000053.1:46306-59808 GCA_964401935.1 uncultured Polyangiaceae bacterium
AGGATACCACGGCGCCGCGCGATGGCACGTCACACCCGGGGCGCGCTCGTCAGCCGCCGGGCGCGGGGGCGGGGGCGGGAGTCGGCTGCACCGGCTGCACCGGCTGGTTCGCCTTCTCCAGCGCCTCGATTTCGGATTTTTTCAAGTTGGCTTGTTTGAGGAGCTCCTCCACATCCACCTGCGCCCCCTTGGGGGCCAGCTCTTTGAACTTGTTGAACGAGCCGATGGCAGCCTCCACCTGCTGCTTCTCGTTCATCCCGGTGATCGCGCCTTTGGGGGCGAACATGTAGAGCAGGCCGAGGTTGTAGTGCACCTCGGGCATGCTCGCCTCTTGGCGGCTCACCCACTCGAACTCGGCCTTCGCCTTCATGTGCTGGCCGGTGAGACGGTAGGCGTCGCCCATCGCGAGGTGTGCGGCCACGCTGCGCTTGTCGTACTTGAGGGCCTGTTGCAGGAGGGGCAGCGCCTCGGTCGCGCCCCCCGACTCGAGCAGGTAGGTCGCGAGCCGCACGCGGGCGTCGGTGAGGTCCGGGCGCAGCTCGATGGCTCGGCGAAAGTTCGCCATGGCCGCCACGCGGTTGTCCTGCTCGCTCATGATGATGGCGCGCAGCAAGAACCCCTCCGCGTTGTCCTTGTCCCGTGGAGGGTTGTCCCCGCCAAATCCGTCCAGCACCGCCTTCAAGGCGTAGAGCGCGAGATCGAGCCGCCGGTTGCGATAGTGGTCGCGCGCGATGGTCATCATCGCCGGCGCGAAGCTCGGATCGAGCTTGAGCGCCTGCTGGGCGAGCTCCTGCGCCGTGGCCGTGTCGCGCTGCAGCGACTTCACCTCGGCGAGGGCGGCGGTGATCCCCGCCGACTTGGGGAGCTTGGCCCGCTCCTTGGTGAGGAACGCGTCCGCCTCCGACAGCTTCCCGTTCTTGGCCTGCAGCAGGCCGTGGGCGACGATCGCGCGATCGTACTTGGGCTCGATGGTGAACGCCTTCTTGTAGTTGCCGAGCGCTCCAGCGGCGCCGAGCCGCTCCTGCACGGCGCCGAGCGAGTAGAACGCCTGGAACGCCTGCGGATCCGCGGCCGTCGCCTGTTGAAACGCTGCCACCGCGCCCTGCAGATCTCCGTTCGACCACTTGCCCATCCCATCCTGGTAGTGGGCGAGAGCCTGGGCGCTCATCCTCTGCGCGCCGGGGGGCAGCTGGTCGGTCACCCCCACCTGCGCCCCGCCGGGCTGGGGCATCAAGGGGTTGCCTCCCGGACCGGGCTGGGGGGGGCCGTCGGGTCCCGTCGTCGTCTCGGGGCATCCGAGCAAGAGCACGCCGAGGCAGAGCGGCGTGGCGAGCCCCCGCACGAAGCGAACGACGGCTCTGGGGCGCTGGGCAGTCATGGGCGGCCTCGATGCATGGGGTGGGGTGGGGCTCACGGCGTGGCGATCACCGGCAAAGGAGACGGCAGCGGGTTGGTCACCACACGGGTGGAGAGCCCACGCCGCATCCGCAGGAACATCCCATCGCTGTAGCTGAAGCCGCTCTTGGTGGCCGGATCTTGCACGCCATCGGAGTACTGTTTGAGCTTCGGATCACCGATGACGGGCGTCATGAAGGCGAGGCGCCGGATCGCGTAGTCGACCGCGTCCACCTGCACCTTCCACGCGCGCGCCCAGAGGATCGCCTCCACATAGCCGCGCACCATGGCGGTGTCGGCCGCGGCGAGATCCTGCTCCTTGGTCTGGCGCCAGTCGGTGCGGCGCTTCGCGGTGAACTCGTCATACTTGGTGCAGGCCGCGTCGTTGCCCTGATTGACGCAGAGGTCGTCGAGCTGCTTGAGGACGGTGTCCTCCTTGGGCGTGTAGAGCTTCACCGCCGGCTCGTTGGCGAAGTAGAGGCCCGTGCGGCACGAGTCGTAGAGCGAGCCCTGGCGCGCGCGCGCCGCCACCGCCCACGGACGCGACTCGTACTTCTCGATCACGGCTTGCAGGCGGTCGTAATACCCCTTGGCCTTCTTCTCGATGTCGTCTTTGAACTCACTGCGCACGTCGGTGATGACGCCCTTGTAGCGGTGATGGCCGGCGTCGTAGTCGAAGTTCTTCTTCAGCTCTTCGTCGATCTCGCGGTACTCGCACTCGGCGGCCATGTCGGCCTGCTCGCTCCCGAGCGCCTTGTTCCGGCCCGCGTCGGTGGTGCCTGCGACCGGCTTGAAGCGCTCGTAGGCGGAGACGGTGCTCTGACACCACTTCTTGAAGGAGGGGTCGTTGCCCGCGCGCCGCGTCTTGGCCGCGTAGTAGGCCGCCTTCACCACGAAGGGCGCCGCCGCTTTGTTGCTCTCGAAGACCCGATGGAACGTGTCCATCGAGCGCGAGGCCTTCTGACGGGCCGCCTTGTTGGTGCCGGTGTCGGGGCTCGTCGCGTCCCACTCCTTCAGGTCGAGCTCCGCGACCACCCACTCGATCTCGGCCTTCTCCTCCTCGGTGGGGCTCATCGTGAAGAAGCGCTGCTTGGTGGCGTTCATCTTGTCGCGATCGCCGATCTTCCCATAGAGCGACACCGCGTTGTAGGCGGCGACCCGGCGGTCCTGCGCCTGGAAGTGGCTCACCGTCGAGATCTTCTCGTAGGTTTGTGCCGCGCTGCGATAGGCGAAGAACAACACGTTCGCCTCGGCGAGTGCGTCGTAGGCCACCTTGAGGAACTTCACGCGCTCCTCGTATTCGGTGGGGTTGGGCTTCACCTCGGGGGGCTTGCCGTTCTTCACCTCTTCGAGCTTCTTGTCGTCGCCGTACTCCTTGATGAAGAGCTCGTACATGGCGATCGCCTTGTCGTACTCACCGATCTCCTTGTACGCCTGGGCCCCGAGGATCGCGGCCTCCGGAGCCTCCTTGCGGTCTGGCGCCTCCTTGAGCGCCGCCTCGTAGAGCTCGGCCGCCTTCTTCCACTGCTTCTTGCGGTCGGGACCATCCGGCATCTTCTCCGCCGCCTTGTAGGCGGCGGCCGCCTCCTTGTAGAAGGCGGTCTTGATGGTGTCCGTCGACATCGCCGTCTCGGTCTGCTTCTGGTCTTCGGTGAACGCGCAGCTCTTCTGCTGTGCGGCCCGCGACAGCTTCTCGCTGGTGGGGAAGTCGTTCTCGAGGTTGGCCATCGTGAGCAGCTTCTCCCACGCGAAGTAGCCGTACTCGGTCTTGCCGCACTGCTGCGCGTAGATGGGCCCCAGGCGCCGCTTGGCCTCCTTGAAGTCGCCGTAGAGGAACGGCACCTCACCGGCGAGATAGGCGAAGCGCTCGTGGTTGGGCTTCTCTTGGTTGGGCTCCTGCTCGAGTGGCACCCGCGCGACGTACTCGTCGAACGCCTTCACCATGTCGAGCACCGGCTGCGGCGGCGTCTCGGTGACCACCTTCGTGTCGTCGCCGCTGCCCTCCGTCTTGAGCTCGTTGCGCTTCTCGAAGCCGCCCTTCCCCTCTTCGTGGCGCTTGTAGTTCAGCGCCACGAGCTGCTGGGGAATGCGCACCACCATCATCGCCGCCGGCTGCAGATACTTGTCGTCTTCGTTGGAGTCGCGCACGTCGCGCGCCATCTCCTGGGCGAGCTTCACCTCTTGGGCCACCGGATCGCGACCGAGCTGGATCTGGATGACGACGGCGTTGGTGTAGGCGTCTGCCAGCCAGAAGCGGCTCTCGTACGCGTCCTCGGCGTTCTCGTCTTGCAGGAGGTATCCACCCCACGCCTTCGCCGCCAAGCGGTACTGGTTGAGCGCGGTCTCGAAGGCCTCGTCGCGCTCCGCGTCGTCGCCGGCGGCGCGCGCGGCGGCCACCCAGCGGCGACCGGCGTTCGTGTGATCGGCGGCCGCGCGGCGCAGGCCTCCTCGCACCAGCTGCTCGGCGCGACGGATCGCCTCTGGATCTTCCTTGTTGGCCTCCACCCACGGCGGGCTCGAGCCCGGCGTGGCCACGTAGTTCACGAGCTTGCCGCGGGCCTCGAGCGCCTTCTTCGAGAAGCCCTCGCGCTCCGTCGGCGACTGCGACTGTTGCGCGAGCTCCTCGTAGGTCTCCGCGATCTGGTTTTGCACCATGGGCGCGTCGCGGTGCATCGGCCACTTGGCGAGGATGATCTCGTTGATGTCGATGAGGTTGTGGTACTGGTTGTACTCCTTGTACTCGTACGCCAGCGCCTTGTAGATCTCGACCGTCCACTTGCGGTCTTGGGGGATGAGCGTCGAGTCCTGCACGCGGTCGATCGCCACGTGCATCTTCTCTTCGATGATCGCCGGATCGTTCTCGAGGTCGAAGATGTCGTTGCGCGCGATGTACGGGTCCTTCGGCCCCGGCCCCTCGAAATCCACGTAGGTGAGGGAGCCGGCGATGTACGCGTAGGCCTCGGCGCGGAAGTCGGCGCCGGGGTTCCCGGTCAGCTGCTCCTGCTCGTCGGTGTAGTGGAGCAGCTGCACGAACTGCTCGACGGCCGTCTTGTAGCGCTGCTGCTTGTAGAAGGTCCAAGCGAGCTTGTACATCGACACGCCGAACACCGGAGGCTTCTTGAACCGCATCGACTGCCGATAGGCAGACTCGGCCCGGTTCAAGTTGTAAGGGCCCCCGAAGGGATCGATCTCTTCGAAGTGGTGATCTCCGATGCGCCACCAGATCTCCGCCACGTACCGAGGATCCTCGCCCTCCTCCGCCTTCTGGGGCAGCGGCTCGCAGGTGCTCGGATACGGATCGCGGAACGAGGTCTCATCGTCGCCACCGTCTTGTCCGCCGTCGGTGGTCGCGCCGCCCTTCTTGCCGCGCACCACGTCCATCGGCTCGCCGTGCCGCGACATCCACGTGTACCACCACTCTTGCTCGTGATCCTGCGGGAGGCGAGCGATGCTGTCCTTGCTCGGATCCTGGGGATCCGGGGGCACGGGGTAGCGGAAGTGGTTGCGGCACACGAGCCCGCGCCACACCTGCAGCGACTCCTCGAGGCGTCCCTCGTCGTAGAGCGCGTGGCCGAGATAGTAGTACACGCCGGCCAGCTCTTCGTAGGTGGGGTAGTCGCCGATGATGGTCTTGTAGAGGGCGATGGCCTTGCTGAGATCGGGCAAGGGGGGCGGCTGCCCCGGCGCGATCTTCACCTCGTCCGCCTCTTCCCTCGCCTTCTCCTCGTAGAGGGCGGCGAGGCGGAACATCGCGTCCGGCGTGTTTTCGGGGTGATCGTTGGGTTTCTGGTACTTCGCGACGAACGCCTCGAGGCGCTTGATCGCCTCGTCGCGGGCCGCCTTGAGGCCCTTGATCTCGGTGGCGATCTCGCGGTCGAGCACGGTGAGGATGCGCCGCCGCTTGTCCTCGTAGTGGTGCTTGATGATGCGGGTGAGGGTGCCGCGGTAGTCGCGCGCATCCTTGGCGTACACGTCGGCCTCTTCCTGCAGCGCCTTCAACGCCTCGAGCTGCTCGGGCGTGGGCGGCGGCGGCCCCTTCGACTTGCCGGTCGGCCGGGGCGCCTTGGCGCCAGGCACCGGCGCTCCCGGCTGCGCCGCGGGGGCGGGCTGAGTGGGAGCGGGCTGGGCGGGAGCGGGCTGAGTGGGAGCGGGCTGGGCGGGAGCGGGCGGCTGAGAGAACGCCTGGCTCGCGGTGAGCACCAGCGCCACGGCGCCCACGGTGCTGGCGACGCGCGCCCAGCGCGGACGAGGGGGACAAGGCAAGGTTTCGTTGAGACGCTTCACGGGAGTCCTCGATCTACTTGCCCGACTCGACCTCTGGATCGGCGGTGTCATCCAGAACCTCCTCGAGCTCCTCTTGCAGGCGCTGTTGTCCACGCGCTCGCTCGATCTTCAAGCGACGCACCCGCGTGAGCTGCTCCTCGCGAAGCTCCCACGCCTCCTCCGTGATCCCAACGTCGGCCCGGAGCACGATGTTCTTCAGCCGGTCGCGCACCCGCGCGAAGTTGCGCGCGGCCACGCCTCCCACCACCTCGCGGGCCTCGCCGTCGAGCTCCTCGAGCTTGAGGGAGTAGTCGACGATGTTGACCGTCTCCCGCTGCACGATCTTGCGCAGCTCGCCAGTTTTGACCATCACCGTGTTGTCGATGGTGGCCATCGCCCCTTCGAGCTGGCTGTCCACCACGTCGGCCTTCTGGAGCACGGGCACGATCTGCGTCGCGTAGCGCGCGAGCCCGTTCCCTCCTTGCCCCTGCGTGGCGAGCTGCACCTCCTGCCACACGAGCGCCTTGTATTGCTTGCGAAAGGTGTCGTCCTCGACGAAGCGGCTGTCGCCGAAGCCCACCTGCACCTTGCCTGCCTCCACCGACTTGCGCAAAAGGCCGATCTGATCGCGGTAGTACTTCAGCAGGTTGCGCTGCTCGACGAGCGCCACTTGAAACTGGGCGATCTGGGTGGGGCTGCGCACCACGCCGGCCTGTGGGCCGTCCTTGAGCAGCCGCTCGAGCCCGTTGATGGTGGCCTGCAGCGTGTCGACCTCGAGCTCGAGGCGCTGCAGGGCCTGCGACACCTGGTTCCACTGCTTGGTGGCCGAGCGCTCACGCGACGAGAAGTCGGCTTCGGTCACCGGCAACAAGCCGAGCCGCTGCTCGAGCTTCTTGCGCTGGGCCCGCACGCCGGCGAGCTGGGGCGAGAGGTCCTCGCTCGTCTCATCCATGCCCTGCGCCAGATCGACGCGCGCCTTGGCCACGCTGTTGAGCAGGCCGAGGCCTCGCTCCGCGCCGTCCTTGAGCCCCGGCACCGCGCGGATCCGGTTGGGCGACGCGAGCACCGCGTTGAGCCGCTCGATCATCTCGTTCGACTCCTTGATGAGGCGGCGACAGAGCGCGACGTCGTCGATGATCGCGAACGCCCGCTCGCCGTCCTCGCCCTCCCGGGCCCAGTTGAGCACCAGCTTCGGCAGGTCTTTTCCGGCCTCGAAGAGCTCGAGCTGGTCCTGGCTCAACGTCTCGAAGAACACCCCTGGATCGGTGTTGGTGCCGAGGAACTCATCGAGCCGAATGCGCATCGCCTCGTAGGTGCCACGCACGCTCTCGTACACCTTGCGCGACTTGTCGAACTGGCCCGCGCGCAGCATGAGGTCGCCGCGGAGGAGCGAAGCGTCGGCCACGTCTGGGCTCTCGGGGGCGGCCACCGAGAGCACCTCGAGCGCGCGCTGCGCACGCACCACGTCGCCGAGCCGCACGTACACCCACGCGAGCTCGTAGAGCATGGTGCCAAACTCCGGCGAGGCGCGATCGATGCGGTTATACGCCTTCACCGCCTGCGAATATTGATCGGTCTCGTAGAGGACGCGGCCGATGGCGAGCCACGCCAGATCGATCACGTGACGATGCTCGGGCGTGTCGCCCTCCATCTTGGTGACGGCCTGGAACGCGGCCACCGCCTTCGCGTATTGGCCCTTGGGCACTGCCGCGGCCTTCTCCCCCTCCTTGGGCGCCGGCGGGGCCACCTCCTTCACCGCGATCACACCCTCGAGGTAGCGCGCCTGATGGGCGAACTCCGAGTCGCTCTTCACCCCGCCGAGCGCGGTGGCGGCGGCCCCGAGTCGGCCCTGCGCCACCATCGCCTTGCCCGTGGCGTACGCGAGACCGCTCTTCGCGCCGGGGATGTTGCCGATCTTGGCGATCAGCGCGTCGAGGGTGTCGAGCTCCTTCAGGCGGAGCGCGATGTCTACCATGCGAACCGCCGCGTGCTCGGTGAAGCGGGCGAAGCGCTGATCGTTGGCGTTGTCGAGGATGTCGTCGAAGACGCGCCGCGCGGAGAGGTACTGCCGATCGAGGAAGTAGGTCTCACCGAGGAGCTTGAGGCCATCCGCGTAGGCCGTCGGATGGTTCGGGTATTTCTCCACGACCTGGTTCAGCACGTTGGCCGCCTTGTCGTAGTCTTTCACGCCCATCAGGAGGACGGCGTCGGCGAGGCGCTCCTGCGGCGTGCGCTCGGTCTTCTTGTGCGCGGCCACGGCGGCTTGAATCGACTTCGTGCCAACCTCGGCGGCGTTGATGCGACTCGCCGCCTGGTTCATGAGTGCGTTGGGGTCCGCCTCCGCCCGCGCTGGCAAGAGGGAGAGCGTCGCGAGCACCCAAGCCGCGGTCAGGCCTCGCCTCAAGCTCGGTCTCAGCCCTCTCCTCGACCCTCTTCTCGAGCACACGTTGTTCCAAGCAGTCATCAAACCCACCCATCGAGAACCACGACGCGTCCGTCGGCGTCGGGTGAAGCGTGTTTCGGCAAGCTGGCCTCTCTACGGTGCGGGCGCGTTGCCGGCCGGGTCGGTCAGACCGGTGACCACCTTCTCGAGGTAGCGCACCGCCGGCCGCTCCTCCATCGGGGTCGTCACCCCGCCCTTCTCGTAGGCGAGGATGCGCAGGCTGCTCGTCTTTCCTTCCACCGCGGTGAACGAGTGGCTGGAGCGCACCTCGAAGCGATAGCCGCGGAGGTAGGAGAACACGCCGTAGCCGTGGCCTTGCAAGTTGATGAGCACCTGCACCGTGTGGTCGCCGGGGGGGATCGAGCCGTTGAAGATCGGGATCACCTTCTGCTCCGCGAGCACGCCCGAGCGGTCGGACTTGTTGTACTGCACCGCCCCATCGAGGACGATCAGCACCCGCGTCACGCGGAACTGGCTGGAGAGCTTGTTCTCGAAGCGGATGGTGGAGCGCGAGCCGGAGGCACCGCCGGAGAGGATGGTGTCGCTGAGGAGCGAGAGCCGCGTGTGGCTGCGGCGGATCTGCTCCTTGAGCTGGTCGATCCGTTGCTGGAGATCGCGCAGGCGCACGGCGTAGGTGGCGCCGTCCATCGGCGCGCCGGGCGCGGCCGCGTCGGTCGTGGGCGGCGCGGTGGCGGTGGTGGCGGGCGGCGCGGTGGCGGTCGGCGCCGGATCCCCCTCGTTGGTGGGGCCGTCCGGCTCCTCGGCGTCGGGCGTCTCCCCCGCCGGATCAGCCTTGGGGGGCTCGGTCGGCTGCTGCGCCATCGCGGTGGCTCCCATGAGGAGCGCGCCCACGACGGCGACCCAGAGCACTTTTCGGAACTGCATGAAAATTCAATCCTGATCTCGAGCGAGGTGCGAAGCGTCGGGGCAGACGGCTGGCCAGGGCCCTAGTGTAGTAGCGCAACGGCGGGGGTTGCAACGAGCGTTGCCGAGCGGAGACGCGTCGCGCCCGGCAGCATCCCTCGGGAGCCCCCGTTGTTCTGGAGCGTCGCCGCCAAGATGGGCTATCGTCGTGCGGTGCAGACGGGCGCCGAGCGAGCAGGATCCAGGCATCCTGGCCGTGCGGCCGCGAGAACTTTTCCGCGGCTGATGCGTCGACTCGTGGACGATCGACCCTGCACAACATGTCGAAGACCGACGTCGCATGGGTCCGGCGGGGCACCCCCTCGGCGGCTCGCCATCCTCATGAGGGGCCCATGGCGTCGGCGGTGAACGACGTCCCCGACGAAGTCCTGATGATGCAGTTTCAGGGCGGGAATCGTGCGGCGTTTGCCACGCTCGTCGTGCGCCACAAGACCCCCATCTTCAACTTCATTTTGCGCCAAGTGCGCTCCCAAGCCACCGCCGAAGACCTCACCCAAGATCTCTTCGTTCGGGTGGTCCAGAACGCCGCGACGTTCAAGCACGAGGCCCGTTTTACCACCTGGGTGTACTCGATCGCCCGGAACCTATGCATCGACCACCTCCGCAAGATGTCCCTCCGGCGCCATCCTTCCCTCGATCACGGGAGCGGACAGGAGGGAGAGGGCCCCACGCTGGGGGAGCGGATCGCCAACGAGCACCCCTCCTCCGCCGCCGATCGACAAGTGATGAGCAGCGACATCGGGGCTCGGATCATCCGGGCCGTCGAGGAGCTCCCCGAGGAACAGCGCGAGGTGTATCTCTTGCGGCAGCTCGCGAAGGTTCCGTTCAAGGAGATCGCCAAGATGACCGGAGTGCCCGAAAATACCGTCAAGAGCCGCATGCGCTACGCGCTCGAGCGGCTCCAAGAGGCCCTCTCCGACTACGAAGACTACGCCCGCGCGCTGCGGTAGCAGCCGCGGCAGCGACCGAACGATGAGACCACCACCGCGCACTTCGCCGACGAGCCCCTCCCGGGAGGCACTTCAACTTGCCGCCCGCGCGCGTCGTCCCCAAGTTGGGGGTGGCTCTTTCGGTTGACGGACCCCGTCATGGACCAGGAGAAATTCGACCAACATCTGATGGACTACCTCTTCGACGAGCTCGATGAGGTGACGTCCGCCGCGATGAAGCGGAAGATCGAGTCGGATGCCGACTGTCGAGAGCTCGCGCTCGGGCTCCGGGCCACGCTCGAGGTCGCGCAGCTCCCCATCCAGGAGCCCAGCGACGACCTCGAGGAGCGGATCCTCGCCGCCGCGAGCCTCGCCCAGGCGGGCGAGCCTTGGTCGCGCAAGCTGCTCCGCTCGCTCGCTTGGGCGGGGAGTCACGCCATGCGCCCCCAGCTGGCGATGGCGGCGATGCTCGTGCTGGTGGTGGGCTCGTCGCTGCTTCTGTTGCGCGTGCGCACCGGCGCGGTCAACGTCACGCCGACCAAGGACGAGGGCAGCGGCGTGGCGATGGCGCCCGGACCGGGTCCGAGCCCGGTGGCGGCGCCCGACGGCATCAACGAGGACGCCGACGGCGGCGAGCAACAGGCGCGGCGGGGCCCGGACCCGGCTGGCTCGAGCGCCCCCGACGCGGCGCGCCTCCCCGCCGCGTCCGGCGCGGCCGTCAACGAAGACCAGCTCGCGCTGATCGACCAGCAGTTCGAGGAGGCAATGGCGAACTACAACAAGGGCGCCCACCTCGAGGCCCAGCGCGGGTTCGCCACGGTGAAGTCGAGCAAGAGCCCGCGCGCGTCCGCCGCTGCGCTGTACGAGGCCCGCGCGGTGCGCGCCCACTCCGGCTGCAAGGCGGCGGTGCCCTTTTACAACAGCGTCCGGGCGCTCGGTGGCGCCACCTCCGCCGACGCCACGTGGGAGCAGGCCGACTGTCACCGCATCCTCGGCGAGGCGGCGCAGGCGCGGCAGCTGTGGCTCGCGCTTCAGAACGACGCGAGCTACAAGTCGCGCGTCGCCAAGGAGCTCGAAGGGCAAGGCGAGACCGCCAACAGCGGCGGTGACGCGAGCGCCTCGCGTTTCCGGAACCAGTCCACGGCGCCGCCCAAGGAGGCGCCGCAGCAAGCCCCGCAGCAGCAACAGACGGCGCCGCCGTCGAACGCCCCCAACGACTGACGAAAGGGCCCCCGGGCCGCGCAGGCACCGACGGCTCGTCCCGCGCCCCAGGCTGCGGCCGCGAGGGCGGCGGCGCGGACCACGGCTCCGCTCCCTCCCCCGGACTCCCCCGGACTGCGGCCGCGAGGCAGCCCACGCGGCTCTTCTCTCGCGCCAAAAGCGGCTATGCTCCTCGGCATGCGTCGGTTGCGTCTTGCCCTCGCGCCCCTCCCGGTGGCAGCGGCGGTGCTGCTCGGGGGTGCGTGCCACCAGAAGCCCACGTCGGTGGTGTTGTCGATGCTGGTCACCCAGGGGCTGCTCGACGGTGCGAAGCTCACCCTGCGGGTGATCGAAGGCGCGAGCTGCAACACGGCCACCGGCGCGGTGGGCGGATCGTTCGACGACGAGGATGTGCTCACCTTCGGGCTCCGAACGAGCGGCTGCGAGGCCGGCGCCTCCTTCTGCGCCGACGTGACCGTGGAGCAGGGCGACACGCCGAAGGTGTTCGAGGTGTTCGCCACCCGCAGCAACCAGCGCATCGCGCAGGGCTGCACCCGGGTGTTGGTCAACCAGGATCCGCTCGCGGTGGACGTGTCGATCGTGCCCTTCTTCGAGCCCAAGTGCTGCAACGACGGCCGCCTCCAGGTGGGCGAGCAGTGCGACCCGGGCCTCGTCGCCGACACCGACTGCCGCGGCGCGCCGACGGGCGGCGCGCAGTGCAGCGCGGTGGTGGAAGACTTCGTGTGCCACTGCGACTGCCTGGCCCGCGAGATCGTGCTCTCCGAGGCGTCGCTCACCCCCCCCGCGCTCGGCAACAGCCCAGATCTCAAGGCGGAGCCCGCCTTCGCCTTCTCCGGCGGCAACGCCCAAGGGGGCATCCCTGGCTCGTTCCGCGCGGTGTTCACCGACTACGAGGGCGACGGCAACGGGGACATCGATCTGCGCGTGCTCGACGCGGATCTCCAGCGCGCTCCGGGCCTGCTCGGTCAGCCGGTCCGCCTGCCGCAAGACTGCGAGAGCGTCGCGTCGGGCGTCGGCCCCGCCCTCGGGCAGATCCAGCCCGACATCGCGCGCGTGAACGACGACCTCATGCTGGTCGCGTTCGCCGACGACCGCGACGTCCCCGGCGCCCACGAGATCCGTGTGCTCACCCAGAACGCCTGGGGCTGCAACGACGAGTCGCCGCCTTCGTCCAACGTCTGCACCGGCGCCGGCTGTGCGCCGACCAAGCTCGGCACGGTGCAGAGCGGCGTCGAGCGCTTCCCCGCGATCGCCAACGGCACCCCTGAGCGGACGCTGGTGGTGTGGGTGAACGGCACGTCGCTCCGCGGGCGGGTGTGGGTGCCCGGCGCCGACTCCAGCTGCAGCACCTGCCTCCCCGCCGCCGAGGAGCTCACCTTCGGGGTCGACATCGAGGGGCGCCCGCGCGTCGCCGGGGGCCCGGGGGGCTTCGTGGTCGCCTACGCCATCAAGGCCGGCAACAACACCAACGTGTTCTATCGGCCGGTGAGCCTCGAGGGCGTGATCGGCGCGGAGGTGAAGGTGAACACCACCGACGGCGCCCATGATCAGCCGGCGGTGGCCGCGCTCCCCGACGGGCGCTTCGTGGTGGTGTGGCGCACCGCCGAGTCGGTGATCCACTTCCAGCGCTACGACGCGGCGGGGGTGGCGGTGCCCGGCGATCAAGAGGTGCCGCTCAGCGTCGACAGCCCCCCCGGCTTCGATCCGGCGGTGGCCGCGCCGGCGAGCGGCGGCACCTTCTTCGCCGCGGCGTGGGCGGCGATCGACGGCACGGTGTGGGCCCGCTTCATCGACGCCGAGGAGACCTTCCTCCGCAACTCGGTGAACGGCCTGCTCACCGACTTCCTCGCCTCGCACCCCGGCGACACCGGCGGCTTTCGCGTGACGCCGGACGTGGCCATCGGCGGCAACGGGTGGGTGGCCATCGGCTGGGCCGATCGCAACGCAGACGGCGACAGCGGCTTCGGCCGCGGCATCCGCGTGCGCCGCTTCCCGCTCCCCGAGTGAAAAAAAGCGGGGGGCCCCCGCGCGCGGCGTGGGGGGAGGGTGCGGCGGCCCCCTCCTGGAGACTCAAGAGCTGAACCCTCGAGCGCCGAACCAAGAAGACACGGCTGCTCTCCAAGCGCGCTTGGGCGTTGGGGCCCCAAGCGCAACACGGTGGGAGGGACCCCGCGCGAAGCGTGGGGGGAGGGTGCGGCAACACCCTCCGGCAAACTCAAGACCTCACCGGAACTTCGGGTTGTGTCTCGAATTTATATGCCCATACTAGTTTCATGGCGTCGCTTCGAGGTCGTCCTCGCTCTCCTGCCAACCCGCGGCAGCCCTCG
>CAYOAL010000054.1:0-4235 GCA_964401935.1 uncultured Polyangiaceae bacterium
AGCTGGAGGGCACCTCGGCGGGATCGATGGGGCCATGTCGTGCGCGCCATCCGACGCGGAGGAGCCAGGTTCGGGGGTCGGCGGTGACGTGTGGGACGTGCTGGTCGTTCCAGACGCGGACCTCGGAGCTCCATCCGGCGAAGTGGATGGCTGAGGAGTAGCGGTCCACGAGCCGGGCGCTCCAGCGCTCCCCGCGCTGGAGGGCATGCTTCCTGCCGTGGGAGAGCACGTAACGCAGCGCCCGCTGGACCTCGAGGGGGGTGGTGAGGGCGCGGGCGTGGTAGCGGTCGCTGAAGACGCGGCCGCGGCGTCCACGGACGCGGTTGACCGCGCGGGCGATGCGGATGCTGAGGCCCTGCATGCCCCGGGCGAGGGCCCGCTGGTCGTCGGCCTCCACGATGAGGTGGAGGTGGTCGCGCTGCACGGAGTACTCGACGAGGCGGAAGCCGGGCCGCTCCTTGCCGGCGTCGAAGGCGCGCCAGAGCGCGCGCAGCACGTGCTTGACCCGTAGGTTCCCCCTCGCTCAGCGTTCGCATGGTCACCTGCACCGGATGGCGCCCCAGGTGGGTCGGCCTCCGGCGGTGCGAGACGCACGGCCGGAGGCCCCTGCCGCTTTCGGCCCGCTCCCTTTCGCTTGCCTCCCCAGGTGTTGGGGAAGGGGAGCTCGCCCTGCTTCGGGCGCCGCTGCTGCTTCGGTTGTCGCTGCTGCTTCGTTTGCCGCTGCTGCTTCAGTTGCCGCTGCTGCGCGCCGGACGCTTTTCCGGACACACCTTCAGCCCGCGGGTTGCGCCGCGATCAATCCCCGCGCGGCGCGCCGCACCTCGGTCGCCGCGAAGCCGGTGGGGAGCACGTCGCTCGCCGCCGAGCCCAGCTGATAGGCGCCCTCGACCGCGCAGAACACCACCGCGGCGAGCCGCCGTGCGCTCTCGGCGCTCTTCCCTTCGGCAGCAAGCGCGGCCCGGACCGCCTCCTCGAGCTGATCGAGGCGACGGGCGACCGCGCGTCGATACACCGAGCGCACCTCGGGTTGCCGCAGCGCCTCGGCCCCGATAAACACCCACGCCTGCACGGTGTTCGGATCCGCGTCAGGGCCGAGCTCGAGGGCCGCGTCGATCCAAGCGTCGAGTCGGGCGAGCGGGGGGTCGCCGGCCTCGCTGAGCCGCGCCTCGAGGCGGCGCTCGAAGCGGGCGGTGAGCTCGTCGACGAGGGCCACGAGGACCTCTTGCTTGCTGCCGAAGTGGTAGTGCACGAGGCCCGGCGAGAGCGACGCGGCCTTGGCGATGGACACGACGGACGCGCGCTCGTAGCCCCGCTCCGCCATCACCGCGAGCAGCCCGTCGACGATCTGCGCGCGGCGCTCGTCGGTATTCTTCGGCCGCCCCATCGCGCGGACGATAGCAGGTCGCGCGGCTGCGAGGGCGGCCGTCGAGGGGCGCCCCTACCCGCCTCGGGGCCGCGATGCAGCGTGGCCCATGACCGCCCCGCAGATGCGGCGTAGGCTCGAGGGAAACATGACGCCGGACGAGTTTCGCGAGCAGGGACGGGCGGTCATCGAGTGGATCGCGCGCTACATGGAAGAGGTGGAGCGTCATCCCGTGATGTCGCAGGTGGCGCCGGGCGAGGTCTTCGAGGCGCTGCCAGCGACGGCCCCCGAGGCCGCCGAGCCGCTCGACGCGGTGCTCCGCGATCTCGACACGATCGTGATGCCCGGGATCACGCACTGGCAGTCGCCGCGCTTCTTCGCCTATTACCCGGCCAACACGTCGGGTCCGTCGATCCTCGGCGATCTGTTGTGTGCGGGCCTCGGGGTGCAGGGCATGCTCTGGGCCACGAGCCCCGCCTGCACCGAGCTCGAGATGCGGGTGCTCGACTGGTTGGTGGATGCGCTCGCGCTGCCCCAGCGCTTCAGCTCCGTCGGACCGGGGGGCGGCGTGATCCAAGACACGGCCTCGAGCGCGAGCCTCTGCGCGCTCCTCGCGGCCCGGGAGCGCGCCCTCGGAGGGGAGGGCAACCGCCGCGGCCTGATCGGTCTCGGCCAAACGCTTGTGGCCTACACCTCGGCGGAGGCTCACTCCAGCGTGGAGAAGGCGGCGCGCATCGCCGGGATCGGCTCCGAGGGGCTACGTCGGATCCGTGTCGACGCCGCCTACGCCATGGACGCCGCGGCGCTCGGGGCAGCGATGAGCGAGGATCGCGCCGCTGGTCGGCTGCCCTTCTTCGTGTGCGCGACCCTCGGCACCACGGCCTCGGCGGCCTTCGATCCGCTCCCCGCCATCGCCGAGCTCTGCCGCGAGCACGGGAGCTGGCTGCACGTGGACGCGGCGATGTATGGGACGGCGGCGCTCTGCCCCGAGCTCCGCTTCATCCACGACGGGCTCGAGCACGCCGACAGCTACTGTTTCAACCCGCACAAGTGGATGCTCACCGGCTTCGACTGTGACTGTTTCTACGTGGCGGACCGGGGGGCGCTCATCGGCGCGCTGAGCATCCTCCCCGAGTATCTCCGCACCGCCGCGGGCGACTCGGGAGAGGTGATCGACTACCGCGACTGGCAGGTGCCGCTCGGGCGCCGCTTTCGCGCGTTGAAGCTGTGGCTCGTGCTGCGCGGTTTTGGCGTGGAGGGCATTCGCGCGCTGCTCCGCAATCACCTGGCTTGGGCGGAGGAGCTCGAGGGATGGGTGGCGGCCGACCCGCGCTTCGAGCTCGCCGCCGTGCGCCGGATGACGCTCGTCTGCTTTCGTCACCGCGGGGGCGACGACGCGAACCGCCGCATCCTGGCCGCGGTGAATCGGGGAGGGCGCGCCTACCTCTCGCATTGCGAGCTCGACGGGCGCTTCACCCTGCGGCTGTGCGTGGGGCAGGCCACCACCACCCGCGCTCACGTTCGCGAGGCGTGGGAGGCGGTCGTGGCGGAGGCCGGCTGAACCGGGCACGATGGAGCGACGATGACCGCGCCGCCGCCGACAACGGACGCCACCGCCGCCTCGCTGCCCGAGGTGCTCGGTGGCTACCGCGTGGAGGGCTTGCTCGGCGAGGGGGGCTTCGGCGTGGTCTATGCCGCGCGCCGCGAGACGCAGGCGGTCGCCCTCAAGGTGCTCCGACCCGAGCTCGAGCTCACCCCCTCCGAGAAGGCGCGCTTCCTCGAGGAGGCCAAGACCCTCGCGTCGCTCGACCATCCCTCCATCGTGGCCCTCCTCGACCATGGCGTGCTCGAGGACGGTCGGCCCTTCATCGCGATGACGCGACTCGACGGCGACCCGCTGCTCGCCCGCATCGACGGCGACGGGGTGTCGCCGCGCGACGCGCTCCGTTGGTTCGGCCAGCTCGCCGAGGCGGTGGCGGTGATGCACGACCGCGGGCTCGTGCACCGCGACATCAAGCCGGAGAACATCGTGCTCACGAGCGACGACGAGCGTGCGGTGTTGCTCGATCTGGGCATCGCCAAGGGGGTGGAGGATGGCCCCTCCACCACCACCGCGGCAGGCCGGGTACGCGGAACACCGGCCTACATGGCGCCCGAGCGCTTCTATGGGACGCCGGCGTCGGTGCGCACCGACATCTACGAGCTCGGCCTCGTGCTCTACCTGATGCTGGTCGGACGGCTCCCCTGGACCGATCCGACCGATCCGTCGGCGCGGCACCACCCCGCCCCACCGGTGAACGCAGGTCTCGACAAGGCCCTCAGCGACGTGTTGCTCGACGCTCTGAGCGTGGACAAGCGGCGCCGCCCCGCCTCGATGCGCGCGTTCGCGCGGGCGGTGGAGCGGGCCTCGAGCCCGAGCTCGCTCGCGGGGCTGCCCCACGCCACCACCGCCGCCCAGACCTACGCCCCGCGTCTCGAGGCGCCCTCGCCGCGCGAGCCCGCCTCCGGGCGCGGGCTCGAGCGGCCCCCGCGCTCGCTCGGCGCCATCACGCCCGACACCACGCCGCCTCCGGCCGAGAGCATGGTCGCGTTTCGGCGGCCAGCCCCGCCGTGGCGTGCCCCGCTGCTCGCAGCGCTGGCGGCGGCGCTCTTGGCCTCGCTGCCGTGGCTCTGGCAGCGGCGGGGCGCGGCGGACGGCGGCGACGCTGCGAGCCACGTCGACCCGTCCGGAGCCGCGCCCGACGACTCCGTGCTCCCCCCGCGATCGTCGGCCCACGCGACGAGCGCTCTGGGGGCCAGCGCGCCGCTGGGGAGCGCCGCGCCGCTGGGGAGCGCCGCGCCGCTGGGGAGCGCCGCGCCGCTGGGGAGCGCC
>CAYOAL010000054.1:4335-58671 GCA_964401935.1 uncultured Polyangiaceae bacterium
CGCCGCTGGGGAGCGCCGCGCCGCTGGGGAGCGCCGCGCCGCTGGGGAGCGCCGCCCCATCGGAGCGCGCGGCGGAGGCCCTCGCCGCGGGCCCGCTCGCGCCCCGAGCCGCGCCGGTCGCAGGCCTCGGCAGCGCGGCGCCGAGTCCGTCGGGGAGCGCGCTCGCGGTCTTGCCGGGGGGGGGCGTGGTGCAGCCGCTGGGACCCGAGGGCGCACCGCCCCCTCCCGCGCCGTGGTGCGATCGCTACATCGCCCTGCGCTGCTCGCCCGACGCCAAGGCGTGGAGCCCCGTCGGATGCGCCAGCGCCAAGTCGGTGGTCGCGCAGAACGGTGCGCTCTACGCGCGGCTGCCCGACAAGGGCGCGCACGACCGAATCTGCAAGAACCAGTACCAGGTGGAGCGAGATTTCGTGGCCCAGGGCATCGCCAAGATGAAGGAGCGACAAGAGAAGGAGCGGAGCCGGCGCGAGCAGGCCGACGCGAAGGACGGGGGGCCGTGAGACCGCCCCCACGACGCCCTCGGAGCGCACGACGCGAGGGGGGGTTGTGCGCGTCTTGATCGCGGGTTGTGGCTACGTGGGCAGCGCGCTCGCGGTGGTCCTCGAGCGCGACGGCCACGAGGTGTTCGGGCTGCGTCGCAACGTGGCCGCGCTGCCGGAGGGGATCACGGGGATCGCGGGCGATCTGGCCGAGCCAGCCGGGCTTCGGGCCGCGCTCGCCGGTCTCGCGTTCCCGTGGCTGGTGTACGCGGCCGCCGCCGACGGGCGCGACGAGGCGGCCTATCGCCGGGCCTACGTGGACGGGCTGCTCCACGTCCTCGGTGCGCTCCCCGCGCCCGAGCGCCTCCTGTTCACGTCGTCGACCGCCGTCTACGCACAGGATCGGGGCGAGCTCGTCGACGAGCTTTCTCCCACCGTCCCCGCCTCCTTCGCCGGCGCGGTGATGCTCGAGGCCGAGGCGATCGTGGCGCGCGCCGCGCCGACGCCGATCGTCTTGCGCCTCGGCGGCATCTACGGCCCCGGGCGCACACGCCTCGTCGAGCAGGTGCGTCGGGGCCTCGCCGAGCTTCCCCCGGGGCCGTCGTTCACCAACCGCATCCATCGCGACGACTGCGCGGGCGCCGCGCGTCACCTCTTGTCGCTCCCGGAGCCCGCGTCGCTCTACGTGGGGGTCGACCACGAGCCGGCCGACACGAGCGCGGTGCTGCGGTGGCTTGCCCAAGCCCTCGGGCGCCCCGAGCCGCCGCCTGCGCGCGGGCCGGCGGGCTCGTCCGGCCGCGGCGCCGGCAAGCGGTGCTCGAGCGCGCGCCTCCGAGCGAGCGGCTACGCTTTCCGCTACCCCACGTTTCGTGAGGGCTACGCAGAGCTCCTCGGGGGTGGTCCGCCCTCCGCCCGCGCCGGGTGACGGCCGGGCTGCCGCTACATTCGCGCGAGCAGGGTCACCGCCGCCACCACCGCGAGGATGGCGCCGAGGCTCACCACCACCACCACCCACGTGGGCCGCGCAGCGGGGGGAGGCACCATCGACCACGGCGGGGGCACGGGGCGCTCGGAGCCCGAGGGCGGGGTGAGCAGCGCCCCGAGCCGCGCGGATGCGTCGGCGTTCGCCAGCGCGTTGGGGGGGGGCGCCTCGCGTGGGGGCTCGTCGCTCGCGTGAAGGGTGGGCGCCGAGCCCAGCTTCGCGCGCATCGCCCCCGCGTCCGGGGGGCGCCGGCGTCGCGGGGGGGGTGGTGGCGGCACGCGCATCCGGATCGTGTCTTGCTCGCCCATCAACGGCTCGTCGACCGCCACCGCCTCGATGGGCTGGCTCTCCTCGCTGCTCGACAGCGTCGTGATGGGCCCTGCGCCGGCGCGCTCCACGAGCTGACCAAACGAATCGGCGAGCTCGCGGGCGGTCTGGAACCGGTCTTGGGGCTTGGGCGCGAGCGCCTTCACGAACCACGCGTCGAAGTCGGTGGAGAGGCCCGGACGCCGCGTGCTCACCGGCTTGTGCTCTCCGCTGGTGAGCTGAATCCAGAACGGCCGCTCCTCGTCCTCGTCGAACGGGAGCGCGCCCGTGAGGCCATAGTAGGCCACCACCGCCAGGCTGAAGAGATCGGTGCGGTGATCGACGTCCTTGGAGTTGATGGCCTGCTCCGGGCTCATGAACTCGGGGCTGCCCACGATGGCGCCGGTCTTGGTCACCACATCGCCGCTCGAGCTCTGCGTCGTCTTGGCGATGCCGAAGTCGAGCACCTTCACGAACAGCTCGTAGTCGTCGTCGAGGATGAAGATGTTGTCGGGCTTGATGTCGCGGTGCGCGATGCCGAGCTCGTGGGCGCGGTGCAGCACCTTCCCCACCTGCGACAAGATCACGCCCACCTCGCGCGGCGAGCGGGGACCCATACGCTCCACCATGTCGGTGTACGTTCGGCCCTGGAGCAGCTCCATGACGATGTAGGGGGTGCCATCGTCGGTCACGCCGTGATCGAAGGTCTGCACGACGTGGACGCTCCGCAGCCGCGCGCAGATGCTCGCCTCGCGCTTGAAGCGCTCTCGCAGCGTCGGGTCGCGGCCTACCAGCTCCGACGCGATGAACTTCACCGCCACCTTGGCGTCGAGGCCCAGATGGTCGGCGAGCCACACCGATCCCATGCCCCCTTGAGCCATGGGCTTGTCCAAGCGCACGTTGGCCGTCACCATCGTGCCGGGCGCAAGCTCCATCGAGCCATCCTAACCCCAATGGTCGTCGCGGCACGAGCAAGTGGATGAAACCGGGAGCAGGAGGGTGCCACGTGCAGCGACCACGAGGGCCGCCCCCGCCCCGCCCGGCCTTGACCTCGCCGCCAGGGTGTCGCAAACCGTTGGGGCTCATGGCGAATCCAACCGTTGTCGTAGAGACGTCCGAAGGTTCCTTCACCATCACCCTCGACGCGCAGAGAGCCCCCAAGACGGTCGAGAACTTCTTGGCCTACGTCGACTCGGGCCACTTCGCGGGCACCGTGTTCCACCGCGTCATCGACGGGTTCATGGTGCAGGGGGGAGGCTACGACGAGCGCTACGAGAAGAAGCCCACGCGCCCGGCCGTGGAGAACGAGGCCGACAACGGGCTCAAGAACACCCGCGCGACGGTGGCGATGGCGCGCACCAGCGATCCCCACTCCGCGACCGCTCAGTTCTTCGTGAACGTGTCGGACAACGCGTTCCTCGATCACAAGAGCAAAGACGCGAAGGGCTGGGGCTACTGCGTGTTCGGGCAGGTCACCGCGGGAATGGACGTGGTGGACGCTATCAAGAGCAAGCCCACGGGCGCGCGCGGCCCCTTCGCCAAGGATGCTCCCCTCACGCCGGTGGTCATTCGAAGCGTGACGCGAGGCTGAGGACGGGGGCACCCGCGCCCGGTGCGTTCGCAACTCTCGAAAACTACGAGGCGCCGTTCGAAGAGGGCGGGCACGGGCTGGTTCCTTGTGTCATGCTGGTCGGCGTGAGACCGAAACCCTCCTGCAGGTTGCTCGCGATGGTCGCGCTCGGCTGGGTGGCCGGGTGCGGTGGTGGTGGGGCTTACGACGCTTACACCGTCGAGACGCACGAGTACGGCTCGGCGCAGTCGCAGCTCCAGCTGCTCGGGGTGGAGCAGCTCGTCGACGGCAAGCGCGAGCGGATGTCGCTGTCGGAGCCGCTCTACTCCGGCGACAAGACCGCGCTCCTGCTCTCGGTGCCGGAGCCGCTCTTCGTCTACGTGGTGAACATCGCGCCAGACGGCACGCAGAACGTGATCTGGCCCAGCGGCTCTCCGCGCAAGGTGAGCGGTCTGTTGCGCATCCCCGAGGACGGCGGCTGGTTCACGCTCACCGGCGAGGCGGGCCAGGAGGTGATCGGGATCCTGGGCACGCGGGATCGCCAGGGCCTCGCCGGAGGCGATCGGGATCGGGTGATCGCGGCGGTGCAGAAGGCCTCGGAGAGCCAGCTCACCCGCGTCCAGAGCGCGCTGCCGCCGGGCCTCGTGGAGGGCGGCTACGCCACCATGGGCGTGCGCGGTCACGGCCTCGCGCTCCAGGGAGCGACCGTCCGCGTCACCAGCTACGATCCGGTCGTGATGCTGCTCGATCTCGATCACCGTTCGCGCTGACTCGGGCTCGCCTCTCCGGGCTCGCCTCTCCGGGCTCGCTCTCCGGGCTCGCCTCCCCGGGCTCGCCTCCCCGGGCTCGCCTCCCCCGGCTCGCCTCCCCGGGGCTCGGGGAGCGGCTGGGCCGTGCGCTAACGAGCGGCGGCCTGTGAGCAGCTCGCGGGGGCGCCGTCGCGCGGCACCTCGAGGCGCACCCGAATTCCGACCTCGTCGCTCGCCATGCCGTCGAGGAGCGTGTCGGACTCGACCCCAAACTGGCGGCGGTTCACCGAGAACTCGGTGGTGACCAGCGTCTTGCAAGCGTTGGTGGTCATGGTGAAGGGCACCGTGACCGCCTTGGCGGTGCCGCGGAGCTCGAGCACGCCGATCATCTCGTATTGATCGGCCTCGGCCTTCTTCGTGAGGCCTCGCACCTCGAAGGTGGCTTGGGGGTAGGTCTCCACGTCGAGGAAGTCTTTCGACTTCGCGATTCGCGCGAGCTCGCCGTTGTCGGTGGTGGCCGAGCGGGTGTCGACGACCACCTTGGCGAGGCTCTGCTCGAGCGCGTTCGGCGCCAGCACGAGGTTGCCGGAGATCTGCGGGAAGCGGAGCGTGTAGCTGACGAACCCGTTGATGTCGACCTCGACCTTGGTGGTGCTGCCGCTCAGCGGGTAGTGCTCGGCGTCCTTGGGCGCTTCGCGGGGCGGCGGCAGGCCGTCGGCGACGAGGGCTTGGGTGGCCGCGCTCGACCCGCAGCCCACGAGGGCGCAACAGAGCGCGACGGCGCCGAGGAGCGCGCCGGCCCGCGAGGTGTTTCCCAACGTCTCAGCCACAACCACAGCTGTCACTCAGGCAATCGCCCAGCTCTTGGGCGGCTCCGATGCTGCCGGCGTTGACCGCGTCGGACACCTCGTCGGAGCACTCGCTGACCGCGCAGGCGGTGGGATCTTGACCGTCCGAACACTCGCGGATCACACACTCGACGAGGGCCAGGCACTCGGTGGCAGCGCAGCAGGCCGCGATCTCGCCGGGGCAGCTGTTGCTCCCACACGTGTCGCACCCCGCGTCTCCGGTGGAGAGGATGCACGGAGGCGGCGGTGGGGTGGATGAGGTGGACACGATGCCGACCTGAGCCTGGTTGCCGGCAGGCCCGTTGGGCGCGAAGCCGCCCGTGTCGCCAGCGCCGCCGGCCCCTCCGGCGCCGGGGGGACCGTCGAGGACCGCCTTCCCTCCACAGCCCGCGCCGCCCGCGGCGGCCATCACCCAGACGGACAAGAGGGTCGAGGCGGCGGCCAACATCCAGCGCATGGCGGCATCATAGCGTGAGAATCTGCAGCGCGCCGAGCGCCGTCGACCACGCCCGTGGAGAAAGTCGCTTCGCGCGCCAGGCGAAGGTGCCGTGGTGGTTGGGGAAGGCGTAGAGCTCGCCGCGGCGCGCGCTCTTCAGCGCCTTGTTCACCACCGCGCGGGGGTTGTCGCCGAGGGCGTTCATGATTCTCCGTGCGCGGTCGAGGGCGGTGTCGTGACCGTCGCCGCTCGAGTTGTCGATGAGCCCGGTGCGCGTGAACGACGGGCACACCACGGTGACCGTCACCCCTGCCTCTCGCAGCTCGGCGGCGAGGCTCTCGCTGAGCGCGATCACCGCCGCCTTGGTGGCGCCGTAGGGCCCCATCAGGGGGAGCGGCACGAAGCCGGCCAGCGACGCGACGTTGATGATGCGTCCGCGCCGCCGCCGGCGCATGGCTGGGGCGAAGGCGCGGCAGCCGTGGATCACGCCCCAGAGGTTCACGTCGATGGCTCGCCGGTAGTCGTCGAGGGACAGATCGGTCACGGTGCCGACCACGAGCACCCCGGCGTTGTTGACGAGGGTGTCGACGTGGCCGAGCACGTCGTGAGCGGTGCGGGCGAGGGCGTCGACGGCGGACGCGTCGCGCACGTCGCAGGCCACGGCGTGGGCCTCCCCGCCGCGCGCCACCACGAGGGCAGCGGTGCGCGCCGCCGCCGGCTCGTCGATGTCGGCGAGGAGGAGGCGGGTGTCGGGGGCGAGGGCGAGGGCGAACTCGCGGCCGATCCCGCTCCCCGCGCCGGTGACCACCGCGGTCGGCTGGGGGGGCGTCATCGGGTGAGCCCGAAGTAGAGGACGAGCGGGGTGGACGACGGCAACGCGAGGTAGGCCTGACCGAGGTAGAGGCCCGGGCCGAGCTCGCGGATCTCGTCCTTGATCGGCCGGATGAAGAAGGGGTTGTCGGGCAGATCGTAGTCGAGCTGGACGGCGTCGAAGTCGCCGGCGCGGCTCCGTCCCACGGAGGTCTCGAAGCGATAGAGGCGGAGGCGATCGGTGAAGACGCGGTTGATCCCTTCGCCGGCGTCGCGGCCGTGGGGGCGGAAGCTCTTGCCGCGCCACGGGAACCCGTCGGAAGAGGCCCACCGCCGCACCAGGCGAGCGGTCACCCCGCGCAGCACGGTGGTGGCGAGCATGCGGCCGCGCAGGTCGCCCTCCACGCTCTCGAGCATGGGCACCCGCGCCTTGGCGTAGAGCGCCTCGAGGGCCGGCACGTCGAGGCGGAGGAGCGCGTCGAGCTCGGTGGCGAGCGGCTCGGGGGCGCTGGCCTCGAAGGGCTGGACGGGGCGGGAGGGCGTGGTGGTGGCGTGCATGGTGGGAGGTCCTTTCGCATACGGAGTGGTATGTGAAGTTGATCTTTCACATACGGTTCCGTATGTCAAAGACAATGGTGATCGGCGCGCGGGAGGCCGCGAAACAGAAAACACGAGCCGCCTTGATCGAGGCGGGGGTGGCCCTCTTCCGCGAGCAGGGGCTCGACGGGCCGAGCCTCGACGCCATCTGCGAGCGGGCGGGCTTCACCCGCGGCGCGTTCTACGTGCACTTCACGGATCGCGACGACTTCCTCGTGGCGGTGATGCAGACGGTGGGGGGGCCCATCCTCGACGCGCTCATCGGCAGCGACGAGCCCGAGGAGCTCGCGGCGATCGCGGGGCGCTTCGTGGGGGCGATGGCCGAGGGCAGCTATCCGCTCGGGCCGAGCGGGGGCATCAGGCCGCATCAGCTGCTCGACGCCTGTGCCCGCTCGCCGCAGATCCGAGAACTCTACGTGAGCCTGGTGGCGGAGGCCATCCGTCGCACCGGCCGCGTCCTCGAGCGGCAGCAGGGCGAGGGCTCGGTGCGCGCCGACGTCGACTGCGAGGCGACCGCGGCGCTCCTCCTCGCCGCGATCCTCGGGGCCCAGACCATGCTCGAGCTCGAGGTGCCGTTCGACTTCGCGCGCATGGCTCGGGTGGCGATGAAGCTCCTCTCGGCGGGCTGAGCCGTCCGCGTTATACGGTCGCTACGATGACCGATGCACAGCGGGTGGAGGCAGCGGCGTTGCGATTCCGAGCGTTCTTCGAGGAGCTCGGCACCGCCTTCTTCGAGCGCGAGGACGTTCTGCAGCAGATCGCCCTCTCGCTCTTGTGTCGCGAGCACACGCTCATCACCGGTCCCCCGGGAACGGCCAAGAGTGCGCTCGCGAGCGCCGTGTTCGGGCGCATCGTCTGTGAAGAGACGGGCGAGCCCAGCATGTACGCGCGGCAGATCACCGAGAGCACGGTGCAGACCGATCTCATCGGCCCCATCGACTTCAAGAACCTGATGGAGACCGGGCGCACGACGCACTTCACCGACGAGGGGATGCTCGGCGCGGTGCATGCGTTCCTCGACGAGGTGTTCGACGGTCGCGACATGCTCCTGCGCTCGGCGCTCAACGTGCTCCAGGAGCGTGAGCTGAAGCAGGGCACGCAGATCACGCGGGGCCGCATCGAGTGCGCCCTGATGACCACCAACCGCTACATCGCCGACGTGATCGGCTCGGCCCGCGAGACCTTGCTCGCGTTCGTGGATCGCGTCGCCTTCATCGCCTTCGTGCCGCGCGGCTTCGCGCGGGCGAGCAACATGAACCGCGTGCTCGAGCGTCACGTCGCGAGGGCCTCGAAGACGCGCCTCGACGCCTTGCTCACGATTCAGGATCTCGACGCCCTCCAGGCGCTCGTCGACGAGGTCACTGTGTCGCTGCCGATCTGCGACGCTATCGGCTCGCTGATCGCCACCCTCCATGGCGATCTCAACCAGGCGGCTCGCTCCGATCCCGACTTCGTGCCGACGCGTTACCTCTCCACCCGCACCGCCGTGCGCAGCGGCAAGGTGCTGCGCGCACAGGCCGTGTACGACCGCATCTTCGGCGATCCGGAGCGCGAGCTGCAGGTGCTGCCGCGTGATCTCGAGCACCTCAGGCTGCACCTCTTGCTCGGTGGGCCAAGGCTCGACGAGGTGGACGCCCTGCTCGCACACGAGAGCGATCCGAACGAGCGCCGACAGCTGGAGATCGTGCGCACGGAGCGCGAGATCTTCGACCGCTGTCTCGCGCGCCTGAAGAAGGTGGTCGTGCCTCCGCTCCGCGTGGAGCGACGCGCCGACGCCCCCGCGAGAGGCGAAAAGGCGGGGGCGCGAGGAGGCGCGCCGAGCCGCCCCTCCGACCCGCTCGCCGAGCTCGCGGTGAAGGCCGCGAGCGAGGAGCCCGCCGCGCTGGTGGCCGCGGTGCGTGAGCTCACCCCCATCGCGAGCGCGAACGGCGAGCACGCGGAACGCGCGCGCGCGCTCCTCGAGCGGGCCGTCGCCGCGCTCGATCGCGTGGCGCTCCGAGCCTCGCTGGCGGCGGCCGCGGAGCCAGGAGACGATCTCGTCGAGGCCGCGGAGCGTCTCGCCGAGCTCGCCGTCTCGATCGAAGACGACACGGTGTCGCTGCACGGCGTGAGCGTGCGGCTGCGGGCGCAGGCGCGCGAGCTCATCGTGGTGGCTGCGACCCATGCCGCAGGCGCCACCGAGAGCGATCTGATGGCGACGGAGACGGTGGGCGTGGCGTCGTCCCGCATCCAGGCGCGGCTCGCCGTGCTCGAGCGGCTCGATGGCCTGCGGCGGCGGATCCGGACCGCGTCGGCGCCGGCCGAGCACCACGACGCGGCGTGGGACGCGGCGGTCGGGATCGCGGAGCGCGACGTGGCCGCCCTGTGGGACGCCGCCTTCTGTGCGCGCGTTCGGACGCTCCTCAGCGCCGAGCCGGCCGCCTCGCTGTCGAGCGTCCTCGGAGGTATCGCTGTCGAGCTCGGTTGGCTCGGCGACGCGAGCGAGCGGCTCGGGGCGCTCGGGGGTCGCCCGTCCGAGGTGAAGCGGCTCGCTCTCGGGGAGCGGCTCGGCGATCTCATCGCGGCGCGGATGGCCGCGCTCGCGGTGGTCGAGCGTGACGCGCTGCACGCCGAGATCGGAGAGGTGATGGCCATCCTGCGACGCTTCGATCTGAACCTCGCGATCGCGCCGGAGCGTTGGCTCGCCTGGTGCGCCGAGGCCTTGCTGCGGAGCCTGGAGGCCCCTACGCCGCCTCCCACCCACGATCACGCGAGCTACACCTCGCTCCGCGGACGCGAGCAGCGCGTCCCCATCGCCCTCACGTTGTCCGAGGTGGCGATGCGCGTGACGTCCGAGGACGGCGCCGGCGCCGACGCCGCGCGCGACACGGCGACGGTGGCCACGCTCGTGACGCTGGTGCCCGAAGGGCTGCGCGAGCGGGCGGCACAGGCCGACATCTCGCGCATCGAGCGCGCGGTGGGCTTCCTCGAGCGCTGGTGGGAGGAGCTGTGCGCGGGGGAGCTCACCGCGCGACAGCGGCTCGATGCGGTGGTGCGTTCGCGTCTGTTCGAGGTGCTTTGGGACGATCTCGCGTTGGCGCGCTTCGCCCTCGAGGTGAGCCTCGTGGAGCGGGTGTTCGTGTCGGAGGCGCGCGCGCTCGCCGAGCTGCGCGAGCGCATCGCAGCGCTCGGTGCGCGGACGCGGGAGGGCGCGCGGGCGCTGTTGGTGGAGCGAACCGACGAGGCGTGGACGGCGGCCATCGCCCACCCGAGCTGAGATGGGCGAGCCCCTCGAGCAGCGACTCTCTGAGCTCCGCGCGCGCATCGATCGCATGGCGCTCGAGCCGGATACGGTGACGGCCCCGTGGACTGTGCGTCTCGCGCGGCCGTTCTACCGCATGCTCGGCTGGCAACCGGAGCTGTCGGTCGCGCGGACGCGGGCGCTCTTTGGCGCGCTCTCGCGGCGAGAGCGCGACGCGTCCCTCGCCGAGGACGCCGCGCTCGCGCTCGCGGTAGCCGAGCTCGAGGACAACGTCCGGGTCGCGGAGCGCGCCTGTGTCGTCAACGGACGGCTGCCCATCGCAGAGCTCGCCTGGCTCGGACGGCTCACGCGCGTGCTGACCCAGGCCGCGCGCACCCTCTCCGGCGAGCTCGACGCGCCGGCCGCGCTGGCCGCGGCGTTCGACCCGGTGGCGATCGCACCCCCCCTCCGCGTGGCCGGGACGCCCGAGCCGCGCACGTCGCGGGCGTCGTGGGAGGTGGCGTCGCGATGGGAGCCGGGCACGGCGCGCCTCCTCGAGCTGCAGCTCGCTGCCATCGACCACATCCTCGAGGCGGCGCGCTCGGAGGTGGCGTTCTTGGAGCGACGACGGCGACTCTTCGAGGCGGCGCGCCGACTCCTCCTCGACGCCGACGCCGCGCTCGCGCTCGATCCGGAGGGGGTGCGGGAGCGCAAGCGCTACGTGGCGGCGCAGATCGTTCAGATCGATCGCCTCGAGGGTCGCAGCCTGTCACCCCACGTGGCGTTGTTGCATCAAGCGAAGAGCGCCATGGCCCGCGGGGAGCACGGGCGCCTGTACGCGGCGCTGTGTGCCATGGAGGCCTTCGCGACGGCGAGCGGCGACGTCCGAGGGGCGGGCTTGGCGCGGCGGGCCCTCGCGGCGCTCGACGCCGACGCCGACACCACGAGCCCCGCGGCGCAGGCACGGTCGCTGCGGCTCTCGGTGGTCGACGTGATGGGGGAGCGCGTGGTGACGCACGTGATCGGCGCCTACGAGCGTTCGCGGGCAGCGAGAGGTCGCGAGGACGACGCGGACGACGACGACATCGCGGAGCTCGTGCGCGACTACCTGGTGCCCGGCAGCGAGACGGCGACGCTCTCGGCGCTGCTCAGCGTCGACGGCTGCTTCGATGTGGGCGCTCCCCTCGCGCCCATTCGCGTCACGGAGCGGCGTGTGGTGGCCCGGGTGGTGAGCCACCCCACGAGCGAGCTCCTGCTCACCCGTGCGCGGGGGGTGGAGGACATCCCCGCTGCCATCCTCACCGATCCGCGCTCGGTGGTGCTCGATCTCGCGGCGGGGCGCCTTTTGGCTCGTCGGTTCGTGAGCTACGAAGAGCAGAAGCGCGAGCGCGTAGAGATGGTGGGGGAGGTGCGCGTCTACCTGCTCGACGGCTCCACCTCGATGCTCGAGCGCCCAGCGCGCGCGCGCATGCGGGACGCGATCCTCACCGCCGAGCTCGCCACGCTCATGCGTCGCTTCGAAGTGCCCGAGCGCTACACCCGGGTGCTGATGTTCTACCGCTACTTCACCAAGCGCATCTGGCCGCTCCATCGGGTCGACTCGTCGGAGCGCGCGCTCGCCGCGATCGGGGAGGTGCTGGAGCGCCAGTGGGATGGGGGGACCGACATCGAGCGAGCCCTCGAGGCGAGCTTCGAGATGATTCGCGCGGCGCGTGCGCGTGACGACGAGCTCGCGCGGGCCCAGGTGGTGCTCATCACCGACGGAGAGGCCCCGGTGCGCGAGCGGGTCGTGCACGACGCGCGCGAACGGGTGGGGGAGCTCCCGGTGGCGGTGAGCGTGATCGCGCTGGGGCAGGAGAACCTGGCGCTGCGAGCGCTCGTGGCCCGGCAGCGCGCACGCGGGGAGCGCGCGTTCTACCATCACCTCGACGACGAGACCCTCGAGGCGCTCGCCTCCGGAGACCTCGCGAGCGGGCGCGCGCTGCATCCGCCGCCGAAGGAGGTGCCATGGTCGCGGGGTGAGCTCGAGACGCGGGTGGGGGAAGTGCTCGAGGAGGCGGCGGATCTCGAGCGGGAACGCCACCGCGTGTTGCTGAGCCCGCCCGCGGATCTGAGCGCCGCGCTCGCCGAGCTCGGCCTCGCGGCCGAGAGCCTCACCGAAGGCCAGCGCGCGCTCCACGAGGCCAGCGAGCGGGATCGGCGGGCGCTCGAGAGTCGCTACCGGCGGTGGTTCCCCTCCGTGGACGGCCGGGGGGAGCAGGGGGCCGTGAGCGTCGAGGACGAGGAGGCGGTGGTGCTCGTGCTCGGCACCGTGGCCGAGGTGTTGAGCGAGCTCGGCGCCGAGCCGCTCGCCCTGAAGGCCGACGCGGTGGACGTGCTCGAGCGGCTGCTCCCCGACGCACGCCTCTCGCCGGCGGAGTACGACGCGGTCATGCGCTCGCCCAGCCCCGCCATCGTGACCGCGCTGCGCGCCGTGCATGCGATTACCACCAGCGCCTCGGGGAGGTCATAATACACCGGTCGTCCCCATGAAGCTCGCCACCGGAACCCGCGTGACTCCCAACGTGGAGCTCTTGCGCCCGCTCGGTTCGGGGGGCATGGGGAGCGTCTGGGTGGCGCAGCACCACGGCCTCGACGTCGAGGTCGCCGTGAAGTTCGTCTCGTCCGAGGCGGCGGGAGGCGACGAGGCAACGACGAGCCGCTTCAAGCGGGAGGCGGCGCTCTCCGCCAAGATCAAGAGCCCTCACGTCGTGAAGACCTTCGACTTCGGTCTCACCGACGACGGCGTGCCCTTCATCGTGATGGAGCTCCTCAGCGGGGAGTCGCTCGGCGGTCGCCTGGCCCGAGAGGGCAAGCTCCTCCCCCGCGACGTCGCCGTCATCGTGGCCCAGACCGCGCAGGTGCTCGAAGAGGCCCACGCCCTCGGGGTGGTGCACCGCGACATCAAGCCCGACAACTTGTTCCTCATCGAGGCGGGCTACGAGCTGTTCGTGAAGGTGCTCGACTTCGGGATCGCCAAGCAGACCGCGAAGCTCGGCGTCGCGTCGGTTACCGATACGGGGGCCATCCTCGGCACCCCCGAGTACATGAGCCCGGAGCAGCTGCTCAGCCCGAAGAGCGCCGACTGGCGGGCCGACATGTGGGCGCTGGCGGTGGTCGCCTACCGCGCGCTCACCGGCGTCACCCCCTTCACCGGGGAGACCCTGCCCTCGCTGTCGCTGGCGATCTGCAACGCCACCTATCAGGCTCCGAGCACGCTCTACGATGGGCTGCCCGAGGGCACGGACGCCTGGTTTGCGCGGGCCTTCGAGCCGAAGCGAGAGCGGCGCTTCGAGTCCGTCACCGCGATGGCGCAGGCGCTCACCAGTTTGTTCCGCGACTCCACCGTGGTGCCAGTGAGCGTGGAGCAGGCCGACACCCAGCGTCCTCGCGCCGGCGAGGGAGAAGGGGGGACGCTGGCGTCCGCACCGAGCGAGGCCGCCTCCGCGCTGCACCTCCGGGCCGGGGAGCCGGTCGTGCCCGTGATCGGCGTGGAGGAGGCAGCCGACGACCCGGACGCCGTGACCAAGACCGCCGACGGCGGGCCTGGCTTCGCCGACGATGGTCGCAGCGAGAGCAGCCGCCGCCGCGGCCCGGTGGTGATCGAGCTCGCGCGGCCCCGCTCGACGCGGAGTCAGCGCTTCGTCGAGCGAGAGGTCCCGTCCACCATGCGCTTCGACGAGCACAGCGACAAACGCGTCGGTCGTCTGAAGCTCGTCGGCGCGCTCCTCGCAGGCCTCCTGTGCGTCGCCACCGCAGATCTCCTGCTGCGGGGCTCGGGGGAGCTCGGCCTCACCGATCCCAAGGCGCCCGCGTCGGCGCGCGCGCCCGAGAGCGCCGCAGACCTCTGGCGCGAGGACCGCGTCGTGATTCCCCCGCCGCCCCGCGCCGATCCCGACGGTGCGGCCAGCGCCGACGAGCCCCACACGAGCCCCGCCGATCCAAACGCGGCCGACGGCGCCGACGCCAGCGAGCCCACGCCCACGCCGCCGCGCCCAGCGCCGGTGGCAGCGCGCCCGACACCCCCCCCTCCGCCGGCGCCTCCCGAGCCGAGCGCGGTCGAGGATCCGTGTGAGTCTCCCTACATCGTGCTCGCCAACGGCACCCTCAAGGTCAAGCCGGAGTGCGTCAAACGCTGACCCCACGCCTCACGCACGCGTGGGGGCGGGCGACCGCGCGGCCCTATGGCCGGCCGTCATAGCCCTTGAGCCTGGCGTCGCGACGGTCAACCATGTCCGGGCCATGGGTTCTCCGCGTCACCTCTCCGTTCGGGTGTTGGCGCTCTTGGTCGCGCTCCTCGCCGCCCCTCCGTCGTGGGGCCAGGCCGAAGACGCCGAGCCCGTCACCGACGAGCCGGGCGAGGAGCCCCCGGTAGCCGAGGATCCCGTCGTGTCTGCGTGCCTCGCCTCGTTCGATGCGTCGCAGCTGCTCAGGCGCGAGCGCAAGCTCCTCGCGGCCAAGGCGGAGCTCTTGTCGTGCAGTCAGGAGCGCTGCCCGACGGTGGTGGTGGTCAAGTGTCAAGAGTGGCTCGAGGAGGTGAAGGAGAGCCTCCCGACGGTGGTGATCGCGGCGCGCGACGGCACCAAAGACGTCTTCGACGTGAAGGTGCTGGTGGACGGGCTCTTGGCGCATCGGTCGCTCACGGGCACCGCGCTCGAGCTCGATCCGGGGCCTCGTCGGATCGTCGCGGAGCGAGGAGGGCGCCACATCGAGCGCACCGTGCTCGTCCGTGAAGGCCACAAGAACCGCCCCATCGAGTTCGACTTCACGCCGGCCCCGCGTCCGCTCCCGCCCGCGCCGCCCGTCCCGGTGAAGCCGCCGGACGACGGCTTCTCGCTCCCCGTCCTCTCCTGGGTGGGGTTCGGCGTCGGTCTCGCCGGGATCATCGTCGGCTCCATCACCGGGGGCATCGCCATCTCGGAGGGCGAGGCGCTCGAGGCCGAGTGTCCCAACGGCCGCTGTCCGGAGAGCTTCTCGGGACAGTTCGGTCCTGGCGAGACCATCGCGCACGTCTCCACGGTGAGCTTCGCGGTCGCGGGGGCGGGGGTCGTGCTCGGGGTGGTGGGCCTGTTCATGGCCGACGGCGAGGAGGAGCGACCCAAGACCACGGCGTGGGGACTCATGGGGCGGTTCTGATGCGGCGCCGCGCACGAGGCGGGTGGTGCATGGCTCCCGTCGCCGTCCTCCTCCTCTGGCTCGCGTCGGGATGCCACATCATCGCCGGTTTCGATGGGCTGGATCTCATCGACGGCACCGAGCACCTCTGGAGCCTGAGGGCGGGCGACGAGCGGCCGCAACGCGTCGATCACGTGGTGCTCACGCCGCAACGGCTTCGTGTGGCGGGAACCCTCGAGGGGGCGCTCGATTTCGGCGCGGGCCCGCTGGAGGTGGCTCTCCCCACCGGCTTCGTGGCCGAGCTCGACGGCGACGGCCGACCCCAGTGGAGCCTCGCCCTCCCCCCGACCGTCTCGCTCCACCACCTCGTCGGCGGAACGCCGTGGCTCGTGGTGAGCCACGAAGAGATGGTGGCGGTCGCGGATCTCACGCTCGAGGTCGCGAGTGGCACCGCCTTCTCGGTGATCGCGCTGGAGAGCGACACGCGCGCCACGCGGATCTTCGGCGGGGAGGCGACGACCCTCTATGCTTCGAAAGTAGCACAAATTCCGGGGGACGCTGCGGCGGTGGTCTTTGCCGCCACCTTCGAAGGTGAGCTTGCGCTCGACGACGGGGGCTGCCCACCGGTTACGGCGACGGACCAGAACATCGCCGTGGGCCTCGTGCGCGACGGCCAGTGCCAGTGGCTCGAGAGCTTCGGCGACACCCAAGCGCAGCGCATCGACGCCATCGCCGCCGACGCAGGAGGCAACGTGGTCGTCGCGGGGCGGTTCCTCGGCACCGTGAGCTTTGGCGATCGCACCGTCACCAGCACCGGCGGCGAAGACTTCTTCCTCGCCAAGCTCGCGCCCGATGGCAGAGCGGCGTGGGTGCAGAGCTATGGCGACATCGACGAGCTTCAGGGCCCAGCCGAGCTCGCGGTGCGGAGCACCGGAACCATCACCTTGGCCGGCTACTTCGCGGGAGACGTCGACTTCGGCACCGGCACCTTGAGGAGCAACCTCGGTCGCGACCTCTTCGTCGCGAAGCTCGATCCGAGCGGCAACACGGTGTGGGTGAAGCAGTACCCCATGCAGAACGCGCCGGTGGACGGGGTGCCGGAGCAGGTGGTCGAGCGGGTGGCGCTCGGGGTGGACGGCGGCGGGAACAGCGTGGTCGCGGGGCACTTCCGCGGCACCGTCGACTTCCAACCCACGCAGCGGCAGAGCGACGGCGACATCGACATGTTCGTGTTCAAGCTCGACGTCGACGGCGAGCTCTTCTGGAGCGACACGTTCGGCGATGCCGAGGAGCAGTGTGCGGTGCCCGATTGTCACACCGCGATGGCCATCGATCGGGGCAACAACATCCTCCTCGGAGGGGGCTTTCTGGGGAGCATGAACCTCGGCGGCGACGACCTGCAGAGCGCCGGTGAGAGCGACGTGTTCCTCGTGAAGCTCGCGCCGTGATGGGGGGCCGAGGGCGAAGCGCTCAGCTGAAGAGGTGGGCCTGGGTCGGGGCGAGATCCGCGAACAGGTGCTCGAGCTCCGGCGTCGGTGCGTCGAACTGCACCGCCACGAGGCGGTGACACCAGTGGTCACGGTTTGGCGCCTCTTGGCCGATCCGAACGATGGTGCCGGTCACCACGTTCTCGGGCTCGTTCGGCCGCAGTCGGAAGCGGAGGATGAGCCGGTCGCCGACGACGAAGCGACTCGGCGTCCCCACCAACATGCCCGACGCGCTCCCGTTGCGGCACATCGCGATGCGTCCCTGCTTCACGGGGGAGCTCACCTTGAGTGGGAACACCACCCGGTGCCGGTGATGACGCCGGCGCTCGCTCTCTGACGTTGGGTCCGTCGACACCGGGCGAGCCTTACGCCACCGCCATCGGCATGCAAGTGTCTTCGGTACTTCTCCCCACATGTCCACCGGCTCCCCCATAGGGGCGCACCTTACTCAACGGGCCGCCTCCAGCACGATGCGTCGCTCCTCGCGCGCCTCGATCTCGGAGCGGGCGAACAGGAGCTTCCGATACCTCCCGTCCACCCAGTCCTCGAGGGCGTCGTCGAAATGGGGGCTCGACGGATCGGCCACGTTGCCGAGGGCGTAGTTGGCGAGCGAGAACGGCGTGCCGTCGGCGTCGAAGCTCATCACCTGCCGCTCCACCGGACCCCAGTGGGCCACCCACTGCTCGGCGATCTCGGCCCCGTCCATGAACACGCTCTGGGCCACGTTGACCGTGTCCTCGCCGCCGTCGGTGGGCACCTTGCCGATCGTCACCGGCCTCCCGTAGGCGTAGTCCAGATCCGTCACCCGCATGTCGGCGTAGGTGTAGAGCGTGGGATCGACGCCGCCGAACCGCTCCGTGAGGAACAGCGCGGTGGCGTCGAGCGCCTGCAACACCAGCCGCTCGCGGCCCTCCTGGAGCGCCGCGTCGCCGCCTTCGTACTGCCCGGTGAGCGCGAGCATGGCGATCTTCAGGAGGTACATCGGGGCCTTGTCGAGGATGAACTGAAACAGGATGGGGCTGATGTCATCGGCGATGACCTCCCGCGCCACGATGTGCGAGAACGCGTGGAACACCACCGCCCCCGCCGAGTCGCGGGCCATCTGTCGATCCCAGTCGACGGTGAGGAGCTCCACCAGCGCCTCGATGTCTTGCCGACCGGAGAACTCCGCGAGATCGGCGTCGGTCGCGATGGCCGCGTGCGCCTCCGCGATCACCGGCACCAGATCGTCGGCGAGGTTGGAGCGCACGTCCATCTGGAGGGCCTGCATCGCCTCAACGGTGAGCGCGCCCTGTCCCACCAATCGCTCGAGCTCGGCGTCGATGCGCGCGGCCCGCCACCCCGGTGGAAAGAGCGCGCCGTAATACCAGGGGTCGTTGGCGAGGTCGCCGTCGGCGGTGAAGCCCAGCGGATCGTTGTTGGCGGTCACGATGAAGCCGCGGCTCTCGGCGCGGCTGTGGGGCTTCTGCTCGGGCCCGAGGAACTGCCCTTCGGGCCACCATGCCCGTGGGTCGTCGCCGTCCATCAGGTGCCACGGCTCGCGCCCCGGAGCCGGGGCGTTGCGCGCGGGCACCTCGACGCCCACGCGGTAGCTGATGGCCTCGGCGTCCGCGGCTACGAAGTTGTAGGTCATCTCCACCATGCGATCGACGGCGCTCTCGAACTCGTCGACGCTCTGCACCCGCATCAGCTCGCGGAAAAAGCGGGCGGGGCGCGCGCGAAAGCCGGTCCAGCCCACGAGCGCCTCCCGACCGCCGTCGGCGATGGGGAGCGGAGACCCGACGAGCTCGGGGGGCAAGATGATGCCGTGGCCGGGCACGTCGATCACGGTGATCACCACCGGCTCGGCGTCGCGCACGGTGATGATCTCTTCCCGCTCCACCACGGCCACCTCGGTGCCGCCGACGTTGGCCTTGCCGTCCTCGATCTTCACCGCCCAGAGGTCCATCACGTCGGCGAAGGCCGAGGTCTCGGTGTAGGCCACGCGATCGTTGTGGCCGGCGAAGATCCCAGGGGCGCCCACGAAGGCGAAGCCGGTGGTGTTGAACGTGCCGCCCGCGTCTTTGCTGTTGAGGTGCAGCGCGTAGGTGATGCCGGAGAAGTTGAACCCGAGGTGCGGATCGCCGGCGACGATCGGCATGCCCGACTCGGTGTGACGCCCGTGCACCGCCCAGTTGTTGCTGCCGAGGGGAGAGCTGTCGGCGAGCCGCCCGAGCTGCGCGAAGCTCGGGAGCTGGGTGAGGTCCCCCGCGTCGCGGGCGGTGAAGGCGCTGGCCGGCGCGTGCCAGCGCGCCGCCGACTCGCCGCCCATCGAGTTTGCGCTCAGGGGCCGCTCGTCCTCCGGCACGGCGAACACCGGACGGGCGGGCTTGAAGATCTCCACCTTGTCGAGCGCGTCCGGCGCGAGCCGCCCCACGAAGGTGAGCAACACTTCGAACTCGAGGGTGAGATCGAGACCGAAGTTCACCATCTTCTGGATCACGTACACGTCTTCGTCGGCCCAGCGCTCGGGCATGAAGTCGAGGTAGTCGGGGCCGAACCCGAGCGGCGCCGGCACCGCGCCAGAGCGGATCTCGTCGACGCGGTGGTTGATGCCCGCCACCCAGGCGCTCGTGAGCTGATAGTGCTCCGGCTCCTCGCGCTGCATGAGCTCGGCGTCGAGCTTGCCCCAGTGCTTGAAGTTCATGATGCGCGCCATCTGGTCGTCGATGAGGGCGGTGGCCCCCACCGAGCCGGGCCCCGTCGCGCCGAGCACCTCCGAGAGGCGGCCGTAGGCGTAGCGCCGGAACAGCGCCAGCTGCAGCATGCGATCGCTCGCGAGCTGGTAGCCGTAGGCGAAGAACAGATCCTCGTCGTCTTGCGCGTAGATGTGCGGGATCCCCGCGTCGTCGACGAGGATCTCCACCTCCGCCTTGGGGAGGAGCGGTCCGTCCTCGGTCGAGGCGTCCGTGCAGCCGGAGGCTCCGACCATCACCATCGCTGCCGACAAGAGCAGCGCTCCGTTGTACGCGCGCATCATGGCAAACTCCTCTCAGGTTACGGCAGCGCCGCCCGCACGTCTTCACAACTCGCGTCGTCGTCCACTTGCACCATCTCGTAGGTGGCGCTCGTGATCTCGTAGACGGTGCGGTTACTGTCGACGAAGTCGACCTGCATGCTCGTGCACTCGCCCCCGCCGGCGACGCGACAGCCCACCACGTGATTGTCGAACGCGTGCACGATGACGTTGCCGCTCGCGCTGGTGCAGCTGTCGCGCGTGCCCTGCAGCTCGAACACCGAGCGGGTGGCGAGGTACAGCGCCTCGGCCTTGGCGCCGTCGGGGAAGATGTCGAGCGGCGGCATCGCGAAGCCGCTCTCGTCGTTCGGAAAGGCGGTGATGCCTGGCTGGCCAGAGCCGTCGGCGTCGACGAGCGTCAGATCTTGCCAGCTCGTCGGCCACGCGTCGTTGAGGGGATCGACCATCGTCGCGCCGATCACGTTGCCGGCCGGGTCCATGCTGATGGTGGCGCCCGGATCGTAGCCGCTGATGGTCCCACGGGCGCTGGTGGTGGGGATGTGGCCGGCGTCCCAGAGCGCGTCGGGGATCACGGGTTGGATCTTGTGACCGCCAAAGGCTTCCTTGGTTTGAAGCGGCGGCACCACGCTGCCACATGGGCTCACGTCGCCGCTCACGTCGTTGCCATCGAACACGAGCGCCGAGCGCGTCCAGACCACGATCTCGTCACTTCCGCCGACCACGCCGATGGTGTCGGGCCAGGTGACCTTCATCGTGATCTTGGTGCCGCTCGTCCCGCCCGCGCTCGCCGGACAGCTGCCGCTCCCCGAGCCCGTCGAGCCGCTGCCGCTCGGTCCTCCGGCGCTGGCCTCGGCGCTGGGGTCGTCGGCGCCACACGCGGCGAGGCCGAGGGCTGCGATGGCGACCCCGATCTTCATGAAGGTGGCTGCGCTCGTGATACGTGCTCGTCGTTCCATCTTGGTCTCCGCTCTCTCGTGTGGGGTTCGGTCACATACATGCGCGCTCGCATGTTTTTGGCGGGAGCGAGTTGGCCCATCGGCCGGAGTCTCTTTGCGAACGAGAGCTCCCGGGAACCACACTCGAACCACACCCTTCGCCGTTCGAGGCTTTCTTGGGGCATTGCAGAGAGTGTGCCCGCTCGCGCCACAACCCCGGTCACGCTCGACCATGCCGTAACTATAGGCCGGCTGGCCGGTTTGTTGGCCGGTGTTGATGAGCGCACATTGGGTTACATGGAGCGACACCGATCCGATTTGGACTCGATTGGATCGTCGCGGATCCCGCCCTGGCTCACCCACCCGAGCGCTCGAGGTGCGGGACCCGTCAGCGGAGGAGGTGGGTCGCGAGCACCGCTCCGAGCGTCTCCATGAACGGCTCGCTCGTGCCCTCGTAGTCGTAGCGATCGTCGTTCACCACCCCGTTGGGGTTGGCGTAGATGGCCGCGGTGACGTACATCGCGCGGCCGTTGGCCTCGTTCTCGAGGTAAGCGTTGGCGAGGTGGAACCCGTAGGCGCGCCCGGCCTTGCCCACGTAGCGGACGGGGACGCCCCCGGTGACCTTGCGCACGCCCGTGAGCATGGGCCGGTGCTGGGCGCCGCCTTGGCCCGTCGCGCTCATCGCGTCGAGGAGGAGGGTGCGCTCGCTGGCGACGAGCCCGAGCGCGACGCTCCCGTCCGCGCCCGGGTGCACCAGCGACAGGTTGAGCCGCTGGAGGTCTTCGAGCGACACGTAGTTCTTGTCGGTGAAGGGCATCGGCTCGGCGCGGAGGGCGCCGGTCGGCGTCTTGTGCCGGGAGCCGACGTCGAGCTTCGAGGCCGGGGTGGGGGGGAGGATCAGCGCGCTCGTGCGGGCCGGCTTCTCGACGCGACGACCTCCCACGGCGATGGCGATCGGCGGCAGCGAGAGCCCCGCCTCCCGCGTCTCCCCCATCCGGTGATGGACGCGCAGCGAGCGAAAGCCGAGCTCCCAGAAGAGCGTGTTGAGCTCGCGATGGCCCACGAAGTCGTAGAGCTCGGCGAAGGCTTGGTTGTCGCTCGCGATCTGGAGCCGCTCGATGGTCTCTCGGAGCGGGTGCTCGGGGAGGGTGAGGAGCTCGGGGCCGGCGAGCGCCCTCAGCTCACGGAGCGCCGCCACCGAGAGGAACGTCTTCAGCGCGCTCGCCGGGTAGACGTACTCGGCGTCGACGCGGAAGCGGTGCACGACGAGCTCGGGGACGCGCTCGGGGTGGGGCCGCGTGCCGGGCGGGAGGGGCTTCACCTCACGCACCAGCACCTGGATGCGTAGCTCGTCGGCGCGCTCGAGCCACGGCGCGAGCGGCGACTCCCCGAGCAGCCGCTCGAGCCACTCGGTGGGCGACGCGTTGCGCGCGCTGGTCGTGGCGCTCGTCGCGCTCGCGGTGGCGCTCGTCGCGCTCGCGGTGGCGCTCGTCGCGCTCGCGGTGGCGCTCGCCGCGGGCGCCGACGTCGCGACCACCGACACCGCTTCGGGCGCCTCGGCGACGTCGACCGTGCGCTCTTCGGCGCAGCTCGTGGACAAGGCGGACACGAGCGCACAGAGCGCTCGCGCCGCGTGCTCCGTGAGGGTTCTCCGCCGCGCCCTCAGACCCTGGAAATGGTTCACCACTAAACCAACCTCGGGGCCCGAGGGGCGCGGGCTCGTTCCAAGCAAAACCGAAAATTATAACCACGCGGTTGTCGGGCGCACCAGATCTGTGACATCTTTTGCGCGTCGAGCGATGGGGCGCTCGGCATGGTCAGGGCGTGGCTCAACGGGCCTTTCGGGGCGCGGCGGGGCGAATCAGGCGAGACGGGGTGTGTGATGCGGCTAGCGTGGCTCTTCGGTGGTGTCGTGGTGCTCGGCCTCGCGGCAGGCGGAGCGTGCTCGGCGGGCGGCGGCTCCTCCAACACGGTGGGGAGCGGCACGAGCAGCGGGAGCGGGGGCAGCGGAGCCGGCGGGGGGAGCGGGCCCGCGGGGAGCGGGGGGGCGCTCGCCGGGCCGACCTCGGGTGCGGGGGGTGAGGTCAGCTGCGCCGAGACGGGCTCGCAGGCCGACGTCGGGCTCTTGCCGGCAGACATCATCCTCGTTATCGACAACTCCGGCAGCATGACCGACGAGGCGGACGAGGTGCAAGCGAGCATGAACGACTTCGTCACCATCATCGACAACGCCAACATCGACGTGCACGTGATCTTGATCTCGGCCGACTCGAGCGACGATCAGGGGATCTGCGTCCCGGCGCCGCTCGGCAGCGGCAGCTGCCCCAACGACGAGAACCTCGCCGGCGGCTACATGCACGTCGCGGTCGACGTGGGCAGCAACAACGGGCTTCAGCTCGTGCTCGATCACTACGACGCGTACAGCGGCTTTCTGCGGCCCACGGCCACGCGCACGATCGGCATCATCAGCGACGACAACGCCAGCCTCGACGCGGCCTCGTTCCGCACCCAGATGGTGCAGAAGGACGCGAGCTTCCAAGACTTCGTCTTCCACGGCATCGTCGCCCCCTACGACTACGACCACGGCGACTGCGTGCTCTGTCAGCTGCTCAACAACGGCGACTGCACCCCGTGCGACGCGTGCTGTGGTCCCGATCCGGCGCTCGGCCTCGCCTGCACCTCCTACGCGGAGGAGGAGGGCACGGTGTACAAGGATCTGGCGAACGACACGAGCCCGCCAGGCGTCATCGGCAACCTCTGCGTGCAGGAGTTCTCGCCGATGTTCCAGGAGATGGCCACCGCCGTCATCGGCGGCTCGCAGGTGGCCTGCGTCTTCGACATCCCCGCGCCGCCCAACAACCAGTCGATCGACTTCACCAAGGTGAACGTGAAGTTCTTCGAGACGCCCACCGCGACGGGGGTGCCGTTCTTCAACGTGCCCGGCGGCCAAGGCGCCTGCGCGGGGGACGACGAGTGGTACTTCGACGACGCGTCGAGCCCCACCCAGATCCTGCTCTGCCCCGGCGCGTGCAGCCAGGTGCAGGCCGCCGACGAGGGGCGCGTCGAGGTCACCTTCGACTGCGAGACGCAGATCAAGTAGGCGCCCGTCTGCGCGCGCCGTCGCGCGGCCACAGGGCGACGGTCTCGGGTCAGCGCGGGGGCGGCGGGGCGTCGCAGCGAATCCCCTGAGGATCGGTGGGGAGGAGCCTGGTCACGTAGGCTGCGCCGTCGATCGAGCAGGTGCAGGCGCTGCCGTCGATGTTGCAGGCGGCGATGCGGTGGATGTGCTCGGGCTCGAGCTCGGCGGTGGTGAAGAACAACTCATCGATGAGGCCTGTTCCATCCTGAAGCGGGAAGGAGAGCAGGAGCTTGGCCATGGGGTGTTGGCCGAGGCTGGCGTTCACGTTCACGGTTCCGGCGCCGTTGACCACGGTCGTGAGGGAATTGCCGACGTAGCGGCACGCCACGTGAATCCAGGTGTTCGCTGGCCAGGCCCCGCCTTCGACGTCGTGCCACGAGGAGCCGTCGCCCACCTCGCACACCGCCTGGCCGTTGCGTCGGAGCAGCCGAAACCCCGAAAACTCGTAGCTCCGTTCGATCGGCGCGACGGGATCGTCGGTCGTCTTGAACCACCCGCCCCACACGAGGGTGGTGGTGGTGTTGAACGGTGGCATGTCGACGTCGAGCTCGAGCGTCGAGCCCGCACCGAGCTCGAGCGAGCGGGGGCCTTGCTGGGCGTCGTCCGAGAGGGTGGGGGAGCCCGCCGGCTTGAGATCGTGAGGGCCGACCGCGTCGTCGGAGGTGTTCACGTCGAAGGTGTAGAGCGCGTCGACGAGCGAGGTCCAGTCGGTGGCGGTGCCGCCCTCGCCGCCGCTCCCGCCCCCGCCCGAGGCTCCTGCGCCGCCGCCCCCCCCCGCTCCGCCGACGCCGGTGCTCGAGGCGATCGGCACCCCCCCTTGGCCGCCGCCGCTCTCGGCTCCGTGGCCGCCCTCGCCGGCTTCGATCCCAAGGAGCTCCTGGCAACCGGCTACGAGCCCAAGGCTGAAAGCCACGAGGACCACACGCATCTCGCCAGCGTAGCGCATTCGCCTGCGGCTGCGGCTGCGCATCCGCCTGCGTTCGTCGCCCGCGCTTCCGTCACCGCGCGCGCGCGTCGTCGCGACGCCGGTCGCGCCGCGAGGTGCTGTGAGAGCAGCGCTACGCGAGCAGGCTCGTGCCGGTGGAGCGCAGATCGCGGCACGCCGAAGCGACGCGGTCGCGCATGCTCTCCGTCGACTTTTTCAGGTAGGAGCGCGGGTCGTACACCTTCTTGTTGCCCACCTCGCCCTCGATCTTGAGCACGCCGTCGTAGTTCTTCATCACGTGATCGACGATCGGCCGGGTGAAGGCGTACTGGCAGTCGGTGTCGATGTTCATCTTGATGACGCCGTACTCGAGCGTCTCGTGGATCTCCTCGAGGGTGGAGCCGGAGCCGCCGTGGAACACCAGATCGAGGGGGTTGGGTCCGGTCTTGTGCTTGCTCGCGACGGCGGCCTGCCCGTCCTTGAGGATGGTGGGCTGGAGCTTCACGTTGCCCGGCTTGTACACCCCATGCACGTTGCCGAAGGTGGCGGCGAGCATGAAGCGGCCGATCGACTGGAGCTGCTCGTAGGCGGCCACCATGTCTTCGGGGGTGGTGTAGAGCTTCTCCTTGGCCACGCCCGAGGTGTCGTGGCCGTCCTCCTCGCCGCCGACCACGCCGGTCTCGATCTCGAGGATGATGTTCATCTCCGCGCAGCGCGCGTGATACTTCGCGCTGAGGGCGAGGTTCTCGGCGGTGGGCAGCACCGAGCCGTCGAGCATGTGGCTCTGGAACAGGGGGCCCTGTCCCTTGGCGATGCGGTCCTTGGAGTAGGCGAGCAGCGGATCGAGGAAGCTCTCGACGAGCTCCGGGTGACAGTGATCGGTGTGGAGCGCGATGAGCACGCCGTGTTTCTCGGCGAGGCGATGGGCGGCCTCGGCGAGCACGATGGCCCCGAACGGCATGTCGCCGACCAGGCCCGAGGCGTGCTTGCCGCCGCCGGTCGACACCTGGATGATGCCGTCGCTCTTGGCGGCTGCGAAGCCCGAGAGGGTCGCGTTCAGCGTCTCGAGGCCGGTGACGTTGATGGCCGGGTACGCGAATTTCTCCTTCTTCGCGCGGTCCAACATCTGACAGTACTGCTCGTGGGTCGCTATCGGCATGCGCGCCTCATACGCCGTTTCGGAGGGCGCCGAAATGCCTCGTGACCGCTCGCGCGGCAAGGGCGCAAGATGCTGCGATTTGCGCCTCCTTTGGGATGTCGGGTCTGACAGACCTGTGACACCGAGGTCGAGGAGCGGGTGTTACATGAACCCACGATGTACATCGGGCTCTGTATCGCAGTCTTCGTGATGGCCTACGTCATCAACACGAGCACCATCACGGTGTTCTACCATCGGGGCTTCGCGCACCGGGCGATCGTGATGAAGCCGTGGCTCGAGCGGTTCGTGATCCGCTATGGCAACTGGCTCACCGGCCTCGATCCCAAGGGGTGGGTGTGCATGCACCGGCTCCACCACGCGCACTCCGACGACGTGGGCGATCCCCACAGCCCCGTCACCGCCGGCTTCTTCCGCCTCCTCCTCACACAGCTGAAGGCGTACAAGCGCATCCTCATCGGGCTGCACCGACGACAGGAGCCCTACCACTCGGTGGTGGCCGATCTCGACTTCGGGATCAGCTGGCTCAACAGGAAGCGGCTCTGGTGGTTGCCCTACGCCGTGCACTTCGGCGTGGCGGTGGCGTTCGCGGGGGCTGGCTTCTGGTTGCTCGGCGCGGCGTACTTCTTTGGCCTCATGAGCCACCCGATCGAGGGTTGGTTGGTGAACTCGTTCGGCCACGCGGTGGGCGGGCGAAACTTCGACACCGCCGACAACTCGCGCAACAACAACGTCGTGGCGTGGCTCATCATGGGCGAGGGCTACCAGAACAACCACCACCGCTACCCTTCGTCGGCGAAGTTCTCCTACCGCTGGTGGGAGATCGATCTCGGCTACGGGGTCTGTCGCGTGATGAGCGCGCTGGGGCTCATCCGCATCGAAGCGCGGAAGCTGATCCCGGCCCACGGCCGTCACGTGGAGTCTGAGCCGCTCGCCGCCGAGTGAGCGCGGCGTGGCGTTCGCTCTCGCAGCGCCGACCCTCGCCGCCGAGTGCGCTCACTTCACGATGGTCGCGCAGCCGAGGACGACCCGGATCCCCGCGCCGTCCTCGCCCTTGAGCGCGGCGCAGCTGTCGGGGCACAGCTCGATCGCGGTGGGGTTCGCGGGGTCGTCGTAGCGCCAGCCTTCGCCGCTGCACGCCGGATCTTGGGGGAGGGTGATCACGTCGCCGTCGGCGGTGCGGCGCTCGATGTTGACGTTGGCGAGCGCGACCAGCCCGTCGAGGACCTGCTGCGGGAGCTCGTAGCGACAGGGCAGGGCGTCGCCGGTCACCTTGGCGAGGGCGTCGCGGAACGCCTCCGCCACGTTGGTGGCGCCGACGAGGATCGCGCTCTCCGAGCCGCCCGCGGCGGCGATGAGGTTGGCGGTGCTCTGATCGACGCCCGGCAGGCCCACCACGTAGGTGGCGACCGGCGGATCGAACGCAGCGCCGGTGGCGGCGAGGTTGGCCACCGACTGGGGATCCTCGGGATCGACCCCGCCGCACAGGCCGTTGGGACCCTCGGGCTGGCCGTCGGTGACGAGCAACACCGCCGACGCGTGATCGGGGCTGTTCTGGGCGAGCTCGATGCCCTTCAGGATCGCCCCGCCGAGCGCGGGGTACATCGGGGTGCCGAAGCCGTTGGGGCTCTCCGCGTCGATCGCGCTGGTGATCGCGTCGGCGTTCGCGGGCAGCGGTCCGAAGGGCACGGTGGGCTCCTTGTACGCGTTCTGATCACACTCGGCGGTGCCATCGGGGCTGCGCGGGAAGAAGCGGAGACCCACGTTCACCCCGGCCGAGGCGCCATCCTCGACGAAGGCGGCGAGCCCGGCCTTGGCCGCGTCCCACTTGGCGCCGGCCATCGACGAGGACTTGTCGTACACGATGTAGAGGTTGAGCGGCTTGATCACCGCCTCCTCTTCGAAGAGCGCGCACGCCGCATCGGGATCGAAGCCGCCGGTGCCGCTCACCGTGAAGTTGACCTCGCCGCCCGCGCCGAGCGGCGCGCTGGAGTTGCCCGCCTCACAGCTGGTGGCGAGCAGCGAGCCCACCGCCGCCGCCCCACCGAGCGCTACGACGACGCGGGTGGGAGACAGCATCAGTTGATCTGGAGCTGCACGCCGTTGACGCCGTTGTCGCCGTCGGTGGCGGTGACGCCGGAGTGGGGGTTCGTGCCGCCGTCGCCGCCGCTCCCGGCCGAGCCGAGCGCGGTGCTGTTCGACGACATCGTGAAGATGACGCCAGGGGCGAAGGCGAGGATGGCGCAAGGACCGCCGCCGCCCCCGCCGCCGGGCCCACCGTGGCCGCCGTTGGAGCCGTTGCCGCCGTTGCCGCCGTTGCCGCCGTCGTCCCAGAGCGGGCCGCCGAGCCCGCCGACCCCACCGTTCTGCCCGCGTTGGCCGGTGCCGCCGTTCACGCCGTTGCCGCCGCCGTCGGTCGTGATGTCGTTGTCGGTGAGGATGAGGCGGCCTGCCGAGGCGAACACGCCGAAGCTGCCGCCGCCGCCGCCCCCGCCGCGACCGAAGTCGCCGGCGAGACCACCGCAGCCACCCGAGCCGCCGCCAGCCCCGGCGTCTTGATCGATCGCCAGGCCGCACACCACATCGGCAGCCTCCCCGCCTCCTCCGCCGCCGCCTGGGCCGCCGGCGCCCGGAGTGCCGGGGTTGCCGTTGTCGCCGTTCGAAGGCACGTACAGGCCGCCCGCGACGCTGCCCACGGGGTCGCCCCCGCCGCCTGGGTTGCCGTTCTGGCCGTGGCTCGTGTTGTTGGCGCCGGCCACGCCGTGCAGGGCTGCGCCTTGAAACAGGCTGCAGAAGTTTCCGAGGTTGGCGTAGCGGCGGAGACCGCCCGCGCCGCCGGCCGGTGCCCCGCTGTTGCCCGCCTGACCAGCGTCGCCGTCGCCGCCCATGTTGCCGTTGCCGCCCTTGCCGCCGTACAGGTTGCCCGGGCACACGGTCTGGGCGCCACCTTGGGCCTCGTTGCCGTTGCAGGGGTTGTCGTTCTGCTCGCAGCCGGGGCCACCGTCGTTGCCGGAGGGGGCTTGGTTGCCGCCGTGCGCGGTGCCGTTGCCGTTGAACGCGCCGTTCGCGCCCTTTCTGGCGTGGATCACGTTGTAGCGCACATAGAGATCCGCCGCGCCGCCGGTGAGGCGCACGCCGTAGGTGCTCTCGCCGGCGGTGGCGGGGGTGAAGGCCTCGATGGTGAGGCCCTCGATGTGGGTCTCTTGGTTGATGTTCTGCGCGAGGAAGACCGTGCCGGTCGCCTGCACCTTGCTCGTGACCGCGTCTTTGCGTCGGAAACGGAAGTCGACGTCTTCGTGATCGAAGCCGCCGTACACGCTGATGCCGCTCACCATCGTCACCGACTCGTTGTACGTCTCGCCGGAGACGCACACGCCCGACACGCCGTTCGCCTGAGCGACGGCGATGCCTTGCGCGATCGTGTCGACCGGATCCGCGCGCGTGCCGACGCCCATGTCCGAGCCGAGGCTCGCCGACACGAACACGCAGTCTTCGACCACGCCGTCGGAGCCGTCGCAGTTCTCGTCGGTGAAGTCTTCGTCGATGGGGTCGCTCGGATCCGTCGGCACGCAGGCATACTCGCAGCCGCACTCGCCGGTGAGCGGGTTCTGATCGAGGTCCCAGGTGTTCTCCGGGCAGCCCGCGGCGCAGGGATCCATGCCGCCCGCGCCCCCCTCGGCGCCCATGCCGCCTTCGCCGCCCTCGGCGCCCATGCCGCTCCCGCCGGGGCCCACGCCGCCGCCGCCCGCGCCACCCATGGAGGAGGCCGTCGAGGTGCCGCCGCCGTCGCTCACCTGTTGGTTGGTCGACTGCCCCGAAGCGCAGCCCACGCTCACACCCAGCACCGTGATGACGAGGGCGCACACGCCCGCCGTCAAAGCCCATCGCTTCGGAAATCGCATCGCTAGCCCAACCTCGCCCGAATCCACGGATATCAGCATTCCTCGCGGCCGCCTACGGCGATCCGCAGCCCGCCGCGTTCGGGGAGCTCGCCGCTCGGCGGGCCTCGGCAGCGGCTCATGCGCTGCACCGAGCGCCGCGCTCAGAAGCCGGCGCGCTCGAGGCACGGCCGGTGCAGGGCCGAGGGCTCACCGCGGAGGAACGCGTCGATGTGGTGGGCGGCCTCGCGCCCCTCGGCGATGGCCCACACGATGAGGCTCTGTCCGCGTCGTGCGTCGCCCGCTGCGAACACGTGCGGGATCGCGGTGGCCATGGTCGCGTCGGCCTGCACGTTGCCGCGAGCGTCGAGGCGCACGCCCAGCTGCTCGACGAGGTCGCCGGTGTCGGGTCCGGTGAAGCCCATGGCGAGGAGGAGCAGATCGACGTCGAAGCGATGAGGTCGCTCCGGGTGCTCCACGAGGCGGCCACCGTCGACGCTCACCTCCACCCCCTCGATGGCCTCGAGGCGGTCTCGGCCCACGAGTCGCTTGGTCATGAACGCGAACACCCGCTCGCCACCTTCCTCCTGGCTCGAGGAGGTGCGGAACACGCGCGGCCAGTACGGCCAGGGGTTGTCGGCGCTGCGCACCTCCGGGGGCACCGGGAAGAGCTCGATCTGTCGCACGTGGGCCGCGCTCTGGCGCAGCGCGGTGCCGAGGCAGTCCGAGCCAGTGTCACCGCCGCCGAGGATGATCACGCGTTGCCCAGCGGCGTGGATGGAAGCGCGGCCCGTGTCGCCGGCGATGACGCGGTTCTGCGCCTCCAGGTAGTCCATCGCGAACGCCACCCCCGCGAGCTCGCGTCCCGGTACGTCGAGATCGCGCGGTGTTCGCGCCCCCACCGCGATGAGCACCGCGTCGTGCTCGGCTGCGACGCGCTCCCAGCTGGGGTGCGCCCCCACCGCGGCGCCGGTCTTGAACACGACGCCTTCTTCTGCGAGCAAGGCGAGGCGTCGGTCGAGCACCTCCTTCTCCAGCTTGAAGTCGGGGATGCCGTAGCGGAGCAGGCCGCCGATGCGGTCGTCGCGCTCGAACACCGTCACGAGGTGTCCGGCTCGGTTGAGCTCGGCGGCGGCGGCGAGGCCGGCGGGGCCAGAGCCCACCACCGCCACGCTCTTGCCGCTGCGCGCCGGCGGCGGGGTGGCGAGCACCCAGCCCTCGGCGAAGGCACGCTCGACGATCTGCTTCTCGATCTGCTCGATGGTGACCGCCTCGCGGTTGATGGTCAGCGTGCACGAGGCTTCGCACGGCGCCGGACACAGGCGCCCGGTGAGCTCGGGGAAATTGTTGGTGGCGCTGAGCGCCCGGTAGGCGTCGCGATCGCGGCCGCGATAGACGAGGTCGTTGAAATCGGGGATGGGGTTTCCGAGGGGGCAGCCCTGCATGCAGAACGGAATGCCGCAGTCCATGCAGCGTCCCGCCTGCTGCACCGTCTGCTCGGTTGGCTGTCCGACGTACACTTCGCGGTAGTCGCCGAGGCGCTGCGCGACCGGGCGCCGCGAGGGCAACAGGCGCTCGATCTCGATGAAGCCGGTGGGCTTACCCATGGCTCCCTCCGGCCACGGCGAGTGGATGGGCGGGCGGCGACGACTGGCGCCGAGCTTCGAGCACCCGCCGATATTCGACGGGCATCACCTTCACGAAGTGGGGGATCATCAGCTCCCAGTTGTCGAGGATGCGGCGGGCGTGGGCGCTCTTGGTGTAGCGCACGTGATCCTCGATCATGCCGTTCACCAGCCAGATGTCCGACTGATCGATCAGCGGCTCGAGATCGATCAGCTCGCGGTTGGCGCGCTCGGCCAGCTTGCGCTCCTTGTCGAACACGAACGCGACCCCGCCGCTCATGCCGGCGCCGAAATTCCAGCCGAACGAGCCGAGCACCACCACCACCCCTCCGGTCATGTACTCGCAGCCGTGGTCGCCCACACCCTCCACCACCGCGTGGGCGCCGCTGTTGCGCACCGCGAAGCGCTCCCCGGCCTGACCCGCGAAGTAGGCGGCGCCGCCGGTGGCACCATAGAGCACCACGTTGCCCACGATCACGTTCTCGTGGGTGACGAGGCGACCGTCGGTGGGCGGATACACGATGATGCGGCCGCCCGAGAGGCCCTTGCCCACGTAGTCGTTGGCGTCGCCTTCGAGCTCGAGGGTGAGCCCCTTGGCGAGGAACGCGCCGAAGCTCTGCCCGGCCGAGCCCCGGTAGCGCACGTGGATGGTGTCATCGACCAGGCCGCGCGCCCCGTGACGCCGGGCCACTCTGCTCGAGAGCAGCGTCCCCGCCGTGCGTTGAGTGTTGCGGATCGACGTGGTGAGCGACACCGGCTGTCCGCTCTCGATGGCCGGCGCCGCCGCCGCGAGGAGGGGGCGGTCGATGTGCTCGCCGAGCGCCGGATCGACCACGCTGCTCACGAAGCGACGCGGTGCAGCGTCGGGCACGTCGGCCCGCGCGAGGAGCGCCGATACGTCGAGGCGATCCGCCTTCCAGTGCCCGGTCCGTCCCCGTGGCGTCAGCAGATCCACTCTGCCGACCATGTCCTCGAGGCGCCGGAAGCCGAGCTCTGCCATGCGCTCGCGCACCTGCTCGGCCACGAAGAGGAAGTAGCGCACCACGTGCTCTGGCGTGCCAGCGAAGGCCTTGCGGAGACCCGGGTCTTGGGTGGCGATGCCCACCGAGCACGTGTTGAGGTGGCACTTGCGGAGCATGATGCAGCCCTCCACGACGAGCGCGGCGGTGGCGAAGCCAAACTCCTCCGCTCCGAGGAGCGCCGCGATCACCACATCGCGACCGGTGCGGAGCCCGCCGTCCACCTGCACGCGGACGCGCGAGCGCAGCTGGTTCTGCATCAACACCTGCTGGGTCTCCGCGAGTCCGAGCTCCCACGGCAAGCCGGCTCGCTTGATGGAAGACAGGGGGGAGGCGCCGGTGCCGCCCGACCAGCCGGCGATCACCACCACGTCGGCGCCGGCCTTGGCGACCCCGGCGGCGATGGTGCCCACCCCCACCTCGCTCACGAGCTTCACCGAGATCCGCGCCGCGTCGTTGGCGCACTTCAGATCGAAGATGAGCTGCTTGAGATCTTCGATGGAGTAGATGTCGTGGTGGGGCGGGGGGGAGATGAGCGTCACCCCCGGCGTGGAGCAGCGCACCTTGGCGATGCGCGCGTCGACCTTGTGGCCGGGGAGCTGGCCCCCTTCGCCGGGCTTGGCGCCTTGGGCCACCTTGATCTGGAGATCGACGGCGCTCACGAGGTACTCGGCGGTGACGCCGAAGCGGGCGGAGGCCACCTGCTTGATCGCGCTCGAGCGGTCGTCGCCGCGGTCGTCGAGCACGAAGCGCCGGGCCTCCTCGCCGCCCTCACCGCTGTTCGACTTGGCGCCGAGGCGATTCATCGCGATGGCGAGCGTCTCGTGGGCCTCCGCGCTGATCGAGCCGAAGCTCATCGCGCCGGTCACGAAGCGCTTCGCGATCTCGGTGGCTGGCTCCACCTCCGCGAGCGGCACCGCGTCGCGGCCTTCGGTGGCCAGATCGAGCAGGCCGCGGAGCGTGGCCGGTTGCTCCGACTCGTCGTCGATGAGGCGCGCGAAGGCATCAAAGGCGGCGCGGTCGTTCTGCGCGGTGGCGGCCTGAAGGCGCGCCACCGTCTGCGGGTTCCACTTGTGGTGCTCGCCGTCGCGTCGCCACTGGAGCTCGCCTCCCACCGGCAGCGCGCGGAGCGACAGCTCGGCCTCCCGTCCATAGGCGCGGCGGTGCCGTTCGCCGACCTCGCGCCCGAGCTCGGCGAGGCCGATGCCGGCGAGGCGGCTCGGCGTGCCCGTGAAGTGCCGCTCGATGAGCTGAGGATCGAGGCCCACCGCCTCGAAGATCTGTGCCCCCCGGTACGACTGCACCGTCGAGATCCCCATCTTCGACATGATCTTGAGCAGCCCCTTCTCCACCGCGTGGATGTAGCGCTCCTCTGCCGCCTCCACGGTGCCGCCGATCTCGCCGGCGAGCACCAACGCGCGCACCGAGTCGAGCGCACCGTAGGGGTTGATCGCCGCTGCCCCGTACCCCACGAGCAGCGCGAAGTGGTGCACCTCGCGCGCCTCGGCGGTCTCGACCACGAGGCCCGCTTGCATGCGGATCCCCTCCCGCACCAGGTGCTGATGCACCGCGCTCACGGCGAGCAGGCTGGGGATGGGCACGTGACGCTCGTCGACTCCGCGGTCGCTGAGGATGAGGATGTTGAAGCCGTCGTCGATGGCGCGCACCGCGTCGTTGCACAGTCGCTCCACGGCCTGCTCGAGGCCCCACTCGCCCTGGTGGGCGGGAAAGGTGAGCGAGAGCGTGGTGGGCTCGAACACACCCTCGCGCACCGAGCGCACCTGAGCGAGCTGGGCCGCGTCGAGGATGGGGCTCTCGATGGAGAGGCTGTGACAGTCTTCGGGCGTCTCGTCGAAGGTGTTGCCGCCGCCGCCGATGATGCTCCGCAGCGACATCACGAGCGCCTCCCGGATCGGATCGATGGGGGGGTTGGTCACCTGTGCGAAGAGCTGGTGGAAGTAGTTGAACAGCGAGGGTGCCCGCGTGGACAGCACCGCGAGCGGGGTGTCGGTGCCCATCGAGCCCACCGGCTCGGCGCCGGTGGCGGCCATCGGCATCAGCACGAGGCGCACATCTTCGTCGGTGAAGCCGAACGCTCGCTGCAGCGCGCAGAGCTCCGGCCCCTCGAGGGGCGCGTGCCCGGGGGCGACCGCGATGCGTGACACCGGCACTTGGTTGCGCTCGAGCCAGCGCCGGTACGGCCAGCGGGTGATGATCTCCTGCTTCACCTCGCCGTCGTCGAGGATCTGCCCCTCGTGGGTGTCGACGATGAACATACGTCCCGGCCGAAGCCGCCCCTTCTTCAGCACCTTCGAGGGGGGAACGTCGAGCACGCCCACCTCGGAGGCGAGGATGACGCGGTCGTCGTCGGTGATCACGTAGCGGCAGGGGCGCAACCCGTTGCGATCGAGGGTCGCCCCCACCAGGTGGCCATCGGTGAAGGCGATGGCGGCGGGCCCATCCCAAGGTTCCATGCGGGTGCCGGCGTACTGGTAATAGGCCCGGCGCTCGTCGCTCATGAGCGTGTCGTTCTCCCACGCCTCCGGGATCATCATCATCATCGCGTGGGGGAGGCTGCGTCCGCCGAGGGTGAGCAGCTCCACCATGTTGTCGAACTGGGCGGAGTCGCTCTTGCCGGGGACGATGATCGGCGAGAGGCGCTCGAGCTTGCCCCAGAACCGCGGCGACTGGAGCTGGCTCGCCCGCGAGCGCATCCAGTTGCGGTTGCCCTGCAGCGTGTTGATCTCCCCGTTGTGGGCGATGAAGCGAAACGGCTGGGCGAGGTCCCAGGTGGGGAAGGTGTTGGTCGAGAAGCGCGAGTGGACCAGCGCGATGGCGCTCTTCATCTTGGGGTTGCCGAGATCGAGGTAGAACCGCGGCAGCTGGTCGGGGAGCAGGAGCCCCTTGTAGACGATGGTCTCCGCCGACAGCGACGCCACGTGGAAGCGCCCTTCGGGGTCGAGGCCCAGCTCGCGCACGCGCCCCTCCACGAGCTTGCGGATGACGAAGAGCTTGGCCTCGAACGCGCTCGGGACCAGGCGTCGCCGCGCGATGAACACCTGCCGCATCGCGGGGAGCACGGCGCGGGCCATCGGCCCGAGGTGGGCGGCGTCGACGGGCACGTCGCGCCAGCCCAAGAGCCGCTGTCCCTCGGCTGCGATCACCTGAGCGAACACGTTCTCGATGGCGCGGCGCGCGCGCTCGTCGGAGGGCATGAACAGCTGACCCACCGCGTAGGCGCGCCGGCGGGGGATGTCGAAGCCGAGCCGCGTGGCCTCGGCCCAGAAGAACTTGTGCGGCAGCTGCAAGAGGATGCCCGCGCCGTCCCCGGTCTCCGGATCGCAGCCGCAGGCCGCGCGGTGTCCGAGCCGGGAGAGCACCGAGAGCCCCTGCTCGACGATCGCCCGCGAGGCTTCGCCGTGGATGTGCGCGACGAACCCCACCCCACAGGCGTCGTGCTCCGTCGACGGCTCGTAGAGGCCGAAGCGCTTCATGAGGCATTCCTAACGCGCCGCGTCATGTATGTCACCCCCCGCGTGCGGCCGCGACGAGGACGCCAGCGCAGCGGTCCCCGACCTGGGAGCGCTCCGCGCGGCGTGACCCCGACGGCGGCTCATGCGAGCTCCACGACGTCGGCAGAGAGGGTTGGTCGCTCCGCGTCGAACAGCACCGCGAAGCTCGCGGGGTAGGGGACGCGATACGCTCCCTCTCCCACGATGGGGGTCACCGTGCCGCGGAAGCGCACCGGCTGGCCGGACACGAGGACGAGCTCGCGGTAGAACAACCTCCCCGCGGCGGCGAGCTCGCGCGCGCCGGCGTCGCCTCGCAGGGTGGCGAAGCCCTCCGGCACCCGCCCGAGCGGGAGCCCCTTGGGGTTGGCGCCCCGAAAGTAGATGTCGATGCCGTGGAGGGGCACGAGGAGGCGTCCGCCGTGGGTCTCGAGCACGAGGTCGTCTCCGAGGCGTCCGGTGTCGATCAACCGATCGTGCGGCCCGCCGCGGTCGTCGGGCACGAACAAGTAGTACTGGAGCACCGCCGCGGGGCGCCGCGTGACCGGGCTCACCACCCGGTTGGGGCTGGCGATGCGACCGCGGAGCTGCACCGCAGCCCGGCCGCCGAGGCCGAACAGGCTGGTCTGCCGCATCGGGCCGCTACGCCTGCCGCGGTTCGCTCGTGGGCCGGAGCTCGAGCCGACGGACGGCCGTCGCCGCGATTCGCTCGCGGGTCCACGCGAGCGCCACGCCCTCGCCCGAGCGCCACACCGCCACCTGGTCGTCGTAGTGCTCGGAGCACGGATTGCCCGACTGTCCCCCTACCATCGCGAAGCGGCACGCGTCCCAGTTGCCCACGTCGAACACCGCGCGCAAGAGCGGCACCCAGCCCTGGCGGGTCACCGCGGTGGCGAAGTCCACCCCGCCTTGATCGATGGTGGTGTTGTCGCCCGCGCCCTCGAGCGGCCCGATGTTGAACACGTGATGCAGCGGTGGCTGCTGCGCGAAGGCGTGCTCCATCACCAACGGTCGCACGCTGCCCCAACGCCAGGCGTCGCTGTCGTCGCCGTGCCGCCTCGACAGCTCGGCCACCGCCTCGGCGAGGCACGACGCGAGCGCCTGGCTCCAGTCGGCCACGTAGCCGTCGGGTTGCTCGCGGATCAGGCGACAGAGGTGTCCCATGCGGCGGTTGGAGAGCGTGCTCGTGGGGATCAGCGCCGTGAACGGCTGACCGAGGGCCCAGGCCGAGGCGCGGGGGGCGCGGGAGCGCACGACGCGCCGGGCGAGCGCCGCGCAGAACAACGCGAACACCGAGGCACCCACCGAGTCGGACGCCATGCGGCCATCCCAGGCGGCGAGGAGCGCGCGGCCGCGCTTGCTGTCGGCGCAGGTGGGGCGGGTGGCCAGCACCGCCCCGCCGATCTCGCGCCAGGGGAGCGACGTGGTGTCGCGCTGGAGCGCGCTCGTGGCGTCGAGATCCCAGTCGCTCTTGGCGGCGAGGCGCTCGGCGATGGCCTGCTGCCGGTAGCCGTCGAGGAAGTCGACGCCCAACCAAGCGCCGCTCTTGTGGGGCTGATTGTTCGCGGTGCACACGAACCCGCGCGGAGGATCCGAGACGCGCGGCAGCTCGTCGAAGGGGACCACGCCGTCCCAGCCGCACTCGGGACGCCACCCCGGCATCGGCACGGCCCCGAAGCCGGCGCGGCGCCGGGGCACCTCCACCGCGAGGAACCAGCCGATGTGACCGTCGGCGTCGGCGTACACGTTGCTCACGGTGGAGGTGGAGCCAGCCGCGAAGAGGGAGCGCAGCTCCGCGAACGACCGGGCGCGGTGCGCGAGGTAGAGGCCGCCGTAGGGGCGGCTCGCCAGCCAGGTGGCCGCGATCGACAGCGCCCCCCGCGTCACCGGCGCGTCGGCGATGCTGGCGCGGTGCGCGGCGGCGAGCGCGGCGGTGGCGATGATGGGCCCACGCGGCGTGAGGAGCACGCGCTCCACGATCGGCGCGTGGCCCCGCACCTCGATCACCTCGTCGAGCACCTCGCAGCGCACGAGCTCCTCGCCGTGCTGCACCGACCGACCGTCGGGACCGATGCGCTCCACGAACAGATCGGTGTTGTCGGCGTGGGCGGCGGTGGCCCCCCAGGCGATGTGGCCGTTGTGGCCCGGCGCGAAGCCGGGCACCCCCACCCAGCTCGCGCCGGCGACCTCCACACCGGGAGCGCGGAGCTGCGCGAGGTACGTCGGCGCGGGGAGCGCCGACAAAAGGTGCAGGTCGTTGGCGAGGATGGGGCGCCCGCTCGCGGTCTTGTCGCCGGACACGGCCCAAGCGTTCGAGCCCCCGCTGCGGCCCACCAGCTCGTCGAAGGTGGCGAGATCGGCGGCCAGCCGATCTGCGGCCGTGCCCGCCTCGTGAAGCGGCTCGAGGCTCGTGGGCAGGTGACTCGGATAGCTCGGATCGATCGCGGCGAGGGCGTGAGGGCCGTCGAGCTCGAGCACCTTGAGGCGCATCAACTCCGCGTCCCAGTTGGACGCGAGCATGAAGCACAAGAGCGCGCTGTAGCCCTGCACGTCGGCGCTCTCCCACGCGGTGGGCTCGCAGCCCAACAAGGCCAGCTCGTGAGCGCGCGGGCCCTCGCCGAGGCCTGCGTTCACCCCGCGCACGTAGTCGCGGAGCTGCCGCGTCACGAGGGGAGCGGCGCACATCAGCTGGGCCTCGCCCGAACGTCGGAAGCCGATGCGCCGCGAGAGGCGATCCACCGCCACCCCATCGGGTCCGATCATGGCGGCGAGGGTGCCGCGCACGGCGCGGACGATGAGCTCGAGCTGTGCCGCGCGATCCTGCGCGTGGCAGAAGCCGAGCGCGAACCAGGCGTCGGCCTCCGCCGCCGCCTCGATGTAGGGCACGCCGAAGCGGTCACGCACGATGGTGGTGCTCGCGGACAGACCGCGGACGGTGAGCGTCCCCTCGTGTCGCGGGTGGCGTTTGCCGAGGAGCACGCTCAAGAGCTTGCGGGCGCCGTTCATCCCTCGCGCTTACACCGCGGCGCCGCGCGTCTCCACGAGTTTCGCGGGCTTGATGGTGCTCGCAGCACCCCCCTCGCGTGGCGGCTTCTGCCCACATCGACCCAGCTTCGTTGGGGCCGGCGCGGTTTTTTTTGGGGCAGCTCGGAACCGGGAGGAGGAGAGACTGTCCTAACCCCCGTAACGTCGCTGAGATGGACGGACGGCGCGGAGCTCGGGGCTCTCGCGCGACCATCCCGCGGCCCGATTCCCCTGCCATCACGGGAGCTGCTCGTGAGGCCAGAAGGAGACTGCCATGCACAACGACCAAGCCGTCGCCATCACGCTCGCCCTCTACGACCACGATCAGCTCATCCGCCGCCAGACCGTGGCGCAGGAGATCACCAAGATCGGTAGCGGCGCCGCCGCCAACGTTCGCATCGACGACGCGAAGGTGTCGCGCATGCACGCGGTCATCGAGGCTCAGGCCCTCGACGACGTCACCCTGCTCGACCTCGGCAACGTGACGCTGGTCAACGGCGCGCGCGTCAACAAGTGCACCCTGAAGGTTGGCGACGAGATCACCGTCGGCGCCGTGCGCGTCGTCGTCGAGTCGATCGAGCACGCCGCGGCGCGCCGGGTCGCGGCGGCCAAGCCCCTGGTCGGTGCGAGCGCGGCCAACCCCTTCACGGTGCCGGCCTTCAACGTGTTCACCGCGCAGAAGGTGCTCGAAGACGCCCCCGAGGGTGCCTACGAATATCGCCTGGTGGCGAGCGAGGCCTCGCTGCCCGTCGACGTCGACGCCGACGCGGAGGGGGCAGAGGTGAAGATCAGCTGGGGCGCCAACCTGCTCCACGTCGCGCACCTCGGAGAGCGGCAGTCGTTCTACGCCGGTGAGACCGAGGGCAAGCTCCTCGCTTGCGACTACTTCCTCCCCGCGAGCAAGCTCGGCACCCAGCGCGCGCCGCTCCTCTTGGCGGGGCACGCGGTGCTGCTCCCCGGCGCCGTCGCCACGGTCGCGCTCCCCGGCGCGCCGGCGATGAGCCTCGAGGAGGCGGTGGCCGCCGGCGTCGCGACGCCGTCGGCCGAGGTGGTGGGCGCCTACCAGGTGGCGCTCCGCTCCGGGGTGACCGTCACGCAGCAGCTCGCCGACATCCAGATCGAGGTACGCGGGGTGAAGAAGGCGCGCAAGGTGGGGGCCGCCTTCACGATGGCCGCCGTGTTCGGCGGGACGCTGCTCTACGTGCTCGGCTCGTTCCTCGGCCACGCCGGGCTCCTCGCCGCGATGGCTGCCTTCACGCCCGCGCTCGGGGCCACCGCCGATGACGACATCACCGACGACCAGCGCTACCTCATCACGCAGTACCTCGACGCGGCCGCGCAGATCGAGCGCGAGGAGGCGGAGAAGGAGGCGCTCACCGAGGTGGCCGACGGCAACCCCGGCGGCTACGGCACCGCGGCCAAGGGCTCGAGCGGCAAGATGGGCGACGAGAGCTCGAAGCGCACCGACGGCCGCTTCGCCATCGAGGGCAACAACCCGCAGCCCTACATCAGCAAGCAGCAGGCGCTGCGCGAGGCCGCCGACTTCGGCATGATCGGCCTGCTCAACACCGGCATCGGCAGCAAGAACGAGCCGGTGGCCCCGTGGGGGCAGCTCACCTCCGACGGCGCGGATCCGCTGAGCGCAAACGGCAACATGTGGGGCTCGCAGATCGGCAACGGCTACGGCCCTGGGGGCCTCGGCCTCACGGGTCTCGGCGAGGGGGGCGGCGGCCTCGGCGAGGGCATCGGCCTCGGCGACGGCATCGGCACCGTGGGTCACGGCCGGGGTGACGGCTGCCCGACCTGCCAGGGCTTCGGCGACGGCAACGGCGACGGCTTCTTGCGGCGTCGCGGACACAACGCAGAGGCGCCCAACCCGATGCGCCAGGGTGAATCGACCATCAACGGCCGCCTCCCGCCCGAGACCATCCAGCGCGTCGTGCGCGCCAACTTCGGTCGCTACCGCGCCTGCTACCAGTCGGCGCTGGCTCAGAACCCGAACCTCCAAGGTCGCGTCGTGGTCCGCTTCGTCATCGGCCGCAACGGCACCGTCAGCAGCGCGAGCGGCAGCGGCGACCTCCCCAACCCGGGCGTCATCTCTTGTGTGGCCGGCGCCTTCCAGGGCCTCTCCTTCCCCCCGCCGGATGGCGGCATCGTGACCGTGTCCTACCCGCTCGTGTTCAGCCCCGCGAGCTGACGACGCCGAACACTCCCACAACGAAGAAGCGAAGCCAGTGAGCGCCGCCCCCCCAACGGGGCGGCGCTTTTTTCGTTTGTGGTGCGGCGCGACAGAGGCGTGGTGGCGCGAAGGCGCGCGCGCCACGCGGAGCGAGCCGCTCGACCGGTGAGGTCAGCGCGCGAGCTCTCGATCGAGGGCGGCGAGGATGGCGGTCGTGACCTCGCTCATCTTCGCGGCCCGCTCGGTGCCCACCAGATCGTAGGTGAGCGTCTTGCCTTCTGCGAGGACGGTGCGCACGGCGGTCTCGATGGCGTCGCCGGCCTTCTGGAGGGCGGGGTTGTGTTTCTTGTCGGCGAGCCAGCGGAGCGCCTCGCCGGTGGCGAGGATCATGGCCATCGGGTTCACGCGATCTTTGCCCGCGTGTTTGGGGGCGGAGCCGTGGATCGGCTCGAACATGGCGTGGTCGTCGCCGATGTTGCAGCCGACGGCCATCCCCATGCCGCCCTGAAGCACGCTCGCCAGATCGGTGACGATGTCGCCGAACATGTTCGTGGTCACGAGCACGTCGTAATACTCGGGCTGACCGATGAGCCACTGGGTGAAGGCGTCGACGATCGCGATGTCTTGCTCCACCTCGGGGTAGTCGCGGCCGATCTCCTCGAAGATCGAGGCGAAGAACCGACAGCCGTCGAGCACGTTGTTCTTCACGATGCAGGTGACGCGGCGCTTCTTGTCTTTGGGCGCGCCGTGGCGCTTCATCGCCATCTCGTAGGCGAGGCGGATCACCTTCTCCGAGGCGGCGCGGGTGATGAGGCGCGTGTCGCTCGCGACCACGCCGCGCCCGCCGGGGGCGAGGATGCCGCCGATGCCGGCGTAGAGGTCTTCGGTGTTCTCGCGGATGAAGAGCATGTCGACGTTGGCGGGATCCCACACCTGTTGGTGGGCGCCGCTGATGCGCGCCTTCACGCCCTCGTAGAGCTTCACCGGTCGAACGTTGGCGTAGAGGTTGAGGCGCGTGCGGTTGCCGATCACCGGCGACCAACCGGCCATCTTGCCGCCGGGCATGGTGACCGGCCCGTTGCCGTCGGGAGCGGGCCAGCCCACCGCCCCGAGGAGGATCACGTCGGCCTCGTCACACTTCTTCTCGGAGCCCTCCGGCCAGTCGCGGCCGTGCTCGAGGTAGTACTGCCCGCCACACGGGATCTCGTCGATGTCGAACTTCACGTTCACGCGGTCCTCGATCTTGGCGAGGACGCGTTTCGCCTGCGCTGCTACTTCCACCCCCGTCCCGTCTCCGGGAAGCAGCACGACGGAATAGGTTGCCTGTGCCATGCGAGCATGTGGGGTCGGCTCGCCGCGCGCGTCAAGGTGCGATCTCGCGCCTGCGAATCACGTAGACGTCGAGGCCCGCTTGACGCGCCGCGGCATCGTCGAGCCGCTGGACGCGGTCGTCGGGGAGAGGGGTGTGGATCTCGAGCGCGGTGAACGCGTGCTCGGGCGCCATCTCCAAGAGCTCGATGAGGCGCTGGCCGGAGGTGGAGTGGTCGTGGATGACGGCCTCGGTGAAGCGATGCTCCGGTCCGCGCGCGAGCTCGATGACCAGGCCGAACACGGTGATCCGCAGCGCCTCGAGCTGCGGCCAGCGCGAGGCCTCACGCTGGGCCGCCCACACCGCGCGGCGTCCGCTCACCGCGAGCGCGAGCTTCCGGAGCTGCGTGCGGAAGCGCGCGTTCCACAGCCAGCTCGTGGGCTGGCCCACCACCGAGAGCTCGACGAGCGCCGGCAAGCGCTCGGTCTCCGAGAGGGCTCGGGTGGCCTCGGTGCTCCCGATCGCCAGCGACAGGTGGGTGAGGGCCCACGGGCGCTCGGCGCGGGCGAGCATGAGCGCGCCGGAGTCGTCCACCGCTTCGAGCCGCACGAGCGAGGGTGTGACCGCGGGGTCGAGGTGCTGAGGGAGGTGTACCCCGGGGGACGCCGTGAAGCGTAGCCGCTCGAGCGTGGCGAACGCGGGGTGGGAGCCGAGCGCCTCCAGCTGACCACGATGCGCCCACACGAGCCACCCCTCGGCCACGAAGCCGCGTCGAAACACCGGCTTTTGCAGCACCGGGGCGAGCGGGCCCACCCAGCGCTTCTCGGCGCGGCGCGTGAGCACCTCGAGTCGTGCGCGTGCCGCGGCGTCGAGCTCGCGCCGGAGCTGGAGCTGGATGAGCTCGCCGCGCTCGTCGCCGCGCTCGAGGAGCCAGTCGGCGAAGACCCAGCGCGGTCCGTCGTCGGCGGGTGCGGCGTAGATCCGGGCGAGCAGGGCCTCCTGCTCGTCGTCTCGTCGCCGTGCCCACGCGGGCTCAACGAGCGCGGCGTGCAGCCCCGAAACGAGCGCGGTCGCGGCCGCGTCGAGCTGGTCGAGGCCGTGGGGGCGCCGGCGTTCGATGGCGGTGAGGGCCACCTCGAGCCGCAGCGCGAGGCCCCCCACGCCATGCGTGCCGTCCCAGAGGTGAGGCACCGCGCGCAGGGCGACGAGCGCGGGGTCGTCGAGCACCTCGACGGCCTCCGCCGCGCGGAGCCAGAGGGCCCGCGTCGCCTCCACGTCGTGACCGGCGGGGCGCAGATCCCGGAGCAGCTGGCACACCGCCGCGCTGAGCCGCGGATCCGGCGCAAAGGCGAGCAACGCCTCGAGCCGCTCCACCCGATCCAAGGTCGCCGCGAAGCGGCCCACCATCGGCGCGCCCTCCGCCGCCAGCTTCCGCTGCCAGCGCGCCTCGTACGCCTCGCTGCCGGGCACGCCCGCCACCGCGAGGCGGGGCATCCGCGCGTCGAGCGCGGCGATCACCGTCGCGAGGGCCTCGCTCCGACACAGGCGCCACGCCGCGAGCAGCGGCTCCATCGCGTCGGCGTGACGCCCCGCCTCGAGCGCGGCGCGCGCGGTCGTCAACGCCCGCAGGAGCTCGTCGTCGGTCATGCCCCGCTCTTCATAACATCGCCGCTCCCCCAACACCCACCGGCGGGACGGGGTTGGCACCTCGCCGCGTGCCACGATCGGGCCCGAGCCACGACCGGCTAGGTTCTCCGGTGATCGGGCTTCAGCGCTCGCTGAGATCGACGACCTTGATCACCCGCTGGGGGCAGTACGAGGCGGCCTGCACCGCCTTGGCATACAGCTCGGGGGGCGGGTCGGCCATGCGGAGCCGCACCTTCCGGAGGCCCTCGGCGTCGAACAGCTCGGGCGCCTCCCCCATGCACACCGCGTGGCTCTGGCAGAGATCGGTGTCGAGCTCGATCCGGAACGGGCGCGGGGAGAGCTCGTCGGTTTGCGCGGGCGCGGTGGCTGGCACCTGCACCTGGGGGGTGATGGCCTCGCGCCGCCGGTAGCGGATGCGGCACGGCTGCTGCGGACCGATCACCAGACCGTGGAAGTCGGAGCCGACCGGGTCGCCGGCGAGCTCGAAGTGGAAGCGACGGAGCAGCACCGCGAGGATCGCCTTCACCTGGAGCAGCGCGAAGGCGTTGCCCATGCACTTGTGGCGTCCGCCCCCGAAGGGGATGTACGCGTAGTCGCGGCTGTCCTCCTCGCGCGGCGGGGCGAAGCGCTGCGGATCGAAGCGATGAGGGGCCGCGAACACGTCGGGAAGCTGATGGCTCACCGTCGGCGACACGATGAGCCAGGTGTCGACGGGGAAGTGGTAGCCCTTGAACGAGAAGGGCTCCTTCACCACCCGCACGAGCATGAAGAGCGGCGGGTGCAGGCGCAGCGCTTCCTTCACCGCGTACTCGGTCTCCTGGAGGTTGCGCAGGGTCTGGAAGGTGACCTTGCGCCCCGACGCACTGCCGTCGTCGCCGAACTGGGCGTCGAGCTCGTCGACCACGCGGTCGAGATGCACGGGGTTGCTCAAGAGCTCGATGAGGGTCCACGCGGTGGTGACGCTGCTGGTGTGGTGGCCGGCGAACATGGCGGCGAGCAGCATGCCCGTGATCTCGTCGTCGCTGAGGGGAGCGCCGTGCTTGTACTTGGCGTCCATCAGCGTCTGGAGGAAGTCTTCGCCTTGCCGGCCCGAGCCGCGGCGCTGCTCGACGATGCCGGCGATCATCTCCACCATGCGGACGCGGGCGCGGTCGCGCTTGCGGAACGACGGGAGGGGGAGATCGTTGTGGATGTACGAGAGCGGCGTCACGCCGCGCTCGAGGTCGTGATAGACGCGCGCGAACTCGTCGCTCATGCCATGGCGGAACTCGGGGCCGATGAGGCACGCGCTCGAGGTGAAGTTGGTGAGCACGCGGCAGTAGTCGACGAAGTCGAGCTCCCCCTCGTCGCCCCAGCTCGCGATGCTCTGCTCCACCTCGTCGAGGATGATCTCGCCGTAGGTGCGCATGCGCTTGTCGCGGAGGGCGGGGAGCAGCATCTTGAGCTGCTCGTTCATTTTGTCCGCGGGGGCGTCGTACACCATGCCCTTGCCGAAGATCGGGGTCATGATCTTGTAGGCGTCTTGCGGGTTGAGCTGGCTGTCGGGGGCGCGGAACACCGCCTCGTGGGCTTCCGGGCCGAAGAGGGCCACCATGCGTCGACCCACCACGTCGAGGGCCGCCACCTCTCCGAGCTCGCGGTTGGCGCCCGCCAACACCCCGAGCGCCCTCTTCACGACCTCGACGGGGTGGCCGCTGATGGGGAGGCCGCCGGGGAGGGTGGGGGGCGGGGTGAGGCCGGCGGGGGGAGGGCTCGAGCGGCGGAGGGCGCGGCCGACGAGGGAGGGCAGCTCTTGAACTTGCATGATGGCCTATCTCTTTCGTGGAGATGGTGGAGGAACGCTCACGGGTGCGTCACGCGCTGGTGGGCGGGTGAGCGAGCCGCCGCGAGCGCGGTGACTCGCGCATGGCGAGCCGCTCGAGGCGGCGGGTCTCGTAGAGGCCGAGCGCCCACACCGGGAAGTAGCTCCGGTAGAGCTCGTAGTGCAACAGCGCGGTGTGGAAGAACACGCCCGCGGGGTCTTCCTTGGGGAAGCTCCCGTCTTCGTTCTGGCGCGAGGCGAGGAAGTGCGCGGCCCGATCGATGGCGTCAAAATCGGGGTCTTCCGCCTCGAGGAGCGCGGTGAGCGCCCACGCGGTCTGGATCACCTGACCGTCGCGGTGGGGGGTGTAGCGCTCGGTGAGGCACGTCTCATGGCTCTCGCCCCAGCTCCCGTCCGGGCGCTGATGGGCGCGCAGCCAACGGCACGCCTTGCGGATGGCCGGATCGAACGGCGCGACCCCACAGGCGAGGAGACCCCGGATCCCGAACATCGTGCCGTAGATGAAGTGCACGCCCCAGTTCGCCGCGAAGCTCCCGTCGGGGCGCTGGAGCGCGCGCATGTGGAGCTCGGCGCGGCGCAGCGCGCGCTCGATGGGAGCGGCCATCACCTCGGGGAACCGCTCCCGGAAGCTGCGGAGGGCGGCCGCGCACGACGCCGTGCATTCCACGTAGGGGTGCTCGGTCATGCTGTCGCCGAACATCTCGGCGGGGTTCAGCCACTCGAGCCCCACGAGCGGCCGAAACGGCTCGTAGCTGCCGAAGCCGCCGTCGGGGCACTCGGTGCGCAGGATGAACTCCACCGCCTCGGTCATCTGCTCCACGGTGGCGTGGGCCACCGGGCCCTCGAGGCGCGCGACGACGGCCTCCGCCGTGCAGTCGCTCACGGGCCAGCCGTGCCACACGCCGGCGAAGCAGTAGCCACCGGTCGGATCGATGCGATGGAAGCGCTCGTAGTCGCGCGCCTGGGGGGTGCGGATCTGCTGGCTGGCGAGGAACGCATCGGCGCGCTCGAGCGCGTCGGTCACGTCGAAATGAGGGGAGGCGGCGGTGAGCGCTTGCACCGCGAAGGCGGTGTCCCACGAGGCGCTGCGCGCGCCGCACATGCGGGTGCCGTCCGTCTCGTCTTCCCAGATCCAGCCCTCGAAGCGAGCCACGCCGCGCTGGAAGTCGGCGTCGGCGGGATCGTGATGCCACAGGGCCACGAGGTTCAAGAGGCCGTTCACCGGCGAGATGCAGGTGTAATCGGTGCTGTGGAGCTCGAACCGAACGTGCTCGAGCAGACCGCGCCGGAGCTCACGGCGCCGCTCGGCGCTCACCGCCTCGCGGTTGAAGAGGCGCAGCGCGTCGTAGGCGAGGCGGAGCGCGAGGCTCGGGGGCGTGAAGATCTCGTCCTTCCGGAGCGCGTGGCGCGCCTTGGCGAAGTCGACGCGGTCCATGCCCGCCGGGTAGAGCTCGCGTCGGAGCGCCTGGGTGAGCTCGGGGTCGAGCTCGAAGCGCTCGCCGTAGAGCATGGCCATGCCGAGATAGATGAGGCGCGTGTGGCAGTAGTAGTTGCTGGGGTGCGCGGGCACCCACTCGGGGAGCTGCCACACCTCGGGCAGCACCGGGTTCACGCCGTCCCAGTCGTAGAGGCCCACCAGCGCGAGCCAGAACTTGCCCCAGCTCGGGATCTTCTCCACGCCGCCCTCGTTCGCGATGAAGCGCCCTGCGCGGGCGAGGAGGGGCGCGTCCGCGGCGACGCCGAGACAGCGCGCGGCCACGTAGATGAGGGCGGTCATGAACAGGAACGGCTCGCCGAGCTCGTGCATGCTCCAGGTGCCGTCGGCGAGCTGCGTGGCCTCGAACTGGCGCAGGATGAGGCGGCGGCGCTGCTCCGAGATGGGGGTGCCGGTGATGCGGCACATCAGCGTGTACTGGGCGGGGAGCATGGCGTTCCAGATGCACTCGCCCTCCCACGCGCCGTCGGGTGCTTGTTGCGACTTGAGGTGCTTCACCGCTCGCTCGAGGGCCACGTGGGGGGCGGCCATCGCCTGCTGGCGGCGCTTTCGATCGAGGGTCGCGGCCGGGTGCTCCACCACGTCGGCCTTGGCGCTCGAGGCCTTGAGGGCGGGCCCGTAGGCGCTGTCGGCGGCGAGGAACGACTGCGACGGCACCGGATCGGAGAAGCGGAGCGCGCCGCTCAGGAGCCAGCGGCAGCGCTCGATGAGCTCCCCGGTGAGCTTGGCCGAGCGGCGCCACTGTCCCGAGCGCGCGGTGTCGAGCGCGAGGCGCTTGGTGGCGAGCGCGACGGCCTTCACGAAGGACGCGCCGAACTGCGAGGGGCCCGTGTTCTGGCACGCGAGGAAGGCCATGGTGCGCTCACGCTCGGTCGCGTTCTTGCGCCACATGTCGTAGACGGCCTGCCGAATGGCGACCAGCTCGTCGCTGGTGTCGGCGAACACCTCGTAGAGCGCCACCGCCAGCATCTCCGGGACGCGGCTCTCGTGGAGCCGGCGGCGGCGATACTGTTCGAAGCTCTTGCTGTTGGCGAGGGTGAGCGCGTCCTGGAAGCCCATCGTCATGCCGATGGCGGTGAGCGGGTGGTGATGACCGACCGCGTCGCCGACGAGGGCGAGCCCCTCACGGCCGAAGGCGACCCGCGGTCGGGTCTGGTTGGCGGCCCAGCTCACCCGTCCGCTGCGGAGCGCGTCCATCACCGCCCGGTGGAGTTGCTGCGGGAGCACCGGCTTGAAGGCCTCCCACAACACCGCCTCCTTCTCGCGGCTGACGGGCATCGAGAGCGGCACGTCGAGGCACATGCGGACGTAGCGCTCGTTGAGCCGGTAGGTGAGCACCGGCCCCGGTCCGCCGAGGAACACGTGGCCGAAGCCCTCGTTGGGCAGCTCGACGTCTTCGAGCAAGAGGCCGGCCATGCGGGAGTAGGTGGCGGAGGTCTGCTCGACGCCGAGGGTCTTGTGGGCGATGGAGGAGCGTCCGCCGGCGCCCACGATCCAGTCGGCGCCCACCGTCACCTCGGCGTGGCCGCGCGCCTGATAGGTGAGGCGTTGCTCCGTGATGGCCACCGCGCGGGCCGGCATCTCGACGGTGACCGACGGATGCTCGGCGCAGCGTTCGCGCATGAGGCTCACCAGATCGCTGTGCTCGAGGCTCAAGCCACGACTCTGGCGCGTGTAGGGGAGCTGGATGCGCTCGCTGCCATCGTCGGGAAACACGACGAAGCCGCGGCCGGTGGCGTAGCGCGGCTCGCTGGTGACGCCGAGGGTGGCCAGGGCCTCCACCGCGGGCGGATGCAGCCACTCTCCCGCGAGGCGCTTGCAGGCCTCGGGGGAGGCCTCGACGACGAGCACCTTCGCGCCGCGCTGGGCGTGCGCGAGGGCGGTGGCGCAGCCGACGGGGCCGGCGCCGATCACGGCGACATCGTAGTGCTGGGTCATGAGGGGGCTCCAAGCCGCACGAGGAGGCGGCGGACGAGATCGAAGCGACGACGGGGGTGGGGGGCCTCGTCGGTCCGCGCCGGCGCGGAGCTGCCGTTCGCCGCTGGCGGCGCCGAGGTCGTGGCGGTGTGCGCGGGGCGCTCGGAGGCGGCGGGGGGGCGGGTGCTCACGGGCTCGCGCGCCGGCGCGGGGAGCTCCTCGGCGTCGCGGTAGGCGCCGCTCGCGTAGTAGCCGATCATCCACCGCAGGGTGTCGTTGCGGCGGATGGCGACGTGGGCGTCGCCGAACACCGACACCACGGTCTGACGGCTCACCTTCGGGGTCTTGCCGGGAACGAGCGTGTCGCTCCCATTTTCCACCTCGTGGAGGGTGGCGAGCGCCAGCACGAGCGGCACGGTGCAGAAGAGGCGCACGTCGAGCCCCCCTCCGTCGGCGGGCCACATGAGCGTGTATTGCTCCGCACGCCGGAGGTGTTTGCGCGCGCGCTCGCACACCTGACGGATGATCGACATCCCCGCGTGACGGTTCGAGGGCTCGAGGATCTCGTCGAGACGCACCCCTTCGCTCGTGGCGAGGGCCTCGGGGAGGAAGCAGTCGCCGCGAGGGAGATCCTCGGCCACGTCCTTCACGATGTTCACGAGCTGCAGGGCGAGGCCGAAGCTCACCGCGCGGGCCCGGATGGGGGTGACGAGGTGTGGCGGCAGATCGCCGATGTGGTCTTCGAACAGGGCGGTGAGGAGCTTGCCGACGGTGCCCGCGACGAAGTAGCAGTAGCGCTCGAGCTCATCGAGATCTCCGAGGCGGAGCTTGCCTTCTCGGTCGGCCCGGCGCGTGAACTCGCGCATCCCGCGCGACATCTCGAGCACGTGAGGCCGAATGGCGGTGCGCTGCTCGATGGAGAGCGAGCGATAGCAGCGGAACACGGCGCCCACGTTCAGGCACAGCTTGTGATCGTGGGTGCCGGCTCCGAGCGCGTATCGCTCGGTGAGGTGCTCGAGCACGCTCGGATCCGCGCCGTCGTCGGTCATCAACAGGTCGAACACGTCGTACAGGCGCTCGCGGGCGTCGGGCACGATGACCGCGTCGTCCTCGATGGTGTCGACGGCGCGACAGAGCAGGTAGGCGATGCGGATCGCGTCCGAGAGCGCGGGGGGAAGGGCCGAGATGGAGAGCGCGAAGGTGCGCGACACCTCGGGGAGGATGGTGGCGCAGAAGCTCCAGTCGTCGTCGCTCGGCTGATGAGGAGCGAGCGCTCGGGCGGGGCGAAGGTCGATGGCGGTGGTCATCCGTGATCCGTTGGCGAGTGGGAGCTAGGCGCTCTCGAGGAGGGGAGCGATGGGCTTGAGGAAGAGGTCGCACATGCCGCTCACCAGCGCCCCGAGGCGCTCGTGGGCCGCGACGGGGGCCACGCTGGTGGCGGCCGCCTTGCGCCGGCGGATCTCGTCGAGCGCATACTCGAGCGAGCCGGCCGCGCGCAGGATGGCGATGGCCTCGCCGATCTCGTCGGGGCTCGTAGAGGTGCGCTCCTTGTCGACGATCTCGGCGAGGCGCTGCGCCTTCTTCGTCTCGAGGGTGGTGAGCGCGTGGACGACCAGTGCGCTGCGCTTGCCCTCGGCGATGTCGGTGCCGACCTGATCGCGGCCCTTGTCGCCGAAGAGGTCGAGGGCGTCGTCTTGGATCTGAAACAACACGCCCATGTGGCGGGCCGCCTCTTCGAGGCCGGCCACGAGCTCGGGGGCTGCACCACACAGATCCGCAGCGCCGCCCATCGGCAGGGCGAACAGGCCCGAGGTCTTGCCCTCCACCATCGCGAAGTAGTCGTCGAGCGTGATGTCTTCCTTGCTCTTGAGGGCGAACTCCTTCTCCTGCCCATCGATGACGCGGAGGGTCTCGACGAGCAGGCGTCGCGCCATGGGCACGCGCTTGTGCTCGAGGCGGTGCACGAGGAGCACCGAGTAGTAGAACATGGCGTCGCCGAGGTTGATGGCCTGGGGCACACCGAAGCGGTTCCACACCGTCATCCGTCCCCGCCGCACGAGGTCCCCGTCTTGGAGATCGTCGTGAACGAGGGTGGCGTTGTGCAGCATCTCGCAGGCGGCGCCGAGGGGCAGGAGCTTCTCCTTGTCCACGTCGAGGGCCTCGGCCACGAGCAGCGGGAGGAGCGCGCGCAGACGCTTGCCGCCGGTCTCCATGTGATAGACGCACATGTCGGCGAGCGTGCTCGCTGGAGGCGTCGAGGTCGCGATCACCTCCTCCATGAGGGCCTGGATGGGCTGCCAGTAGGTCTTGCGCAGCTCGCCGAAGCGGTGAAGGAGCGCGTCCTCGCCGCCACGTTTGTACACGTCGGGGATGCGGCTCGCTGCCTTGCGCTGCTTCTCGCGCTCGGCGATGGCCTCTTTGGCGGCGGTGAGATTCACCGTGCCCCGCTCGGCGATGAGGCGCGCGACCTCCTCCACCTCGGTGCCGCTCGCACCGGCCTCGGCGGCGACATTGCGCGCGTGCAGGCGCATGTGGCCACGCTGGATGCCTTCGGCCGCCATCGCGCGCAGGGCGGCGAGGTTCTGGGCGAGGCCCACCGCCGCGGTGATGCTCGCGAGCTCGGCGGCGGCGCTGATGCTCGCGAGCTCACGCGTCACCCGCACGGTGGGGTGCACGCGGGCCACACCGCCCACGGTGCCGACGGCCATGGGGAGCTCGAGCTCACCCTCGAGGCAGTCGTCGCCGAGGCGCCAGCGCGCGAGGGCCGTGTAGCGGCCGTTGCGGGCGGCGAAGGCGTGGGCGCCCGCTTCAACCGCGCGCCAGTCTTGGCCGAAGGCGAGCAGCACCGAGTCGATGCCATTCATGATGCCCTTGTTGTGGGTGGCGGCGCGGTAGGGATCGCGCTCCGCGAACACCGAGGCCTCCACGATGCTGCGGGCGAGCTCGACGCCGCGCTTGCCGCGCCCCTCGAGGGAGGTGAACGGCACGGAGCCGCGCGCGATGACGGTGCGCCGGTCGGCGAGGTTCGAGAGGATGCGCAGCCCCACGCGGCCGCTCGTGAGGTCGACGATGCGGGGCGCGATGCGCTCGCACATGGCGTTGATGGCGTTGGCACCCATCGCGTCGCGCACGTCGACGACCAGGTGCACCACCATCATCGGGCCGCAGGGATCGTCGGGGCCGAGCGGCGGCAGGTGGTGCACCTCGAGCTCGATGGCGCCCCCCCCCGCGGCCACCAGGTGCGGGTGTCCGCTGTTGGCGAGCTCGATGAGCTCGGGGGCAGCGGCCACCACCGCGCGCTCGGCGGCTTGCGGCTCGGGCACGTCGAGGAGCTGGATCTGGCCGATCATGTGGGGCGGGGACACCTCGGTGCGCACCCCGCCGCCCGCGCGGATGAGCTTCGCCGCGAAGCTCGCCGCGGCGACCACGCTCGGCTCCTCGGTGGCCATCGGGATGAGGCAGTCGCGCCCGTCCACCCGCATGTTCACGCACAGGCCGAGGGGCAGGCCCATCACGCCAAGCACGTTCTCGACCATGCGGTTGGCCTGCTCGTCGCTCAGGCCGGCGTCGGCGGAGAGCAGCTCGAGCTCGGAGGTCGACATGCCGGTGAGCTCGGCGACGCGCTGGCGTCGGTTTTCGAGATCGAGACGGTAAAAGCCAGAGAGCTCGCTGGTGGTCATGATGTGGGTTCGCTTCCGAGTCACGGGTTGGGCCACGCTTCGCCAGGCGTTATCAGGGGAACGCGACGGAGCGCGGCGAGATCGCGGGCGCCCGTGCAAAAGAGGATCACGCGGAGCTCGTAGATCAGCGTCTCGAGCACGTGCACCGCGCGGTCTTCGCTGTCGTTGGCCGCTTCGAGCAGAGGTCGCGCGAGGGCCCCTGCGTCGGCGCCGAGGGCGATCGCGACGGCGATGTCCATGCCGGTGCGCACGCCCCCCGAGCCGAGCACGAAACGATCGGGGCCGAACGCGCCGCGGCAGATGCGAATCGCCGCTGCGGTCGGCACCCCGAAGCCGGCGAGGCGTCGCCCCACCTCGGCCTGGATGCTCTCGGCGGGGGCACGGAAGCTCTCCACCTTGGCCCACGACGTCCCCCCGACGCCGGCGGCCTCCACGCCGGCGAGCGGCAGCCGCGCGAGCTTGGCGGCGGCGCGGGCGCCGATGCCAGCCCCCACCTCCTTGGCCACCACCGGCACGTCGAGCGCGTCGATCACCGCGTGCATCTTGTCGGCGAGGGCGCCGAAGCGCGTGTCTCCCTCGGGCTGAATCGCCTCTTGGAGCGGGTTGAGGTGGAAGTTGAGCGCGTCCGCGCTCACGGCGCGAACGAGCTCGTGGATCCCTCTGGCGGTGACCCCATAGTTGAGCTGCACGGCGCCCACGTTGGCGAACAACAGCGGGAGGTCGGGCGCTGCTGCGCGCACGTCGAAGCTCGCCGTGAGCTCCGGTCGCACGAGCATCGCCCGTTGCGAGCCGAGCGCCATCCCCACCCCCACCCGCGCCGCGGCCCGGGCCAGACGGTGGTTCACCTCTTTTGCGCGGGCGGTGCCGCCGGTCATCGCTCCGATGATGATGGGCGCCTGGAGCTCTTTGCCGAGCACCGTGCAGCGCAGATCCACCTCGTCGAGATCGAGCTCCGGCAACGCGTCGTACTCGAAGGTGTAGCCGCCGAGGCCGGTGGCCAGCCCGCCCGCTCCCACGTCCTCGTCGAGGCACACGTCGAGGTGGTGGTCCTTGCGCTCGGCCACCAACGCGTCGGCGCCTTCGCTGCCGGCAGCGCCTTCGCTGCCGGCGCTCTCGCTGCCGCTCGGGTTGGCGGATCGTGCGCGTGGGGTGGCCATCGTCCTCGTCACGCCTGGACCCACGGAGGGGCGCCGGGCGCGCGGACGCTACCCGAAAAGTGGTCCAATGTGAACAATGTTCATGAACACGGTTCACACGGCACACCGCAGGGCTCACGCCGCCAACGACGTACGGACCCACCGCCGCGCCGGATCGGTCTACTCGATCTGGCCGGCTCCGGGAAGGGCTGCCTCGAGCCGCGGGTCACCCCAACCTGTCGAGATCTTGCTCTCGTCGGCGGATGGCTGCACCGGACGGGAGAGCC
>CAYOAL010000055.1:0-19595 GCA_964401935.1 uncultured Polyangiaceae bacterium
GTGGGCGTCGGTGAGGCCGTGGACGCCGGCGATGGTCGCCGCGAGGTGGCGCGCGCCGGCGCGGCCCACCGCCGACTCGAGGGCGTGGGTGATGCACACGCTCACCCCGTGCTCCCGCGCTCTCTCGGCGAGGCGCCGCGCGGCGAGCAGGCCGCCCACGAACATGGGCTTGAGCACCACCTCGTCGACGGCGCGGGCCGCGAGCAAGGCGTCGAGGCCCACCCCTCGGCTGAGCTCTTCGTCCACCGCGAGGGCCACCCCACACGCGCTCGCGACCGCACGCAGCCGCACGAGCTCCTCGAGCCGTCCGGGGGGGAGGGGCTGCTCCACCACGTGCACGCGGTAGCGCGCGAGGCGCTCGATGGCGTGCGCGGCTCGATCGAACGACCACGCGCCGCCGGCGTCGATGCGGAGGCGAGCGTGGGCGGCCGCCCCAGCGACGATCCGCGCGAGGCGCGCCTCGTCGTCGTCCAAGCTCTGGGCGCCCACCTTCACCTTCAGCCACGGGGCGTCGCGGTCGACGGCGCCGCTCACGAGGGCGTGGGTCGTGGCCTGGGTGGGCGTGGGAGCGTCCCCTCGGGCGAAGAGCCGCGCGAGCGGCTCCCCCACGTGGCGTCCCCACAGGTCGAGGAGCGCGAGCTCGAGCGCGTGCGCCACCTCGGTGACGAGGCGCAGGCGGGACACCTCACCGGCGATGGTGTCGACGCCGGTGACCTCGAGGCCCTCGAGACGGCCGTCGGTGAGCCCACCGAGGGCCTCCGCGACGTCCTCTTCGCTCGAGGCGAAGCCCGGCCAAGGGGCGGCGTCGCCCCAGCCGGTGGCTCCCGTCGCGTCGGTGACCGCGAGCAGCCAGCCGCGGCGGTGGGTGAAGCGCCCGCGAGCGGTGAGCACCGGCGCCTCGAACGCGAGCCCGTAGGGGCGCAGGCCGACGCTTCGAACCACGACCGTCACAGGAGCACCCCCACCGCGAGGAGCAGCGAGTAAGCGAGACCCACGCGCGCGGTCGCCCCGAGCAGCGGGTTGAGCGCGGCCCCCTCGGCGCGGGCCACGTCGCGCACGCAGCGAGCGGCGAGGGGCGCGCTCACGAGGGGGAGCAGCCAGCCCGGGCGACCCTCGTGCCACGCCACCACGGGCGCGATGGCGTAGGCGAGGAGGATGAGGCCCGCGTGCTCGGCGAGGCCGAACCGCCGCCCGAAGCGCACCACGAGGGTCCGCTTGCGAGCCTTCGCGTCGGTGTGCCGATCGCGGAGGTTGTTGACCACCAGGATCGCGGTCGCGAGCGCGCCGACGGCGATGGAGGCGGCGAGGACGTGGCTCGGCACCGCGGGCAGGCCGCGGGCCGCCGCTTGCACGAAGTAGGTGCCCGACACTGCGCCGACGCCGAAGAACGCCATCACGAACGCGTCACCGAGCCCGACGTAGGCGAGCGGCAGCGGCCCTCCCGTGTACGCAATGCCGGACGCGATCGAGAGCACTCCGAGGAGCGCGATGGGGAGGCCGCCCACCGCCACCAGGTACGCGCCGGCGAGGGTGGCGAGGGCGAAGGCCACCAAAGAGCCGGTGAGGATCTGGCGCGAGCTGAGCCAACCGCGCTGCACGGCGCGGGCCGGGCCGAGCCGCTCGGCGGTGTCGGCTCCCCGTACGTGATCGGCGTGGTCGTTGTAGAAATTCGTGCCGATTTGGATCATCACCGCCCCCAAGAGGGCGGCCGCGGCGGGGCCGAGGGCGAGCAGGTCGTCGCTCGCCGCCAGCGCGGTGCCCACCGCCACCGGGCCGAGCGCGGCGGTGAGCGTGGCTGGGCGGATCGCCGCGAGCCAGGCCTCGAGGGCGGTGGGACGCCCGGCGATCGCGCCGCTCACGTAGTTCCTCCCGGCGCCCGCCTCCCGATGGCGCCAGCCACGCGCTCCCAGAGCGCGCCCCGAGCCGGCCACTCCGCGTCGCGGGGCTGAGCGAGGTGCAAGACGCGCACTCCACGAGGCGGTGTCCGTGCGAGCTCGGCCGCGAGAGCTGCCGCGTCGAGCGCACGATAGGAGGCGCCCACCGCGTCGCACAGCCGGCCGAGGTCGTGGTCTTGCGGGGTGGCGAACAGCCGCTCGAACACGCCACGCTCGAGCTCTCGCGCCACCGGCAACATCTCGAAGATCCCTCCCCCGCCGTTGTCGATCACCACCAGCGTCAGCGCGACGTCGGCGCGGGACGCCGCCAGCAGCCCGCCCACGTCGTGGGCGAAGGCCAGATCTCCGAGGAGCGCCACCGTCGGTGACTCGGTGGCGCAGGCCACGCCGAGAGCGGTGGCGATGGTGCCGTCGATGCCGTTGACGCCCCGGTTCACGGTGAGGGTCGCCGCCCCATCGAGGGCGCCGAAGGCGTCGACGTCGCGGATGGCCATGCTGCTCGCCACGTGCAGGCGCCAGCGGCCGTCGAGCGCGGTCACTGCCCGGGCGGCCGCGATGCCGGCCACGGACGCGTCGTCGCCGATGGCACGGTCGGCGGCTGCTTCGAGCGCGCGGAACCGGCTGGCCCAGCCCCCTCGCCCCGCGCCGCTCCCGAGCCGCGTCGCGAGGGCGCGGCAGGTGTGGGCCGGATCCGCGACCACGAGGCGCCGACAGCGCGCCTCCGGATCGAGGTACATCCCGTCTGGATCGAGCAACACCGAAGGCAGCGCCCCGAGCCACTCGCCGAGCCTTTGGCCGGTGGGTGCGCCGCCGATGCGCAAGGCGAAGCGAGCCTCGGGGAGGCTCCCGGCCCGCGCGAGCACCTCGCCGCGGCCGAGCAACGGCGCGCCAGCGCGGCCGCGGAGGCCGCTCGCGCCGTCGGCGAGCACCGGCCAGTCGAGGGCTGCGCCGAGCGCCGCCACCGCCTGCGCGAGCACGTCGGGATCGAGGGTGGCGGGTTCGAGGGGGCCCACGTGGATGAGGCCCCGCTCCACCTGCGAGAGCTCGGCGGCGAGCGCCTCGAGCGCGTGCGTGTCGAGCCGACGCGCGCCGAGCCACAGCGCTAAAGGCGCCAACCCACCGTCCGCCGCGCCCACCGCGACCGCCGTCCGGCGGCTGAGGGGCGCGGCGTCGTCGTAGAGCGGCTTGCGGAACGGCGCGTCGAGGTGCACGGGGCCCGGCGGCGAGCCGAGCGCGGCGGCGCGTGCGCGGAGGCCCATCGCCGTCACGTGGCGGAGATCGCGGTCATGGCGCCCGTCGGGGGTGGCGAGGGTGGCCGACCAGCGCACGTAGCCGGCAAAGAGCGCGTGCTGGGCGATGGTCTGGGGTGCGCCGCAATGGTGCAGCTCCGGCGGGCGGTCGGCGGTGATGGCGATGAGCGGCACGCGCGCTCGATCCGCCTCCATGATCGCGGGCAGGAAGTGCCCCCCCGCGGTGCCCGAGGTGCACACGAGCACGGTGGGCTGCCGGCTCGCGCGCGCGGCTCCGAGCGCGGCGAAGGCGGCCACCCGTTCGTCGAGCAGCACGTGCGTCCGAGCGTGGCCGGCGTCTCCGAGCTCGTGGAAGGCCACGGCGAGCGGCGTGTTGCGCGAACCGGGCGACACGAACGCCGAGCCACCGTCGAGGAGCAGCGCGCGGGCGAGGGCGCGCGCCGCGTCGAGGTTGGGGGCGCCCGCGCCCTCGGCCACCCGGTTGTCTTCGAGGGCGGAGACGGTCATGGCATCACCTCGAGGCAGCTCGCAGCGGCCGCCATCTTGAGCTCCGTCTCGCGCCGCTCGAGGGGCGGCTCCGAGTCGTTCACGATTCCCGCGCCGGCGAAGCAGCGCACGTGGCGACGGTCGGCGGCGAGCTCTGCGCAGCGCAAGGCGACGACGAAGGTGCCGTTGCCGGCGCCATCCACCCAGCCGAGCGGGCCGCCGTACCAGCCGCGGTCGAGCTCCTCATGCGCCGTGATCCAGCGCATCGCCTCGGCGCGGGGGGCGCCACACAGGGCGGCGGTGGGGTGCAACAGCGTCACGATGTCGAGCACGCCGAGCCCCCGCGGCAGCCGACCCTCGATGGGCGTGACGAGGTGGAGCATGTCGCCGCTCTGCACCAGCTCGGGCGTGCTCGGGTGGACGACGTCGACCCCCGCCGCCCCGAGCGTGGTCACGATGTCGGCGACCACGAGCTGGTGCTCGTGGCGATCTTTGCTGCTCTCGAGGAGGGCCGCGCTGCGCCCGGTGCCGGCCACCGCCTGGGTGCGGAGCACGCCGTCGCTGACGGTCGCGATGAGCTCGGGGGTCGCCCCACACAGCACGTCGCCGCTCGGGAGCGCCACCGCGTACACCGTGGCCGCGGGGAACGACGCGCTCATCGCCCGCGCCGTGGCCGCGGCCGAGAACACCCCGCTCGGAGCCCTGAGGGTGGTGCTCCGGGCGAGCACCACCTTCGCGAGCTGGCCGCCGCGGATGGCAGTCACAGCGTTGAGAACATGTTCCTCGTACCGCTCGGGGCTCGGCTCGGGGACCCAAAGGGCGTCGTCATCGAGCCTCCTGGACCCACCCTCGGGGGAAGGCGCGGCACGCTCCGGGACATCCCCAATGCACTGAATAGATTCATTTTTTCGACGAACTACGAGCGCGCTCGGACACCACAGACGCGCCGCATCCCACGGGCCCTCGGCGCCGCCGCTGGAGAACGGGAGGCCCCCCACGACGCGGGGGATCCCCGCCGGGCGCGTCTCGAGTTCAAAGAGTGATGAATACCAGCTCCGCAGGCCTTGGCCGGCCTCCGACCCGCGCGCGACCCGCTCCCGCTCGCAGCCCCAGGCCACGAAGGACAGCTCGCCGAGCGGGCTCCGCCACGCCATGGCGGGGCCGCGATCGAGCGCAAACTCCAGGAATTGCCACGGTTCATGCGAAGTTGGCAGCACCCGAGGACTGGCCGACGATGGCCTCGACGAGGTCGTCACGCTCGCTCGGTTGTCTCTCGTCGTCGTTTCCATCAGATTCGCGGGGGCGGCCTCGGAAACTTGTTCACGTTATCGTGAACAACTTGTAGCGATATAAGCCGACCCGAGCCAGAGTGCAATGAAGGGCGCACGAAATTCGCATCTTCGGCTTGCCCGGCCCCTCTTCGAGGAATAGTCTGAATGTTCGAATTGACGGAAACTGACCTGAAGCCGGCCCACGAGGGGCCCGAGGTGGCGCCGCCCGAGCTCGAGGCGCGCGAGCGACCCAACCCACGGGAGCCGAAGAGCCTGCTCGATCTGCGCGTCCGACAGGCGGCCGACGCGGTGGGCGAGTTCATCGAATATTGGGGCTTCAAAGCGGTGCACGGCCGCATCTGGACGGTGCTCGCGGTGCGCGCCGACCCGATGTCGCAGATCGAGGTCGCCGAGTTCCTCGGCGTGAGCCGCTCGCTGGTGAGCGGAGCGATGAGCGAGCTCGCGACCCACGGCCTCGTGCAGCAGACCGAGCCCAGCCGCAACGCACCCTACCGCGCGGTGTTCGACATCTGGCCGTCCATCGCCGGCGTGCTTCGGAGCCGCGAGTGGATGCTCATCGAGGCCGCTCGGATCGCGCTCGAAGGCACCATCGAGGAGTGGGAGCTCGCCCCGCGGCCCGAGCGCGCCGAGTACGACGTGGATCGTCTGCGCTTCCTGCTCCGCCTCACCGAAATGGCGCAGGCGTTCCTCCGCTTCCTCATCGGGATCAGGATGCCCAGCAAGTTCGAAGGCGTTGGCTCCTGGCTGCGTTCCTCGAGCGAGCTCATCAAGAGCCTTCGCGATCTCGCCTGACCGCGGCGCGCTTGCCCGTGCCCAGCGGCCGCCCGTCGTGACCCGCGCGCGGAGACCGCGCGTTCGGACCCGGCGCCGAGGAGCGCGGCGCTCGCGGTGCCCCCACCCGACGAGGGGAGGGTCACTTGTAGGGGTTGTCGTCGTCGATCGTGCGAGGCTTCTTCGGCGTCGGTGGGCCAAGGATGCTCGCCGGCTTGGGCTGCGTTGGGTTTGGCGCGGGCTGCGCAGGGCTCGGCTCCGGCTGCGGCTCGGGCTCGGGCCGGGGGGCGGGGCCTCGCGGGCGTGCGACGACGACGGCCTGCGCCTTGCGCAGCACGATGTCGAGCGCGCGGTTCGTGCGGAAGTCGATCTCGCGCTCGACCGTCTCGTACCCCTTGGCCGTGATCGCCACCGTGTGGCGGGCATCGTCTTTCTGGAACGTGCCGTTGAACGGGTTCTCGACCGCCTCGCCGTCGATGGTGATCTTCGCGTCCTTGGGGCTCGCGGTGACCGACAGCTCGATCTCGGTGGCGGTGGGATCGGGCTTGTCGACCACCTCGGTGGCGGCCGGCGTCGGCTCGGGTCGCGGCGCCTCCGTCTCCCTGCTCTCGGGGCTCTCGGTGGTCTCTCGCGGCTCGGTTCCCCGGGCGAAGACAACGACCGCCACCACCCCCGCCACCACGATCGCGCTGGCGATGAGCGCCGGGAGCTTGCTGCCGGGGGTGACCGGCCCCACCGGCGTGTACGACGGTGAGGTCACCAGCGCCGGGTTGTCTTTGATGCTCGTGGTCGCCGGTGTCTGCAGCGAGTTGCCCGACTCGTCCTGGCTCACCGACGCGAGCGACGCCGGCGTGGACGGGAGTCGCGGGATGCTCACGCGATCCCACTCCCCGGTCGGCAAGGTCGCGAGGCTCTTCACCTGTCGGTCGATGAGATCACGGAGCTTGGCCCGCTCCGACTCGAAGCGCTCGGCGATGATCGCCGAGGCCATCGACACCGACGTCGTGTCCCCGATGCCGTTCAGATAGTCATCGATCGCGTGCTTGAGCTCGAGCGCCGTCTGGTGTCGGTGCTCACGATCGAAGGCCAACGCCTTCATGCAGATCTGCTCGAGCCCCTCCGGGATGTCGGGCTTGAGCGTGCGGGGCGACGGGATCGCGTCGTCGCTCCCCATGATCGCGTTCAGCACCTGGATGTCGCTCTTGCCCTTCCACACGCGGGTGCCGGTGAGCACTTCCCACATGCAGCAACCGATCGAGAACACGTCGGCACGCCGATCGACCTCTTCCCCGCGGGCCTGCTCCGGGGCCATGTACGACACCTTCCCCTTGAGCACGCCGGTGCGGGTCTCGGCCACCGAGATCGCCGCCTTGGCGATCCCGAAGTCGACCACCTTCACCTGGCCGTCGTAGGTGACGAAGATGTTGTGCGGGGTCGCGTCGCGGTGCACCACGTTGAGCGGGGTGCCGTCGTAGTCGGTGAGGTTGTGCGCGTGGTGCAAGCCGGCGAGCGAGTCGGAGAGCACCCGCAGCGCCATCGCCATGGTGACCCGATCGCCACACCGCCGCAGGATGCGGTTGAGGGGCTGCCCCTCGAGGTACTCCATCGAGATGAAGAACTGACCGTTCTCCTCTCCGACCTCGATCGTCTGCACGATGTTGGGGTGACTCAGCTTCGCCGCGAGGCGCGCCTCGTCGAGGAACATCTGGAGGAACTCGTGCTCGTCGCTGAGGTGCGGGCGAAGCCGCTTGATCACCATCAGCTTGTTGAAGCCGGCCACCCCCTGAACGAGCGCGAGGAACACCTCCGCCATGCCACCCCGCCCAAGCTCGGCGACGAGGCGGTACTTGCCAATCACGTTGCCGCGTTGGTCTTTCTGCATCACGCCCGACTGGTCGGGAGCTCGTTCTGGAGCTGCCAATGTCCCCCTTTGGTGAACGGCTCTAGTGTAGCCAACCTCCAGCGGGAGGTCGAGGGACACGCTCGCTCAAAACGTGCCTTCGAGGGCCACTCCGTTCGGGGTCACGCGCAGGCCCACGCTCGTGTCGTCGCCTGGGGCGGAGGTGGCGGCGGCGATCGTGAGATAGACGCTGATGGCCGCGGTCACCACGGTGGCGCCGAGCAACACGTCGGTGGCGATGGAGAATCCGAGCACTTTGTCGCGATCCGCCTCGAGCTCGTCCTTCGAGGTCGGGCGGCCCTTGGCGCTGTCGAGGTCGCTCGCGGCGTTGAGGGCGAGGAGGCCGAACGCGAGCGCGCCCGCGCCAAATCCGGCGGTGAGCGCCCACGCGGCCCACGGGAGCCCGCCGCTCTCTTCGTCTTCGGAGATCCCTGGCTCGGGGGCCGGGCTCGGGGTCGGGCTCGGCGAGCCCGCGCGCGTGATCTCGAGCGTGACGGTGGCGCTGTCGCCGCCCGCGATGTCGACGAACTTGGTGGCGGGAGGCGCGCCCTCGACGACGGCGGTGACCTTTCGCCGCCCCGCGCTGACCGCGATCTTGTCGAGCAGCGGGGACACCCCCACCTCACGATCGTCGATCGACACGGTCGCCCCTGGCTCGCTGACGGTGACGCTCACGTAGGCCACGCGGGAGCGCAGCCGATCGATGTCCGACTGCACCTGCGCCCGCCGCTCCGGAGGGATGTCCGCGCCGCCGTCCTCGAGGTACTGCTCGAGCGCGGTCATCGCGCCGGGATAGTCCTGCAGCTGGTAGCGCACCTGACCGATGTTGAACAGCACGCGCCAGTTGGGGGCGAGCTTGTAGGCTCGCTCGAACTCCACCAGCGCGCCTTGATAGTCGCCTTCGTTGAACAGCTCCTTGCCGCGGGCGAAGTGATCGCCGGCCTTCTTCTTATCGGCCGCGGTCTGGGCGTGGGCGACGGGAGGGGCGACGGCGGCGACGGTGAAGGCGAGCGCCAGGGTCACCAGCAGCGCGCGGACGAGCCTGCAATACGTGCGCGTCATGGCGGAAACTCGTTCAAAGGGGAGGTTCAAGGGCAGGAGTCGGTGCCCACCACGACGCCGTTGGCGGCGTCGTAGAACTGGCCCGAGCTGATGAAGATGGCGTTGTCCTGGTTGTCGAGGCCGACGCACCAGATGTCGATGTCCGACGCGGCCTCCCCGGTCTCGGGGTCGAAGTCGAGCGGACCCGAGGCGCCGTGGAACTCGATGGAGCCGCCGCTGCCGACCGCGTTGAAGCCGGCGTTCAGTTGGTTCGGTCCGGCCGTGATGTTCGTCTGGCCGCCAGTCATCTTCTTCAGACCTTCGGCGATCTCGGCGCCGGAGGGGCGCACCTCGCCGGTGGCCACGATGGCGTAGGCCAGCAGATACGCGGCGTCGTAGGCGTTCTCCGCGAACGTTCCCGGCGTCTTGCCGAAGCGCTGCGTGAAGCGAAGCGCGAACGACTGGTAGTTGGCGCCCTGTTTCCCCGGTACCGTGCCCTTCACGCGCAAGCGCAGATCCGCGTTGTCTTCGGTGAGGTCCAACAGCTCGTCGAGCCGGCCGCCGTCGGGGAACAGGTAACGTGGCCGCGCTGGAGGAGGCGTGGAGGGCCAGCCCACCTCGACGCCGCCCATGATCGACGTGATGCCCTCGTTGGTGCCGAGCGGCAGCACCAGGTGCGGCGCGAAGGCGATGATCGACTGCTGGTAGGGCGAGAAGTCGACGGCCATCGTGCTCGGATCTGGATACTGCTCCGCCTGGAACGCGTTCGCGGCGATGTTGCCGGTGACGTCGCGCCCGTTGAAGGTGAGGATCTCGGTGAGCGAGCCCACCAGCCCCTGACCGTAGGCGTCGCCCTTGGACGCGGCCGCGATCTTGATGTCGTCGGTGGGCATCAGGCCGAGCTCGGTGCGGATCGCGGTCTCCGCCTGATCCACGAGGTAGGCGAGGGGGATGGCCTGGAACGCGTCCGAAGGGGCAGTGCGCCACACCAGGCCGTTGTCGTCGATGTCGGTGATGGCCGGGCTCGTGGCGGAAGGCGAGATGGCGAGCACGCCGGCGGCGATGGTGACGTCGGTGGTCACGTCGAGGGTGATGCCGCTGAACGCGGGACCCACGATGGCCGGCACCTTGACCACCTCCGCGAGGTGGCGAGCGACGCCGATGTGATCGTCGAGATCGTGGCACGCGATCATCGCCAGCTTGCGCCGCGCCCCTCCCGCGCCGCCGGGGAGGCCGTTGGAGAACTGCTCGATCTCTTCGAGCGCGAGCTGTACTGCCTGCTGGATGGGGACGCCGATCGACTCGAAGTCGCCGGTGAGCGGCCCCATCCACCCGATGAAGATGGCGTTGTCGTTGCCGATCGCGTCCTCCGGCACGACCACCTGGCAGTGCTCCGAGGTGAGGGTGACGCAGACGTTGTCGATGCACGCAGCAGGGGCGCCGTTCGCGGCGTCGATGCACTCGTTTGCGGTGGTGCAAGCCTGGCCGGGCGGCTGACAGATCCCCTCCGCGTCGCAGGTGTGATCGGGCAGGCCGGCGTCGATGCAGTCTTGATCCGTCGCGCAGCCGGTGACGGTGGCCCCCTGGCAGATCTTGTCGGCGTTGCAGCTGAAGCTCTCGCCGAGGAACTTGCAGTCCTCGTCGCTGTCGCACTGCTCGGCCGCGCTCAGCACCAGCGCGGTGCAGCCGGCGCCAGCGGCGGCGAGCAGCGAGAAGACGAGAGCGGCGGCGAGGCGCCCGCGCACCTGCCGTCCCCCTGTGCAGGTTCTGTTCATGGACGAGTTGCTCCCAGGCATTTCGATGGATGGTACCCACCGACTCTATCGAACGCGGCCTTACGAGGCTACAGCATCGCGGCGAGCTGGTGTGAGAAGGTGTAGGCGTCGCCCGGCCAGCGCGCGGACACGTAAGCGCCGTCGGTGACCGCGAAGCCCGGGCTCGGATCCTCGGCGGAGTCGCGGCGCACGGCGAGCGGACCGGCCACGAAATGCTCGGGCCTCGCGAGGGCGCGCCGCACCTCGTGCTCGACTGTCTCCGGATAGGTGCGGTAATAGTTGCCGAGCCACGCGCAGGTCATCCACCACGCGCTCAGCTCCAGGGTCTCGAGGAGGGCGGTGGTGCGCCGGCCATGGAGGACGGAGTGGCCGGTCGAGGGGTCGACGGTGCGGGCCATCACCAGCACGCCGTGGCAGATGGCGCCGATGGGGAGGTCACGACGGACGTGCTCGCAGACGGCGGCCTGGAGCTCGCGAGACTCGAGGAACGGCCGCATGCCCTGCGCGTGCCCGCCGGGCAGGACGATGGCGTCGGCGTGGTGAGCGGCGATGCCGGCGTAAGGGATAGGGCGCTGGAACGCGCGCGTGTTCGCCATCTCGTGGTAGGCGCGGCGGGCTTGTTCGCTCGCGATCAGCACGGGACGGAAGGGGCCTAGCCCGCGTCCGGTGAGCATGCGTTCGTCGGCGCGACCGACCGCTCCGGTGGGCGTGGCGAAGGCCACGTCGTGGCCGGCGGCGGTGAGCACCTGATGGGGCACCGCGCTCTCGGTGGGATCGAAGTCGCAAAGGGGGAGGGCGATGATGACTTTCATGCGGGCTCGACGTGCAGGGTGCGCAAGCGGTTGAGGGCAGCCGCGAGCTCGAAGCGGCGAAACGCAGCGAGATCGCCGAGGCGGCTCGAGGAGAGCACATCGAGGCCGCCCGCGGCCAGGTCGCGCTCCACCGCGTCGAGGACGTCGGCCACCGTGGCCGGGCCCACCATGTGGCGGCGCGCGTAGGCGAGGGCGAGGCCGATCGCCCGCAGCTGGCTCGGTTCGACGAGCTGGGTGATGGCGGCCAGCTCGATGTCGTGCGCGCCGAACGCGAGCTGTGTCGTCCTGCGGGCCGCGATCTTCACGTCGCGCCGCCCGCGCGACGGATCGATGCTCGCCGCGATGGGGCGCCGTCGGCGCGGTGTCCCGAAGCGTTCGCCGCCCTCTGGGGTGCGGCCGGTGGGTTGCGTGGCGATCTCCTTGGCCCGCGCGGTCACGTCGAACGGACGGTACGCGTCCATCGCGATCACTCGATCCGCCACGTCGAAATAGTCGCCGGACCCGCCGATGACGAGGATGGTCGAGACGCCGCGCTCATCGGCGAGCTGGCGCACTTTGTCGACGAACGGCGTGATGGGCTCGCGGTCTTTGGCGATGAGCGCTTGCATGCGGCGATCGCGGATCATGAAGTTGGTGGCGGCGGTGTCCTCGTCGATGGTGAGCACGCGCGCGCCGGCCTCGAGCGCCTCGATCACGCTCGCCGCCTGCGACGTGGAGCCCGACGCGTCGTCGCTCTGGAAGCGCGCTGTGTCACGTCCGCCGGGGAGCTCGCCGATGAACGGGCTGATGTCGACGCCGGCCACGCGCCGTCCGTCCTCGGCGCGGATCTTCACCAGCGCTCCGTGGGAGACCACGCGCTCCCTCCCATCGCCGTGGATGTGGTCGTAGATGCCGAGCTCGAGCGCCGACAGGAGGGTGGACTTTCCGTGATAACCCCCGCCGACCACGAGCGTGACGCCGGTGGGGATCCCCATGCCGCGGAGGGGGCCCGCGTTGGGCGTGTCGAGGGTGACCGCCAGCGCCTCGGGGGCCACGAAGGGGACGGCGTCCTCGCGCGCCATCGGTCGTGGGTCGACGCCGCTTCGGCGGGGGAGGATGCTCCCGTCGCCGATGAAGGCCACGAGGCCGCGCGCCGCGAGCTGAGCGCGGAGGGCGCGCTGATCCTCGACGCTGTCGAGGTGGCGATCGATGACCTCGGGATCGTACGCCGCGGCGAACGCGGCGTCGTCGACGATCTCGGCGACGTCGTCGCAGAGGAGGTCTTCGGCCTCGCGCCCGAGCACGCGGCGACCGGCGGCGGGGAGACCGACCGAGAAACGCAGCTCGATCCCGTCGTCGCGGACGCGACAGGCAGTGCGCGCGAGCACCTCCTGGCCGGGCGTGTCGATCTCGATGCGGCCGCTCCGCCCGCTGCCGCGGCGACGCTCCACCCGCGCGCTCGAGCGCGCGAAGCGACGGGTCACGAGATCGGCGAGGGCCACGCGGCGCGCGTCGCCGTCGTACCAGCGCCGCTCGAAGTCGGCCCGCGCGTGAGGCACGAAGACGCGGAGGCGCGACGGCGCGGCGAAGGGGTCGCCCTGGACGTGATCGATGTGGAGCTCGTAGTCGGGGGTGCCGTAACTGTCTCCGAGGTCGCGGTAGGCGCGGTAGCCGCGGCCGTCGATGCGGCGCAGCTCGGATCGCAAGACGGCGAGCTCTCGCATGACCCCGGTTCTACACGCAGCTTGACGCGACGCACACCACCCGCTGTGCTCTCGCCATGACGACGAGCACGACGGAGCTGTTGATCGAGGCCGGCTTGTCGGCCGCGGCGGCAGGGGAGCTCGCGCCGCGGATCGACGCGGTGTGGACGGAGGCGCCGGCCGACGCCCGCTGGTCGCGGCTGTCCCGCGAGGTGCTCACGCCCGAGTTGCCCCACGCGGTGCACCAGCGGCTGTTTGCGCGCTGCTACGCCGACTGGGACACGCGACGGGGCCCGCCCCCAGCGTGGAGTCCAACCCCGCTGGAGGTGGCCGCGAGCAACGTCGGCGGCACCGGGCTCGACTGGCGGACGTTGCAGCGGCAGTCGCGCCAGACGCCGGAGGCGTTCTGGCGCCTGATGGCCCAGCGGCTCGGGGTGACGTTCGACGTGGAGGCGGATCGTGTGCTCGACGTGACCGACGGGGTGGAGCACGCGCGCTGGTTCGTGGGTGCGCGCACCAACATCGCGCGCGCCGCGCTCGCCGCGTCGTCGAGCGATCCCACCCGGCTCGCGGTCGTCGTCGGCGATGAGGCGGGGGAGGTGCGCCGTTACACCCTCGCCGCCCTCGCCGAGCGGGTGCGGCAGGTGGCGGGGGGGCTGGCGGCGCATGGGATCCGGTCCGGTGACGCGGTCGCCATCGACATGCCGATGACCTATGACGCGGTGGCTGCCTATCTCGGCATCGTGAGCCTCGGGGCGGTGGTGGTGTCGATCGCCGACAGCTTCGCACCGGCCGAGATCGCCACCCGGCTGCGCATCGCGGAGGCGAGGGCCATCATCACGCAGGACGTGATCCTGCGCGGCGACAAGCGCATCCCGCTTTACGAACGCGTGTGTGAGGCCGATGCCCCGATGGCGATCGTGGTCGCGGCGCGTGACACCCTCGCGGTGACGCTCCGCGTGGGGGACGTCGCGTTCGACAAGCTGCTCGGGGACGGCTTCGACCGCGAGAAGCGCTACGCGGTGTGCGAGGCCGACGCCCCCACCAACATCCTCTTCTCGTCGGGGACGACGGGCGACCCCAAGGCGATCGCGTGGACCCACCTCACGCCGCTCAAGGCGGCCGCGGATGGCTGGGCGCATCATGACATCCGGCCCGGGGACGTGGTCGCGTGGCCGACCAATCTCGGGTGGATGATGGGGCCCTGGCTCATCTACGCGAGCCTCCTCAACGGCGCCGCCATCGCGCTCTACGACGGCAGCCCGCTCGAGCGCGGGTTCGTCGAGCTGGTGCAGGCGGCCCGGGTGACCATGCTCGGGGTGGTGCCGAGCTTGGTGCGGGCCTGGCGTCGGAGCGGGGTGGTCGACGGCGCCGATTGGTCGCACATTCGCTGCTTCAGCTCGACCGGGGAGGCGTCCAACCCGGACGACATGCTGTGGCTGATGGCCCGCGCCGGCTACAAGCCGGTCATCGAGTACTGCGGGGGCACGGAGATCGGCGGTGGCTACATCGCCGGCACCTACGTGGAGCCGCAGGCGCCGTCCGCCTTCTCCACGCCAGCCATCGGCAGCGAGCTCGTCATCCTCGACGAGGCAGGGGCCGTGGCCGAAGAGGGGGAGCTCGCGCTGGTGCCGCCGATGTTGGGCAGCTCGGACCGGCTCCTCAACCGCGACCATCACGAGGTGTACTTCGCCGACATGCCGGCGGGGCCGAACGGCGAGGTGCTCCGTCGCCACGGCGATCACGTCGCCCACGTCGGCGGTGGCTACCATCGGGCCCTCGGTCGCGTGGACGACACCATGAACCTCGGCGGCATCAAGACCTCGAGCGCGGAGATCGAGCGTCAGCTCGCGGCGGTCCCGGGCGTGATCGAGACCGCGGCGGTGGCGGTGTCCCCCGAAGGAGGGGGGCCGAGCGAGCTGGTGATCTACGCGGTGCTCGCCAGCGGCCACGGAGGCGGCTCCACGACGCAGGAGGACGCGTTTCGCGCCCTCTTCCAGCAGCGGATCCGCGACGGGCTCAACCCGTTGTTCAAGGTGGCCGACGTGGTGGTGGTCGACGCGCTGCCGCGAACGGCGTCCAACAAGGTGATGCGTCGGGTGCTCCGCGACCAGTACGGCGCGCGAACGAGCGCCGGCTGAAGACCCGACGTCGCGGGAGGCGGTGACGGGAGGGGCGCGGAGGAGCGGTGGGCGGCGACCCCCAACCCGAGGCGCGCTGTGCAAAAGCCTGGGTCTCGGTCAGGGTTCGAGCGTTGCGACGGCGGGACGGCGAGGCCCTCCGCCCCGCCCTCAGCTCCGGCCGTGCTCGTCGACGTGGAGCTGGCCGGCGGCGTCGAGCCAGGCCACCCCGCACGCCTCGGTGGTGTGGGCGTAGGCGGCGGTGCCGTCGCGCGCGATGGCGATCACCCCGAGCAAGCCGCCGGCCTGCTCCACCTCGGCGAAGGTGCGCTCGAGGGCGGTCTCGAGCGCCGCGCCATCGAGCATGCGGGTGGCGATGCGGCCGCACACGTTGAGATCGAGGATCTGCTCCCCGAAGCCGGTCGCGGAGAGGGCCACGAGCGGGGTGGCGTAGTTGCCGGCGGGGGTGGGGGAGTCGCTGATGCGTCCCACCGCCTCGTGGCCTCGACCTCCGGTGGAGGTGCAGGCCCAGGGGGCGCCGGTCGCGTCGCAGGCCACCGCCCCCACCGTCCCGTAGCGGTTCTCGGGCTCGTTCTCGAGCTCGGTGGGGATGGGGATGTGGGCCGCCTTGGCGGCGACCAGCGCCTCCTCGCCGGCGCTCCCGATGGCCCCTTCGCGATCGGCGACGTCACCGTCGGCGATCAGCTTCTTCCAGCGCGCGATGCTGCGGTCGGTGCGCACGTCCTCGGGAGCCACCCCGAGCTCCTCCATCAAGAGGGCCGCGCCGAGGCCGTCGAGGTTGCGGTCGGGGCGGTCTTGGAGCGCGAGGGCGAGCGCGCTCGGGTGGCGGCAGCGCTCCACGTTGTACACCGCGGAGAGGCGCGAGCGTTGGCCGTCCATCAGCGCGCACGAGAGGCGCGCCGCCCCGTCGCGCTGTAGACGCGAGCCGTAGCCGGCGTTGAACGATGGATCGTCCTCGAGGGCAGCGATGGCGTCGAGCACCACGTCGCGCGCCCCTCCGGCGGCGAAGGCTGGATGGGCGGCGCGACAGATGGAGGCGAGGGTTCGCCCGCGGGCGCGCCGCTCCTCGGCCGTCGTCGTCTTGAGGTAAGCGCCCGCGCCGCCGTGGATCACGAGGGCGGGGAGGGTGAGCTTGTCGACGACGAGCGTGAACGGCATGCGAGCGAGACTACCCTATCGCCGCCCGCGCGTCGGAGGGCCTGTGCGTCCGAAGGTCTGCGCGTCAGGAGCTGCGCGTCGGAACGACTGCGCGTCAGAATGACTGCGCGCCAGCACGCCTCCGCGTCGGAACGCCGGCGCGCCAGCACGCCTGTGCGTCAGAACGACTGCGGGTTGTCGAGGATCGTCGGCGGCTCGAGCATGCAGTAGACGACGGGGCTCCCTGCCTCCGGGTAGTTCTTCAGCACCGCCTCGGCGAGGGCGTTGCACGTCGCGCCGTGGCCACAATGCGCGACGTAGGCCGTGCCTCCCTCGTGAAAGCGCGTGTCGAACGTCTGCAGATCGAACTTCTGCGACACGCCGCCCTCGTAGGCGCCCGCCGTCCAGTGCGGGTTGTTCTTGATCACGTTGCCGATCGCCTCTTTGTAGTCGGCGTGGGGGAACGCCCCGTGCACGCTCGGGTGCGAGGCCATCAAGATGGCCCAGGCCGTGTTGCAGTCGTCTTTGGTCTTGGTGACCGTGTTCGCCGCGTCGGTGGGGTTGGTGACGAAGGTGGTCGCAGCGGCGCAAGCGGCGACGACGATGGTGCTCTTGATGATGGACTTCATGGTGCTCCTCCCTTTCGTTTCCGTTCTTTCCGGTGGAGCGTCGAAGCACCGCCGCTCGGCGTCAACTGTTTGCCGTGGTGGCGGGTGGGCGCCGGCGGCTAGAGTAGCTGGGTGCAGGCGCCCATCATCGACGCGTGGATCCAGCACCCCACGCCCGCCTTCTTGCGACACCCCATGTTCTCCACCTTGCGGCGGTGGATGCGGATGGAGACGATCCCCGACACGATCCCGGTGGACATGACCATCCAAGCCATGGACGCGGCCTCGGTGGACCGGGCCCTCGTGAGCGCTTGGTGGGGACCGGAGGGGCCGCTGCTCCACAACGACGAGGTGGCGGCGCTCGTCAGCGAAAACCCCGACCGCCTCATCGGGGTGGCCTCCGTCGACATCTCGCGACCGATGGAGGCGGTGGCCGAGCTGCGCCGCTGTGTCATCGAGCTCGGCTTCCGCGCGGTGCGCGTGTTGCCGTGGCTGTGGCAGCTCCCGCCCAACCACCGCCTCTACTATCCCATCTACGCCGCCTGCGTGGATCTCGACGTGCCATTTTGCACGCAGGTGGGCCACGCCGGTCCCAACAAGCCCTCGGAGCCGGGGCGGCCCATCCCGTACCTCGACGAGGTCGCGGTCGACTTCCCCGACCTCACCATCGTGGCCGGACACATCGGCTACCCGTGGACGACGGAGATGATCGCCCTGTGCACGAAGTATCCCAACGTCTACATCGACACCTCGGCCTACAAGCCGCGCCGCTACCCGCCAGAGCTGGTGCGGTTCATGCGCGGGAGTGGCGGTAAGAAAGTTCTTTTTGGCACGAATTTTCCGATGATCTTCCCCGCCGACTGCATGGCCGAGCTCGACGTCCTCGGCCTCGACGAAGAGACGACGCGGCTGTTCCTTCACGACAACGCGGCGCGCGTGTTCAAGCTCTGATGGCGCGGGGATCGACGACCACGATGGGACGCATCGGCATCGATCTCGGGGGGACCAAGATCGAGGCGGTGGTGCTCGACGAGGCGGGGATGATCGTGGCGCGGCGGCGGATCCCCACGCCGAGCGCGAGCTGCGCCGCGGTGGTGGAGGCGATCCGGAGCTTGGTCGCGACGCTCGAGGCGGAGGCGGGGCCGTGCCGGGTAGGGGTGGCAACCCCGGGCGCCATCTCGCCGGCGACCGGTTTGTTGAAGAACAGCAACACTCAGAGCCTCAACGGCGAGCCGCTCCACGAGCTGCTCGAGCGCGCGCTCGACCGGCCGGTGCGGGTGGCGAACGACGCCAACTGTTTCGCGCTCTCCGAGGCGGTGGATGGCGCCGCGCGTGGCCGTGACGTGGTGTTCGGCGTCATCCTCGGCACCGGCACCGGCGGTGGCCTGGTGGTCGGGGGCCGACCCATCGTCGGCGCGAACGCCATCGCCGGAGAGTGGGGTCACAATCCGCTGCCCTGGTGCGGCCCCGCGGACGAGCCGGCACCGGCGTGCTACTGCGGAAAGCGCGGCTGCCTCGAGACCTACCTGTCGGGTCCGGCCCTCGCCGCGGCCCACCGCGCGCGCACCGGCGAGACCCACACCGCAGCCGAGATCGCTCGCCAACACGAGCGCGGTGACGTCGAAGCCGGCCGCACGCTCGGCGCCTACGTCGATCGCCTCGCCCGAGGCCTGGCCACGGTGATCAACGTAGTCGACCCCGACGTGGTCGTGCTCGGGGGCGGGCTCTCCAACATCGGCGCGCTCTATCCGGCGCTCCCTGCGGCCCTCGCGCGTTGGGTGTTCTCCGACGTGGTGCGCACCGAGGTGGTGGCGCCCGCGCACGGCGACGCGAGCGGTGTGCGCGGGGCGGCCTGGCTGTGGGAGCGGGGGTCATGATCGACGCGACGGCGGCGCGGGTAGCGTCTCGGCTCGCAGCGGCGCGGCGGGTGCTCTTCATCACCGGGGCCGGCATGAGCGCCGACTCCGGGCTCCCCACCTATCGCGGGGTCGGCGGCCTCTACGAGGGCGTTCACACCGAGGAGGGGATCGCGATCGAGGACGCCCTGAGCGGAGAGATGCTGCGCGCTCGTCCGGAGCTCTCCTGGCGGTACCTCATGCAGATCGAGGCTGCGTGTCGGGGGGCAGCCCCGAACGAGGGCCACCGCGCGATCGCGCGCCTCGAGGACCGCTTCGAGGTGTGGGTGCTCACCCAGAACGTGGACGGGCTGCACCGGGCCGCCGGCAGCACCCGCGTCATCGACATCCACGGCGACGTGCGCCAGCTGCTCTGCGTCGACTGCGCCTACGAGCGGGTGGTGAGCGACTATCGCGGCCTCGCCTGTCCGCCGGCCTGCCCCGACTGTGGGGGCCTCGTGAGGCCCGACGTGGTCCTGTTCGGCGAGATGTTGCCGTCCCACAAGGTGGCCCTCTTGCAGCGCGAGGTGATGCGCGGCTTCGACGCCGTGTTCTCCATCGGCACCTCGAGCCTCTTCCCCTACATCGCGCAGCCGGTGGTCCTCGCGCGACGCACAGGGGCCCTCACGGTGGAGATCAACCCAGGCGCCACGTCGCTCAGCAAGGCCGTCGACGAGCGCTTCGCCACCGCCGCCACGGAGGCGCTCTTGGCCATCGAGGCCGCCCTCGGAGCGGCCCCCGGGGGTTGAGGCAGGGTCCGACCGTGAGGCCTGGTCGATCCTCTGGACGCTGCCCCACGCCCTTGCGATGTTCGCCATATGACGATTGCGGTGCGACCCGGTGACGGTTGCGTGGCCGTCGGGCGGTGGTCCTCCGTCGGGCGGTGGTCCTCCGTCGGGCGGTGGTCCTC
>CAYOAL010000055.1:19695-58522 GCA_964401935.1 uncultured Polyangiaceae bacterium
CCGTCGGGCGGTGGTCCTCCGTCGGGCGGTGGTCCTCCGTCGGGCGGTGGTCCTCGGTCGGGCGGTGGTCCTCCGTCGGGCGGTGGTTCTCCGTCGGGCGGTGGTTCTCCGTCGTGGGGCTGTCGCTCTCGGGTGGCGAGGCGCTGGCGCAGCCGCCCGCCGCCGCGGAGCCCGCTCCTGACGCGGCCAAGCCCGCTCCTGACGCGGCCAAGTCAGCTCCTGACGCGGCCAAGTCTGCTCCTGACGCGCCGCGGCCCGATGGGCAACGCCCCGCCGAGCGCCCCGATCCGCCGCTTCCCCAGAGCGGTGGAGCGGGAGACACGGTCCCGGTTCGACTCTTTGGCCGCTGGGGCGAGGGGTTTGGCGTCGAGTCGGTGGATGGCTCGTTTCGCTTCGGCATCTCGGCTCGCACCCAGATCCGCGGCTCGGTGGTGGTGTTCGAGCAGGAGGGGGTCGATCCCACCGCCGACTTCATGATCCGGCGCGCGCGCCTGACGGTGAGCGCCGACGGCTGGGATGGGCTCGTCAGCCTGAAGCTGCAGCTCGCGTTCTCCCCCCTCGATCAAGATCCGGTCGCCCCGCTGCCGGTCCGCGACGCCTTCGTCACGGTGAGCCCCTCTCGCGATCTCGCGATTCGGGCTGGGCAGATGAAGGTGCCGTTCGGCCGCCAGCGCGTCATCTCCTCGGGGCAGCTCCAGATGGTCGACCGGTCCATCGTCACCGCCGAGCTCAACCTCGACCGCGACGTGGGCGTGCAGATCTTCTCGGAGGACTTGTTCGGGCTCGACGGCTGGCTCGGTTACGCCTTCGGCGTGTTCGGCGGCGACGGCCGTAACCGCGTCTCGGGAGGCTACGGGCTCCTTTATGCCGCGCGCGTCGCGCTTCGCCCGCTCGGGGGGGCCCGGGGTGAGGATCTCGACGAGGTCGACTTCTCGCGCAGCGCCAAGCCGCGGCTCTCGCTGGCCGCCTCGGGGGCTTTCAACCACGACACGGACCGGGAGCGCAGCACGATCGGTCCCGTCTTCGCGAACGGTCCGTGGGCCGACTACGTGCACGCGGGGGGCGACGTGAGCTTCAAGTGGCGCGGCCTCGCCGTCACCGGCGAAGTGTTCCTCCGCCGCGCCCTCGATCCCACCCTCACCGCCGAGGTAGACGGCGCGCTGCGTACCGACGAGACGCGCTCGGGCCGGGGCGGCTTCTTTCAGGTCGGGCAGCTCATCGGCGGCCAGTTCGAGGTCACCGGACGGGTGGGCAGCATCCTCCCCGCGGGCGCGGGCGGCGCCCCCCCGCCGGCGAGCAAGGAGCTCGGGGGGGCGCTCTCCTACTACGGGCAGCGCCACGCCCTGAAGGTTCAGCTCGACACGTTCTACGTGTACCAAGCGTGGGGTCACGGCAGCGTCGAGGGGCGCCTTCAGCTCCAGGTGGCACCTTGAGTTTGCTGGAGGGTGCAGCTGCACCCTCCCACCGCGTTGCGCTCGGGGCCCCAACGCCCAAGCGCGCTTCGCGAGCGCCCGGTCTTTTCCGGTCGGGTTCTTGAGCGGCTTGGAGGTGCTGCTGCCCCGCGCGTCAATCGAGCTCGAGGCGCTCCATGTCGTCCTCGTCGAGGCCGAAGTAGTGGCCGATCTCGTGCAGCACCGTGATCTCGATCTGTTCGGCGAGCTCTTCGCGTTCGGTGAAGGCGGCGAGGAGGTTGTGGGTGAAGAGCACCACGCGAGCCGGCATCGTCGCGTCCTCGTCGAGGATGCTCGGCCCCTCGAACAAGCCGAGGGCGCGCGGATCGAAGCCCTCGCGCACCACCGCGAGGGAGGGACGCCGCTCGAGCACCACCGGCACGCTCCCGAGGCGTTCGCGGAAGGCCTGGGGGAGGTGGCTCATCACCTCCACCGCCACCTCTTCGATGAAGGCGAGCTCCTCGGGGGTGCCGAGTCCCGCGCGCCGGTCGTTCTCGGCGTCGAGCAGCCTCACCTGCAGCAGCTGTTTCGTCATCGCGTCGTGGTCACCGAGGGCCTCGAAGGCGAGGGCGAGGCAGTGGCGCACGTCGGCGTCGTCGGGCTCGAGCTCCACCGCTCGCTGCAACAGCCGCACCGCCTCCTCGGGCTTCCCCGCGTCGAGGGCTTCCTCTCCGCGCCGGTAGAGCGCCTCGAGCTCGTCGACGCTGTGGTCGCTCACAGCGCCTCGCAGGGTCCGGCGATGACGGTCACGTCTTCGGGCAAGATCGCCCCCTCTACGTCCTCGGCGAGGCCACGCACGATCTCGTGGAGTCGACTCCGGGCTGCCCCGAGTCGGTCACCGATCACTTGGAACCCGGGGCGCGGGTCGAGCCCGCCACAGGTGAAGATGTCGACCGCGACGTAACCCGCCTCCGGCCAGGTGTGCACCGAAAGGTGCGACTCCGCGATCAACAACACCCCGCTCACGCCTTGCGGCGCGTAGCGATGAAACGCCTCGCCGACCACGGTGGCGCCCACCGCCGCGGCCGCCGCTCGGAGGTGGCCACGCATCGCCGCCACGTCGTCCAATGCCGCGTACGGGCAGCCGTAGAACTCCGCGATGAGGTGGCGGCCCAGGGTGTTCATCACGCCGTGATAGTCGAGGCGCTCGCCACCGAACAGCGGAAGCGGTCGCCACCCGCTCGGCCGCCGCGCGCGCGCGTGCCGTCGAGCGGAGCGCGCCGGGTGAGGCTGGAGCGCGCGGCCGGTGAGGCGTAGGCTGCACCGAGTGGGCACCTGGAACGAAGGTATTCTCGACAACGACACGGCGTTGGATGGCCTCGCCGATCTCTGCCACGGCGTCGTGGAAGACATCGCAGCTCTCGGCGACGCCAAACCAACGACGACCGCCACCAACAAGCTGTGCGCCGCGGTGGGCGTGCTGCTGCAGCTCTCGTCGTACGACTTCAAGCTCGACACCCCGCACGGTCCAAAGATCGTCGCGGCGGTGACGAAGCACGCGACGGGCATAGAGAAGCTCCCGCCCGCCGCACGAAAGGTCATGAACCTCGTCCTCGGCGGGGACGGCGAGTCCGTCGCGGCTCGTCGCGAGAAGATGCCGGCGAAGCACGTCGCGCTGCTCCACAAGGACGCGAAGGAGTGCCGTTTCGGGAGGCGCCAGCCCGCGCTCTTCGCGAGCAAGGAGGCGGCGACCTATGTGCAGAGCGTCGCCAAGCGCTGCATCGAGGCGATCGACGAAGACTTCGAGGACGAGGACAACTGGAGCGATCTGTGTCGGGAGGGCATGGGCCTTGGGCTCCTCGGGGTGCTCATGGTCCTCGCTCCGTGCAAGGTGCCGGCCGCCAGGATCGCGCGGTGGCGCAAGCTCGCCCAGAAGGGGCTCGCCGCGCTCGAGGCAGCGCCGGACGACGAGCTCGACTTCCACCAGCAGTACTACAAAAACCTCGACGTAGTGTTCGCCGTCCTCGCCAAGCGGTTTGGCTGACCGGTCGCGGGGACGTCTACCCGGCGCGCGTCGCCAGCCGGTGAAACGAGGGGGCCGCGCCTGTCGCTGCGCGCTCAACCAAACAGCGGAAGTTGACGTGAGGCGCTGGCCCCGTCGGGGCGCCGAAAGCGCGTGCAATCGAAGGCGGGCGCGCTACGAGCGAGGCCGAGGCGTCGCACCGCGGTGTCGAAGCGTCGCCGGAGCAGCTCCGCGTAGGGGCCGCTCCCGCGCATGCGCGCGCCGAAGGTGCTCTCGTTGAGCTGGCCGTCCCGGCAGCTCCGCAGGAGCGAGAGCACCTTGCGGACGTGGTTCGGGTAGTGCGTCTTCAGCCAGTCTTCGAACAGCGCTCTCAGCTCGTGGGGGAGCCGCAACAGGATGGTGCCGGCGGTGCTCGCGCCGGCGTCGCGAGCGGCCTCGAGGATGCGCTCGAGCTCGTGATCGTTGAGGCCAGGGATCATCGGCGACGCGAGCACCCCCACCGGGATCCCCGCCTCCGTCAGTCGCTCGATGGCGCGGAGCCGGCGGCTCGGCGTCGCGGCGCGGGGCTCCATCCGTCGCGCGAGGCGCGGCTCGAGGGTGGTGATCGACAGAAACACGTGGGCGAGCCCTTTGCGGGCCATGGGGCCGAGCAGATCCACGTCGCGCACCACGAGCTCGCTCTTGGTCACGATTCCGACCGGGTGGTCGTGCGCCGCGAGCACCTCGAGGACCGAGCGGGTGATGGTGAGCTTGCGCTCGACGGGCTGGTAAGGATCGGTGTTGGCGCCGAGGGCGATGGGCTCGACGCGGTAGCGCTGGCTGGCGAGCGCGGCGCGGAGGAGCGCGGGGGCGTCGGGTTTGCTGAAGATCTGCGTCTCGAAGTCGAGCCCCGACGACAGGCCGAGGTAGGCGTGGGTGGGGCGCGCGAAGCAATAGACGCAGCCGTGCTCGCACCCTTTGTAAGGGTTGATCGACTGCGAAAAGGGCACGTCGGGCGAGTCGTTCTTCGCCAGGATGGTGCGGCTCACGATGGGGACCACCGTGGTGGCGAGCGGCGGCGGCGCCTCGTCGCCCAGGGCGTCCCAGCCGTCCTCGAAGGGCGCGATCGCCTCCGACTCGAAGCGCCCGGCGGGGTTGAGCGTCGAGCCACGACCGCGTGCGCGTTTGGGGTCGGATACCATCGGTACGGATGTTCAGTATCACGAGCGGCGGGCGGCGTGAAGCCGAGCGCCGAAGGCGGTCGGACGTGCGCGTGCGCGGTCGGAGGTGCGCGCCTGCCGCCGAGCGCCGCGCGACCTCTCTGGACCGTCACGCGAGCGCGGAGAGGCGGGCGGGGAGCGGTCAGAGGACGAGCAGCCACGCGATCGCGGCGGCGACGAGGGCCACGAGCGCGAGGGCTGCCGTCCCCCGCGACCACGCTCGCGGGGCGGCCGCCGCGGGGCGGCTGCGCACGTGGGAGTCGGGGTCGTCGCCGTCGTCGGTGAGCGGCAGGATGGACCCTCGCGAGGAAGGCGTGGGGCCGTGCACCATCGACGCCACCGCGGGGCGTCGAGAGGTGGAGGCGGCGGCGGCCTCGAAGGCATCGCACAGCTCGTGGATGGAGCGAAACCGCTCGTTGGGATCGCGGGCCAGCGCCTTGTCGAAGAAGGCGTCGACGCGCGCGCTGAGCGCGGGCTCGTACCGAGAAGGGGCGGGGGCCGGCTCGGTGCAGATCTTGAGCAAGAGCTCGAGCGCGTTGTCGCCCTCCCAGGGTCGGGAGCCGGTGATGGTGCGGTAGAGGATCACGGCGACGGCCCACAGATCGCTGCGGTGATCGATGTTGGAGAGCCCATAGGCCTGCTCGGGGCTCATGTAGTTGGGCGAGCCGATGATCTCGCCGCTGTTGGTCATCTCTCCGAAGTCTTCGAGCTCTTTGGCGACCCCGAAGTCGAGCAGCTTCAACACGCGCTCGCCCCGCTCACCGACGCTGAGGAACAGGTTCTGCGGCTTGAGATCACGGTGCACGACGCCGGCGGCGTGGGCCGGCGCGAGGGCATCGGCGATGTCGCGCGCCAGGCTCTGCGCCTCGCCGAGGGGCAGCCGTCCCCGGCGCCGCAGGAGCGACGACAGGCTCTCCCCGACCAAGAGCTCCATGGCCAGGAAGTGGTGGGCCCCGTCCACGCCGTGATCGAGCACCTTCACCACGTGATCGGACGAGAGCCGCCGGCACACCTCCGCCTCGCGTTGGAAGCGGGCGATGTGGGCGGGGCCGGCGTCCTGCTTGAGGAACTTGAGGGCGACCTGCTGGCCAGTGTGAGTGTCCGCGGCCACCCACACCGAGCCCATCCCGCCGTGCGCCAAGACCCGCTCGAGCTCGTAGCGGTCGGCGATCACGGCGTGGGGCACCAGCGTCTCCGGGGGGGTGGTGACCTGGCGGCGGTACGAGCGCGGGAGCGGGGTGTTGCGCCCGAGCTGCGAGCGCAACAGCTCGTTCTCGCGGCGCAGGCGAGCGAGCTCACGCTTCATGGCCCCAGCGTCGCTGTCCCGCACGACAGGGCGCGTGTGAGACACCGTTCGTCGCTTCGACGACGGCTGTCGATCCCCCTGCCGAACCGGGGGATCGCCCGCATGCCCGTTCTTACCCCGTGTCACAACCCCGCCGCTCTTCTGCAGCAACTCCGGGGCAAAGCCAATGGAAATGGTTTTGTTGTCAACCTTTCGAGCGCTTTGGGTTCGAGCTGGCCTCCAAGGGGCGCCGCGCCTTGTGTGCATTCGTTCACGCGGCCCGATCCTCGGCTGTCACCGAAGTTGTGCAGTTGGAAAAACTTGCGTAGCCCGCGCCTCAGGAGCGCGGTGGCCACGATGGACGGCAACCAATCGGAATCATGAACGCCTGCCAGAAAGTTGCGCCGAATTCTTGCGCCCACGGAAAGGTTCACGCCGCTGGCCCGTTGTTTGCTCGTGATCCTGCAAGAGGTGCTTTGATGACGCTTACTTTCGACACTCCTCACCAGCTCGTCTCGGCCGAGGCCTCGCGGCAGCGTCGCGGGAGTCGCCGCAACCCGCTCCACGCAGACGTCGACGTCATCGAGCCCCGCCCCGGGACGGGCGCGACCATCAACGTGAGCGAAGGTGGGTTGCGCATCGCGGTCGACTGCCAGCTCCAAGTTGGCGACGTGTGCATGCTCGTCATCCGCGAGCCCACCCAGCCGGTGCGCCTCGAGCGCGCGCGGGTGGTCTGGGTCCAAGAGGTGCGCGACGGCTGCGTCGCCGGACTCTCCGTCACCGGCCTACACTGATTTGCTGGAGGGTGCTGCCGCACCCTCCCCCCACGCTGCGCGCGGGGCCCCCTCCCACCGCGTTGCGCTTGGGGCCCCAACGCCCAAGCGCGCTTCGCGAGAGCGTCGGTCTTTTCCGGTCGGCTCTTGCGTTGCCTGGAGGGTGCTGCCGCACCCTCCCCCCACGCACCTGCTTCGTCGGCGTACAATGCGGACATGGGCTTCGACGAAGCGCTCGACGAGCTTCATGCCGGCTCCCTTCGCCGGTTCGTCGAGCGGCGGCGGGAGCTCGTGGCGACGCTGCGGACCGCGGGCGACAAGGAGGGAGCCCGCAGGCTCTCCGCGATCTCCAAGCCCGCGCTCGCCCCCTGGGTCGTCAATCAGCTGGTGCGGCGGCATCGGGCCGCGGTCGACGCGGCGCTCTCCGCGCTCGATCGGCAGCGCGATCTGCAGCTCGGAGCGATCACCGGTGAGCTCGACGTTGAATCGCTGCGAGCGGCCAAGGAAGCGGAGAGAGCGGCGATGGCCGCGGTGGCCCACCTTGCCGGCGAGGTGCTCGGGGGGGACGGTCACGCCGCCAACAAGGCCAACCTCGAGAGGGTGACCCGGCTGTTGCGCGCGGCCGCGCTCGACCCCGCGGCGCGCCCCGCGTTCCTCCGCGGACAGCTCACCTCCGACGCGTCGGAGGGTGGGTTCGAGGCGGTCGCGTCGCAGCTCGATCCGGCGCTCCTGCTCGCGGCGCTGACGGCGAAGACCCCGCCGCCGCCGACGAAGCAGCGGAAGGTCGACGGTATGTTCGCGCGCGCGACCCGCAGCGACGCGACGAACCGCGCCGGGATGGGGCCCTCCCAGCGCCCCGAAGCCGCCGCCGACCCCGATCGAAACACCCCCCTCGCGGCGCCTCCGCCGGCCGCACCCGCTCCTGCACCCGCACCCGCACCCGCGCTTGCACCGGATCCGCGCCGCGAACGGCTCGAGCGGCTCGTGGTGGCCAAGGCCGCGGCGGCCCAGGTTCGAGAAGACCTGCGCGAACAGCGCGCCCTGCTCGCGAGCGCCGAGGCGCGCGTGGTGCAGCTCGAGGCGGAGCTCGCCACCGCCCGCGCGCAGGCACAAAAGGCACGAAGGCAGCTTGGCGACCTGAAGGTGAAACAGGACCAAGCCGACAAGCGCGTGCGCCTCCTTCAGGAGTAGCGCGGTGGCGAACAAACCGCGGGTGGCGCGCCGGAGCGGCGCAGGATGGCGCAAGTCGTCGAGCTCATGTCACCCACACGGGTTGCAGCGACCTCCGAAGCGACCGCGCGAGGCCGTCCTCGACGGTGACCCAAGGTCGGGGGTAGGACGTCGCGGGGACACCTCACGGCGAGCGCGGCGCGCGCCGGCACAGGGCTCGCGTGCAATTTTTTTGTCCGCGGCTGAAAGGGTGGAAGCGCCATCGCGGTAGTGGCCTGATAACGAGATGCGCACGGGAGGACCGAGAGCAGAGGACGTGGCGGCGCTGGCCGCGTTCCTCGACGAGGTGACGGCCGCGGGGATCCATTTCGGCCCCGTGCTGCAGGCGCGCTCGATGACGTTGAGCGAGCTCGAGCAGCTGTGCATGCAGTGGCTCTCGCTGTGCCATCGCGAGCCATCGCTGCGCGCGACGCTCCTCGACCGGATCGATCGCGTCCTTGCGCAGATCGGTGCGCCTGCTCCCATCGACGACGCGGCCTTCGAGACGGTGCTCCTGTCGCCTGGGCTCCACGCCCCGGCGGTCGCGTTGCCGTTTCGCGACGACCATCGGCCAAGCGCTCCGCCACCGGCGGCAGGTCCCGAGCTCGTGGACGCGCTGTGGGGGGATACGGTGGCTGCGCCCACCGCCCCGCCCGCGCCGGCCACCCCCTTCGCCACCGTGGCGGAGCTGACGCTCGAGCAGTGTGCGCAGCTCGCGGCGCTGTTCGTCGTGGATGAAGGTGCGGCGCGACGAGAGCTCGAGACGCTGGAGGTGCCGGAGCCGGTGTTCCGCGCCCAGGATCGCGAGCGCCGGCGCGACGCCATCGACCGCCTCGGCCGCGGCGACGGCGACGCCATCGAACGCTACGATGAGCGCTACGTGGGCGTCATCGAGAGCGTGCGTGGGCCCATCACCGACGAGGACTACGCGCACATCGTGGTGGCCACCGAGCGCGGTCGGCTCGACGCGACCTTGGCGCGACTCGGCCTCGGCGGCGCCCGCTACGGTCACATCGAGCGCGCGCGGCTCACGCGCATGGCCAAAGACCCCGACCTCTTCATGACCACGATGGACGTCCTCCGGCGGGTGCGTGGGGAGGGTGCTCCGTGAACCGAGCCGCGCTCGAGCTGCGCATCGATCACGACGCGTTTCAGCTCGACGTGCTGGCGGGGCGCGTCGAGGAGGCCATGAACCAGCCGTTCGCGGTGTGGCTCGTGGGCACGAGCGCGCTCCACGACGTCGATCTCGACGAGGTTGTCGGGCAAGAGGCGGTGTTCAGGTTGACCGACGCCGCGTCGACGGCCTGGACGGGGGTGGTGACCGAAGTCGCGCGCCTGCGTCGCGAGCGGGACGCCTCGGTGTTCGAGGTGCACGTGGCCCCAGCGCTGTGGCTCTTGACGGAGCGACGCAACCATCGCGCGTTCCAGGCCATGAGCGAGCCCGAGGTGGCCCTCGCGCTGCTCGCCGAGTGGCGCATCGAGCCCATCCTCCGGCTCGACGTGGGTCGCTTCCGGAAGCGCGAGCTGTGCGTTCAGTATGGCGAGAGCGACTTCGCGTTCTTGAGTCGGATGCTCGAGCGCGCCGGCGTGAGCTATTGGTTCGAGCTCCACGCCGGCCAGTCGCGCCTGGTGCTCGCCGACGCGCCGCAAGCGGCGACGCCGGTCGCGGTGCTGCCCTATCGTCCCGACGCGATGGACGCGAGGGAGCCATACGTCGCGTCGATCGCCACCTCGCGCGAGCTCAGACCCGGGCGCTACGCCGCGCGTGACGTCGACTTCCGTAGAGCGAGCGAGCATCAACCCCTGGTCAGCGCGACCGGCGCGGTGTCCGGCGTCGAGGCGCAGCTCGAGCGCTTTCACTTCGTGCCGGGGGCGTTCTTGGTCGACGCGGCCGGTAGGGACACGCCGGTGGCCGACGACCGGCTGGCCGTGCGCGTCGACGAGGGTGCGGCGCGAGAGCTCTTGGACAACCGGCTGGCGGCCAAGCGCGCGAGGGCGGTGACCTACGCGGTGGAGACGACGGCGCTCGAGCTTGGCCCGGGCGCGGTGTTTCAGATCGCCGACCCCCCGAGCGCCCGGCTCTCGAACCATCGCTTGCTCGTGGAGAGCTCCATCATCGCGGCGGAACCCAACCAGGTGCTCACGCGGGTGTGTCAGGTGATCTCGGCCGAGCAGGTGGTGGTTCCTCGTCTCGCGACGCGCGCGCCCCGCGTGGCGGGCGTGGAGACGGCGACCGTGGTCGGACCCGCGGGTGACGAGATCCCCACCGACGAGTTCGGGCGGGTGCGCGTGTTCTTCCATTGGGATCGGGAGACGCAGATGGACGAGCGCAGCAGCGCCTGGCTGCAGGTGGGGAGCGCCTGGGCTGGGGCGGGCTACGGGGTCATCCTTCCCCCCCGCGCGGGGCAAGAGGTGATCGTCGAGTTCGTGGGCGGCGACCCCGATCGCCCCATCATCACCGGCCGCCTGTACACCGCCGAACAGCCCGTGCCCTTTCGCTTGCCGGAGAACAAGACGCAGAGCGGGTGGCGCACGAGCTCCACGGGCGGCACCGGGGGCTTCAACGAGCTCATGTTCGAGGACAAGGCGGGAGAGGAGCTTGTCCGCATGCGCGCCGAGCGTGATCTCGCGACGCGCGTGAAGCGCGACGAGCGCCGCACCGTGGACAACGATCGGCGGACGACCGTGGGCCGCGACGACCGCCGCGTGGTGGGCCGCGATCGCAGGCGGACCGTGGGGCAGAACGGCCGAAAGGTGGTCGTCGGCTCGAGCGACGGCCTCATCGTCGGCGACACGACCCAAGCCATCGGGTCGTCGTATCGGAGCACGGTGCGCGCCAACCGAAGCTCGTTCACCGGGGCGTCGAACGTCACCCGCGTCGAGGGCGACGATGAGCACACCGCCGCCGAGAACGTGGAGGAGGCCACCGAGCGCCTCGATCTGACCATCACGCGCGAAGGCGCAGTGGAGAGCCGCCTGACCGTGCTCCCGGACCGTGTGGTGCTGGCCACTCAGGGCGGGGCGGTCGTGGTCCACGGGCCCCACCTCACCGTCGAGGGCGACGTGATCCACCTCTCGGCGACGCATGGCGTCTATGTGTGGGCCAAGACCGTCGGTGCGGTGAGTGGCACTCACGTCGAGCTCGCGGCCTCGGGCGAGCTGTCGATGGACGGAACGCGGATCAACCTCAACTATCAGGGCGGCGCTGCGGGGGCGCTCGGCCACCTCTCTCCAGCCACGATCGACGAAGGCTCGAGCGGCGTCATCGTGGGCGGTCCCTCGCTGCCGGCGGACGTGGTCAAGGTGGACAAGGCCGGGCTCGAGATCGAGCTCGCGAACGGCATCATCATCGACGGGCACAGCGTCCAAGGCATGGACCCGCACGAGTTCGTGATGAAGACGCTGGCGGAGCTCACCTTCATCGCCAGCACCCCGTCGGGGAAGCTCCAGCTCGACCAGATCGCCGCTTCGGGCCGCAAGGTCACCATCGGCCACACCCCTGAGTGGAACGGCTTCGCGCAGGCTACCGACTTCACGAAGGCTTCGAATGGCGTCGGCAGCGACTCCACGATCAGTTGGAACCCCAACTACGACGAAGGCCCCCCGGGGATGTCCCCCGAGGATCGCGCCAAGATGCCCGCTCGCGTGCTGTTTCACGAGCTCGGCCACTCGCGTCACATGGCGCAAGGCACGCTCGACATGACCCCCAAGGGGGGTAACTGGACCACCGAGGAGGAGTTCAACACCATCTCCCCGCACTCCAACGACAAGCCGACCGAGGCCGACTTCATGCGAGACATTGGCGTCCCCTACCACCGCACCTCCCACGGCAACACCTGGGAGAGGAACCCGTGATCCGGCTCACGATGTCGGCGGGGGTGGTGCTCACACCACGGCGAATCGACGTGCGCGAGGTGATGAACCAGCCCTTCGTCGTGCGGATCGTGGCCACGTCCCCCGACGCCGATCTGCCGCTCGACGACCTCATCGGCACCGCGGTCACGGTCGAGCTCTCGGCCGGCCCCCGGCAGCGCACCTACCGAGGCTGCGTCTTTGGGCTGACGCAGCTCCGCGCCGAGTTTACCGGGCTCTCGAGCTACGCGCTGGAGGTTGGGCCCGCGCTCGCGCTCTTGGGTTTGGGCAGAGATTATCGCTGTTTTCAAGCGATGAGCGAGCCGGCCATCGCGCTCGAGCTGTTGCGCCTCCATGGCATCCCCGTCACGTCCCACCTCGACCTCTCGACCTACCCGCGGCGGGAGCTCCGGGTGCAATACGGCGAGAGCGATCTAGCGTTCGTGGGGCGCCTGCTCGAGGCGGCAGGGATCGCCTATTGGTTCGAGCATCACGAGGGGGTGACCACGATGGTGCTCGCGGACACGCCCTCGGCGCGCGCCCCGTCCCGCACGCTCCGCGAGGTCACGGAGGGCATCGACGTGCCGGCGGTCGACTTCGCGCAGGCGGTCGAGGTGCGGCGCGCGCTGCGCCCCGGCGTTTACACCGTGTACGACGTCGACTTCCGGAGAAAGGCGACGGAGCAGCCGGCGGGGAGCGCTCGCGCCGCAGACGGGGCGGGGCGCGAGCTCACCCTCGAGCGCTTCCACTACCTCCCGGGAGCGATGCTCGCCGAGGCGGCCGGGGGCGACACCCCGGTGGCCGACGAGCGCATCGCGGTGCGGAGCCTCGAGGCCGAGGGCGATCGGCTCGCCGCGCGGCGCCTGTCGGCCAAGCGCGCCGATGCGCGGCGATATCGCTTTCGAACCGACGCCATCGACGTGAAGCTCGGTGAGACGATCGCGGTCACCGGTGATGCGACACGCCTACGGCGCGGCGGCGAGCCGCTCCTCGTCGTGGGGCTGAGCCTCACCGGAGAGGGTGACGGACGGTGGATGGCGAGCGTCGACGCGCGGCCGACGAGCGTGCCCTACCGGCCGCCGCTCGTGACGCCGCGGCCGCGGGCCGACAGCGTGGAGTCGGCGATCGTCGTGTGCCCCGAAGGGGAGGAGATCCACACCGATGAGTTTGGGCGCGTGCGGATCCACTTCCCGTGGGACCGGGGCCCGGTGGTGGGGGGAGCGTGGGTGCCGGTGTCGCAGCCGTGGGCGGGCGCCGGGTTCGGCGCCATCAACCTGCCGCGCGCCGGCCAAGAGGTGCTGGTGCAGTTCCGCGGCGGCGACCCCGATCAGCCGGTGATCACCGGACGCACGTTCACCGCGCTCGCACCGGTGCCTTACCCCCTGCCCGAGAACAAGACCCAGAGCGGCTGGAAGAGCAGCTCGACGGGGGAGACGGGCGGCTACAACGAGCTCATGCTCGAGGACGCGGCGGGTCGGGAGCTCGTGCGCATGCAGGCGGAGCGCGATCTCGTCACCGACGTGCGCCGCGACGAGCGGCGCGAGGTCGACAACGATCGCACGGCGCGCGTGGGCCGCCACGACGTCCGCACCGTGAAGCGCGACCAGGTGCTCTCGGTGGGTGGGCGCGTGGTCAAGGTGGTCGCCGGCTCGAGCGACAGCCTCGTCGGGCGCGACGCGACGCGCCTCACGCGGCAGGGCTACCGGAGCACGGTGGCGACGGCGCTCTACGAGCGCACCGGCGCCAACGCCAGCTCGTTCGTAGACGGCGACGACGCGGTGACGGTCGTCGGCAAGCACACCGTCACCGCCAGCACCCGCGCGACCTTCAAGGTGGGGGCCGCCTCCGTCGAGATGGATGGGGAGGCGATCACGCTCAAGAGCGGCGGCGGCGCGGTGCTCACGCTGAAGCCCGACGAGATCCACGTCAAGTGCGACCACATGACCCTCTCGGCCAAGGAGATCGTCGGTCTCACCGGGACCACCGTGACCCACCTCGGCGGCGCAGAGCGCGTCCACGCCACGGGACACGCGATGGTCGCCGCGTCGGCGTCGCTCATCCTCATCAAGGGCGGGGGTAGGCCGTTCAGTCGGCTGCTCGAGCCGTCGCCGGACAAGATCAAGAACGGCTCGACGTCGGTGCAGGTGCCCGAATGAGCCCCTCGAATCGGCTTCAGCTCCGCACCGAGGCCCTGCGGCTCGATGTGCGCTCGTTTCGCGTCTACGACGCGATGCACCAGCCCTTCGTGGTGACGCTGACGGGCCTCGCGGACGGGCCCGAGGTCGACCTCGACGCGGTGGTGGGTGAGAGCGCCACCTTCGAGCTCTATCACCGGTCGTCTCGGCACCGTTCGTGGTCGGGGATCGTGCGCCGCTGCGAGCTCTTGGCGGCGCGGCCGGTGGCCCACGTGTGGCTCGAGCTGGTGCCGCCGTCGTGGCTCCTCTCCCAGCGTACGAACTACCGCATCTTTCAGGACGTGACCGAGCTCGACGTGGTGGAGCGGGTGCTCGCCGAGTGGCGCATCGAGGCCATCGTGCGCGTCGACCGCGGCGCGTTGCGGAGGAGCGAGGTGGTGGTGCAGTATGGGGAGAGCGACCACGATCTCGTGTGCCGCATGCTCGAGCGGGCGGGGATCTCGAGCTGGTTCGAGGACGTCGGCGGCACCTCGAGGTGGGTGCTGTGCGACGCCCCGCAGGCGGCGCTGCCGCGCACGCTCCCCTTTCGTCCCGACGTGACCGAACGCGTCGGTGACGACTACGTCAGCGAGGTGACCATCGCCCGCTCGCTGCGTCCCGGGCGCTACGTGCTGCGCGACAAGGACTTCCGGCGCCCCCCGCTCGTGGCGCTCGACGGCGAGGCGGGCGACGTGCCCGACGCCGCCACGGTGGAGCGCCACGTCGAGCGCTTTCACTACGTGCCGGGCGCGCTCCAGTTCGACAGCGCCTCGCGTGACACGCCGGCCGCCGACGATCGGATCGCGGTGCGGACCGACCTCGACGAGGGGCGCCGGCGCGCGCGCATGCGCCTCGACGCCAAGCGCGCCGACGCGCGCGTGTTTCAGCTCGAGACGACCGCGGTCGACCTCGCCGTGGGAGATTGCGTGGTCGTCGCCGACCACCCCAGCCGGCTCATGCGCGAGCCCGTGCTCGTGACCGGCGTGACCCTCGCGGGCACCCCCGACGGGCGCTGGCAGGTGAGCGCCCACGCGCGCACGACGCGGGTCCCCTATCGCCCGGCGCTCGCCACGCCCGCCCCGGTGGTGCGTGGCATCGAGGCGGCGACGGTGGTGGGACCGGCTGGCGAGGAGATCCACACCGACGAGTTTGGGCGGGCGCGGGTCCAGTTTCACTGGGATCGCGAGGGCCGGCGTGACGAGCACAGCAGCGCTTGGCTGCACGCGTCCGAGCCGTGGGCGGGGGTGGGCTATGGGGGTGTCAACTTGCCCCGGGGCGGCCAGGAGGTGCTCGTCGACTTCATGGGCGGCGACCCGGATCGGCCCGTCATCGTCGGGCGCATCTACACGGCGCTCCAGCCGGTGCCCTATCCCCTGCCAGACAACAAGACCAAGACCGGGTGGAAGAGCAGCTCCACGCAGGGCACGGGCGGCTTCAACGAGCTGATGTTCGACGACGCGGCGGGAGAGGAGCTCGTTCGGATGCAGGCAGAGCGGGATCTCGACACCAAGGTGAAGCGCGACGAGACGCGCACGATCCATCGCGACCGAGACACCCGTGTCACCCGCGACGACGCCCGGCGCGTGACGGGCGACCAGCGTCAGGTCGTCGAGGGGTCGGCGACCAAGATCGTACGGGGGACGAGCGACACGAGCATCAAGGGGCCGGTTCAGAGCTTCGTCGGCGACGGCGAGCGCTCCACCGTCGGCGCGAACCGCGGCCTGTTCGTGGGCGCTCATCGCACGACCGAGACCGACGGGACGCGCTCCGTGCGATCGGAGCAGCTCCGGAAGGTGGAGGCGGCGGCGCATCACTACCGAGTGGCCAACAAGAGCGCGGCGGCGCTCGCCCCGCACCAGCAGCGCTGGACGATCGGGAAGAGCAAGCTCGAGCTCGACGGGGGCCAGGTGACGTGGGTGGCCAAGGCGATCCGGCTCGAGGTAAACTACTTCAGCGCCCACGCCGCGCTCGCCGAGCTCGCGGCCGAGCGCGTCACGCTCAAGGGCGGCGAGGTGAACGTGGTGAGCCGCCTGGTCGCGCTGAACGGGCCCGGGAAGCCAGCGGCGCGGGTGGGGGAGCCGGCGCCGGACATGGTGCGCAACGGGGCGGGCACGGTGTTCGTCGGCGGCCCGAGCCTGCCCGTGGGCGCGGTCGTGAACCCCGATGGCTCGATCGTGATCGGCAAGAACCTCACCGTCATCGGTAACCGCGAGCACATCGCGCGCACGTTGGCCGACCTCGGACGCATGTCTCAGACGAAGCGCGGCAGGGCGCTGCTGCGCGACATTCAGCGGGGGGACGGCGAGATCACGATCACGGACGGGAGGTATGACGGCAGCAAGGTCACCCCGGGCTGGTGGCCGTGGCTCTTCGGCGGACGCGGCGACGTAGACGTGTCGTACGATCCGTTCGAGACCTACGACGTGCCGTCGGACGGCATCCTCTACGGGAACCTCGACAAGGCCAATCGTCTCCGCAAAGGCGAGAAGCTGCCAGCCGACGATCTCGCGGCGGAGAAGGAGTATTTGAGAGAGCGCGGCTGGCCGCGCTACCGCACCGACCGCGTCTACGGCACCGAGACCTTCGAGCAGAGACCATGAGCCACCCGAGCCCAGAGAGATTGAGCGCCGACGTCCGCCTCGAGGTCGTCGTGGACGTCGAGCCTCACGTCGTCGTGGTGCGAGCCACGCTCGAGAACCGCGGGGAGCGAGCCCTCTACGTCTTCGACCGCCCGACCACGTACACCCGCGAGGGCCTCGCCGACGATCCCGGCGCGCCGCTGCGCTACCTCCGCGGTGGATGCCTGCGGATCCTCTACGGCGAAGCCCCGCTCCCTCGGCGCTCGCTCGTGTCGAGCCGGAGGGTGCCTCACTGCACGAAGGTGGGGCCGAGAGCGACGCGCGCCCTGGTGGCGCGGATCCCGCTCCCGGTGATGGAGCACTCCTCGTACTGGTCGGTGACGGCGTTCGCCGAGCGCCCGGAGGCCACGCGAGAAGCGCTGCTCGAGGAGGCTCCCTTCGACGCGGTGGCGGTGCTCGTCGACTACCTCGTGGAACAACCAGGCCTGCTCCCGCACGACGGGCTAGAAGGTGCGGTGACCTTCGCCGCCAACGTCGACGCCTTCGAGCTCGGCTCGAGGGTCATAGCGCGAGTCGCCGTGCCCAGGGTGGGAGGCTGGCGGCGGCGCGACATCGACGCGCGTGTCGAGCTCCCCGACGAGGCGCCCGAGCCGCTCGAGGGGGACGCGTGAGCCTGCGCGTTCTGTTGACCGGGTTTCGCCCGTGGGCCGACGTCGACTACAACCCGAGCGGCGAGGTGGCGCGCGCGTTGGACGGCGAGGTCATCCACGGCGCGGCCTCGGGGGTGCCCCTTCGCGCCATCGTCACTTCGCGGGTGTTCGACGTGGCGTGGGACGCAGGCGACTCGCCCAAGGGGCCCGTGTTGGGGGCGGCGACGGAGCTCGCGCGCGAGGTAGCCACGTTGCGCCCGCACATCTTGGTGGGCCTCGGCGTCATGCCAGCGTCGCGCACGTTCATCGACGTCGAAGCGCTAGCGGATGACTACAGCCATGGCGACGACGTGCGCGGGCGAGCGCCCAAGACGCCGCGCCTTCACACTCGCTGGCCGAAGACGGTGCTGCTCCCGTTCCCGGGACGACCGGTGATCGACGCGCTCGTGGGGGCGGGGTTTCACGCGGGCTCGGAGCTCGGCGCCGGGCGCTATCTCTGCGAACGCATCGCCTACGAGAGCGCGCGCCTCGCGCGCATGCGCGACACCAGCCTGGTCATGGCCGGGTTCATTCATGTGCCCAACCCCATCCTCCACGCCAACCGAGGCTATCAGCTGTCGAAGGCGGCCCTCTCGGAGGAGGCCCAAGGCGGGGCCGAGGGGAGCGTCGAGGCGCTCGCGGCGGTCGAGGCCGCCGAGGAGGAGCTCGTGCGTGCGCTGCGGCTGGCGCTCACGGTGTGCGTCGGTCAGGTCGAGCTGGGGCCCGGGGGGCGACCCCGGCGGTGGTCGCTGCGTCGCGACTGGCTCCCAGATGTGTCCTTCCCGGCGAGCCCCGGGTCGTGGCGGTTGGTGTCGGAGCCGATCCCGGGCTCGACGCTGCCGAAGCTCGAGCGCTGACATCCGCTCGTGGCGCACACCGACGGCGAAGGGCGATATAGTCGACGACGATGAGGCGTCCGCTCCTTGTTGTGCTCGTCGCCGCGAGCGTGCTCACGTCGGCGCTCGCCGGAGCGGGAGGCAACGAGCTCGTCGAGGCGTGTTTCCGCGCGGTGAACGCGAGCACGGACGACATGACCTGCGCGCTGTGCGAGAGAGCGGCGCAGGGCTCCACCGGCGCGGATCAAACCGTCGCCCTCATCAACCTCGGGCGCTGCGAAGAAGGCCGCGGTCGCTTGGTGGCCGCGCTCACGGCGTACCGCCGCGCCCGCGCCGCCATGGCTGCCGACGACGAGCGAACGCCGGCGGTGGTGGGGCGCGTCCGGGCGCTCGAGGCGCGGGTCCCGAAGCTCACCCTCGACCGGTCGCAGCTCCCCGAGGACGCCTCGGTGAGCATCGACGGCGCGCCCACCGCCGTCGGGGAGGGAGCCGTGGAGGTCGACGCCGGCCCCCATGAGATCGTGGTCACGGCGCCCCTCCGTGAAGACAACCTCCTGACGGTGACCCTCATCGAGGGCCAGGGGGCAACGGTGGTGCTCGTGGCCGGTCGCGCCCGCTCGCAGCCTGGGCGAGGGACGGGCCTGCACCCCCAAGCCATCGCCGGCATCGCGGTGGGCGTGGTGGGCGTGCTGGGTTGGGTGGGCTTTGGCGTGACCGGCGGGCTCGCGCTCGATCGGCAGTCGACGTTCGACGAGCGCTGCCCCCCCGTGGATGGCGGAGTCCGTCCGTGCAGCGACGCGGCGGCGCTCGACGCGGCCAGCGAGGGGCGGACGCTCAACATCGTCAACGCCGTGAGCCTCGTCGTGGGCGTCGCGGGGGTGGCGACGGGGCTCACCCTCTGGCTCACCGCTCCGGACGACGAGCCCCCTGGCGCCTCCTTGCGCCTGAGGCTGTCACCAGGGTTCGTGGGGCTCTCGGGCTCGTTCTGAAACGTCTCGAGCCACCGCGTCCAGGCAGCAGCGGTCGCCGTGTCGCACGGGCGTCCCGTCGTCGGAGCCGGGTCGCTCGGCGCGTGCCTCCTCGGCCGGTGCCGACCTTCGTGAGCTGCCGGAGAGCGCGCGGGCGCGTCATGGCGTCGCGCGACGGGCGCAGGCTGGGTTCGAGAAGTCGGCCCCGGCGCAGTCGAGCCTCGGCGCGGGGGGCGTCGGGGGCGGCTTGGGAGCAGGCGGGAGCGGGCGCGGCACAGCGCGGGGCAACGGGATCGCCGGCGTTCCTGGGGAAGCCGACGGCGCGACGGGGGGGCTGCTCGTCGGCGCCGCGGGCGAGCTCGACGGGACCACCGCGGTCGCGAGGCGCGGCTCGGCGCTCGACCTCCGCGGACCTGGCTCGCGTCGGGCGGGGTTTATCGCAGCGGTGAGCGCGATGGCGGCGACCGCGAGCGCGGCCACCCCGCCGGCCGCGACGGCGATGAGGGGCCACCGGTCGCGCCGCCTCTGGGGCACGAGCGGCTGCGTGGTGGGGGTCGCCGTGTCCTGGGCGCCCGCATCCAGCGCGCCAACCGTCGGCGTCGGGCCTCCCTCTGGCCCGGCCTGGGTCAGCGCGCGCGTGTCGTCGTGGCCGAGGGGGGCCGGCATCTCCGTGGTGGGCGTGTGCTGAACCGGCCACGCAGGGTGACCGAGGCTCAGCCACGAACCGTGAGCGCCGAGCCGGGTGTCGCTCGCGAGCTCCACGGGCATCACCTCGGTGACGGCTCGGCCTCGCGTGACGCGCGCGAGCCCTTCGGCCATGGCGCTCGCGCTCGACCAACGGTCTTCACGATCGAACTCGAGCGCCTTGTCGATCACCGCCGCGAGTCGCGGATCGATGGTTGGGAGGAGCGTCGCGATCGGCGGAGCGCGCTTGGTGGCGGCCGCGACCAGGAGCTCCTGGAGGGTCTTGGTGCGGTGCACGAGCGTCCCGGTGAGGAGCGTCCACATGGTGGCGCCGACGGCGAACAGATCCGTCCGCGCGTCCACCTCGTCCCAGTGTCCGAGGGCCTGCTCTGGAGGCATGAACGCTGGCGTTCCGAGCATGTTTCCGGTGCGAGTGCGCTGATCCACGGCGTCGATCTCACGCAGTCGCGCGATCCCGAAGTCGAGGATGCGCACGCCTCCCTGCGACATGATGAACACGTTGTCGGGCTTGATGTCGCGGTGGACGACGTTCTTGTCGTGCGCCGCGGCGAGCACCTCGAGCATCGCGCGCGTCAACGTCACCACTTCGCTGGGCGGAAGCTGCCGATTCCGCTCCTTCCACAGCTCTTTCAAGGTCATCCCTTCGAGCAGCTCCATGACCAGGAACACGATGTCGTCTTCCGAGACGTCATCGTCCAGGATGGAGACCACCCCCGGATGGGCGACGCGATTGGCGACGTAGCCCTCTCGGAGGAACCGGTCGCGCACGGCGGGATCGTGGCTGAGCTCGACGCGGAGCGCCTTGATGGCCACGCGCATGCCGTTGCGGTGCGTTCCGCTCCACACGGTGGCCATCCCCCCCTCCCCGAGGCGTTCGTCGATGCGCCACTTGCCGCACAAGACGCGGCCCGCCGACAGACGGGTCTCCTCGGCTACCACACGCGACAGCGTAGCAGACGGGAGCGCGCGCGACGTCGCGACCAAGGCCCGCCGGAGTCGGCTACCAGCCTGTCCACACCCGCTCCAGAGGACACGAGCTCCTCAGGACACGAAGCCGCGGGTGTTCGTCTCGTGCTCGTCCAGATGTTTCTCGATGCTGGAGATGGCGTTCTCGACGGAGTCGCGCAGCATCTGGACCAGGTTGGCCGCGTTGCTGGCCTTGAGGGCCTCGTAGTAGCGCTGCCGCTCGGTGGCGTGGATGATCGCCGGTGGGAAGCCGTGCCGCAGCAAGATGAGGTTCATGAACAGGCGTGCCACCTTGCCGCTGTCGTGGGTGAACGGATAGGCCCGCGCGAGGTCGTAATGCACCTTCGCCGCGAGTCGCAAAACCCCGACGTTCTTCATGTTTTCGGGGTCGTTGGCCCAATCCACCGCCGCCCGCACTTTGTACGCGATCTTGTCGGGGGCCGCGTACTCGTGAAAGTAGAGCCGGTGCTGAGGGACGTCGCGGCGATACTTGAGCGACTTGGGGTCGCCCTCCTCGGGATGCAGGATGACGTAGAGGTTCTTGAGGGTGTCGAGGTTGAGGGGGCCCTTCTTCTTGGCCTCCTCACGGACGTGCTCGATCGCCTCTTTGTGGCGCCGAATCGAGTCGTAGATGGGCATGACGCTCGAGTCGACGACCGTGACCTCCTCGCTCCGGAACGCGGTGGTCAGCTCTTCGAAGGTGTACACGACGCCCTCGAGCGCGGTGTCGTGGTAAATCCACGACATGTCGAACTCCTCATCGAAGCGCTCACGGAAGTCCGGCGTCTGACGCTGAATCCGTGTGTCGAGCGCCTGAGCGCGCTCCTCGAGGGTGGGGACCTTGGGAACGTCCTTGACGGGGATCGGGATGGTGGGGGCCACCGACGCGCTGCTGCGCGGCGTGAGCTCCACCTTGGGGGCCCGGCCCGATGGGGGAATGGTGCTGCTGTGGGCGGCCCGTCGTGGGGCCGAGTCGCGCGCTTTCCCGCGCCGATCCACGGGGCGCGCTCTCGTGTCTTGGGGCGCCGAGGCGGCAGACGTCTGCGTCGCCCCCTTCTTGCTCGCGGCTTTGCCGGAGGCTGTGGGGCCCGCTGCCTTGGCCGCGCTCGCACGGGGTGCTTTGTCAGCCGCCTTGGAGGGCGTCGCGGCCTTCGTCGCGGCGCTGTGCTTCGCGGCCTTGCTCGGGGCGGCCTTCTTGCTCGGGGCGGCCTTCTTGCTCGGGGCGGCCTTCTTGCTTGGAGCGGCCTTGCTCGGGGCGGCCTTGCTCGGGGCGGCCTTGCTCGGGGCGGCCTTCTTGCTCGGGGCGGCCTTCTTGGGCGGAGCCTTCTTGGGCGCGGCCTTCTTGGGCGCGGCCTTCTTGGGCGCGGCCTTCTTGGGCGCGGCCTTCTTGGGCGCGGCCTTCTTGGGCGCGGCCTTCTTGGCCGAAGCCTTCTTCGCCGCGTTCTTTCCAGTCGCCTTGGTGGCCGTCTTTGGGGCTTGTTTGCCCCCCTTGGCCGCCTTGGACGTCTTGGAAGCGCGCTTCGCCGCCGTCTTGGCAGGTCGCGCGCTGGCCTTGTTCTTTGACTTCCTGGTGGAAGCGGTCTTCCTGGTGCTCACGGGATTGTGCTGCCCCCTAAGGCTCACCGCGCGATCACCTTGGGGCGATGATCACTCGGTAGTGAAATCACCTTGGGGGTGAGGCCGGTCACCGGGCCCATTTCTCGCCGCCGAAAGGGGCGGGAATGACGGCACGTTAGCAATTCGTGATTTGCCTAGTCAACACGTGCGGACACGGCGTGAGCCTTGGCGTGGAGCTTCTTGTGCACTTCGCTAAGTGTTGGAGATCGCTCGGCCCCTCTGAGGGCCCTCAGAGGTCGATGTTGATCTGGAGGCGTTTTCTCAGCATGAAGTAGTGGAAGTCGACCGAAAATAGGGTCAGCTCCTTGATGCGGTCGCGGTGGCTGACCGCAGCCGTGGACTCGTCGGAGGCCTTGATCATCTCGCAGGCCACCTCGAGGTCGTGGCAAACCAAGAAGCCTGCACGGTCGGCCGAGAGATCGACCCCCGCCACCCATCGTTTCAGATCGATGGCTCCCGAGCCGAGGAGCTTCGTCACCGCGCTCGCGAGCTGATCGCGCGCGGGGCCCTGCACGAAATGGCGCAGCGCGGACACGTTCTCCATCACCGTCGACTCGAGCTCGGCGGCCACCGGGAAGGTCTCGTGGATGAGGCGGATGGCCGCGAAAAGCCACGAGCGCATCCCCGTCCCGGTGGGGATGAGGTGGCGCAGATAGAGACCAGGTCGGTAGTAGGTGAGGTGGCGCGCGGCGATGAAGGCGGCGGCCTGTGTGGGCACCTCGGGGGCGAGCGCGTGCGCGCCGAGCACGATGCAGGGCGGCTGCGCGTGGAGGAAGCTCAGGCCTCCGGGGTCGTTCGGGTTCTGGAACGTCATCGGGATGTCCATGCCGAGCACGCCGCCCGCGTAGTACAGCGTTTGTGACATCGGGTAGGGGTGCATCGACAGATCGAGCGCGTAGGCGGCCTGGAAGCCGAGCTGCTCGAGCGGCTGCGCGTTTCGCACCACGACCGCCGGCTCGATGAGCTTGAAGATGGCGGTCACGAGCGACGGCGTCATCGGGTGGATCAGCGTCCGCTCCCAATCTTCCTCGGAGACGCGCTCCCGCGCCTCGGCGGCGGTGTCGGGGCGCATCCGCCGGAAGAAGCGCTCCTCGTCGGGCTCGGCGCTGTTCATCACGTAGAGCGCCTGACACACGCACCAGGCCGGATCCGCCTCGCGGGCCTCGGTGTAGAGCTTGCGCAACGACCGGTAGTGCTGGGCGTTGAACGGGTCGTTGCGGAGGATCGCCATCTGCGCCCCGACCGCCTTCTCGAGGTACGCCTCGGTGTCGGTCGCGTACAGCCGCGCGAGCGTCTTGGTGCGCTCGTCGTTGTCGCGGTCGAGCTTGTGGGCGCGCTCGTAGTGGAGGATCGCTTGATCGGTGGTCCCGAGCTTCTCGTCGTAGATCCCAGCGATGCGGTCGAGCAGCTTCACCACCGCTTGGGTGTCGTTGGCCTTCTCCGCACGCTCGAGGGCGAGGTTGAGGAAGCGGATCACCCCGTCGTGATCGCCCGTCTGCTCGCGGACCTCGATCGACTCCTTCAGCGCCTTGTCGTTGCTGGGGTCGAGCGCGAGCACCTGATCGAGGTACCGGATGGCGGCGTTGGGGTCTTTGAGCTGGCGCAGCGCCACCCCTGCCGCGGTGTGGATGTACTTGATTTTCTGCGCGGGATCGTCGACCCCCTCGCCGAGCTTGAGCACGACCTCGACGAGCTTGCCCCAGTCTTTCTCCTCCGAGTAGAGCTTCATCAGCCGCGTGAGCACCCGGCGGTCGTCGGGCCGCTCCTCGAGCGCAGCCACAAAGGTCTTCGCTGCCTTGGTCGCGTCTTTCAGGTGCGAGGCGTAGGCCTCGCCGATCTCGAGGAGAAGACGCGCGCGCTCCTCTCCCGACGCGACGTCGAGTCGGCGCTGTTTGATGCGCACCACCTCGTCCCAGTTGTCCTGCGCCTCGTAGCAGCGGCAGAGCTCGTCGATCGGCTCGATGCTGTCCGGCGCCAGATCCGCGGCCTCGAGGAGTGGGTCGAGCGCCTCGACCACCCGCCCCGCGATGCGGAGCGCCTTGCCGTGGTTGAGGAGCACGTTCGCCTTGGCGTCGTCCGGGAGCTCGTCGATGAAGCGCGCACGAATCTGCTCGTAGAGCTCCACCGCTCCGCTCCCGTCGCCGCAGTCGAGCCGCACCCGCGCCGCCCGCTGGAGCGCCTCGGGATCGTCGGGCGCCAGCTCGAGGAGCGCGTGCACGCTCGTCTTCGCCTGCTCGGTCGAGCCGGTTCGCGCGAGCGCGTCGATGTAGCGCATCAACATGCGAACCGCGTCCGCCTTCGGGAGCGCGTCGGCGCGGGTCGCGAGCTTGCTGAACTGGGTGGCGCTCTCGTTGAAGTTCTCGGCCTCGAACGCGGTGTCGCCGAGCACGAAGAGCGCGCCCACGTTGGTGGGATCGAGATCCAGCGCCCGGGTGGCCGCCTCTCGGGCCCCATCGACGTCGTTCAGCTTGCCGCGGCGCAGCTCGGCGAGCTCGGTGTAGAGCCGCGCCTTCGCGAGGTCGCCCGCCTCTCGCTCGATCGCCTGCTGGACGAGGTCGACCGCGCTGTGCGCGTCGCCGCGATCGAGGAAGGCCTGCCGCAGCGCCTGCGCCGCCTCCGCGTTGTCGGGGTGGGCGTCGAGGGCCCGCTTGTAGCGCACGATGGCGCCGTCCTTGTCGCCGTGATCGACGAGGATCTTGGCGGCGCGGATCCACTGCTCGGCCTTCTGCTCGGGCTCGACCGCTTTCTCTGCGAGCGACTCCACCGCGCTCAACGCGGCCATCGCGTCGCCGGTCGCCGCGCGCACGTGCGCGAGCGACTCGAGCGCGGCCGCGTTGCCAGGATCCACCTGAAGCACGTTCTCGTAGCTGAGGCGCGCGCGCTCGGGAGAGCCGAAGTCGAGCAGCACGCGACCCTGCGCCAAGAGCAACTCCACGCGCCGCTTGTCGTCTTCGCACACGCGCAGCGCCTTGTCGTAGAGCTCGATCACGTCGTCCCAACGGTCGAGGGCGCGGCAGTGGCGCATGAGCGACATGAGCGCGCCCTCGTGGGAGGAGTCGAGCTCGATGACGCGCTCGAGGGCCGCCGCGGCCTTCTCGTGATCGAGGAACTCCTCGTCGTAGATGCCGGCGATGCGCTCGAACAGGTTGATCTTCTGCCGCGGGGTGGCGGCGAGCTGCACCTGCTTCTCGAGGTTGTCGAGCAGCTCCTGGTAGCGGCCGGTGCGGTTGTACACGCGGTCGAGGCCGCGCACCGCGCTCATGCTGCCCGGATCGATCTCGAGCGCCGCGTGGTAGCGGCGCTCGGCCTCCGCCATGTCGTTCAGCGCGTCTTCGTAGATCTCGCCGATCTTGCACAGCGTCTCGGCGCGCATCGTCCCGGTGAGCGCGTCGGCTTGGCGCTCGAGGATCTTGACGTAGCCGGCCTGGTCGTCGGCGCGCTTGTAGATGCTCGCCAGCGCGTCCACCGTCTTCTGGTGGCCGGGGTCTTCCTTGAGCGTCACCTCGTAGAGGTCGCGGGCCCGCCCGAGGTCGTTGAGCCGGGTGTCGAGGATCTCGGCGGCCTCGGCGCGCAGATCGCGAGCGCGCTCGGGGGTCGGCGCCCGCTCGGCGCGCGTGAGCAGCACCGCCACCAGCTCGTGCCACTGCTGGGCGCGCCGGTAGAGGGTGGTCATCCCCTCGAGCGCGTCTTGGTGGGCGGGATCCATCCGCAACACCGTCTCGAAGCACGGCACGGCCAGATCCGGACGCGAGATCTTCTCGGAGTACCAGGTGCCGAGGCGCATGAAGAGGGTCATGCGCACCTCGTCGGGCATGCGGGGGTGCTCGCTCACCGCGTGGAGCGTCTGCATGGCCTCCGCCCAGTAGTGCATGTTGCCCGCCGCCGCCTTCTCGAGATCGAGGGCGTAGTCCTCGTTCTGCACGTCTTGGGCGAGCGCTTGGGCAAAGGCGAACACCGCCTGCTCGTGGTCTTCGAGCTCGGTGAGCTGGAGGTGACCGATCTTGTTCAACGCCCGTCCGCGCTCGGCGTGGTCTTGCGCGCTCGAGCTGATCTCCAAGAAGTGCTCGACGAGCTCTTCGATCTTGTCCTGCTTGCGCAGCGCTTGCTCGAAGCCGGCCTGGGCCACGTCGTCTTGAGGCGAAATCTCGAGCAGCCAGCGATAGGCTTCTTCCGCCTTCTGGTGATCCTGGAGCTTCGACTCGAAGAGCCGTGCGGCGCGGAAGAGCAGGCTCTTCTTCACGTCGTTGGCGCGGTCGCGGGCGGCCTCCGCCTTCACCGTGGCCACCGCCTCCGACGCCTCGTTCGCGGCCGCCTCGGTGGCAGCCGCCTCGGGATCGATCTGATCGGCGGCCATGACGAAGGCGTCGGCGACCTTGCGCGGATCGGCGGCGCGCTCGAGGGTCAGCTCCAGCGTGATGGCGGCCTCGGCGTCGTTGGGATCTGCGACCAGCGCGTCGATGCAGTCGTTGAGGTCGCCCTCGCTGATCGGCTCTTTTGCCTTCTCCATCGGGCCGATGGCGGCGAGCACCTCCTCGATGGCGGGCCGGTTGGCGGGGCTCTTGTCGAGCAGGCGCGCGCAGAGCACGCTGAGCTCGTCGGACACCCAGCCCTTGGGGGCGAGCTCGCTGGCCCTCGGGGGCTCCTGGCTGAGGTGCGCCACGGCGGTGTCGGTCGCGGTCCCGCCCATCAGCGGCGGTTTGCCGGTGAGCACCTCGAAGAGCAGCGCGCCGAAGCCGTACATGTCGCTCGCGGTGGTGGTGCCGAGGCCGCGGAGCTGCTCGGGTGCCATGCCCTTGATGCGCCCCCCGCCGGTCGTGCCGACGTCGCTGTGCACCCAGCTCGACCGCAACAGATCGCCTCCCGCGTCGACGAGGAGCACCTTCGGCGACCCATCCTCGTTCTTGGCGACGAGGATGTTCTCGAGCTTGAGGGCGCCGTGCACCACCTTCGCGGCGTGCATGGCGGCGAGGGCCTCGAGGATCCCGTGCAACAGCGCACGCGCCTCGTTGACGTGGAGCGCGCCGGTCCGCGCGATCCGCGGGGCGAGCGGCTTGGCGTCGATCGCGTCGTAGGCGATGTAGGGCTGATCGTCGAGGAACCCGGCCTCGAGCCCGCTGGCGAGGTTCTCGTGCGCTACCTTGGCGACCATCCGGTTGCGGGTGAGGAAGCGATACAACGCGCTCTTGTCGTGGACGGCGGCGTTGTGGAGGAACTTCACCACCTTCTTGTCGGCGCCGCGCGTCGCGGCGTAACAGGTGCCGTTCGGTCCCACCCCGATCTTGCGCAGGATCTTGAAGTCGCCCACGTCGGCGCCGGGCTTGAGCTCGACGGGCGAGCGCAACACGTCATCGACGAAGCGCTGCAGCTTGGGGGATGCGTCGGTCTTGGTGCCGGTCACCGCGTCGATGAGCGCGGCGATGGCGTCGTGCTTTCGACAGTGCTCGGTGAGCGCCCGCGCAAAGCTCGCGCTCGAGGCGGTGCCTCCCACGATGCCCGGCGGGAAGCCGAGCAGGTTGGACGACAAAGACAGCATTTCGTCGAGCGAATACAATCGCTCGAGCTCGCCCCGAATCAGTTCGATCGACATGGATTTGTTGCCTGGCGGCTCGCCTCGCGGCGCATCGCATTGCGCAGACTCCGCAGCGGCGAGGTGGGTGCTTATACTCAAACCGGCGCCCTTCGCCCAGCCGGGAATGCACCTCAACCCATCGATTTACTTGGCCCAGCGGTCGATGGCGTGATGTGCATGGGGCGTGTTCGGCCGTCGCAAGACCCCCCAGGCGAAGAAACCCGCGGCAGAAAAGCGCAGTCGTCGCGCGCTGGTGCTCGAGCGCATCCTCCCCATCGGGCTGCTCTCGGTGGCGTTGGTGGGGGCGCCGCTCATGATCTTCTCGAGCGAGGGCATGCCGCGGCTCGAGGCGGTGGAGAGCGAGCTCCAGACGGTGGAGCGGGAGAACGAGCAGCTCCGGCGCGACATCGATCTCACGCGCGCTCGGGTGGCGAAGCTGCGCGACGATCCGGCGACCCTCGAGCGCCTCGCCCGCGACGAGCTCGGCCTCATCCGGCACACCGAGGTCGTGTTTCAGTTCCCCGAGTGACCGCCCGTCGAGCGCACGAGGGGCCCGCCGGTCGAGCGCTGCGCGCGGTGTGGCCCGACGTGGCCGATCACGCCAGGGCGGGTTCGCGCCGCGCGAGGAGCCGGGCCGCGAGCACCCCCCCGAGGCAGCCGAACAGGTGGCCCTCCCAGGAGATGCCAGCCTGGCCGGGGAGCACGCCCCAGAGCGCGCCGCCGTACAAGAGGCCCACCGCCACCGAGCCGACGATGGGCCAGAGCTTGCGCTCGAACAGCCCCCGCGACAGCAGGTAGCCGAGGAACCCGAACACGACGATGCTCGCGCCGATGTGCACCGAGTGGGTGGCACCGATGAGCCACACGCCGGCGCCGCCCACCACCGTGGACAGGAAGCCCACGAAGAACCAGTGTTTGGTCTCGCGGAGCATCACGAACCAACCGAGCACCAAGAGCGGCACCGTGTTCGCGATGAGGTGGCCCAGCCCGCCGTGGAGCAGCGGCGCGAGCAGGATCCCGCGGAGCCCGACCACGCTGCGGGGGCGGATGCCGAAGCCGTCGAGCGCCCCCCGGAACACGATCAGGTCGAGGAGCTCGAGCGTCCACAAAAGCGCCGTGAAGCCGAGCAAGATGACGACCTGCTGGGTGAGCTCGGCCTTCACCCCGGCCCAGGTGAGGCTCTTCTCCGACGCCCGGGGGGCGGTCGCGGCGGCTCTTCTGGGTGCTGTGATCGCCATGGATATCTGGTAACTACCCTTCTCCCCAGCCTACTCACCAGCGGCGTCCGCGCAACCGCGGAGACGCGCTCGAACCGTCATGTCGGATCACGCGACACGAAAACGCTACGACGAGGCCCTCGCCAAGGTGGCAGCAGCGGCGCGCTCCCGCCACCCGCTCTTGTCGGGAGGACCGTCCGAGGACGCGGTCGACGCCGACGAGCTCTACGACGCCTCCACGCTCGAGGCGCTGGGCTTCGACGCGGAGGGCGATCTCGGCTTCCCCGGCCTGCCCCCGTTCACCCGCGGGGTGCAGCCCAACATGTATCGCGGGCGGCTGTGGACGATGCGCCAGTACGCTGGCTTCGGCACCGCCGACGCGTCCAACGAGCGCTACCGCTACCTCCTGTCGCAGGGGCAGACGGGGCTCAGCGTGGCGTTCGACCTCCCCACCCAGATGGGGATGGACAGCGACGCGCCGATGGCCCTCGGCGAGGTGGGCCGGGTGGGGGTGGCCATCGACTCGCTGGGCGACATGCGGCGGCTGCTGCGCGAGCTGCCCCTCGAGCGGATCTCCACGTCGATGACCATCAACGCCACCGCGGCCATCTTGCTCGCGCTCTACGTGGCGGTGGGGGAAGAGCAGGGGGTCGCGCGGGATGCGCTCCGGGGCACGATCCAGAACGACATCCTCAAGGAGTACATCGCGCGCGGCACCTACATCTTCCCGCCGCGGCCGTCGCTCCGCCTCATCCGCGACATCTTCGCGTTCTCCCAGCGCGAGCTGCCCAAGTTCAACACCATCTCCATCAGCGGCTACCACATGCGGGAGGCTGGCTGCACCGCGACCCAGGAGGTGGCCTTCACCCTCGCCAATGGCATCGCCTACGTGCAAGCGGCGGTGGACGCGGGGCTCGACGTAGACGGCTTCGGCGGCCAGCTCAGCTTCTTCTTCAACGCCCACAACAACCTCCTCGAGGAGATCGCCAAGTTCCGGGCCGCGCGTCGGGCGTGGGCCCGCATCATGACCGAGCGCTTCGGTGCGAAGACTGCGCGCGCCAAGGCGCTTCGGTTCCACTGTCAGACCGCGGGGGTGACCCTCCAGGCCCAACAGCCGATGGTCAACGTGGCGCGGGTGACCCTCCAGGCCCTCGGCGCGGTGCTGGGGGGGTGTCAGTCGCTGCACACCAACAGCTACGACGAGGCGCTCGCGCTGCCCACCGAGGAGGCGGCGACCTTGGCCCTCCGTACGCAGCAGGTGATCGCCCACGAGTCGGGGGTGGCCGACTTCGTCGACGCGCTCGGGGGCAGCTACGCCGTCGAGGCGCTCACCACCCGCATCGAGCGCGGGGCGCTGGGCTACATCGAGCACATCGACAAGCTCGGGGGTATGGTGGCGGCCATCGAGGGAGGCTACGTGCAGCGAGAGATCCAGAACGCGGCCTACCGCTATCAGCTCGAGATCGAGCACAAGGAGCGGCTGGTGGTGGGGCAGAACGCGTTCGTGAGCGAGACGGCGCCGATCCCGCTGCTGCGCATCGATCCGGCCATCGAGCGGGAGCAAGTGGAGCACCTCCGCGCGTGGCGGGCCGAGCGCGACGCGGCGGCGGTGAGCGCTGCCCTCGAGCGCGTCGACGCGGCGGCCCGGGGCGACGACAACCTCATGCCCATCCTCATCGAGGCGGTGAAGGGCGGGGCGACGGTGGGCGAGCTCAGCGACGTGCTTCGGCGCGCCTGGGGCGCCCACGAGGAAGTGCTCACCCTGTGACCGGTGGCCGCTGCCCCCTCGACGGGGGCGGCATCTTTCCTTGACGGCGGGTTTCGCCTGCCTAGAATGCGTCGCCCCGCCGCCCCTCGCGCGCGGGAAACCACAACCCACACGCCTTCGAGAGCACGCCCGCGAGACTCGGTGCCGGTCGACGACCGGTGGTCTGCGGGGAAGGCGGAGGAATCAACCGAAAGGAAAGTGCAATGAGCGACACCGAGAACACGGCCACGGAGCCCACTCCCCAGGCCGCCGAGAGCAAGTCGAACGGGAACGGTCACAGCGAGCTCGAGCACGTCTACAACCCGGGCGACAACACCGTCGCGCTGCGGTCGTTGATCGAGGCCGGTGTGCACTTCGGGCACCAGACCCGCCGCTGGAACCCCAAGATGCGCCAGTACATCTACGGCGCGCGGAGCGGCATTCACATCATCGATCTCGATCAGACGGTGAAGCTGTTCCAGAAGGCCTACGACTTCGTGTCTGCGGCGGTGGCCCGTGGCGGCCACGTGCTCTTCGTTGGCACCAAGCGCCAGGCTCAAGACGTCATCATCGAGCAGGCGCGTCGCAGCAACATGTACTTCGTGACCAACCGCTGGCTCGGCGGCACGCTCACCAACTTCCGCACCATCAAGCAGGGCCTCGAGCGGCTGCGGGCCCTCGAGCGCATGAAGGAAGAGGGCGTCCACGCCCAGCTCCCCAAGAAAGAGGTGGTGCGCCTCGAGAAGGAGCGCGAGCGCCTCGAGAAGTTCCTCGGCGGTCTGAAGGGCATGGGCACCCTGCCGAGCATCATGTTCGTGATCGATCCCAAGCAGGAGACGATCGCGGTGGCGGAGGCGCGCAAGCTCAACATCCCCGTGGTGGCCATCGCCGACACCAACTGCGACCCCGATCTCATCGACTTCGTGATCCCGGGCAACGACGACGCCATCCGCTCGATCCACATCCTCACCCAGCGCATCGCGGACGCCTGCCTCGACGGCTTCAACCGGCGCAAGCAGACGCAGCCCTCGGAGGGCGAGGCGCCCGGTCCGATGGCCGACGTGCAGGTGGCGCGCTACCGCGGCGGGGCTCACTGAGCGCCGGCGCTCTCGAGCACGCATCCCTCGCACGGCAACCCCGAGCACGACCGAACCACCCCCAGCGAAGAAGTAGGAAACAATGGCAAGCGTCAGCATTGCGCAGATCAAGGAGCTCCGCGAGCGCACGTCCGCGGGCATGGGCGACTGCAAGAAGGCCCTCGAAGAGGCCGAGGGCAGCATGGACAAGGCCGTCGAGATCATCCTCAAGAAGGGCCAAGCCAAGAGCGCGAAGCGCGCCGGCAAGGTCGCTGCCGAGGGGATGGTGGTCGCCGAGGTGTTCGGCGGCGGCAAGAAAGCGATCGTCGTCGAGGTGAACATCGAGACCGATTTCTCCGCTCGCAACGAGAAGTTCACCTCGTTCGTGGAGCGCGCGGTGGCGGCGGCCAAGGACGCCGATCCGAGCACCGACCTCGGCAAGGCGGTGCACGAGGGCAAGACGCTCGCCGAGCGGGCCGACGAGCTCACCGCGATCATTGGCGAGAAGATCACGCTCCGCCGCTTCGCGCGGCTCGAGGTGGCGGGCGCCGGCTTCTGCCACAGCTACGTGCACATGGGCGGCAAGATCGGCGTCGTCATCGCGATCGACGCCGAGAACGAGGCCGCCGCCAACCACGAGGCGGCCAAGACCTTCGCCGACGAGACCTGCATGCAGATCGCGGCGATGAACCCGATGGTGCTGCGCCGCGAGCAGCTCGACGAGGCCGAGATCGCCAAACAACGCGAGATCTTCGAGGCCCAGCTGCGCGAGGACCCGAAGCCGAAGCCGGAGAGCGTCTGGCCGAAGATCGTCGACGGCAAGGTGTCGGCGTGGTGCAAGGAAGTGGTGCTCCTCGAGCAGGAGTCGGCCCAGCACAAGAAGGCCATCAGCGAGCTGCTCGCGGAGGCCGGGAAGGCGGCGGGCGGCAACCTCACGATCAACGCCTTCGTGCGGTTCGAGCTCGGCGAGGGGATCGAGAAGAAGTCGGAAGACCTCCAAGCCGGCGTGGCCGAGCTCATCGGCTGAGGGCCGCCGAAGCGCGAGCCCGTCGCGCACCTCGTCCCGCGAGCCCCGTCGGACCTCGGAGCGCCCGAGCGCGCTCTAGGTCGTGTCGCGGGCAACGGGACGAGGCGCCCACGAGGCGCGCGGACGTCGGTGGCGCTCGCGCGTGGCACGCGCCTGCGACGAGCTCTGGGGAAGGAGTCGAAGGTTGGCTCTCGGCCGACTCTGCGCCGTCTCCGTCGATCTGGACGGGATCGAGATCTATCGCCGCTTGCACGGGCTCGAGCCGCTCGAGCGCGGGCGCCACGCGGTGATGGATGTGGCGCTGCCGCGGGCGCTGGCCTTCGGCGCGGCCCACCGTCTGCCGCTCACGCTGTTCGTGGTGGGGCGCGATCTCGCGCGCCCCCGCACGGCCGAGGCGGTGCGGGCCGCGGCGCGGGGGGGCGCGACCGTGGAGAGCCACTCGTTCAGCCATCGCCAGGAGCTGTCGCGGCAGCCGCCGCCGGCGCTGCTCGACGACCTCGAGCGCGCGGCCGGCGCGATCACCGACGTCACCGAGCGTCGCCCCCTCGGGTTTCGAGCGCCGGGCTACCTCGTGAGCGACGCGCTGCTCGCGGCCGCGGAGCGCTGCGGCGCGCTGTACGACGCGTCGTCGTTTCCGTGCCCCGTCTACTACCTGGCGAAGCTCGCCGCGATGGCCGCCCTCCACGCGCGGGGTCGACACAGCGCGGCCGCGATCGACGACCCCCGCACGCAGCTCGCGCCGAGGGGGCCGCACTGGCGGGGTGGGCTGGTGGAGATCCCGATGGCGGTGACGCGTCGTCTCCGGCTCCCGGTGATCGGCACGAGCTTGACGATGGCGGGGGCGCGCGCGGCGGGCGCGCTCGTCGGGGGCTGCGTGGGCGACGCGGTGGTGAGCCTCGAGCTCCATGGGCTCGATTTTCTCGATGTGCGCGACGAGCTGGGAGATCTGGCGCCCTCCCAATGGGACGTGACGCTGCCCCTCGAGCGGAAGCTCGCGGCGCTCGGGGCCGCCGTTCGCGTGCTCGCGGCGGCAGGCTATCGGTTCGTGTCGCTGGCGGAGGCGGCCGCCGCGTGGCGCGCCGAGCATCCGCGCCGACCGTGATCGAGCGGGTCAGCGGCGCAGGCGTGCGAGCTGAGCGGCGCGGGTGACGACCGATGGGGGGAGGCCGATGTCGGCGGCCACCGCGTAAAGCCGCCGAGCGAGGACGGGGTGCGCGAGCTCGGTGAGCACCAGCTCGGCGAGGGCGAGGATGGGGGCGTCGTCGCCAAGCTCGCGGGCGTGCTCCGCCGCTCGCTTCCAAGCGTCGGGCTGCGAGGCGAGGAAGAACGCCGCCGAGTGGTCCCGTCGGTGCCACACCGGCAGCGCGAGGGTACGCCGGAGCACCTCGGTGTCGTCCGCGCCCGCGTCACGCCACCCGCCGCGGAGTCGCGCGTGGCCGTCGACGAGGCCCTCGTCGTGGAGATCGGCGGCGAGCGGCGCGTCGCCGCGGCGGAGGAGCGCCTCGTCCACGCCGAGCACGAGGTAGCCGTCGTCCGTGCACATGGCGCGCACCTCGTGGAGGGTGGCGCCGGGGTGGAACGCGACCGCGATCTGCCCCTCGCCGAAGATCTCGCTGCGTGCCCACGGGTCGCCGTAGGCGGCGGCGACGAGCGGCTTGGTGAGGGCCTTCAGCCGCCCCGTCACCCCGCCGAGCTCGGGTCGCTCCCGCGCCTCGAAGACGCTCAGCTCCGGCCCCCCGACCTTCACGAACAGAAAGGGGATCTCCCAGGCCTCGGGGGGGAGCGCGAGCGCGCGGGCGAGGTACTGCGCCTTCGGCCAGCTCCGCAGCGTCCACACCAACATGGGCAGCGTCGACACGACCAGAGCATCGCACGTCCGGCCATCGCGGGCGAACGTCGAGTCGGGTATTCAATGGCCAGTATTCAAAATACTACATTCAGTGGATAACACTGAGAAGACTCGTAGCTCGGGCACCGAATATAGTATATTGAATGTATTCCCGAGCGCGGCGGGGCGGCGTCCGCGACGCGCGCGCCCATCCTCGGTCCGGCGACGATCTCAGCCGGCGACGATCTCAGCCGCCGACGATCTCAGCCGGCGATGCGTTCGAGATCGCGCGGGGCCACGCCGCTCTTGGCGATGAAATCGCGCGCGATCTCGTTGTCGCCGAAGGCGAGCTCCTCGGGGGTGCCCTCGGCGGCCACCAGCCCCTCGATGAGCAGGTACGCCTTGTGCGCGATCCGGAAGCAGCTTGCCATGTCGTGGGAGATGACCACGCTCGTGACGTTGAAGCGCGCGCGGGTCTCTTCGATGAGATCGTCGACCATGCGGCTCGTGTGGGGATCGAGGCCGCTCGTGGGCTCGTCGTAGACGAGCACCTCGGGCTCGAGCATGAGCGCTCGCGCGAGGCCGACGCGCTTGCGCTGACCGCCGGACAGCTCGGAGGGCATGTTGTGCTCCTTGTTCACCAGGCCGAGCTGGTTGAGCATCGACACCACCTTGTCCTTGATCTGCTTGTTGGTCATGTCCTTCCGGTGCTCTCGGAGGGGGAAGGCCACGTTCTCGAGCACGGTGAGCGAGTCGAGCAGCGCTGCGTACTGGAACACCATCCCGAACTTCTGACGCACCTTGTTCATCTGGTACTCGTTGAGCGGGGTGATGTCGGCCCCGTTCACCCAGATGTGACCGGTGCTCGCCTTGTCGAGGCCGATCAAGAGGCGCAGGAGGGTGGTCTTGCCCGCGCCCGAGCCGCCGATGATCACGGCGGTCTCGTGCCGCTTGAAGCGAATGTCGATGCCCTTGAGCACGTGGACCCGTCCGAACTTCTTCGTCACTTTGTCGAAGACGACATGATCGTCGGCCTCCAGCCAGTCGGGCGGGGGCTCGTTGGTGTTCTTGCGCCACATCGCGGGGGGGCCCTCCGCTCATCCTACCCGATGTAGCGGTTGACTCCGCCCTCGATGAGCGACATCCCTCCAACATGACCGAGACGATGTACACCTCCCTCTTGAACAAGGCCGAGGCGAAGAAGAACAAGAGCGGCGAGGCCGAGCTGCCCGAAGGCCGCACGATGACCCTGTACCTGGCCCACGAGGGGTGCTCCATGTCGGTCAGCCGCCTGGTGTCGCTCCGGCTCGAGCAGGAAGGCGTGATCGAGGCGCGTGACACCAAAGGCGAGACCTACGTGCTCAGCCTCGGGGATGTGTTCGCCGGCTCGATCCAGGGTGGCAGCAAGGACGCGCCGGTGCGGAAGGCCGGCTTCCTCAACGGCTGAGGCGCGCGCCCGCGGGAGCGGCCGAGTGGCGCGCGGAGCGGCGAACGGGCGGAGCGGCGGGGGGGCGGCGGCGCCACGGGCGGGGGGGCGCGACGCCGAGCGCTCCGCGTTGCCGTCGCGCGGCCTCTCCGCGGTCCGCCGCCGCGCGGCCTCTCCCCATGCGGTCAGCCGCCGCGGGTGTGCATCTCGAGGTGTGGGTTGCGGCGGAGGGCGTCCACCGGCACGAGGGCCCCGCGAGAGGGCAGGGAGCGACGTTCCTCGGCCCCTCGGGCCGCGCGCTGTGACCAGGCGGCGGCGATGTGCTCGGCGAGCGCCTCGGGGGACGCGCCCGCGCGCAGTCTCGCCTTGAGGTCGTCGCCGCGCTCGGCGTAGAGGCAGAAGAGCCACACCCCGTCCGCCGTGAGCCGGCTGCGATCGCACGCTCCGCAGAACGGCTCGGTAACGCTCGCGATGATCCCGAACGTGGTGCCGTCGGGGAGGGCGTAGCGCGCCGCGGGGGCGGAGCCGCGCCCAGCGACAGGCGTCGCCGGACCGAGCTGGCTCGTGATGCGGGCGAGGATCTCGGCGCTCGAGAGCACGCGCTCCGGTGACCACTGCGTCGCGCCTCCTACATCCATGTACTCGATGAAGCGCACTTCGGCGCGGTGCCGCTGCCCTAGCTCGATGAGCCGCACGAGCTCGTGGTCGTTCACCCCACGGATGGCCACCGTGTCGATCTTGAGGCCTTCGTCGAGCTCCGCGGCGTGGACCGCGTCGAGCCCGGCGAGCACGTCGTGGAGGCCGTCTCTCCCGGTGAGGGCTGCGAAGCGCGCCGGCTCGAGGGTGTCGAGGCTCACCGTGACGCGATCGAGCCCAGCGTCGGCGAGGCGTCGCGCCTCCGTGGCGAGCAGGATCCCATTGGTGGTGAGCGCCACCTCGTCGAGGGCGCGGCGATCGGCGAGGAGGCGGACGAGCTTGTGCAGATCGCGGCGGAGCAGGGGCTCGCCGCCCGTGATGCGCACCCGGGTGACCCCCGCCGCCGTGAACGCATCCACCACCGCGGCGAGCTCGCCGAAGTCGAGCAGCTCGGTGCGCGGGAGCCAGGTGTAGTCGGGCTCCGGCATGCAGTACTGGCAGCGGAGGTTGCAGCGATCGGTGACGCTCAGTCGCAGGCTCCGGAGGGGGCGCCCGAGTTGGTCGCGCACGCCCGCCGCGCCGGGTGAGACGTCTTCCGACATGGTAAGAGATTCCTAGCACACCTCGCGATCGGAGGACGGGAGCGCCGGATCGACCGTGTTATTCTGACCGCAGTGCCCGAGCCGGTTCACTTCATCATCGGGCGTTATGCGCTCTTCGACGAGATCGCGTCGGGGGGCATGGCCACGGTGCACATCGGGCGCCTCCTCGGGGCGGTGGGCTTCTCGCGCACCGTCGCCATCAAGCGGCTGCACCCGCAGTTTGCGAAGGATCCCGACTTCGTGGACATGTTCGTCGACGAGGCGCGCCTCGCCGCGCGCGTGCGTCACCCGAACGTGGTGCCCACGCTCGACGTGGTGAAGACCGAGCAGGAGCTGTTCCTGGTGATGGAGTACGTGCAGGGCGAGTCGCTGTCGCGGCTCATGCGCCGAGCCCGGCGCCTCGGGAGCCCCCTCAAGGTGCGGAACGTGGCGCCGGTGATGGCGGGCGTGCTTCACGGCTTGCACGCCGCCCACACCGCCAAGGGGGAGCGCGGCGAGCCCCTCCACATCGTGCATCGCGACGTCTCGCCGCAGAACGTCTTGGTGGGCACCGACGGGGTGCCGCGGGTGTTCGACTTCGGGATCGCGAAGGCGCGCGGACGCCTTCAGACGACACGCGAGGGGCAGATCAAGGGCAAGCTCGCCTACATGGCTCCCGAGCAGCTGTCGGGGGCGGAGGTGGGGCCGCCGACCGACGTCTACGCGGCGGCGGTGGTGCTCTGGGAGGCGCTCGCGAACCGGCGGCTGTTCGACGCGGACAACGAGGCGCTGCTCCTGGCCACGGTGCTCGAGGGGGCGCGGTTTCCCCCCAGCGAGTTCAACGCCGACGTGCCGCCCGAGCTCGACGAGCTCGTGATGAGGGCGCTCAGCATGGACCCGGGCGAGCGCTTCGCGAGCGCCCGCGAGATGGCCCGCGCGCTCGAGACCTGTGTGCCCTGCGCTTCCGCCTCGGAGATCGGCGACTGGGTGGAAGAGATCGCCAACGACACGCTCTCACGGCGCGCGGATCGCATCGCGGAGATCGAGAGCCAGAGCGAGATCAAGGTGTTCGCGCCGGAGATCTCCCCCGACTCGCGCGACTCGCTGCCGTCGATCGCCGACGGTCCCGACGCGTCGAGCGGGACGCACTCGCAGCTCTCGAGCATCAGCGTGGCGGGGGTGCCGACGCGCGAACGCTCGGGCAAGAGCGCGAGCCTGCTCATCGGCCTCGGCGCGCTCCTCGTGGGGGGGGCGCTCGCGTACGTCTTCATGCAGCGGAGCGCCGTCGAGCCGCCCCCGGAGGCCCCGTCCACGGGGGATGGTGCCGTCGAGCCGACGGGCGAGCCGTCGCTCGCGCCAGCCCCCTCGGCGGGCACCTCGGCCTCGGGGGCGGTGGCCTCCGCGTCGTCGCTCTCGGCGTCTCCGGCGGGGAGCGCGTCGGCCGCGCCCGAGCC
>CAYOAL010000056.1:0-57567 GCA_964401935.1 uncultured Polyangiaceae bacterium
GGGGGCCTCGCGCGCAGCGTGGGGGGAGGGTGCGGCAGCACCCTCCAGCAACTCAGTTCGGGAGCGGAACGCAGCAGCCCGTGATGCAGTAGGTGTTCGCCGGGCACGGGCCTTGGTTCGGGCCGCCGCAGGCTTGGAGCTCGGGGGGGCACTGCTCGGGGGTGCCCCCGTCCGGCTCGAAGCACTCGGGGGGCAACACCGTCTTGCCGAGACAATACTCGCAGGGCGCGCAGGTGTTGTTGCACGACGGGACCGGGGTACACGGACGGCACTTGTCGGGATCGTCGACGTCGTCGAGAAAGCACGTGGGGGCGCCGGAGCCGTCGTAGGAGCCGATCCAGACGTGTTTGCCGCTCCCCGCCGGGAGCTCGCAGCAACCGAAGCAGTCGCAGCCGTTCGGGGTGAGGGGGCTGCAGTAGTCGAGGCACGCCTCGGTCTGCGTCATGAAGGCGCTCGCGCAGGTCGGCCCACCGCCTTGGATCACGTGGTCGTCGCCCTGATACTCGCAGAGCTCCCCCTCGGGATCGAAGCGTGGCGAGACCGACAGCGGATCACACTTGTGGTCCCAGTAGCACCCCTCGTTGGAGCCCTCGCCGGTGTCCCAGAAGCAGTCCTGGTGGCACGGATCGCCCTGCCACCCCGGGAGCTCGGGGTGGTAGCCGTCTTCGGTGTCGTCGCACGGCCCGAGGCAGTCGGGATCTTGGTAGTCGATGAGGCCGTCCTCGTCGTTGTCGACCAGATCGCCACACTCGTAGATCTGGTTCGCGCACGGGGCGATCTCGGTGGGCGCGCCGCCGACCCCCGAGGTGTACTGTCCCGTGCTCCCGCCGGTGCCGCCTGCCCCTCCGGGCCCCGTTGTCGGCCCGGCAGCCCCTCCCGTCCCCTCGGTGGCCGCCACCTCCGCGGCCTGATCGCCACAGGCGCCCATCACCACCGCCGGGAAGGTCGCCGCCACCCCCAGCACGATCCACCGCTTCGCTTGGAGAGCCCGCATCGATGTCCTTCATCGTGGCCGATCGGGCGGCCAATGGCTCACGAAAAGCCTGGCAAGGATTCCATGAGCTGTGTTCGGAGCGACGCGCCACTGCATCACGGATGTTGAGGCTCGTGCCAACCGCTGCGAGACTCGGGGTCGTGGCCCGAGCTCCAGCCGATCCCGAAGGCCCCGGTCGCCACCGCGGAACGGCGGCGATCCGGGCGCTCCCCGCGGCCTTCGACTCCGACGAAGCCCTCGTCGCGGCGTGTGTCGCCAAGAGCCCGGCCGCCGCTCGGGTCGTCTGGGATCGGTATGCTGCCCTCGTCCGCGGGCTCCTCCGGCGCACGCTCGGCCGGGCCGACGTGGAAGACACGCTCCAGGAGACCTTCCTGCGCCTCTTCCGCTTGATCGAACGACTGCGCGAGCCGGGCAAGCTGCGGAGCTTCGTGGTCGGCGTGACGATGCGGGTGGCTCGCGAAGAGCTCAGGAGGCGCCGCGTGCGCCGCTGGTTACTGCTCACCGTGGATGGAGAGGCCCCCGACACCGAGGGACCGTCGGTCGACGTCGACGCCACCGAGGCGCTCGGTCGGCTCGAGCGGCTCCTCGACCGGCTCGACGCAGACTCTCGCATCGTCTTCGTGCTCCGGTTCGTGGAGAACACGCCCACCTCCGAGATCGCGGAGGTGCTCGACTGTTCGCTCGCCACCGCGAAGCGCCGCGTCAAGCGCGCTCGGGAGCGCGTGGAGAGCGCCGCAGCGGAAGATCCGGTGCTCTGTCAGTATGTCTCGGAGCGCGATCCGAGCGAGGTCAGCGATGAGTGAGCGCCCACCCGACTCGGCGCCGCCCGCTCGCCCCTCGGCCGAGCGGCTCGCCGCGCTCGCGCGCGCCCGAGACGGTCGCGTCGATCCGGCCTCGGACGCGGCCGCCCGCGAGGCGTTCGTGCAGCGGATGGTCCGCGAGCGCCGCACCCCCAGCGTGCGGCGGCCAGCGTGGCTGCTCGCGGCGGCGGCGCTCGTCGCGGTGTGTGCGCTGGTGGTCCTTGTCTGGCCGAGCAGCGCGCTCGAGTACGAGATCGCGGGCGGCGCGGGGGACGACCGCTACGTCCAGACCGCGGCCGAGCCGGCCGTGATCTCTTTCGCCGACGGCACCTCGTTCTCCGTCGGACGCGAGAGCGCGGCCCGGGTGGTCGAGGTGAACGCGTCGGGGGCGCGCGTGTTGCTCGAGCACGGTGAGGTGGAAGCGCGGGTGGTGCCGCTCGACGGCGCCGCTTGGTCGCTGGTGGCCGGGCCCTACGCGATCACCGTGACCGGCACCCAGTTCACGACGAGCTGGCAACCCGAGGCCCAGCGGTTCGAGGTGAGGCTCGTGTCGGGGTCGATCACCGTGAAGGGACCGATGGTGGAACCTGGGCTGGCGATGACCGCAGGCCAGCGTCTGGTGGCCAACGTGAACAACAAAGACGTGCAGCTCAGCGCGTTGACGGCGGCGGGTGTTCCCGAGCCAGAGCCCACCCTCTCCACCGCCCCCCGAGAGGCCCCGACGGACGCGGGCGTCGCCCCCGCGACCGAGCCCGGCGCGGCGCCCTCGACCACCCCCTCGACCACCCCCTCGACGGCAGCCTCCGCCGCAGCCGCGCCGGAAGCGCCGTCGTGGTCGAAGCTCATCGCCGAAGGCAAGTACACCGAGGTGATGAGGCTCGCGCGCGGCGTCGGGGTGGGCACGGTGCTCGACAGCGGCTCGCTCGATCAGCTCGTGGCCCTCGGCGACGCCGCTCGCTACACCGGCGACGGCGGCCTCTCTGGGGAGGTCTTGGTGGCGCTCCGCAAGCGCTTCCCCGAGAGCGGCGCCGCCAAGACCGCGGCCTTCCTGCTCGGCCGCATGGCGGAGGGAGGCTCGCCCGGCACCGCGCTCGCGTGGTACGACCGTTACCTCAGCGAGTCGGCAGGGGGCCCCTACGCCGCCGAGGCGCTCGGCCGCAAGATGATGCTCCTCGCCCGGAGCCAGCCCTCCCAAGCCCGCGTCGTGGCCGAGCAGTACCTGAAGCTCTACCCCAAGGGCGGCTACGCCAACGTCGCCCACGAGCTGACCACGCGCTGACCACGCGCTGACCACGCGCTGACCACGCGCTGACCACGCGCTGAGCGCAGCACGCGCGCGACGCCGCGCACCCGCACGCCGCCGTGCAGTGCCCGCCGCCAGGTCCGAACCCGCTACGAACTTGCGGGGTGAGAGACTAGAGTCGGGCGGTGCGGTGGACGCTTTGGCTCGTCGTGGGAGCGCTAATCCTGCTCGCGGGGCCCGCGCTGGCCGGCTCCCGGGTCGTGCTGCTCGAGCCGACGGACAGCGACGGGCCGCTCCGCGACGCGCTCGCGCGGACCCGCGCCGAGCTGTCGGCGGAGGGCTTCGAGGTGGTGGTGCGACCGCTCCCCCGCGGCGTGAGCACCCGCGAAGCGCTCCAGGATGCCGCGGCCGCGAGCGACGCCGAGGCGGCCATCAGCATCGAGTCGATCACGGGTGGCGCCGACGTGTGGGTGACCGATCGGGTCACCGGCAAGACGTTGGTGCGCACCGTGGACGTGAGCGATCTTCCAGCGGCGGAGAAGCCGCGCGCGTTGGCCATCCGCGCCGTCGAGCTCCTGCGGGCGAGCCTGGTGGAGGCGGTGGCGCTGCCTCCCCCGGAGGGAGGGCCCCCGCCCAAGCCGCTGCCGGCGCCGCTGCGCGCCTTTGTGGAGCCCGAGGCCGGACCCCTGGAGGGGGTGGCCGCTCAGCTCAGCGTGGCGTTGCTCACCGGCTTCGACGGCGTCGGTCCGGCCGGAGGTCCCGCGCTGCGCCTCTCCTACGGCCTCGACCTCGGCCTCTTCCTGCGCGTCGCGTGGGCCGGCCCGGCCTTCGGCATGGAGGTGGAGGGGCCCATCGGCGCGGCCGTCGTGCGCGAGGAGATGCTCACGCTCGACGTGGGCTACGCCCCAAAGGTCGACTGGGCCGGGTTCACGCCGCTCGTGTGGGTCGGCGGGGGAGCGCACCACCTCGCGGCCCGCGGCGAGCTCGCCGCCGGCTTCGTCGCCCAGAGCGACGACGTGTGGTCGGCAGCGCTCGCGGGAGGGGCGGGGCTCGGCTACCGGCTCACGCCGCGCGTGATGCTCTTGTTGGACAGCGAAGCGCTCGTGGCCCTGCCCCGACCGGTGATCACCATGCGCGGTGAGCGCGTGGCCACCACCGGCCGCCCCTCGCTCCTCAGCACCTTCGGCGTGGCGGTGCGGTTCTAGCCCGAGGGCGCCGCCGAACCGCGCCGCGCTCCGTGCCGCGAGCGCCGGTGCGCGCGGCGGCGGCCCCCTGGTGGAGCGAGGCGGCGCCGCTCCCACGCGACGCGTCGGTTCGACGCGCGACCCGCGCCAGCGGTCGTTGTTGGAGCCCTTACCTCCGCGGGTAATTGGCGCGGTCGACGCGGGGATCCAGGTTGGCGGCCATGAACGACCTCGTCAACGACCTCTCCGCAACTCGCCCCGACGCTCCACACCAAGCGGCGCCGCTCGACTTCGGGCGCCCCCACCGCCGCATCCCCTGCGGGAGCGACGAGATCGCCTACTGGCGGGCGGGCGCCGGCCCGGACGTGGTGTTGGTGCACGGTTGGCCGTTGTCGGCCGCGACGTGGCGGGAGCTCGTCCCGGCTCTCGCCACCCACTTCACCTGTCACCTGTTCGACCTTCCGGGCGCCGGCCTCACCCAGAGCCCAGCGCCCACGCCGCTGTCCATCGCGGATCACGTGCGCACCCTCGTCGAGCTGGTCGAGCGACTTGGGCTCGAGCGCTGCGCGTTCGTGGCCCACGACAGCGGAGCGGTGATCACCCGCGTCGCGGCCGCAGCGCTGGGCGAGCGAGTGTGGGCCAACGTGATGGGGAACAGCGAGATCCCCGGTCATCGACCGTGGCAGGTGCTCGCCTACGGCCTGCTCCACCGTTTGGGAGGCGCCGCCCTCTTCTCCGCGCTCTTGCGGCAGCGGGCGATTCGCCGCTCGGCGCTCGCCTTTGGCGGCTGCTTCCACGACAAACGTCACCTCGATGGCCCGTTCCACGCGCTGTTCGTGGAGCCGCTCCTCCGCTCGCGCGACGCCGCCCGCGGGCAGCTGCGCCTCCTCGCCGGGTTCGACTGGGCCGACGTGGAGCGGCTCGACGCGGTGCACCGGCAGATCCACGGGCCGGTCCAGCTGATCTGGGGGCCCGGCGATCCGTTCTTCCCCCTGGCCAAGGCACGCGAGCTGCGTTTCCCGGGAGGAACCGAGCTACACGTGATCCCCCACACCAAGCTCTTCGTCCACGAGGAGGCCCCGCTCGCCTTCGCCAACCACGCCTCGCGCTTCCTCCGTCAGCACGCACAACGCCCATGACCCGTCCCCCCTCCCGCGCCCAACGGGGCCTGTTCCCTGCCCTGCTCCGACACTGGCGCCACGCGCGCGGGATGAGCCAGCTCGATCTCGCGGTGGCCGCCGACGTGTCCTCCCGCCACGTGAGCTTCCTCGAGACGGGCCGCGCCAAGCCGAGCGAGCTGATGGTGCTGCGCCTCGCCGCTGCGCTCGGAGTGCCGCTCCGGGACCGAAACACGATGCTCGTCGCGGCGGGGTTCGCCGAAGCCTTCGACGAGCCCGCGCCGGACGCGCTCGGTCCGGCCATCCGAGACGCGCTCGATCGCATGCTCGCCACCCACGAGCCGTTTCCGATGGTGGTGATGAACAGCACCTACGACGTGTTGCGCCAGAACCAGGCGGCGACGACGTTGCTCTCGCGCTTCGTCGCCGAGCCCGCGCGGTTGACGCCACCGATCAACGCGTTTCGTCTCCTGTTCGATCCACGGCTCGCGCGGCCTTTCGTGTGCGACTGGGAGCGGGTCGCCCACGGGTTGCTCGCGGCGCTGGTGGTGGAGTCGCTCGGCCGTCCCCACGACGAGGCCCTGTCCGACCTCATCAGGGGCCTCCACGAGTACGACGGGGTGCCCGACACCTGGCGGCAGCCCGAGCCACGTCCGGCGGCGGCGACCTTCGAGCTCGTGCTCGAGCGCGGCGCGCTCCGCCTCGCGTTCCTCACCACCGTCACCCGCTTCAACGCCCCCGCCAACGTGACGCTCGAGGAGCTTCGCATCGAGAGCTACTTCCCGCTCGACGAGGCGACCGAGGCGGCCTGCCGCGCGCTGGCCGGCTGACCAAGCCACGGCTTTCTTTGCAATACCGACCTCGCGTTGCCATCATGGCTCGGTGCGCCCCTTCTGGAAGCACTCGAAGATCGGGTGCATGCTGCAGCTTGGAGTAAGCGCGATCCGAGCATGAACGCCATCGCTTGCATGTCGTGTGGGACGCTGGTGGCCGCGGGCGTCGCCGTCTGTCCACGCTGTGGGGTGCCTATGTTCGGCGCGCAGGCCGACGCACCTCAGCGTGCGGGCTACACCCAAGCCATGCCGATGGTGCCGGACGGCGCTCCCATCGAGCTCGACCTCGACGCGCCCGCCCCCACCGTGGTGATGAACGCCGGCGGCCCGTCCCCCCTCGCGGGCGCCCCCCCGCACGCCCCCCCGCACGCGCAGGGGCACGCCCCCGGCCCCGCGCAGGCCCCCGCGTTGCACGCGGCCCCCGGCTCCGCTCACGGGCCTCACGGCCACGGCGGCCAGGCCCAAGGGGTCCACGGCCAAGGCGGCCACGGCCAAGGCGGCCACGGCCAAGGCGGCCACGGCCAAGGCGGCCACGTGGCCTCCCCTCCCCCTGCGGCGCAAGGTGCCGCGCCCGATGAGCGAGCCGCCCGCGCCGGAGCGGGGCGCGCGGTGAAGGCCCACGCGATGACGATGATGGCCGGCACCGCGCTCGGGGTCTCGGAGGCGTTCAACGCCGGCTTCGCTCGCGCCTTCCCTGGCTGGCGCGCCGAGCTCTCGGAGCCGGTCGGCCCGAGCACCGGCGGCGGCAAACAGGCGCTGCAGCCGATCTCCATCGAGAGCCAGGCGGGAGAGCGCCTCGCCATCGGACGCGTGGATCCGGTGCGCCGCTCGGTAGCCCTCCGCAGCTACCAGGCGGTGAGCACCGTGCACAGCCAGCGCTACGGGCGCAGCCTCCCCGTGAGCGCCGAGGACTATTCGAAGTTCATCAATCAAATCAGCACATTTTTTCGCGCCATGCAGTTCGGGGTCACCGAGGAGCGCTACGTCGCGTCGCGCTCCACCCCGCCGATGGCCTCGGGGGGTAACGACAACGCGCGCTTCCTCTGGCTCATCCTGTTCCTGATGGTCGCGGTCGCCTTCGCGCTGCTCATCTACTCGCAGCTCGGCGGCTGAGGCCCGCGGCGCGGCGCGGACGCGGTCGGGGGGTCAGCGCCGCATGAGCTTCATCAGCCGGGGAGTTTCGGCGATGAGCGTCTCGAGATCGATGCGGCTCTTCTTCTGGTACACGAAACCCACCAGCGTCGCGTCGCGACGCCAGAGCACGAGGTAGGCGTCTTCGTCGACCTTCTCTTTGGGGTCGAGCTTTCTCACCTGCGAAAACCCCACCGTCACCCCGTCGATCACCTCCACCCGCGGCATGTCGCCGATCTGCTCGTCCACCGCGGCCTTGTCGGCCACCGGCCGATAGATGGGAAGCACGGTGGTGTCACTCGAGATCGAGCCGCCGATCGCCTTGGCGATCCGCACCACCTCCGGCGCCGAGCTCTTCTGCCCGACGATCCACGCCTCGAGGCTCCCGTCGGCGGCGCCGGCGAGCAGGCTCGCGAGCCTCTCGTCGACGTAGGCGCCGGCCCGATCGCCGAGGCTCGCGAGCTGATCCTTGGCCGCGCTCGAGGCGGTCTCGGCGAAATCGCGCGCCTCCCCGGCCGCCGCCGAGGTCACCCGACCGATCCCCTCCGTCGCCACGCTCTCCGCTTTGTCGCAGCCCACCGCGGCCAGCACCAAGAGGAGCGAGGCGGCCGTGACGAGCCCTCGGCGGCGTCCCGTCCGCTGGCGACGATCAGCCACCACACCCCCGCTCGCAGGCGCCGGCGACGTCGTCGATAGACTCCGCGCTGCCGTCGTTGCGCTCCACGCAGGCCTTCGTACAGTCTTCGACCGCGTGAGCCTCGGCAGAGAGCCCGCCGAGGAAGTCGATCAGGCCGGCGTAGGGGCAGCTCGCGAGGCCGGCCTCGGCGGCGTGCCGGCGCAAGAGCTCACCTTGCTCGGGGAGCGGCGCCTTGGGGAGGATCTCCTCGTGGAAGCGGCGCACCCAGGCGTCCTCGAGGTGAGCGTCGAGCCAGCCGTGGATGGTCTGCATCTTCGCCGCGAACGGAAACGTCTCGATCCCGCCGGACCGGAGCTCGGCCGCACACAGCACCTCGAGCCCAGCGCGGTGCTCGGCCGCCTCGCCTCCGCCGGCAGGGTCGGCAGCCGTCGGCGAGCAGGACAAGAGCGTGAGCAGCCCGAGAGCGCGATGCACGTCGCCACCCTAGGGCCATCTCGACACCGACCACAAGCGACGACGCGCGACACCCGCGACGACCGCGACGACCGCGCACGAGCGACGCCCGCGGCGAGCGTTCGGCACCGACGATGCTCGGCAGCGACCCAGGCCGCGCCCACGCCCCTCACCCGGAGGGATGCCTCCCCGCCACGAGACGGGACCACGCGGCGAGCGCGTCCCGGCGCAGGTGACGGCGACGCGAGAGGCCGAGGGAGGCCACGATGAAGGGCTCGAACACGAGCCAGCCCAGACCGGCCGCGATCCCCAGCGCCACGACGAGGCGCGCGTCCACGTCGTCGCGGGTGGCGCCACACGACTGCTCGGCCTGCACCCGCGACAGCGCCAGCTCCACCACGGGGAACGAGTCTTGGAGCTCGTGCACCGGCACGCCGTCGAGGAGGCTCCGCGCGAGCATCCGAAAGTAGAGCCGCATGGCCGACGACTCGAGGGCCGCCTCGAGGGCCTCCAGCGCGTCGCCCCCCTGCCCCACGCGCGAGGCCATGCGCTCGGTGAGAGCGTGCATCACCTCGCGCTGCAGCGCCTGTTTGGAGCCGAAGTGCCGATGCACGAGCCCATGGTTCACGCCCGCCCGAGCGGCGACGTCCCGCACCGACACCGCGCTCGCCCCGCGCGCGGCGAACAGCTCCGCCGCTGCGTCGAGCAGCGCGCGCTTCACCGCGTCGCGCCCTCGCGGCGCGTCCTCGGCGTCGCTCGTCATGCGAACGGGCGGCCTTCGCGTGCGTAGGCCGCCGCCGAACGAAACAGGTTGATGGCCATCAGGCTCGTCTCCCCTGCCGCGCGGCGATCGTAGAGCCGGGCTACGCGCTCTTGCACGGCGGGGTCGTCGGGCGTCGCCTCGAGGGCGAGATCGGCGAGGTGGCAGGCCACCGGGAGGTCGCCGCGTTCGGCCAGCGTCTCGGCGCGCGCGAGCAAGAGCGCGGCCCCTCCTGCGAGCTCGGCGAGCTCACGCGCGAGCACGTCCCGAGCGGCCGGCTTGAGCTCGCTCGGTCGCCCGCTGTACCAGCCGCCGTAGTGTCGGATCACGTTCCGGACGATGAACTCGGCCTCGTCGTACACCGGCGCGAGCCAGGGGGAGTCGCTCGCGGGAAGCTCCACCCCTCGCACCACGTCGACGTGCGGTGGCGAGCCCGCCTCGAGCAGCGCGAGGGTCCGCTCGACCAACAGCTCGAGGAAGCTCGCGGTCTCGAGCAGCATGCGCTGGATGAGCGGGGCGTCGTCGATCACCGGGCCGCCGTGGCCGGGACAGAGGGTGGCGGGCGACCGCGCCGCCATCGCCCGCAGGCCCTCCGCCCAGGCCCACGGGTAGCGCTGGGCCTTCTGGGGGTTGCCTGCGTTGGGGACCCCCCAGATGAAGAGGTCGCCGGGGCACAAGACGCCCCGCTCCGGACAGAACACCCAGCTGTGGTCGTCGGTCTCGCCCTTGCAGTGGAAGAGCTCGAAGCGCACCTTGCCGACCTCGATCACGAGCTCCTCGTCGTAGAGGGTGTCGGGCAGGTGCTCCGGCGCGCCGAACGCCTGGTAGGCGTCGTCCGCTGCGTCGCGCACGCTGCCGCCGAACTGGCGGGCGTTGAGCGCGGCGTTGTGGCGGGCGGTGCGCGCGTAGCGCTCGAAGCGCGCGAGCATGTTGCGGTGGCCGATGACGCGGGGCGGCGCCTGACCGGCGGTGAGGAACGCGTCGAGCCCGAACGCGTGATCGACGTGCCCGTGGGTGTAGATGGCGGTGTGCACCGGCGCCTGGGTCTGGCTGCGCAGCAGGCCCGCGAGACCCGGCGAGAGCCGCCTCAGACCCGTATCCACCAACACCAGGCCCTCGTCGGTCTCGAAGGCGGTGCACCCGCTGAACATCGAGGCGAAGAACGTTCGCTCGGCGACCGCGACGGGCCCCCCCGTCCAGAAGAACTTCGCCTCGTCGGGGCTCTTGCCCGCCATCGCTTGAAACTGGTCGCTCGGGTTGCCACACATGGTTCGGCTCCTGTCGTCTCTCCGTGAGGCAGCAGACGTCGGCGTTTGGGGGGATGGGGTCGGCCGCCGCTTCGGCCAGCGTGCGCTCGGCGGACGCTCGCCAGGCGCTGTAGGCAGTTGACTACACCCCGAAGTGTAGTCAGTCGACTACGCTTGTCAAGCGGGCCCCTCGAGGGGCGGGAGCTGGGCCGCGTACATCGCGGCCACCGCGTCGAGATCCAGCGGCCAGACGAACGAGATGGTCACCCCAACGTGTCTGGCCCGGGCCCGAGCGAGCGCCTCGGGGATGTCCACCTCGGAGTGCGAGCCGCCGGGGGTGATCATCGTGGTCAGCACGTCGATGCGCTCTGCTCCTTGGCCCACCGCCTCGGCGATCGCCTCCTCGATCGTGGGGACGCAGAACTCGTTGTAGGCCACGATCACGGGCCATCCATCGAGCTTGGAAGCCAGGTGCGCCGCGAGCCGACGGATGCCGGCTCCATAGGGATCGGTCTCGTCGGTGCGGGGGAAGGTGCGAATTCGGCGCTCGAGCTCCAGCGCCCGCTCGCGCAGCGTGGCGTCGCCTTCTTCCGCGGCGCGACGCATGCAGAGCTTCATCTCCCGCACCCAGGCGCGCGGCAGATCCTTGGGCACGCCACCGTGCCCGACCAGCACCACCGCGCGACGTTCTCGAGTCGTCATCCACCCAGCATACGCGCTACGCTCGGCGGCGATGAGCCTCGACAAGCAGGCGCTCAAGGATGAGCTCTTGCGTCTCCTCGAGGAGGAGCGCGACACGCTGATCGCGGCCCAGAAGGCGACCGCCGACGGCGTCACGCACGAAGACAACCGCGCCGAGAGCGACAAGGACATGCGCGCCACCGAGGCCTCGTATCTCGCGCGGGGTCAGGCGCAGCGCGTGGAGGCCCTCAGCGCCGACGTCGAGCGCGTCCGTGCCCTCAAGCTGCGCGACCTCCGCGACGACGACCCCATCGGGGTGGGCGCGGTGATCGAGGTGAAGGCGAGCGACGGCCGCCCCCGGGGCCTCCTGTTTCTCGCCCCCGCCGGCGGTGGGATCACCCTGGCCACCGGCGCCGACGCGGTGCGGGTGATCACTCCGCAGTCACCGCTGGGGCGGGCGCTCGTGCGCGCCCGCGCGGGCGACGTCGTCGAGGTGGACAAGAGCGGCCGCGTCGAAGAGATCGAGGTAGCGTCGGTGCGCTGAGCGACCGGCTGGCCCGACGAGCGGGCTCTGCTACCGTGACGCCATGGGTCGGGACGCCATGATCGCACCCCGCGGGCGGCTCGGCGCGACCGTCGCCCTCGCGCTGAGCTTGCTCGGCGCGTGCAGCCACGAGGCTCCCCTCGAGCTCCAAGTCCGATGGGAGAGCGCGCTCGCCGGCGTCACGAGCGCCGAAGAGCCGCCGCCTCGGTTCCCGCTCCACGCCGTCGGTGAGCGCCGCGCCGGCAGCGCCCTCGCCCTCGTTCGCGGCGCCCAGCGCACGTTGCTGCTCGTCGCCGACGCCGACGCCCGGCTCGTGCGGGCGGTAGATCCCGAGCGCCACGAAGAGCTCCACCGCCTCCCCGTCGACGGGAGCCCGGCCGAGCTCGTGGTGGGTGGGGACGGGCGCGCCTACGTGAGCCTGCGCGACAAGGGGGCGGTGATCGCCCTCGAGCTCTCCTCCGCGTCTCCCCCCCAGCTGCGACAGACCGCGGCCATCGCGGTGCCCGCCGAGCCGACGGGCCTCGCCGTCACGCCCGACGGCGACACGCTCCTCGTCGTGTCGAGCTGGGCGGCCACGCTCAGCGCGTTCACCGTGGTCGGACGCGAGCCCCTCTTCGAGGCGTCGCTCCCGCGCGAGCCGCGCGGGGTGGCGGTGCGCTCCGATGGCCGCGAGGCGCTGGTGAGCCACGCCGTCGGCGGCCGGTCCCGCGGCGGACCCCTCACCGTCGTCTCGCTCGCGACGGGGGCTGCGGCGCCCGTCGCCCCCGTCGTCGACCTGCGCCCCCCCGCCGGTCGAGGCCCTGTGCGCGGCCCCACCCCGCGGGCGTTCGGTCAAGGCTTCGCGGTCGCGGCGGTGGGACAAGACATCCTGGCGCCGCTCGTGCTCATCGAGCAGGACCCGAACGGCGACGGGGCCTATGGCACCGGGCAGCGCGTCGCGGCCCACCAGTCCGCGATCGCCCACCTCGCCGGCGACCAGCTCGCGCTGCGCCTCGGGGGCCGCGTGGCGACACCGCTCGATCCGAGCGTCGACGGCGCCTCCCCCGACCGCCGCTGCCTGCTCCCGCGGGCCATCGACGGCGACGACCGCCGCACCTTCACAACCTGTTTGGGCACGAATTTAGTGGTCGCCCACCGGAGAGCGCCGCTCTCGCTCGAAGACACCTTCGACGGCGCCGTCGGGGTGCCCGATGGGCCGACCGGCGTCGCCGTCGATGCGTCGCGGGGATGGGTACATGTGTGGTCACAACACCAACAGGTGCTGTCGTCGATCCGCACGAGCGCCTTTGTGGCCCCTCGCGGAGTGGTGCCCGCGGTGTTCCGCCCCGCGGTGCAGCCCGACCGCATGACCCGCTTCGGTGGCGGCGTCTCGCCCGCGCCGAGCCCCCTCGCACGGAGGGGACGCGCCCTCTTCCATGCCGCTGGCGACCGACGCCTGAGCGCGGACGGACGCGCCTGTGCCAGCTGCCACCCCGACGGGCGCGACGACGGCTTCACCTGGAGCACCACGACCGGGCCCCGACAGACCCCGATGCTCGCCGGTCGTCTCGGAGACGAGATGGGCCCCTTCGGCTGGGACGGCGACGCCGCGACCGTCGCCGAGCACGTCGAGGCCACGGTGGCGCGGCTCGGCGGGACGGGCCTCGCAGCGGACGACCTCGACGCGCTCCTCGCGTACCTGCACGAGCTCCCGCCTCCCCCCCGCGGAGCGCGCGCTGGTGCCCCCTCGCGCGCGCTCGTGGCGCGCGGCGAGACGCTGTTCTTCTCCGAGCTCGTGGGCTGCGGGAGCTGCCATCGCGAGGGCCGAGGGAGCGATGGCGAGCGCCACGACGTCGGCTCGGGGGTGCTGCTCGACACCCCGTCGCTCCGCGGCGTGGTGGGCACCGCGCCCTACTTCCACGACGGGCGGTTCTCCACCTTGAGGGAGCTGTTGGTCACGACGCAGGGTCACATGGGCTGGTCTGCCCCCCTCGCGAGCGACGACGTCGCCGCGCTCGAGGCGTTCCTCACCACGCTGTGAGCGACCGCGCGCCACGCTCGCCCGTTGACGCGGCGGCGGCCTCTCACGAGCGCTGGATCGGCCTGTCGCCAGCCCCGCCGCCAGCGACTTCGGCCTTCGCGCTCAAGACCGGGAGAGGTGTGGGTCGGGCCTTCAGCCGACGACGAGCACGATCGCCACCGCCATCAACGCGAAGCCCACGAGCTTGCGCCAGCCGAAGCGCTCCCCGAGGAACCAGCGCGCCACCAGCGCCACACAGAACACGCCGCTACACAGGTTGATCGCCGCCATCTCGCCACCGGTGAACACGCCGTGTCCCCACCGAATGGCGATGACGTTGATGACGTATTCGGGGAGCACGAGGAACCAGCTCGCGAGGAGCGCGACCCAGAAGCTCCGCTGCCGAAAGCGAATGTGCCCGAGCCACGCGAACGCCATGAGCAGGCTCGAGACGAAGAGCAAGGCCGGCACCGCCCACAGCTCGGTCATGGGTCTTGCTCCGGCTGCGAGGGCAGCTCCGGCCGGTAAGGGCTCTGTGCGATCAGCACCATGGCCGCGATCATCAGCGCAAACCCGAGGAGCTTGCGCCACCCGAGCTCCTCGCCAAGCACGAAGCGCGCGACGAGCGCCACCGCGACCACCCCCGACGCGAGGCGAAACGCCGCCATCTGACCGCCGCTGAACGGTCCGTAGCCCATGCGCAGGGCGCGGATGTTGAGGAGGTACTCGGGGAACACGAGGAGCCACACGAAGAGGATGGCGAGCGGGTACGGCAGCTGCTTGAGCCGGAGGTGCCCGAGCCACGCAAAGGCCATGACGACGCTCGACGCGAACAGCATGAGCGGCACCGCGACGCGTGAGCGACGGAGGCGCCTCTCGTGGACGTGAGCCGCGGACGTGCTCTCTGTGGGGCGAGACGCGATGCTCCGTTGGACCAGACCGCGGCGTGGGCGTCAATTCACCCGAGCGGTCCGAAGCTCGTGGGCCCCCCAACCTCATGGGCACCCCGAAGCTCCTCGCTCGATGCCTGGTCGAAGGACGACCTACCGAACCGCTTCTCGAAGCGAGCACGAAGGCCGCGGCGCCCGCCGTCGAGGGTGCCCTTCGTCGAACACGCCGCTTCGCAAAAAGGATGTCTCGCCTCGGTCTCCGACGTTATGCTCTCGGATCGGTGACGGTTCGGGGGAGCGACAGCGATTCTGGGCGGCGGGTTCTGCTCGTGCTCGACGACGCGCACACGCGCGCGATGATCCGCACCTCCCTCGAGCGGGCGAGCTACGACGTGGAGGTGCTCACCGACGGGGAAGAGGCGCTCGCCGCCTGCCGCCGGTGGCGACCCGACGCGCTCATCGTCGGCGCCCGCCTCCCCAAGATGGACGGCCTGGTGTTCCTCTACCGGCTCAAGGGCGACGGCCTCATTCGCTGCATCCCCACCTTGCTCGTGGCCGACGAGGCCGATCGGAAGCGGGAGCACCTCGCGCTCTCCCGCGGCGCCAAGGGGGTGCTCTACAAGCCGCTCGCGGTGCGCCGGCTCCTCGAGGAGGTCGCGCGCGCGAGTCAAGGCGACCGCCGCGCGCTCGACCTCCAACACGCCCGCCAGGTCGAGAAGCTCAGCGCGCAGGACGACCGCGACGCTGCGCTCGAGCAGCGCTCCGCGGAGGACACGCCGGCAGGAGGGCCCATTCGCGTGCCCCACAAGCTCGTGGAGCGCGTGGAGCGACCGCGAAGCGAGGCGCGCCCCCGCGACGAGCGGCTCGCCCTCCTCGAGACGCTCCGCGAAGAGGTGCGACGCCTGAAGGCCCTCCCCTACCACCAGCGGCTCGGCCTTCCACCCAACGCCGATCCCGAGGCGGTGGCCACCGCGTTCCGCCAGAACGCGATGAAGTACCACCCGGATCGGTACAAGCACCACGGCAACGACGTGCGGCGCCTCGCGCAGGGCGTGTTCGTGCTGCTGAGCGACGCGAAGAAGGCGCTCATGCCCACCCCCGCCTCCCCCGAGCCCCGACACGCCGAGGAGGCCTCCGACTCGGGGCGCGATCTGCCGCCGCTGCGCCGCGAGCCGCTCCGACGCAACCAGGACTGGACGCCCGCCTCGATCGATCTGAGCGACCTCGAGCCACCTCCCGAGCGTGCACCACGCCCCCCTCCTTCGAGCGACGCCGACCCGCACGTGGAGCACAGCGTCGCAGACCCTGTCCCGGTGGCGGCGCCGGAGAGCGCGGCCTCGCCGACCCACGAGACCGCCGGCCTCGCGCTCTCCGAGCCCACCGCGCGGCGCCGCGCGACCGCGCTCGACGCGCTCGCCGAGGGACGGTACCGCGACGCCAAGAATCAGATCGCCAAGCTGTTGAGCGACGTGAAGGAGCTCCTCGAGGACAAGGAGCTCCTCGTGGCCGAGAAGCTCGCCCGCGGCCACCTGTGTTGGCAGGAGGGCTACCTCGACGACGCGGTGGAGGAGTTCGAAGCGGCGTTCGGCCTCGAGCCCGAGTGTCCCGAGGCCCTCGAGGCCATCGCCGCCATCCAAGAGGAGCGCGACCCCAAGGGCGGCCTTTTGAACCGCCTGTTGGGCAAGCGGTGAGGCGCGCCCGCGCCGGCGGGGACAGCGATCACGGCGCGAACGGCGATCTCGGTGCGCCGACGCCGCGCGCGAAGGCGACGAAGTTCGCGAAGAGGCGTGCCCCGGTGGCTCCCGACACCTCCGGATGGAACTGCACGCCGACGCGACGGCGCTCCTCGTGCACCATCGCCTCCACCTCGTAGTGCGCGGAGCGGGCCAGGCAACGCCACCCCGACGGCAGCGCGATGCCCTCGCAGTGATCCTCGGCGAAGACGGGTGCCACCCCGAGCCCGTCGAACAGCGGGTGGGGCGCGAGCACCGAGATCGGCTCGACGCCGCGACGCTCGGCGCCGAGGAAGATCCGCGCGCCCTCCCGCAGGCCGAGCGCCTGGTGACCGAGACAGATCCCGAGCACCGGAACGGTCACCTCGTCGAGGAATCCGAACTCGCGCACGAGCTCGGGCTCCTGCGTGAACAGGCGGGGCCCGCCCGAGATCACCAGCGCGTCCGACCGCCCGCGGCTCGACGCGGCGCCGAGCGCCACCACCTCGGCCTGCGCCCCAGCGGCCACGAGCGCGCCCACGATGGCGTCCACCTTCCGGCTCCCACAGTCGATCACGGTCACGAACAAGGCGCCCCCCCCGAGAAGCATGATCTACTCATTGCACTCCACTCAGTATACTACTCTCTGGTTCGGTGACGCTGCTCTTCGCGGACGGCTGTGCGGTGCGCGCACAGCCCTCGTGCGCGAACCCCCGACGCCCCGACAACCCTCATCATTTCAACGCCCTGAAAGTGGTACGGGGCGTGCTTTGGCGGTCTCCGTCCCGTCACGAAATTCAACACCGACACGGGTAGATTCCACCGCGAGCACCGTACCACCGGTCGACTCGGGGTTCGACGGGACACCCAACAACCCCACCGTTGCGGTCCGGAGCGCCCTGCGCTCTCGAGCACTCCCAAGCGGAGCGCTCAATCCGGAGAACTGACGAGCCCGCAACTTCCCACGCCCTTCCTCGGAGGAGTGTTCGAAGATGCACACGTCACTGTTTGGTCGCTTTGGTCTCGGTTGCCTCCTCGCCGCGCTCGGCGCCGGTTGCGCCCCCGCCCCCGACACCGCGAGCGAAGAGCTCGGCCACGAGCACGCTTCCATCGAGCCCGGCTCGGCCGAGGAGGCGGCCGTGCTCGCGCTCGTGAACGACCCCTCGGTCGGGGTGGCGCTGCTCGACGACGACGTGGGCCTCGACAAGCGCGCCGCCACCAACATCATCGCCCATCGCGACGGTGCGGACGCCCTCCCCAGCACCGCCGACGACGACCTCTACGACGACCTCCGCGAGCTCGACGCGATCCCCTACGTGGGCCCGAGCGCCCTCGCGGCCCTGCTCGCGTACGCCACCGCCCACGGCTACCTGCCTGGCAGCGACGCGCCCACCGAGGACGATCTCGTGTTCGCGACCCTCGCGCTCGCCAACGACCCGGCCGTGGGACGGACCGAGCTCGACGACGCGGTCGGCCTCGACAAGCGCGCCGCCGACGGGATCGTGGCCTGGCGCGCCGGCCGCGACGGCGTGGCGGGCACCGCCGACGACCGCACCTTCATGTCGCTCGAGGCGCTCGACGCCATCGGCTACGTGGGGGACAGCGCCCTCGCAAAGCTGCGCGACTACGCCGTGAAGAACGGCTACCTCGACCTCGTCCCCGACGCCACGAACGACACGGTGTTCTCGCCGCAGCCGTATTCGGCGAGTCACGCGGCCCGGACGGTGGCGCTCATCGACGCGGCAGATACCTCGCTCGACATCGCGATGTACTCGTTCTCCGACAACAACATCTACAACGCAATCCAGCGCGCCGTGGGCCGCGGCGTGAGCGTGCGCTTCATCTTCGACACCGCCTCCGAAGACCGCAAGGCCACGGGCAGCGCCCTCGCCTCTACCCGCTCCGCTCGCCTCGAGGCGATGGGCGTGGACGTGCGTTGGGTGAACAAGATCATGCACCACAAGCTCGCCCTCGTGGACGGGCCACGCACCGAGCTCGCCGCCGCGAGCACCGGCTGGCTCGTGACCGGCAGCGGCAACTGGTCGCACAGCGCGGCCACGCGCTACGACGAGAACACGCTGTTCCTGCGAGGCGAGCCCGAGCTCTTGCTGCGGGTGCAGCGTGAGTTCAACCACCTCTGGGATCACTCACGCGACTTCGTCTTCGACGCCTCGCTCCCCGCGATCGACGCCACCCCCATCGGCGACGCCGACATCGCCGACGACGCCGCCTCCCACGCCTACTTCACCTCGGCGAACTTCTCGGTGTCCGGCGACACCTTCCGCATCGTGACCGGGCGCAACACCGTGGCCGACGCGATGGTGAGCGCGATCGAGAACGCGACCGACTCGATCTGGATCGCGTCGGGCCACCTCCGCTCCCGCCCCATCGCGGAGGCGCTCATGGCCAAAGCCCAGGAGGACCCCGACCTCGACATTCGCGTCTACACCGACGGTCAGGAGTACATCTCGAGCTGGTTCCACGGCGAGCAACAGAGCGCCCTCGACGCCTGCGTGGCCGCGGCGAGCACCGCCTCCGCGCTCCGAAGCTGTTACGACAAGGGCTTCCTCTTCGGCTACCAGCTCGGCGTCTCGGGCGTCGACGTTCGCTACAAGTACTACGCGTTCCGCTGGGACTACACCTACGCCGACCAGATGCACCACAAGTACATGGTGATCGACGGCGACGAGCTCTGGACGGGCAGCTACAACCTCTCCGACAACGCCGAGCACAACACCTTCGAGAACATGCTGGTGTTCCGCGGCCTGCGCTACGCGAAGGTGATCCGCGAGTTCGCGGCGAACTTCGAGGCGATCTGGAGCACCGAGCGCGGCACGGGCACCTACGAGGCGCTGCTCGACACGGTGGCCACCGCGCCCGTCATCCCCCTCGTGTTCGAGCCGATGGCGCTCAGCCACGCCGAGGCGAACACCTTGAAAGACCTCATCGCCGCGAACTGCCCCGCCGTGTGGACCGCGCCCTTCAAGGACGACCCCGCCAGCCACACCGTCTGCTTCCGCTGATCGCCGACCCACCCGTCGACACCACCCCATCCCGCCTCAAGCAGCCAGGGACCATCATGCGCATCCGATTCGACGTCAGCCTGCTCGCGCTCCTCTTCATCCTCGTGGTCGGCGCCGCCGCCGCCGCCGGCGCCACCGATCTGGTGGTCACCGACGTGACCGCAGACCGCGTGGTGGCCAACGCCGGCGAGACCATCGCCGTCGGTGCTCGCGTGGTGAACGTCGGCGGCGTGGCCGCCGGCCCGAGCCGCCTCAAGTATTACTTCTCCGCCGACGCCCTGCTCGATCCGAGCGACACCTACCTCAACTACGACAACGTCGGCGCGCTCGCCGGCGGCGCGTTCGAGGCAGAGACGGCGAATGTCCGCGTGCCCGCGGGCACCGCCGACGGGACCTACTACGTGCTCTTCGTCGCCGACTTCGACGGCGACGTGGTCGAGCTCGACGAGACCAACAACGTGTACGCGCTCCCCGTCATGGTGGGCGAGCTCACGCTCGAGGACGGTCCGGATCTCACGGTGACCGACGTGGCCCTCTCGGCGCCCCGGGCCGACGCTGGGGCGGTGGTGGCGGCGAGTGCGACCGTCGTCAACGTGGGCAACGAGGCGAGCGCAGAGACGCGCCTCAAGTACTACCTGTCGACCGACGCGAGCTACGACGCCGCCGACACCTACCTCAACTACGACGTGGTGGCGGGCCTCGGCCCCGCCGCCGCGAGCCCCGAGACGGCCAACCTCCGCGTGCCCGCAGGCACCCCCGACGGGGCCTACCACGTGCTGTTCGTCGCCGATCAGACCGGCGTGTGCGCCGAGGCGGACGAGGGGAACAACGTCGCCTCCGCCCCGCTCTTCGTGGGCGCCTACACCCCGCGCGCCGATCTCCAGCTCGAGGCGGTGAGCGTGCCGGTGACCACGGTGCGCGCCGGCGAGACGATCGCCGTCAGCGCCATCGCCAAGAACGGTGGCAGCGCCGACGCCGGAGAGTCGCGTCTCCTGTACTTCTTGTCGGAGGACACCCTCCGCGACGCGAGCGACAAGCAGCTCAGCTTCGACAAGGTCGACGCGCTCGTCGTGGGCGGCACGAGCCCCGAAGACGCGAACCTGCGCGTGTCGGCCGCGACCTTCGCCGGCAACTACTACATCCTGTTCGTGCTCGACGCCGACGGCGTGGTGGACGAGGCGGACGAGACGAACAACGTCGTGGCGGTGGCGGTGACGGTGACCGCCGACGACCCCGACGCCATCAAGCCCGATCTGGTGCTCACCGGCGCGGCGCTCGACGCCACGGTGGCCACGGCGGACGGCGTCCTCAACGCCTCGGTCACGGTGGAGAACGCGGGCGTCGCCGACGCGGGCGCGAGCCGCCTCAAGTATTTCCTGTCTGCCGACGATCGCTTCGACGCGGGCGACACCTACCTCAACTACGACAACGTCGAAGCGCTCGCGGTGGGAGCGGTGAGCCCCCAGTTTGCCGCCCTGCGCGTCCCGGTCGGGACCCCGAACGGCACCCACTACGTGCTCTTCGTCGCCGACGAGACCCGCGCCGTGGCCGAGCGCTACGAGAGCAACAACGTGGTGGCCATCGCCTTCTCGGTGGGCGTGCCCGAAACCGGAGGCCCCGGCGACAATCCCGGCGCTCCCCTCCCCGACTACATGGTGACCAGCGCCTCGGTGACCGCCACGGCGGTGAAGGCCGGCGAGCGCGCCTCCCTCTTCTGCCGCGTGGAGAACGTGGGCGAGCACGGTGCGGTCGCGGCGAGCCGCGTGAAGTACTACCTCTCGCGCGACACGGAGTACGGCCCTGACGACAAGTACGTGGGCTACGACAACGTGCCCGCCCTCGCCGCCGGCGAGCACAGCGACGAGGACGCGACGCCCATGATCGACGCCCTCACCGGCCACGGGCGCTGGTACCTGCTCGTGGTCGCCGACGCGGCCGGCGAGGTGGCGGAGACCTTCGAGAGCAACAACGTGAGCAGCATCGCGATCGACGTGGTGGTCGACGACCCCTCGCTCGACGCGCCGGATCTCGTGGCCCACGGCGCGACCCTCGACAAGGCGACCGTCGGAGCCGGCCTCAAGCTCGACGTGTCGGCCACCGTGCAAAACGCCGGCACGCAGCCCGCGAGCTCGAGCCGGGCCAAGCTCTATCTGTCGCGAGACGCCCACCACGACCAGAGCGACGTGTTCCTCGCCTACCGACAGCTCGACACCCTCGCGGTGGGCGCGAGCACGCTCTTTTCGGCCGACGTGCGCGTCCCGATGCTCACGCCCGAGGGCCCCGCCTTCGTGCTCCTCGTGCTCGACACCGAGCGCGTGATGACCGAGCGCTACGAGAGCAACAACGTGTTGCCCATCGCGGTCACCGTCGGCGAGGACGACGGTCCAGCGCCGAGCTACCCCTACGCGTGCCCCTCGTCGGTGTTCACCGACAGCTCGCTCCTCCCCCGCAACACCGTCGCGTCGCTCAACCCGCTGCATCTCGGGAAAGCGAACAACAAAGACATGGTGGCGCTGGCCTGCATCGTGAGCCACTTCGATCTGGTGGGCCTGGTAGAGATCTTCGACCCCGCCGGGGTGGCCTCGCTCGAGGTGGAGCTCGAGGCGCTGACCGGCGAGGCGTGGAGCCACCACGTGAGCCCCACCCCGGTGGGCAACGCCAACGGGTGGGAGTATGCCGCCTTCGTGTGGCGCGACGCCGAGGTGGAGCTGACCAGCGTCATCGGCTTTTACGACGACCCGGAGGACACCATCAAGCGCGAGCCCTACGGCGCGAACTTCGCGATGGGCGCGATCGACTTCACCTTCGTGGTGTTCCACCTGCAGTACGGCAGCACCCTCGCCACCCGCCGCGCCGAGGCGGCCGAGCTCATCCACGTCTACGACTGGTTTCAGGCCGCGAACGGCGACGAGGGCGACGTGCTCATCGGCGGCGACTTCAACCTCCCCGGCAACGACTCGGCCTTCACGCTCGTGGGTCACGACGGCGTCGACTACGTGATCGACCCCGAACAGCCCACCAGCATCGGCTACGACGGCCTCGCGTCGAGCTTCGACAACATCTTCTACCCCGCCGGCGAGCTCACCGAGCTCATGGGCGCGGGGGCCCACGACTACACGATGGCGAACTATAGCACCGTCGTGCAAACCGTCACCGACCACCTCCCGGTGTGGATCGAGCTCGACACGAGCGTCGACGACGACTGAGCCGTCCGCTGGCAGGGGGTGGAAGATCGTCGCCCGACCGGGAAGATCCTGCCTCCACGCACGTACCATCACGCACAACAACACCGTTGCGGTCCGGGGCCCCCCGCCCTCCAGAGAGGAAGGCGAACGGGCTCTCGGGCACGTCCGGAAGGACGGGCCCAGATCCGGAGAACCACCGAGCCCGCGACTCTCACCTGTCCCCCGACCCTCCCGACAGACAAGGAGTCGCCATGCGTTCGATCCACCGCTTCACCGGTTTCGTCTCGGTCCTCGCCCTCGCCGCCGCCGCCGGCTGCGCCCCGACCGCTCCGGACCGCCAGTCCGAAGACATCGGAGGGGTGCGGATCGACGTGGAGGAGGGCTCGGCGGAGGCGCTGGCCATCCTCGCGCTGGTGAACGACCCCGCCGTGGACGTGGTCCTCCTCGACGACGATGTCGGCCTCGACAAGCGCGCCGCCGAGAACATCGTCGCCCACCGCAACGGCGTCGATGGCGTGGTGAGCACCGCCGACGACAACCCCTTCGACACGGTGGCGGAGCTCGACGGCGTGCCCTACGTCGGCGAGAGCGCCCTCCAGAAGCTCCTCACCTACGCCCAGACCCACGGCTACGGCCCCGGCGGCGAGACCCTCACCGAGGAGCAGATGGATCGGGCCACGCTCGCGCTGGTGAACGATCCCGACGTGGGCATCCCTCTGCTCGACGACGATGTGGGCCTCGACAAACGCGCGGCCACCAACATCGTCACCCACCGCGACGGCCCCGACGGGGTGAGCGGCACCGGCGATGACGATCGCTTCGACTCCATCGACGAGCTCGACGCGGTGCCCTACGTCGGCCCCACCGCCCTCGCGCTCTTGCGCGACTACGCCATCAGCCACGGCTACGTGGAGGACGAGCTCCCGCCCCAGCCGCTCGAGGGTCGCCCGGATCTGAGCTCGCCGGTGCAGTACGAGAACACCTACTGCACCTACGGCGACACCGTGCCCTACGTGCGCAGCGTGGCGTGGGATCACCCCGACGTGCAGGCGGCGATGAGCGCGCTGGTGAACGGGTATCGTTCGACGTTCAGCTACACCGAGTGGCGGGTCGCCTACGGGCTCGAGTCGGATGGCAGCGGGTCTGCGCAAGCTCAGGCCTTCGCCAAGGCCCGCAACTTCGTCCGCGTGCTCTGCGGCGAGCATCGCGACTACCCCGACATGCTCGCCGAGAAGCTCGCGGTGGTGGCACGCCACACCAAGACCGCCGGCCCCGGCGAGCTCACCAGCGTCGACACCGACAAGAACCTCTTCGATCAGCTCACCTACCCCGCGTACACGCGCCTCGTGAACGTGATGCGCACCATGCACACGGCGCGCTCCGTGGCCGGCGCCTACGACGGCTACCACTACGGCTACGGCGCCTTCGGTCACGGCAGCCGGCGGGTGGACAACGCGGTGCCGCCCTTCACCCAGTGCGAGATGAAGTTCGTGTTCGAGCGCTACCTCGTGGCTGGCTCGCCGACCACCATCGTGCCGTCGCAGTACGAGGCGGAGCTCGCCTCCTACCGCGCCACCACCTGCACCGCCGAAGATCTCTCGTACATGTTCAACTTCCGCGGGCACGTGAACTTCCAGCCGCTGTGGCTGGAGTCGAACGGCTTCATCCACAACTCGCGACGCGCCCGTGGCGCCGAGCTCTCGACCGGCGCGACGGACGCGTACCAACGCCCCTTCGCGACCCGCTACGATCAGGCGCGGAAGGCCTGGGCGACGTACCTGTTCCACAACGACACCCATCACCAGCAGCTGATCGCTGCCTCGGAGTGGGGTGGCGGCCCCATCCTCTACCTCACCGATCAGGACCAGGACGGGGACGGGCTGGCCGACTACCGCCTGTTCTCGAAGCCCGGCTGCGGCGACACCGGCGTGGGCCTGTTGGTGCCGAGCCAGAACTGCAACATGGTCGACTGGACCACCGCCTGGAACACGCCCAGCACCCGCGGGCACACCGCGAAGTGGGATCCGGCGTGGGCGACGCAGCCGGACATGGGCTTCATGACCGCGTTCACCACGTTCCAGGAGCGTATGAGCCGCTTCAACCAGGCCCTCGATCGCCACACCAACTGGGGCCCCACGGGGTATTACATGCTCGACGCCAGCACCCCCGGCGACACGAGCCCGCGCTTCTTCGGCGCCTACAGCCCCATCGTGGCCGCGAGCTACGACGTGAGCGCGAGCGACTTCTTCGTGCGGCGCGACTACCCGAGCACCGACGCGTTCGAACAGGGGCGCGCCAAGTGGCTCTTCGTGATGCGTTTCCCGGTGTCGAGCTACTACGACGCCAAGGATCTCGCCGCCGGCAAGCCGATGCGCTTCGACGAGCACTACTTCAACGAGACGTCACTCTCGAACGACTACTACGACGAGCGCGCGCTGGATCACTGGGGCTACATCGAGACCCAAGAGGCCTACGCCCAGGTGTACCTCACCTACGGCCACCGCGGTGAGACGGCACCGAGCCCCGTCACCGTGCCGGCGCCGTGAGGCCCGTCGGGATGGATCGCGGCGGCTCTGCGAACGTCTTCGGGCCGCCGCGCTCGGGCTGAAGCGCAGCCCTCGCGGGCAGCGCCCAAACGCGTGCGCGGGATCGAGCCGCGGCGCGGGATCGAGCCGCGGCGCAGCGGTGTCGAGCTACTTGGCCCCGTCGCCGGCGCCGTTGCCGTTCCCCTTGCCGTCGCCGCCGCCAGTGCCCGTCTTGTGGCCTTCCTTGGTGGCGCCGCCCGGCACGCCGTCCTGGTTGCCGGCCTTCGCCCCCGTGCCGCCGGGGCCGTGACCGCCTCCCTTGCCGGCACCGTGCGCGTCGGTCGCGCCCCCCGGCTTGCCGTCCTTGTTGCCCTTGGCGTTCCCCGGGGTCTCGCCGCCGCCCTTGCCCGTCCCGTGCTCGGTGCTCGCACCGCCCGGCACGCCGTCCTTGTTGCCGGCGGCGCCGGTGGGATTGCCAGGGCCCTTCCCGCGCCCCTTGCCGGTGCCGTGCTCGGTGCTCGTGCCTCCCGGGGTGGCATCCGCGTTGCCAGACGACTTGGGGTTGGGGGTTGCGCCGCCACAGCCGATGAGCAGCCCGGCAGCGAGCACGAAGCAGGTGACCCGGATCATGCGCTACTAGTTGTCGCATTCGGCGTCTCTTGACAAGAGACATGTGACGGCACGGGTCGGCGTGCCTCGCCACTTCGATGGCGCGCGCGCCCCTTCGTCGCTACAAAGGAACCTGCTACGAACTTGCGAGAAGAGGTACTAGTCTCGCGCCTGCGCGGTTCGGAAACACATGGATCGCGGAGCGCCGCGCGCTCGCAAGCAACCCGTGGGGGGCTCGCGTGAAGTGGGGGTTAGGAGAACGATAATGCGAAACTGGATGTTTCTCGGCTTGACGGCCGCCATCGTCGCTGCCGTCGGATGCGACCAGGAAGCGTTCGAGGACGCGACCGAAAAGCGCAAAGCGGGCCTCCCCGCCGCCTCCACGGCGCTGCCTCGGCCCGGCGCCACCGCCGCCCCCTCGGCCTCGGCAGGGCCCACCCGGCCCACGATCGCCGCCGACGACCTCAAGAGCTTCCCCGTGATCCCGGCCGTGATGGCCAGCGACGAGAACCCGATCACGGAGGAGAAGGTGACGCTCGGGCGCATGTTGTTCTTCGAGAAGCGCCTCTCGAAGAACCACGACGTGAGCTGCAACTCTTGCCACAACCTCGCGACCTACGGGGTGGACAACGAGCCCACCTCCGAGGGCCACAAAGGACAGCGCGGCGACCGGAACTCGCCCACGGTGTACAACGCGGGCGGCTTCGTCGCGCAGTTCTGGGACGGTCGCGCGCCCACCCTCGAGGAGCAGGCCAAAGGACCGATCCTGAATCCGGTGGAGATGGCCATGCCCGACGAGGCCACCGTGGTGAAGGTGCTCGAGTCGATCCCCGAGTACGTGGAGGCGTTCAAGAAGGCGTTCCCCGAGGACCAGAAGCCCGTCACCTACGACAACCTGGCCAAGGCCATCGGCGCTTTCGAGCGCAAGCTGGTGACCCCCTCGCGCTTCGACAAGTGGCGGCAGGGCGACGAGAGCGCGCTCACCGACCAAGAGGTGCGGGGCTTCGCCACCTTCATCAAGCTCGGCTGCCCCACCTGCCACGTGGGCGAGGCGGTCGGCGGCACCACCTTCCAGCGCCTGGGCCTCATCAAGCCGTGGCCCGACGAGTCGGATCTCGGCCGCTTCAAGGTGACGGAGAAGGACGACGACAAGCTGAAGTTCCGCGTGCCGTCGCTGCGCAACATCGCCAAGACGGCGCCCTACTTCCACAAGGGGCAGGTGCAGACGCTCCCCGAAGTGGTGGAGCTCATGGCGTGGCATCAGCTCGGCGTGGAGGTCACCGACGAGCAGAAGGCCGAGATCGTGGCCTTCCTCGAGAGCCTCACCGGAGAGCTCCCCGCCGAGTACATCAAGGAGCCGACGCTGCCCCCGAGCACGGACAAGACCCCGAAGCCGGACCCGACCTGAGATCCTCGGGCACCCGACCGGAGCCGCCCCCGGGATCACGACCCCGACGAAGGACGCAGCGACGAGCAGCCGACGCCGCGCCGCATGGCGCGGCGTTTGCACGTCCGTTGGGCGTGGCTGCGCTCAACAGAATTGTCGTGGGTCTCGATCTCTCGAACGCCAGTCCCCCCGCGCTGGCCCAGGCCATGGCGCTCGCCAAGCACCACGGAGCGGAGCTCGTGGTGTGTCATGCGAGCGGCCTCACGGATGCGTCGATGGCGATGCATGACGAGGCCCTGCGCACCGCGGCGCCGTGGCAGTCGTACGTGGAGGACCGCATGCGCCGCGCGCAAGAGCTCCTCGATCACGCCGTGACGAGCTGCACGGCGCAGGACGTCCGCGCGACGGCGCGGCTCAGCCACGGCCACGCCGACGCCGCCTTGGTGTCGGTGGCCCACGACGTGGGCGCGGAGCTCATCGTCGTCGGCGCTCACGATCGCGACGCGGCCGCTCGTTGGCTGCTCGGGAGCGTCTCTCAGCGCGTGGTGCGACTCTCGGAGCGCAACGTGCTGGTCGCCCGCGACACCACCCCAGCCCGCGGTGCGTTCACGCGCGTGTTGGTGGCGACCGACTTCTCCAAGACCGCAGATCGCGGCCTGTGCGTCGCCCTCGGGCTCTGCTCTCCCGAGGCGAGCGTCGAGGTGTTGCACTGTTGGGAGCCACCGCAACACTACGGACTGCCACCGCCGCCCGACATGTCGACCCACCTCCGTGAGCGCGTGTTCGAGCAGGGCAATCAGCTCCTCGCGCAGCTGAGCACCCGCATCCGCAAGATCCAGTTCGCGGTGCTCGATGCGCCGCCGGCCGACGGGATCCTCGAGCGGCTCGACAGCGGCGACTTCGAGCTCGTCGTGCTCGGCAGCCACGGGCGCCGGGGCGTGCAGCGCGTGCTGCTCGGCAGCGTGGCCGAGCGGGTGGCGGAGCGGGCGCGCAACTCGGTGCTGGTCGTTCACGGCTGAGCTCCGTCGTCGCCGACGCGACGACGGCGAGGGTGGGCCGCGTCGAGTGGCAAACTTCTTGCTCGACGGTGTTCGTGGAGGCTCACCATGCGGAGAATCGGAGACACGATCCAAGGCGGACAACGATCGCGCGGCGCTCGAGCCATCGGCGGGGTCGGCGCGCTCGGGCTCGTCACCGCGGTGGCGCTGGTGGCCGCGTCGCTCTGCACCCACACCCCGACCGGCCGCTTCGACGTAGGCCCCGCGAGAGTTGCGCACGACGCGCAACCGGTGCAGCTCGCAGAGAACCTGGAGCCGGCGATGCGATGGCCAGGGGGCGCCACCGAGACCCCTTCCAAGCTGCCGCCGACGGCCCTCCCCGAGGCGGCGAAGACCGTCCCCGCCACGCCTCGGCGTGACGGAGCCCTCACCGCAAAGGTGGTGCGCCCCGAGCTCCCGAGCGACACGCGCATCTGGCCGCCGGTGGAAGGGCCCATCGACATCTACGCGCCGCTCGACGCGGAGCATCCCCCCCTGATCTACGATCCGCCGCAAGAGCCGCGCCTGCCGCGGCGCGTCCTGATCACGCCCCCCCTCCCCAGCCCCGACCGCCGCTTCCCCGAGCCGAGCTTCTCGATGGCCGCGCTCGGCGTGGGCGCAGCAGGGTTGGGCCTCGCCGCCATCGGCGTCGTCGCCGCGCAGGATCGTCCCACCGAGGGGGCGCTGATCTTCAGCTCGGTGTCGCTCGCCATCGGTGTCGGCGCCTTCGCCATCGGCGGCATCGTTTACCTCATCGAGGCTGGCGAGACGGAGAAGACCCGCGTGGGGATCGGCCCGGGCGCGCTCGTGGTGGATGGCTCGTTCTGAGCCACCGCACCCGTCCTCTCCTGAACGACGTCTTGTCCTCGCGAGCTCGACCCCAACGACACCCAGCCTGGCGACACCGCCTGCCCCACCGCCCATTCGAGCAAGGAGCCCGAGATGCACACCATGTTGGACCGTCCCCTGATCGCCCTCGATGGCTCCCGAGCGTCCGAGGTCGCGTTGACCTACCTCGAGCCTTGGCTCGCGCACGCACAGGAGCTGCTGCTGCTCCACGTCGTGGCCGAAGATCTGGAGCCAGCGGCCAGTGTGGCCGTCGACGGCGAGCACGAAGGGATCTACCTCGCCGGCGACGACGACGGCGCGTCCGCGCGGAGGTACCTCGCCAGCACCAAGGACCGCTTCGCCGACGCCCTGCACGCGACCTACCTCGTGGAGGCCGGCCGGGTGGCGGAGTCGATCCTCGAGGCGTCGGCGCGCGAGAACGCGACGCTCGTCGCGATGGCTACCCACGGACGCGGCGGCCTCGCGCAGTGGGCCCTCGGGTCGCAGACCGAGCGTGTGCTGCGGGCGAGCAAGGTGCCGGTGCTGGTCGTGCCGTCGCGCCTTCGCACCGAGGCGCTCCCCACCTACGTGCGCCACGTGCTCGTGCCCGTCGACGGCAGTGAGCGGGCGCTCGCCCTCGTGCCCCACGTCAAGAGCCTCACCCGGATGGACAGGGTGCAGGTCACGCTCGCTCACTTCGTGTCGCCCCACCCGACGCCCGCCGACATCGATCGCGGCGAGACGTTCTTGTTCCGCGCCCGCTGCGTGTTCGAAGACGCGGGGATGTTGCCGCTCACCAAGATCGTGCGCGCCCACGCCGCCCCCGGCATCGTCGCCTACGCGCTCCCCGCGGTCGACGACGAGCTCCCCGTGGATCTCATCGCGATGACCACCCACGGGCGCTCGGGGGTGATGCGCTGGGCCCTCGGCAGCGTCACCGAGAAGGTCATCCGTCACAGTCACGTGCCGCTCCTCGTGGTACGCTCCGACCGACCCGACTGACGGGCCGCCGACGGCGACGAGCGCCAGCGCGACGTCTGACGACGTCCGCACCACGGCGGGGTAAACGGCACGGTGATCAGCCAACCCGACATGAGCGGAGCGACGCGGCCCGCGACCGAGCCGGTGCTCGAGGTGCGAGGGGTCACCAAGGTGTACCGCATGGGCGAGGTGGACGTGCACGCGCTCCGCGGGGTGAGCGCGTGTCTCTATCCAGGGGAGCTGGTGGTGCTGCTCGGCGCCTCGGGCAGCGGCAAGTCGACCCTCCTCAACATCCTCGGGGGGCTCGACGTGCCCACCGCCGGCGAGGTGTTCTATCGCGGCGAGGAGCTCACCCACGCCGCGTCGTGGGAGCTCACCCGCTACCGCCGTGAGCACGTCGGCTTCGTGTTCCAGTTCTACAACCTGATCCCGAGCCTCACCGCGCGGGAGAACGTCGCCCTCGTCACCGAGATCGCCGACGACCCTCTCGAGCCCGAGGAGGCGCTCGGCCTCGTCGGCCTCGCCGACCGACTCGACCACTTCCCGGCCCAGCTCTCCGGGGGAGAGCAGCAGCGGGTGGCCATCGCCCGCGCCGTCGCGAAGCGGCCCGAGGTGCTCCTGTGCGACGAGCCCACCGGCGCCCTCGACTACCAGACCGGCGTGGTCGTGCTCGCGGTGCTCGAGCGGGTCAACGTCGAGCTCGGCACGACCACCGCCGTGATCACCCACAACGCCCCCATCGCGCAGATGGCGGATCGTGTGCTCACCATGCACGACGGACGCATCGCGAGCGAAGAGCGGCCCCCGCACAAGCGCGCAGCCAAGGAGCTTCGCTGGTGAGCGCGCTCGACAACAAACTCGTGCGCGACATCCAGCGCATGCGCGGCCAGGTGATCACCATCGCGATGGTGATGGCGGTCGGCATCGCCTGTTTCATCGCCCTCCGCGGCAACCACGCCTCCCTCGTGACCGCCCAGGCCACCTACTACGAGCGCCTTCGTCTCGCCGACGTCTTCGCCCACCTCGCGCGAGCCCCGGAGACGGTGGCCTACGATCTCGAGGCGCTGCCGGAGGTGGCTCGGGTGGAGACGCGCATCGTCGAGACCGGCGTCATCCCGCTCGAGACGGTGGCCGAGCCCATTCGCGCGCAGCTCGTCGGCCTCCCCTCCGTGGGTCGCCCCACCATCAACGACGTGCAGGTGCGCGACGGACGCCTCCCCGAGCCCTACACCGTCGACGAGGTGCTGCTGCTCGAGGTGTTCGCTCGGGCCCACCACATCACGCCCGGCGACAGCCTCGAGGTGATCCTCAACGGCAAGGCGCGCCGCCTCCGGGTGGTGGGCCTCGCCACGTCGCCCGAGTACGTGGTGGCGCTCTCACCGGGCGACATGGCGCCCGCCCCTGGCCGCTTCGCCGTGGTTTGGGCGCGCCGCGATCTGCTCGCCGCGACCTTCGAGCTCGAAGGTGCGTTCAACGACGTGGTCCTCACCCTTCAGCACGGCGCCTCCGAGCCGGCGGCGCTCGGCGCCGTCGACGCCGTGCTCGACCGCCACGGGGGGGCGGGCGCCATCCCGCGCAGCAAGCAGCCCTCGAGCTTCTTCGTGAACGGGGAGCTGATGCAGCTCGAGTCGATGGGGGTGGTGATCCCCGGCATCTTCTTGGCCGTAGCCGCGCTGCTCATCAACATCGTGCTCTCGCGCATGGTGCACTTGCAGCGCCCCGACATCGCGACGCTGAAGGCGGTGGGCTACAGCGACTGGGAGGTGGGTGCCCACTTCGGCAAGCTCGTGGCCATCATCGGCACGCTCGGGGGGGTCCTCGGCGTGGCGCTCGGCATCTACCTCGGGCGCGCGATGCTCGGCCTCTACACCGAGTTCTTCAACTTCCCCGATCTGCGCTTCGTGGTCGACGGCTGGTCGGCGGGCGCGGCGGTGGCCATCAGCGTGGGCTCGGCCGGCGTGGGCGCCCTTCTCGCCATCGCGCAGGTGGTGCGGATGCCTCCCGCGGAGGCCATGCGGCCCGCTGCCCCCGCGCGCTACCGGCGGAGCCTCGTCGATGGTCTCGGCCTCGGCTGGCTCATCGGGCCCTCCGGCCAGATGGTGGCGCGCGAGCTCGAGCGCCAGCCAGTCCGGACCGCCATGTCGGTGACGGCCATCGCCTCGTCGGTGGGGCTCATGGTCGTGGGCGGCTTCTACTACGATGGCATCGAGGGCATCATGGAGACGCAGTTTCACGAGGTGATGCGGGAGGACGTGGCGGTGAGCTTCATCCGCCCCACCGCCTCGCGCGCGGTCGGCGAGCTCGCGCACATCGACGGCGTGCTCGCCGCGGAGGGCCTCCGGATGGTGCCAGTGCGGTTTCACAGCGGCCACCACCACCGCGACGGGGTCATCCTCGGGTACCCCGACGGCGGCGAGATGCGCGCGCTCCGCGACAAGGCGGGGCAGCCGCGGGCGTTGCCACCGGACGGCGTCGTGCTCACCGACAAGCTCGCCGAGGTCCTCGCGGTGGGCGTTGGCGACACGGTCGAGGTGAAGGTCAACGATGGTCCGCGCGGCCGTCATCGGCTGGTCGTGACCGGTCTGGTCGATGAGGCGTTCGGCCTGCAAGGGCACATGCGCATCGACGCCTTGCGCGACGCGCTCGGTGAGTCGGAGCTCGTCTCGCTCGCGCTCTTGCGTGTCGATCCGACCCGCGGGGCGAACGTGGATGAGCGCCTCAAGGAGCTGCCAGGGGTGTTGAGCGTGGTGCGCCGTCGCGACATCCTCGACCGTTTCCGCGAACAGAGCGGCGGCATGATCATCACCTTCGCCGCGATCATCACCCTGTTCGCGGCCACCATCACCATCGGCGTGGTGTACAACAACGCGCGGGTGGCGCTGTCGCTGCGCAGCCGCGACCTGGCGAGCCTCCGGGTGCTCGGCTTCCAGCGCACCGAGATCAGCGCGGTGCTGCTCGGCGAGATGGCCGTGCAAGTGGCGCTCGCGCTGCCGCTCGGTCTCGCGTTCGGCACGTTGCTCGTCCACTGGCTGGCCACGCTCGTCGATCCGGAGACGTACCGCCTCCCCTTCGTGATCACGTCGCGAAGCTACGCGTTCGCGGCGGTGGTGGCGCTCGCCTCGAGCGCGCTCAGCGCCTTGCTCGTCCGCCGCAAGCTCGACCACCTCGATCTCATCGCCGTATTGAAGACGCGAGAGTGACATGACGACCTCTGCCCGCAACACCACCGACGACGCGACCGCCGAACGAGGGCCGGCCCCGCCGCCCGACCCACGAAGGGCGCCTCTGCCGGCCGAGCACGACGAGCCGGGGGAGCCACGAGCGACCAAGCCTTCACCGCGCGGGCGCCGGAATCGCTGGCGGCTGGTCGGTCGCTGGGTGAAGCGTGGGTTTCTGCTCCTCTTGGTGGTGGGGGTGGTGGCCCTCCTCGTCAGGGCGTGGCTCCCGAAGCCGGTGGAGGTGGACGCGCAGGTGGTGGAGCGTGGACCGATGAGCGTGACCGTCGACGAGGACGGACGCACGCGCGTCAAGGATCGCTACGTGATCTCGGCGCCGCTCAGTGGGCGGGTGGCGCGCATCGAGCTGTCGCCTGGCGATCCGATCGACGAAAAGACGGTGCTCGCGCGGATTGTCCCGGTGAGCCCGCCCCTGCTCGACGAGCGCAGCCAGAGCACCGCCGAGTCGCGGGTGGCGGCGGCCGCCGCGGCGCAGAAGCAGATCGGCGCCCAGATCGTGCGCGCCGAGGCCTCGCTCGAGTTTGCGAAGGGCGAGCAGAAGAAGATCGAGGGCCTGGTGGCCAGCGGCGTGGCCGCCTCCGGCGAGCTCGATCGCGCGCGGCTCACGGTGCGCACCGCCGCCGCCGAGCTCGACTCGCTCCGCTTCGGCGCGCAGGTGGCGGCCCACGAGGTGAGCATGGCGCGGGCCGCGCTCGGCCACCTGACGAAGGGCCGAGGGAGCGAGCTCGAGCAGCTCGCCATCCCCGCCCCTGCCAAGGGGCGCGTCCTCAAGGTGCTGCAACAGAGTGAAGGGGTCGTGCAAGCGGGCACCCCGCTGCTCGAGGTGGGCGATCCGGGCGCGCTCGAGATCGTGGTCGACGTCCTCACCCGCGACGGGATCCGCATCGCGCCGGGGGCGAAGGTCACGATCGATCGCTGGGGGGGCGAGCCTCTCGAGGCGCACGTGCGGCTGGTGGAGCCGGCTGCGTTCACCCGACTCAGCGCCCTCGGCGTGGAGGAGCAGCGGGTCAACGTCATCGTGGATCTGGACGCGCCGCGTGAGCGCTGGGCCCCCCTCGGCGATGGGTACCGCGTGGAGGCCCACATCACCGTGTGGCATCGCGAGGACGCGGTGCGCATCCCGGCGAGCGCGGCCTTCCGCCGCGGCGACGGGTGGGCGGTGTTCGTCATCGACGGCGGCGTGGCCCGGCTCACCCCGGTCGAGCTCGGTCAGCGAAACGGACGTGAGGCCGAGGTGGTGTCGGGCCTCGAGCCCCCGATCTCCGTGGTGTTGCACCCGAGCGATCGCGTTCGCGATGGCGTGGAAGTGACCGCACGCAACGTGAACTGACGCCCGGCCGCCCAGCCCTCTCAGCGCCGTTAGAGCGCAATAAGGTTGGGCGCAACGCAATAACTGCGCGAACACGGCGTCGCGGCGCACGTTTTCCCGGCGATGAAGACGGCACGCCCTTTGCGGACGTGTACCCGAGGAGACTGCCGTGACCCAACCCGCACCCCCTCCTCCCAAGGACGACCCCTCCCCCAACCCAGCGTCGCTGTGGCCCGGCCCCTGGATGCGTTGGACCGTGGTGGCGCTCATCATCGCCGGCCTCTTGATGATGTCGCGCTTTGGCGACGACACCGAAGCCACGCCCCGGATCGACTACACCACGTTCTACGCCGAGCTCGCCGAGGGCGACGTGGAGCGCGTGGAGCTGCGTGGCGACGACGTGAGCGGCACCTTCTCCACCGGGCAGCACATCGATGGCAAGACCATCACGAAGTTCCGCACCCAGCTCCCCGCGCGCGAGGATCCGGCGCTCTTGCCGCTCCTCCGCGAAAAGAACGTGGTGGTGAACGTGAAGCCGGACGACTCCTCGCCGTGGTCGCAGGTGCTGGTGGCGCTCATCCCGTGGGTGCTCATCGTCGGGGTGTGGTTCTGGATCTCTCGACGCACGCGGAGCATGCTCGGCAACGGCAAGAATCCGCTCGCAGGCATGCTCGGCTCCACCACCAAGCGCTTCGAGCGGCAGTCGCAGATCGAGGTGCGGTTCGACGACGTCGCCGGGCTCGACGGCGCCAAGCGCGACCTGGGCGAGATCATCGACTTTCTGAAGTTCCCCGAGCGCTTCGAGCGCATGGGAGGCAAGATGCCGCGCGGCGCGCTGCTCGTCGGCTCGCCCGGCACCGGCAAGACGCTCCTCGCCCGTGCGGTGGCTGGCGAGGCCGGTGTCCCATTCTTCTCGATCACGGGGAGCGAGTTCATCGAGCTGTTCGTAGGGGTGGGCGCGTCGCGCGTGCGCGAGCTGTTCGAGGCGGCGAAGGCCGCGGCCCCCGCCATCATCTTCATCGACGAGATCGACGCGGTGGGCCGCTCACGGGGGACCGGCCTCGGCGGCGGCCACGACGAGCGCGAGCAGACCCTGAACCAGCTGCTCGCGGCGATGGACGGCTTCAGCCGCAACGACCGCATCGTGGTGATGGCGGCCACCAATCGGCCCGACGTGCTCGATCCCGCGCTCCTGCGCCCGGGACGTTTCGATCGCCGCATCGTGGTCGACCTCCCCGAGCGCAAGGCTCGCCGCGCCATCCTCGGCGTGCACGTGCGGAACAAGCCGCTCGGCGACGACGTGTCGCTCGACGACGTCGCCAAGGCGACCCCCGGCTTCTCGGGCGCCGATCTCGCCAACCTGGTCAACGAGGCCACGCTGCGCGCGATTCGCCGGGGCGCGGAGAAGGTGTCCGCCGACGACTTCGCCAAGGCCCACGACAAGATCCTCCTCGGGGAGCCACGCGACACCCACCTCTCTCCCGCCGAGCGGCGCAGAGTGGCGGTCCACGAGGCCGGCCACGCGGTGGTCGCGCACGCGCTCGACCGCACCGCGCCGCTGCGGCGGGTGTCGATCGTGCCCCGCGGCCAGGCGCTCGGAGCGACGCAGCAGACCCAAGACGCCGACACCCACCTGCACACCAAGAGCGAGCTCGAGGCCAAGCTCGCGGTGCTCCTCGGAGGTTACGCCGCCGAGCAGCTCCTCATGAGCGAGGTGTCGAGCGGCGCCGAGAACGATCTCCGCCAGGCGAGCCACATCGCCCACCGCATGGTGGGCCAGCTCGGCATGAGCGACCTCGGCCCCATCTACCACGAGCACAACACCGAGCACCCGTTCCTGGGCGCGCGGATCGCCACCGACGCGGGAGTGAGCGACGCCACCATTCACGCCATCGAGCGCGAGGCCCAGCGCCTGCTCGCGGAGGCTCTCGACACCGCCACGACCACCCTCAGCGCGAGCCGCACGCGCCTCGAGCGGCTCATCGCCGCGCTCCTCGAGCAAGAGACGCTCGATCAGGCGGAGCTCGTCGCGCTCCTCGACCCGACCGCCGCGGCCCCCCCCGAGAGCGCCAACCCGAAGGCCCGCGAGCCCCTCGCCCACGCCTCCTGAGCCGGACGCGCGGCCGGCGTCCACGGAGAGCGTCACGTCCGCGCATGCCGGACGGTCACGGACCGCGAGCCCAACCGCTCGACCAGTGTCTCCCACTGGCCTGCGTCGGCGCGCGCGGCACCAGGCACCTCGGCGCTGCATGGGCGCTACTCTCTACGCAATCGCGACAGCACGTCGCGCGTGGTGTGCTTGAGCATCTCGAAGACGCCGTGACCCTGGTTCGCGACGAGCTCCACGACGTCCCAGCTCGGATCGTGGAGCGCGCGCATCGCCGGCAGTGGCGCGGCATCGGGCAGGTCGCGCTTGTTGCAGGCGACGAGCACCGCGACGTCCGTGAGCTCGATCGCTCTGGCGGCGCACGCCTCGCGAAGGAGCTCGAGGCTGCGGAGGTTGTGCGGCTCCCGCGCGGGAGCCGAGTCGAGGACGATCACAAAGCCGTCGGCGCCGGCGGCCAACATGGACAGGCTCTCGAACGGGACGAAGGGTCTCTCGCAGGTGGCGTAGAGATGCATCTTGACGTGGTAGCCACGAATGTCGCCGAGCCGGAGGGGGAGGTAATCGACGAGAGAGATGCCCTCTTCGGCATCGTCGGGGAGCGGCTCCTCGTCCTCCGTCGGCTCGAAGGGCTCGTCGTTGGTGCGGGCGTGGATGTACCTGAGGATCGTCGACTTCCCGGCGAAGTGCGGGCCCCACAGCACGACCTTGAGCGCGATCTCCTTCGTTTCATGGTTGATCGTGGACATGGACGAGTGGGGCATATCACGCCGAGCGCGCGCTCGACATGAGGCCCCCAAGCGTCCCCTCTTCACACGGGTTCGCCGTTTCGCGAGGCCTCATCAGCCGCGTGACCAAGGGGGTTATCGAAGAGCTCCGTGCCTGGCAGCACCGTCCGCTCGAGGATGTGCACCCAGCGTGTACATCGACGCCCGGTGCTCAGCTCCGGAAGGTTCTCGAGGCCCGCGGTCATCTGCCGAGCGACGACGCTGCAGAGAAGCTCCTCCTCCTCGGCGGGCGCAACGCGGACTCGTCGTGTCACTCGTCGTCCACGCAAGTGGTCTGCAGGTTCCAGGCGTGGAGGGTGGGCGCGTGGAGCTTGGTCGCCGACGGCGTGAGCCGCGAGCTCACGCGGAGGAAGCGGTGGTATCGGGGCGCGTTGTTCTGGGCGAGCGTGGTGTCGACGACGGCGGCGCCATGCTGGGTATCGGGGGGGCCCTTGCGCGCGACGGCAGGGGCGCCGACGAGCGACGCCGGAGCGTCGGAGAAGCGGAGCTCGTAGTCGGTGGCCACGTCGAGACCTTCGAGCGTGGGCGCGGTGCGGATCGAGAAGGCGATGCGACTGTCGCTGGGGGTGGTAGCTTGCCACGACCAGTGCCCCCAGCGGAGCGTCTTGCCGTAGCCGCAGAGGCCGGAGGCGTCGTAGTCGCGCGTGAAGGTGCCGGGTTCGTACGTCGTCTGCGGCGGCGAGGGAGGCTCGGCGCCGGTGGCGATGTCCGAGGTGTGCACCGACCAGCGCCAGTTGTCGATGAGGGCCGTCGAGTCCCAGACGTGGTCGCCCTGATCCCACACCGCGAAGTGGACGGTGATCTCCTCGCCGCCGACCACGGGGGCGCTCGTGTACAGCCACTCGGTGGCGCCGCCGCAGCTCTGACCGTCGCATTTGCCATCGAAGCCGGTGCCGGCGAGGGCGGGGCTCGTGCAGGTCGGGCAGCTCGGCTCGGTGAAGAACGCGATGTTCACGCTCACCGGGTTGCCGTTGCCGTCGAAGGAGACGTTGTCCGAGTTCTTGGCGGGGTTCTTGGGCACCGCGCTCGAGCCGGAGAGGAGCGCGACGAAGTGGTCGTTGTAGGCGGTGCACACCCACTCCGGATACTCGCTCGAGAGGAACTTGAAGTTGTAGCTGAACGACTTGGCGTTGGTGGGGACACGGACGGTGAGCCGGAGGCCCGAGGAGTCGTAGGCCTTGTTGCCGGAGACCGGACAGCCGGTGGCGTTCTTGGGGAATCCGGGCGGGAAGCTCACGCTCGTGCCGGCGTCGTAGCTGCCGAACTGGCCGCTCGGGTTGACGTAGCCGCTCTGCCCCGGCGTGCGGGCGGTGCCCGAGGAGTACACGGCCATCCGGTCGCCGCGCCTCGTGGCGTTGCCGGCGCCGAAGCTCGCCTGAAGGGCGTAGCCGCGACCGTGCGGCGCGCCGTTGCCGCTGGCCTGCACGAGCCTGGCGTCCGTGACGCCCCAGACTCGGTCCTTCCCCTGGGCGCCCTTGGTCGTCTTCCGACAGAGGTCGATGGCCCGCGCGTGCGCATACGGATCGCTCGAGGTGAGGGCGAGACCCTGGTCGCACACCTCCACCTCGTTGTCCGCGGTGCCGTCGCAGTCCTCGTCGACACCGTTGCTCGGGAAGTCGAACGCGCCAGGGTTCACGTTGGCGTCGCAGTCGAGGCAGTCGCCCTGCTTGCCGGAGAACCCGTCGCCGTCGTGGTCGAAGCTGTCGTTGAAGCAGGCCACGCAGGCCCCGTCGGTGTCGGCGTAGCAGGTGGCGTCGCACTCGCTGTCGAGGAGGGCGATGCAGGCGGCGTCCCAGGCGGTGTTGCAGCAGCGCGCGTCCTTGGCGCACACCTTGGCGACACAGCTCGGGCTGCCTCCCTTGGCGTCGCAGCCCTGCTTGAGCTTCTCGCCCACCGCGCAGATGGAGTGCGCGCAGCTGCCCGACTTGCCGCCGGTGCAGCCGCCAGCGTCGAGGCCCGTGTCGCCGACGAGGGTGAGGCCGTCGGGCCCCTCCGCGATGCCGCTCCCCGCGTCGCCGAGCCCGCTGGGGTCGTCCTTGAAGGTCATGCACTCGGGGTTGCAGGGGTTGTTCTGGCACGCCTCGGGGCCCCCGAGCGCGAGGGTCTGCACGCCAGCGCTCGAGAGGAGGCGCACGTCGCCAGTGAATACGCACGCGCCGAACGCGCCACCTTCGCACAGCGACTCGCCGCTGCCACACACGAGCTGATCGCCGACGCGGCTGTGCACGTCGCTGCAGGGGATGCGCTCGCCGTCCGTGGCGCAAGGGCAGCCGGGCTGGGGCGTGTCGCAGCGATCGCTCGGCTCGAGGTCGGGCGCGGGCGCACCGCCGAGCTCCTGCAGGGCGGGGAGGTCGCGCTCGCCGTGACAGGCCGCGAGGAGGAGCGCTCCGGTCAAGGAGAGCGACCGAAAGCGCCACGCTGGTGTTGGGAGCGAGGAGAGAGGTCGGGGGTGAGGCGTGGTGGAGCGCATGGCAGTGTGGTGCAACCGGGAACGTGGACGGGGCTTGCGGGAAGTGTCGACATGGCGCTCACGGCGCGAGCGACGCGAAGTCGAAGCTGATGGCCTCGCCCTGGAAGAGGGTGCGGACGGGCCAGCCGGTGATGCTCTCGCCGCCGCCGGCGAGCGCCTTCAGGGTCTGCCACTGTCCGTCGAACCACACGGTGGCGTCGCCTTCGGAGGTGGGGAGGACCGCGTCGAGCACGACGAAGAGCTGGCCGCAGTCGGCGCTCGCGCGCACGGTGAGCACGACGTTGTGGAGCTCGACGGTCGGGGCGTCGTCGTCGGCGCCGAGCCGGAGCCAACCGCGCGCTTGGGGCTCGGTGGTGGCGAAGCCACCCGCGTCACGGTGGATGGACGCGAAGTCGGGGCCGCTGGTGAAGCGATGCTCACCGTCGACGTGCACCACGGTGGCCGACGCAGCGACGGCATCACCCGACAGAACGACGCTCACGCCGTGAGCGTCGTAGCCGAAGAGCGCCCCGTGAAGGGCATCCGCGAGCGCGCGGGGGGTGGGCTCGGTGAAGCTCATGCCCGTGGCCCAAAAGGCGGCGTCCCCCGTGCAGGCGACCGGTTCGGCCACCGCGGCCCCGCCGGTGCCTGGCTCCGCGGCACCTCCCCCCTCCCCGGTCGGATCGGGTGCCGGGGTGGAGGCGCCGTCGCCTGACGAGGGGCCCGTCGCGGCGACGCCGCGAGGAGTCGGAGGCTCGGAGCATGCCAACAGCGCGATCGCGAGGAGCAGGGACCCAGGATAGTGGTTCATCGCTGGGAGGAGCGGTCAGGGGGTCCTCGCCTTGAGCCGCCTCGATGTTTTCCTCCTTCTCGATTCTTTTTTCGGGGGCCGTACCGGCGGGGACCGGGATGGTCCTAGGGGCGAGCGCGCCCAGCGGCACACGGCGCCCGCCGGCCCGGTCGTGTCGGGGCTTGACCGGAGGGGCGCGGCGCGCTGATGTGAGGAGCATGAGCGAGCGCGGGAGCGGGTTGTTTCGGGCGGTGGTGGTGGCGGGAGCCGCGCTCACCGCGTGTGAGCGCGGAGGTGCAGGGGTGGGAGCGCCTGAAGCGGCGGCGACGGTGCACGTCTACGGCTCGCCGAGCGCGGAGAGCGCGGAGAGCCCGGAGGCCCGAGCGGAGCCCCCCAAAAGGCCGAGCACCACCGGAGCCGTCGACACGCGCCCCACGGCCCCGGCGCCGCTGGCGAGCGGGTCCACCGGCGCCCCGGGGACGCCGAGCACTTCGTCGGCGACGAGGACCTGTCCGCCTGGCTCGGAGATGAACGTACCCCCGTGTTTCCTCATCCTCTGAGCTGGCACTCGGGAGCCCCCGTCGTCCCCGTCAGCGACGAGGCAAGCGCACGATGACGAGACGAAGGCCCGCAGGCGCTGCCGTCGACGACCTGCCCTTCGATGACGACGCCGTCGAGTCGCTCGACGACGAGGTGCGCGCCGGCGTCGCGCAGCACTGGCTGCGGCGGGCCCGGAGCGAGGCTCGAATCGGGCGCGCGTTCACGCTGATGGTGCCCGAGCTCGTCCGTGTGGGGGCGCACAGCGAGGTGACCGCGCTCGCCGAGCTCGCCGCCGACGACGAAGCGCGTCACGCCGCCATCTGCCGGACCCTCGCCGGACACTACGCCGGCGCCGCCCGCCCCGTGGAGCTCGACGTCGGCGACGTGGAGCTGCCGTGCTTCGGCTGCGCAGACGCACGTCTCGAGGTGGCCTTGCTCGTCCTCGGTACCGCCTGTGTCAACGAGACCCTCGCCACCGCGTGGCTGCAGACGGCGCTCGCCGCCTCCTGCACCCCGCTCGCCACCGCGGCCAACCGCGCGCATCTGCGGGAGGAGATCGATCACGCACGCTTGGGCTGGGCTCACCTCGCGTCGCCCGCGGTCGTGGAGCTCCGCGACGCGCTCAGCGCGTACCTCGTCCCGATGCTCGAAGCCAACGTGCCGCTCTGGGAGCAACAAGACCCGTTCCTCCCCGACGACGGCGTGCCCGGGCACGGCATCCCCGCCACCGGCGCTGCACGCGCGGCCATCGCCCGCGCCCTCCGCGACGTCGTGCTCCCCGGCTTCGCCCACGTCGGACTCGACATCGGCGACGCCCGCCGCTGGCTCGCCACGCGCCGAGCCCACCGCCCCTCGGAGCGTTGAGGCCGGTGCTGGCGGCGCCCTCGATGCCCCGCAGGCAGTCCAGTCGGGTCTTCAGTGGGGGTGGGCGCCGATCGCCTCGGCGGTGCGCTGGAGATCGCCCCGGAGGTTCTGGATCGCCGCCGCCACGTCCTGGTCCTTGGCGGTGAGGGTTCGCTCGAGCTCGTCGAGCCCCTGGAGGTTGTAGGCCACCCCCCGCCGCGAGCCGAGCTGGAGGTTGAGGCTGATCGAGTCGCCGAGGATGGCGAGGGCGTCGTTGGCCTGTCCGGCGTCGGCGAGGAGCTCGGCGAGCGCGGCGGTGGTCCGCGCGAGGCCGACCGCGTCGCCGAGGCGGCGCTGCTGCTGGAACGCCTGACGCAAGAGGGCTCGCGCCTCCTCGGGACGACCGGTGAGGCGCGCGAGCCGGCCGAGCGTCTCGTGCACCCGCGCCTGCTCGCGCACATCGGCGAGCTCTGCGTAGGTGCGCTCTGCACCTCGCGCGCACTCCATGGCGAACGCGAGCTCTTCCTCGTGACCGGCGGTGGGGCCGTGGAGCGGCAGCCGCGCCACGAGGTGATTGGTCTCTGCGAGCTCCCGACGTGCGTCGACGCTGGAGTCGGCGTAGCGGATGAACACGTCGCGCGACCGCGACAAGAGCTCCGCCGCGCGCCCGAGCTCCCCGAGCCGCACGTGGACCGCCGCCGCTTCGTTGAGCAGCTTCGCCGCCGCGAGGGGCTGGCCTGCGTCGAGCAGGATGTGCTGCGCGGCCTCGAGCGCGTCGAGGGCCAGCGCGAAGTGGGGCCCGTCGCCGATCTCGTAGGCCACGCGAGCGATCTGCGCGTAGACCTCGGCGCGCAGCTCCGGCGGATCTTGCGACGCGGTGAGCCGCTTGGCCTCCTCGAGCACCGCGAGCGCCTGGGGCAGCCCCACGTCGGCGAGCGCGCCCGCCGCGCGCGTGAACACGCGCCCGCGGGTGAGCATCACGCGGAGCCGCAGCTGCCGCTCCTCGTCGGTGACGGGCGTGGCCGACGTGAGACGCAGGGCCCGATCGGTCAGCTCGACCGCGCGCGCGTGCCCGCCGATCGACACCGCCTCCTCGGCCGCCTCGAGGTAGCGCAGCGCGGCGGCGGGCTGAGCTCCCGCCGCCTCCGCGTGCTCGGCCGCGCGCGAGGCGAGGTCGCGGCCATGCCAGCGCTCGGCCAGGGTCTGGATGGGTCGCCGTTCGACCTCTCGCTCTCGAACCGGAGCCGCGGCCACCGAGGCCTCGGGCGCGGTCTCCTTGTCCTCCTCGGCCAGCTCACGGCGCATCTGCATCATGGCCGCTAGCTCGGCGTTCCACGCCGCGGCGAGCGACGGCGTCGTGCGCGCTCTGAGGCTCGCCCCGAGCGCGCCGGGCATCACGAAGATCCCGCTCCCGCGATCGACGAGCTCCACCCCCTGATCGAGCGCGAGCTGCAAGAGCTCGAGAGTGGTGATGACGTCCAGACCCAGGAGGCCGGCCACGAGCTCGGCCTCGAAGGTGTCGCCGACCACCGCCGCCGCCCGCAGCACGCGCTGTACCTCCACGCCCAAGGTCCCGAGCTCGAACGACGCGCTCGGCGCCACGGCCGGGACGGGCTCGCCCGCCACCGTCATCAGCGCCACCGCGCCGTGGGTGCTCACCACAAGCTCCACGAGGCGCTTGGCCGGTCCCGTCAGCTCCGCGGTGTCGCTCTGCAACACCATCGCCGCGAGCAGCTTCATCGGACCTGCGACCAGCCCCTCGAGGAGCCTCAGCGTCTCGACGTCGGCCGCATCGATGGCCTGGATCACCACCAGCAGGGGACAGTCGAGCTGCCGCTGCAGCCGGTTGATCATCTGCGCGATGTGGCTCCAGGGCTCGTCGGCGTGCGTGTCCCACAGCGGCGACGTGCCGACCAGCGGCGTGCGCGTGGTCTCGATGAGCCGATCGAGCTCCGAGCGCAGCTCGAGCAGGGGGCCGAGCGGACGGTCCCAGGCCGCGCAGTCCACGGTGAGAACGCGATGGCGCGCGCCGCTCGGCTCGGGCGTGGGCACCGCCGCGCCCAGCAACACGGTCGGTTTCCCGTCCAATACACGCGCCCAGAGAGCCTCAGCCCACGCCGTGGAGTTCGTCATGGGTCAGCCAACAGCATCGCACGTGCCACCCGCGCACCGCTCGCGCGCGAAGGCGCTGGGAGCCCACCACCAGCGCTGCGCCCCGAGAAGGAAACGACCATCCCCATCGCTGGAGCCGGCGCCGGACCACGCGGCTCCGTTCGAAGCGCAAGGGGTGCGGCGCGCACGCAGCCTTTGCGAGCCCATCGACCCTGTGGGTCGGGTGCGCGCCGCGATAGGCGCATCCGCTGCGGCACGGCGCTTGCGAACAGCCAGCCTGGAGGTCTGTTCATGTTCAAGACACACATTCGTAGCTACGCCATCGTGCGCGGTGGAGACATCCGCGTGTGGGCCATCAAAAATGGCGATCGTGTCGATCTCACCAAGCACTACGAGCGTGACGACGCCCCACCCCGCGGGGAGCTGCGCCAAGAGACCCACCTCGACGTGTTCCGCTACGAGGACGGCGCCCTCGCCTGGACCGTGCTCCACAACGGCTACGACGTCCCCGCCGCGAACTCGGAGAGGCTGTTGCTCGGGCTCTTCCTCGACGACATCGAGCTCGAAGAGGGCACCCCTCGCGCCTTTTGACCTGTCCGAGAGCGTCTGTGGCGTCCGCTGACGGCGCGCGGGCACCCCGCGCCGTCTGACGTGCGTCAAACGCGCGCCTGCCTCGAGGTTCCGCCCGACGTCGCGACTCAGCGCGGTACCGCGACCAAGTCGGTGTCCGGGTCTCCCACGCCGGTGACGAGTCCCCGGAGCATCTGCGCGGCCATCATCGAAAACGTGATGCCGTTGCCGCCATAGCCCATCGCCACGTAGCAGTTGGGCGACCCTGGGATCGAGCCGATCGTCGGCATGCCCGTCTTCGACGAGCCGAACGAGCCGCACCACGCAAACGCCGCCTGGGTGTCGAGCCGTGGAAACATCGCCTTGAGCTTGCGCTCGAGCGACGCCGTCTTTCGCTCGAGGAGTGCGTCGCGGGTCTGTTCGTCACTGAAGTCTTCGTCCTCGCCACCGCAGATGACACGATGGTCGGGCGACACGCGCAGGTAGAGGTAGGGATCGGCCGCTTCCCACACAAAGCAGCGTGTGGGCCAGAGGGCGCGTTCCTGAGGCCGCGTTGCGATCGCCCAGGTCGAGAAGATCGCTTGGTTCGTCGGGTGAAGCGCCTTCGGCATCTCGTATCCGGTCGCAAAGATCAGCGCCTGGCACCGGAGCCCCGGACCTTCCTTGGTGGCGGCCTCGACCCCGCCGCGGGTGGCACGGATCGCGGCGACCTCCACCGGCGCGTACACACGCGTCCCACGCGCCACCGCAGCGCGCAGGAACCCGGCGGCGAGGCGACGCGGGTCGGCCGAGAAGTTGTCGTAGCTCAAGAGGGCGCTGCGTCCGGCCACCCCGAAGCGCGCCTCCACGTCGCGCTTCTCGAGGAATGTCGTGTTGAACCCCGCCCGCCGTCGCGCGTCCGCCTCGCAGAGGAGCGCAGCACGATCGAGCACGTCTCCCGACAGGTACAGTGAGTCTCGATTGACCTGGTCCGCGTGGATCCCAAGCTCACGCGAGCGCTCTCGCAGCGCGTCGACCGCGAGACGCGAGCGTCGCCACATCCGCTCGGCGCGCTCGCGGCTCTCCATCCGCGCAAGCGTGGTGAGCGGCGTGTCCAGCTCGTATTGAATCAGCGCGGTGGAGGCGACCGTGGAGCCGCGCACGGCGCCGCGTCGGTCGACGACCACCACGCGGAGCCCCGCGTCCGACAACGCTTCGGCGATCAGCGCTCCGGAGATCCCCGCGCCGATCACGAGCGCGTCACACACGACGTCCCGGCTCAGTCGCGACGCCACGATCTGCGGACAAGGGCGCGACTGCCAGATCGATCGACCGGTGCGTAGCTTGAGCTTTCGGGTGGTGGCCACGGATCACCGTAGCCCACTTCCGGAGGCGGCGCGGCCGGTTGCCGCGTCCCGCGCACCTCGCGCGCAGACGTCGACGCACGTGCGCCCGAGGCCCGTTGGAACGGCGCTCGGCTCGGCTCGACGGCGCTCGTGTCGAGCAGGCGTGGTCGCGGCCCGAGTGGCGCGCGATGGCCGACTGGAGTAGTCGGCTTCATGGGCGGTGGGATCAGAGGCCGTGCTGCAACCTGGCTGCGCGCGGCGCGACCGCTGGCTCACGGCAACATCGCGCCACCGATCCTCTTGGGTCAGGCCTGGGCATGGGCAGCGACGGGTCGCTTCTCGCTCACCGCCTTCGTGACCGTGCAGGCGTTCGGGGTGATCGATCACCTGCTCATCGTCTTCGCCAACGATGTGGCCGACCTCGACGTCGACCGGGACAACCGCACACACAACCTCTTCTCGGGCGGCTCGCGCGTGCTCGTAGAAGGGCGCATCACCCGGCGCGCGCTCGGCGGCGCCGCGATCGCGATGGCCGTCGTCTTGCTGACGGTGTGCCTCGCGTGGCGCGAGCGCCCTCTCCTGCCGCTGTTCGGGCTCACCGCCGTCGCGCTCTTGGTCGCCTACTCCTATCCGCCGCTCCGTCTCTCCTATCGCGGGGGGGGCGAGCTGCTCCAGGGCCTCGGGGTGGGCGTCGTGCTGCCGCTCGTGGGCTACTACGGCCAGGCCGGCGACCTCGCCAAGGCGCCCATGGTCGGGGTCGCGGCGCTGTTCGCCTTCGGCGTCGCGGGCAACGTGCTCACCGCGCTCCCCGACGAACCGAGCGATCGCGCCGGCGGTAAACGCAGCTGGCCGGTGCTCCGAGGGGGACCGCGGGCTCGCCGCGACGCGATCGCCCTCTCGTGCCTCGCCCTCGCGGTGGCCTCGCTCGCCATGGAGGACCTCGCGCCGACCCCACGCGCGGTGGTGCTGGCGCTGCCTGCGCTCTCGCTCTTGGCCAGCCTCCTCTTTCTGTCGAGCGCCGCTCCCGGGCAGCGAGGCTGCCTTCGCTTCGTGGCCCTCGCCGCCGGCGCGAGCGCCATCCTCCAGCTCGGATGGGCGATCGCCCTCGCTCGCTCAGCGGGCGAAGCCGAGGAGGGTGGCGCGCTCGCGGCGCAGGTCGGTGAAGGGTCGATCGCAGCGTGGCGCCGCGTCCCAGCGCCAGGCCTCGACGGGGATGAGGGCACGCTCCGCCAGATCGCGGTGAATGGCGATCTCGGCGCCCGGCTCGCGCGAGAAGCCAAAGGGGTTCCGTGGTTGGTCGTCGCGGAGGAGCGGATACTTCGTGTCGCGCTGGGCGATGAGCGCGAGCAGCTCGTGACCGCGGCGTTCACTGTAGCGCAGGAAGAGCTCGTCGAAGGGGCCCACCTGGGCCCGCTCCGCGGGCGCACGCTCGACCCACTTGGCCCAGTCGAAGCCGTAGACGAAATCGTGAATGTACGAGAACCGGATCGCCGTGTGGCGCCCGTACAGACGATGCAGCTCGGCCGCGCGCGCGAGCTCCACACGGACCCAGCGCTCGCCGGATCGGAGGGCTCCCCGCGCCAGCACCGCGGCCAGGTGATCGAGATCCCAGAAGAGGTTGTTGGGGAAGTGCTCGACGATCGCCACCGCGAGGTTGGCGAGCCCCCGCGCGAAACCGTCGAGCGCCGGCCCGCTGAGTCCATCCGCCTCCGCCCGATCGCCAAGCTCGCTGAGCGGAGTGGCCGAGGCGCGGCCGGGCGCGAGGCTGCGCCGCTCGACGTTCTCGAGGCGTCGATCGGCGGCGCGGAGCCGATCGAACGAGCTCATGGCCAGAGGCTCCGGCCGACCTCGAGGGTGGCGATGACCATGGCGCCGCCCCAGATCGCGCGATGGAGATGCGCCTTGAACCGGCCCTGAGCCGCGAAGGCGTCGGTGATGGCCTCGTCGCTGATTGCACGCATCCTCCTCACGTAATAGCCGGCCACCGCGGCTCCGCCAATCAAGGGCCAACAGAAGAGGCCGGCGACGGCCCACACGGCGGCGCCGGCGAGGGCGCACGCCTCGGTGAGCCTGCGGGTGAGGCCGTTGCCGAGCAGCGTGGCCACGGTGCGCTTGCCGCCGAGCCGATCGCTGCGCTCGTCGGAGAGCCCCGAGGCGAGCGCGCTCGCGAGCGACAGGAGCGCGAAGCCAAAGAGCGCAGCGCTCGTTGAGACCTCGCCTCGCTGGGCGTAGGCGTTGGTGAGCGGCAGCGCGATCCCGACCCCGACCATTTCGAGGAGCTCGCCGCCCCCGCGGTAGTTCAGGCGGAGGGGGGGGAGCGAGTAGGCCGCGAAGAGGGCGAGGCAGCCCAGCGCGGCGACCGGCAACCAGGGCCGATCGAGCGCGCTCGCCGCCGCGAGCGCCACCCCCACCGCGGCCACCCCCGCCGCGAGGCCCACCGCGAGGAGCTGGCGCGCAGGGAGGATCGCGTCGGGAATCGTCTTGGGCGAGCATTCGCGCGGAAACATGCGCCGCTTGAGCGCATCCACCTCGCGGTCGCCCCAGTCGTTCAGAAACACCACGAAGCCGAGATCGAGCACGGTGAACCCGAGCCCGAAGGCGAGGGCACCGAAGGAACGACCGCCGGCCGCCACGCCGAGCGCCTGTCCGAGCAGACTGGGCACCACGAGCTTCGGCCAGCTGGCCGGCTTGGCGGCGTGGCGCCAGCGCTTCCACGCGGACCAGCTCGCGAAGGGCTCTTCGGCAAACGGGCGCACGATGTGTTTCATGAACCCCAGCCTTCGCCGCGTCCACACAACGATCGCCGTGACTACGGCGCGAACTCGCTTGCTGGCGACCCGCTTCGCGGTCACACCTCTGCGTGTCCGTGAAGATTCTCCGCTGGATTCTCATCGGGCTGGGCGTGGTGGCCCTCCTCGCGACCCTCTTGCCGTTCGTTCCCACCAACGCCGCTGCCGTGCGGGTCTGGGACTTCCCGCGGCTGCAGGTGGCGGCGGTGCTCGCCATCGTGCTGGGGGCGCTCGTCGCAATGCCCCGTCGAGAGAAGTGGACGTGGGTCTTCGCGGCGTCGCTGGGCGCGGCCCTCGCCTGGCAGGTGCACTGGATCTGGCCCTACACCCCGCTCGCCACCACGGAGGCCAAGCGGGCGGAGAGCTGCGCCGCGGAGTCGCGCGTGACCCTCGTGGTCGCGAACGTATTGATCGACAACCGCGACGTGGCTCCGCTGTTGGCATTGGTCGAGCGCACGGACCCCGACATGGTGCTGCTGGTCGAGACGGACGCGTGGTGGGACGAGCAGCTCTCTCCGCTGAAGGAGGCCTACGCCCACGGGATCTCCCACCCCCAAGAAGACAGCTATGGAATCCACCTGAGCTCACGCTTCCCGTTGATCGAGCCCGAGGTGCGCTTCTTGATTCAAGACTATGTGCCGTCCATCAAGACGGGGGTGAGGCTCCGTTCGGGAGCCCGCATCAACCTGTACGGCTTGCATCCCATGCCACCGCCGCACCAGGACACCGAGCGACGCGACGCCGAGCTCTTGATCGTAGGCCAAGAGGTGCACCGGGAACCTACCCCTGCCATCGTCGCTGGCGATCTGAACGACGTCGCGTGGTCGCGTTCGAACAGCCTGTTCCAAGAAGTCAGCGGCCTGCTCGACCCGCGGATTGGGCGCGGGGTCTACGCCACCTTCAGCACCGACTGGCCGCTCGTGAGGTTTCCCCTCGACTACGTGTTCTTCGAGCGCTCCTTTCAACTGCTCGAGCTCGAGGTCTTGGAGCACATCGGCTCGGACCATTTCCCCTTGTTCATCGCCCTCTGCTTCCGGCCCGAGGGGGCGGGCGCACAACAGCCCCCTCCGCCCGAGGGGTCGGCCGTCGAGGAGGCCGACGACGCCATCCGAGAGGGTCACGAAGAGGCGGCGGACGACTGAGGCCTGGGGCGCGGCGCCGACTGGGCGCCTGCGGGGTGACGGCGTGAGATGTCACGCAGCTTTTTCACAAGGACGCACGAGCCGCGAAATCATCGGGCGAGCGCCCCGAGACGTTCGTGTCGCGTGTGGCGTGTTCATTGCGCAGGCCGTCTACGACACCGCGGACCGCGGCGAGGGTGACACGCCACGAGAGGCGAGCCGCGTGTCGCTCGACGGCAGCGGTGTTCCGTGCGGGGAAGGGGCCCGAGAGGGGACGATTCCCGCTCGTGGGTGACCGACGGCCCCACCGCGTCGAGGTGGTGCTCGGCCGAGCCGCGGCGCTCTCACTCCACGGTGATGTCGACCTCGGCCACCACCGCGGGTTCGAAGATGGTGTGGTCCTGGTTGTGGAGCCGACCGATGATCGTGTGGGGTCCCAACGCCGTGTCGTCGGGGATGGTGAGGATGAACTCGCTGGTCACCGCCTGTGTGAGCGGGTTGGTCATGAGGTCGTCGAGGTAGACGTGGACGTGGCCCCCGGGGCACGCCACCTCCTCCTCGCTGTGCTGCGGGCGCGGGCCGAGCGAGATCGGCTCGCGCTCCGGGTGGGCGTGAGGCTCGCCGGTGAGCTCGAAGTTCTCGACCACCACCACCACGTCGATGTCGCCGCCAGCGGCCACGGTGAGGGGCGTCAGCGTCATCGAGGCGATGGAGGGTTCCCCCTCGGGGCAGGTCACCCCATGATCGTCGCTGCAGCCGAGGGAAGCGAGCATCGCAAGTGAAAGGGTCAACGTGGAGATCGTACGCACCCCGAACTTGTAGCGCATCCGAGCGCGCCAGCGCTGCGGCGTATTGCCGCGCACGAAGCTTGCTAACTCTTACGCGCATGAGCCGTCTCCGCGCCGCGTTGGTGAGCGCACTGGTGGCGTCCGCGCCCCTCGCCGCACGCGCCGACGACCCGCCACCGGCGGGCCGCCGAGCGCTGACGCCGCCCCAGGAAGTGGAGGAGGAGGAGCCCGACGCGCTGGTGTGGAACCCGAGCTGGCCCCGCTTCCACGTCGGGGAGTACATCGCCACCGGCGCCATGTTCGCGGGCATCGCGGTCGGACTCTTCGCGGTGCCGCAGACCGTCGACGGTTGGAAGCGACCCATCCTCTTCGATGAAGCGGTGCGCAACGGCACCGTGCTCGGCAACATCGACGATCGTCGGACCGCGGTCGCCGTCGGCGACGCCCTCTACTACGGGCTGTGGGCCTATCCGGTGGTCGTCGATCTCGGGATCGCGGCGATGGCCGTGCACCAGAGCTGGGACGTGGCGTGGCAGATGTTCGCCATCGACGCTCAGGCCTTCGCGCTGACCGGTCTGGTGAGCACGCTCACCCAGCGCCTCGTGGGTCGCCACCGCTCGTTCGTGCAGGAGTGCGCGCGCGACCCGGGCTACGACGAAGAGTGCGATGACGAGGTGAACCGCAACCAGGGCTTCATCAGCGGACACACCGCCATCGCGTTCGCGGGGGCCGGCCTCGTCTGCGTGCACCACGCCCACCTGCCCCTGTACGGCGGCGGAGCGGCGGACCTGATCGCGTGCTCCACCGCGATGCTCGGCGCCACCATCTCCGGCATGTCACGCGTCGTCGCCGACCGCCATCACATCACCGACGTGTTCACCGGGGCCGCGGTGGGCGTGCTCGCCGGCTACGTGATGCCCGAGCTCTTGCACTATCGCTTCTCCTTGCCGACGTTCACGAGCCAGAAGGACGGCATCTCGGCGCTGGTCCTCCCCACCGTTGGCCCCACCGACTGGGGCCTGGCCTCACCGGACAGCTGTGAGGCCACCACGCTCGCGCCGAGCGACGCGTCATTCCCGCTTCAAAGAGTGGTGGAGGACGTCGACGTACGACACGATCCCGATCACGCGCCCCTCGGCGTCGAGCACCGGCACCGCGCCCACTCGCTGATCGACGAAGCCCCACGCGAGCACCCCGAGCGGCTCGTCGGCGTGGGCGCTGATCACCGGGAGCGCGCTCATCACGTCCTCCACGGTGCTCGACGCGGCCGGCCCATAGTTGGCCTCGCAGAGCGCCTCGAGCGGATCACCCACCACCGTCCGCACGTCGCGGTCGCTCATCATGCCGACCAACTTGCCGTCATCGTCCACCACCGGGAGGTGTCGCACCTCGTGCTCGACCATGAGCGCGAGCGCCTCGATGAGCGGCGTCGACCGCCGCACGGTGCGCGGGGACGGCTTCATCACGTCGCCGACGGTGGCCTTGGTGGATCTCCCGGGCCGGGCGGTGAGGCGGGGGCGGGCGGCGCTCGCGAGCACGTCGGAGGTGGTGAGGATGCCGACGAGGGCCTCCCCTTGCAGCACGGGGAGGCTGCCCACGCAGAGCTCGACCATCCGATCGGCGGCGTCGGCGAGCGGCTCCTCGGGGGTCGTCGTCACCACCTCCGGCACCATCACCTCGCGCACCGCGATGCGGCTCGAGCTGTCGAGGGTGGCCCGCACCCGGCTCAGCTCGCGCTCGGTGACGATGCCCACGAGCTTGTTCCCCTCCACCACCGGCAGGTGATGAAACGCACCCCACAGCATCATCTGCAGGGCCAGGCGGACGTCGTCCGAGGGTTTGGCGGTGAGCACCGCCTCGGTCATGACGTCACGAACGGAGAGGGTGGGGGCGGGTCGAGCGGACGGGATGGCGCGCATGGAGAACTCCTCGGATCGACGCGTTGAGACTCGGGCCGGATCGAGGCAAGGGGCGTGCCGCGATGGCCACGCGACCGCTGCGGGCTGGGAGAACCCGCGCGTTTCGGGTGGGCGTCCCGCGGTCGCTGCGCGACAAACACGCAACCGCCGCGCTTTCGGTGCAAGCGGTGCAGCCGGAGGAGGTCGGCCCCCTACTCCGTGACGGTTCCCGCCCGCGCCACCAAGAGCTCCCCCTCCGCGAGGGGTCGCCACGGCTCGTCGGTGAGCGGGACGCTCGCCACGAGCAGCACATGCTGCTCCTCCTCCGCCGGCGCCACCGTCACGCCACCATCGGCCGTGGTCATCCCGCAGCGGCGACAGAGCACGTAGAGACCCGGCGGGCGGATCTGCTGATCGGCCTGGGTGCGTCGGTGCCCGTGGGCGAAGAGCGCGTCGCCGTCGGTGTAGAGGAAGTTGGCGGGTCCGTGCTCGGAGAGCTCGCGCGCGAAGCCCGCCACCACCGCGCGTCGGGCGGCGAGCGAGGGGAGACCTTCGCGCCACAGCGGCTCGAGCCGCCGGAGCAGCGCGCAGAACGCGACCTCGGAGTCGGTGTCGCCGAGCGGGTGATGACCACCGCGCGAGAAGCGCGCGTCGGCGAAGACGCCGGGCACGTGGCCGTTGTGGGCGAAGACGTGCGTGCGCCCACCGAGCTCGCGGCTGTAAGGTTGAGTGTTGGCGAGGCAGACGCCGCCATGGGTGGCGAGTCGGATGTGGGAGAGCACGAGCGACGCCACCGGGGGGTGCTCGTGAAGGAACCGCACCATCGGGCTCTCCGCGGCGGGGACGGGCTCTCGGAACAGCTGCACCGCGTTGCCGTCGACGAGCGCCACCCCCCACCCGTCACGGTGTGGCGCGGCCTGGCCGCCACGCCGCGCGAACGCGTCGAACGAGAAGGTGACGCGAGCCGGCGCCCGGCACGTCATGGCGAAGAGCTCACACATCCAAGAACTCGCGGACCGCGCGGCGGCCCCGTCACTTCATGCCACCCGGCGTGGTGGAGGGCAACCGCCCCGAACGGTGGCTTGACCGCAGCAGCTCTCGTGCACACGCTGCGCACCGTCATGACCCTCTCCGCGCGCCCCCTGTTCGAACGGATCGTCTGTGCCACCGACTTCTCCGAGCCGTCGCTCCGCGCGGTGGACGTCGCCGTCGCCTGGGCGCGTAGGCTCGGGCTCCCCCTCACCCTCGCGCACGTCTTCGATCCGGCGCCGATCGGCCCGTCGCCCGCGCTGCCGTTCCCCGCGTGGCCCACCGAAGCCGCCGCCAAGAGCATCGCGCGCGCGGCCGAGCGGCACCTCCAGCAGCTCGCCCAAGACAAGCTCGAGGGCCTCGAGCACGTGCTCGAGGCCCGTCCTCATCCCAGCGCGTCGCTCGGGATCTGCGATCTCGCGTCGGCAGCGGATCTGCTGATTGTGGGCACCCACGGGCGCACCGGCGTGGAGCGCCTGGTCATCGGCAGCGTCGCCGAGCAGGTGATCCGCCACGCCCCTTGCGCGGTGCTCGCGGTGCGCGGCGCGTTCGACGTGGCCACGTTCCCCCAGCGGGTGCTCGTCTGCACCGATTTCTCCGAGGGGGCCACCGCGGCCCTCGTGACGGGCGGCGACGTCGCCCGCGCGTTCGGGGCCACGACCACCGTGCTCCACGCCCGCAGCGAGCGCTCCTGGCGCCACGACACCGACTGGGCCGACGTGGACGAAGATCCCAACCTCGAAGCGACGGTGCGAAAGGAGCTCGAGCGGCTGCACGCCGAGCACCTGCCGCCGCCGCTCGGCACGGCGCTCGCGGTGGCCAAGACCGTCCCCGACGCGATCCTCGAGCACGCCGCGCGCGAGACGGTCGATCTGGTGGTCCTCGCCACCCATGGTCGGACGGGGGTGGCGCGCCTGGTCATCGGGAGCGTGGCCGAGCGCGTCACTCGGCACGCCCAGTGCCCCACCCTGGTGGTGCGCACACAGCCTCGACCCGCGTGACCTCGACGGTGGTACACGCCTTGCTTCGTCGATCGCTCGAGGCTGTGGACGTCGCGAGGAGCGGGGTCCTTGGAGCCAAGAGGTGAGACCATGCAGTTCGACGAACTGATCGCCGAAGTGAGGGGGCGCATGGGCGGCGCGACCCGTGAAGACGCCGTGAAGGCCATCCACGCGACGCTCGCCATCCTCGCCGAGCACATGAACCGCGGCGACGTGGAGGCGGTGGCGGCGCGGCTCCCCGAGCCGTTCGGCGCCACGATGCGCGTGAACGCGCTCGACATGAACCACGACCTGCGGTCGTTCTACGCGCGGGTCGCCGCGCAGGAGCACGTGCCCCTCGGCTACGCGGTGGAGCACGCGCAGGCGGTGTGCCGCGCGCTCATGTTGCTCCTCGACGAACAGGCGCGGGCCCACCTCAGCATCCACGTGTGGCCCGAGCTGTTGCGGCCGAGCGTCGGCGACCGTCTCGCTCCCGCCATGCGCCCGCGGTGGGCGCGACACCTCGCGGATGGGAGACCGGGCAGCCAACATCCGGTGAACGCTGCGTCCCCGCCCGACCGCGCCCACCACGACTCGGTGGTGCTCGCCGACAACCCTCACGGCGACCGCAAGCTCTCGAGCGGCCGCCCCGTCTTCCGCCCGCAGCACAAGCCGTGATCCGAGAGAGCCTCCGTGCCATGGTGCGCGCGTGCGTTGCCTCTCGCCGTTGTTGAGCGCCGCCCTGGCCCTCGCCGCCACCGGCTGCCCTGTTGGCGCGTCCCGCCCGAGCACCGCGCCGCGCATCCAGCCCGGCGACCCGCTGCCCGAGGTGCAAGGCCGTTACCTCACGGGGAGCGGCCCCCGCTCGGTCGCAGACGCCCGCGGTCGCGTGCTGATCGTCGACTTCTGGGCCACGTTCTGCGACCCCTGCCGGCGCTCGTTCCCCGGCTATGAAGCGCTTCACCAGCAGGGCGTGGCGATCATCGCGGTGGCGCTCGACGATCCCGGCGACGTCGGTGACGCCACGATCGAGGCGTTCGTGCGCGAGACCGGCGCGACCTTCACGGTGCTCTGGGACGAACGACAGGTCAGCCTCTCGACCTTCGGGGTGCCGAAAATGCCGACCGCCTACGTCATCGACAAAACCGGCGTGCTGCGCCACGTGCACCGGGGCTACGAGGCAGCCACCCTCGACGAAATCCAGCGTGAGGTCGCAGCCCTGCTCGAGGAACCTTAGGCCTCCCTCGCGGCGCGAGGCGAACGGATCGCGGGCGCCGAGCGCCGCGCTGGCGGGTGTGGCGCCGCGCCTCGATCGTGTCAGAACGCGACGACCAACGCACCGCCGTTGCCGGTGGGCTGCAACGTGAACGTGGTGCGATACTCCGCCAGATCGGAGTCGGCTTCCCAGGGCGCGGTGAAGATGGCGAGCTCCCCCACCCCGAAGCCGATGGCGGCCGAGATCGTGCCCTGCTTCCAGTCGTCGAAGCCGGCCCCGACGATCACGGCGCCGGCGCCGTTGACGGTGAGGTTGATGAGGTGGGCGAACCACGGGCCAAAGGCGTTCGTGCGCTCGGCGTTGTGCTCGAGGATGCGCTCGGCGCGGAGCAGGCGCGCCGAGGGGGCCTCCTGCCAACCCGCAGGGCTCGGCTCGAGTCCGCGAATGCCGCCATACGGATCGACGACGTAGCGAATGGTGCCTCCCGCCGCCTTGATGGAGCTGATCCACAGATCCGCGCGCTCGGCGGGATCTTCAGCCCACGACGCCCGCACCCCCTGAACCACCGCGCCCATCGCGTAGAATGCGAGCCAACCCTTCCACCACAGCTCGGCGTGCGTGCGCTGGGCCTCGATGCGCGCCTCGAGAAACGCGAGGCGTGCCTCGATGTCGTCGCCCCCGTCCGGCAGCTCGTCGGCGCGAGCGATTGAGGTGCTCGCCGTCACCGTGACCGCGGCCGCCAACAGAGCCCATCGCGCGGACATCACCGACCTCCGTGCCAGAGCGGCTCGGGGTGGCCCACCCCGCGCTCGACCTCCTCGATGCGAGCGCGCAGCGTGGCCGGTGCGAGGTACTGCGGCCGGCGCCCAGCCACCGCCAGCACCTCGTGCTCGTGCACGATCTCGGTGAGGAGCTGGTTCACCGGCGCGGCCACCCCGTGCCTCGCGGCGAGGCGCACGATCGCGCCGTTGAGCTCGTCGATCTCCGTGCGTTGCCCGGCGTCGAGATCGGCCAGCGTGCTCGAGCGCGCCTCAGGATCCACCTGGGTGACGGCCAGCGCTCCGTACCGAACGAGCGCCCCGGGCAGCGTGAGCGCTCGCGCCATCCACGCCGGCGGCACCAGGCTCACTCGTGCTGGACGCATGCCCGACGCGCGCATCACCGCCACCCCCTCGCGCATGCTCGCGGCCAGACAACGGCGAGCGTCCTCCGATGCGAGCACGTCGCGGATGCCGAGGCCGGTGGCGGCAGAGACGCCGTTGTTGAGGTTGAGCAGGAGCTTGCCCTGCAGGATCGGCTCGATGTCGTCCACGAGCGAGAGCTCGACGTGGTGGGCGGCGAGGAGCCCCCGGAGCGCCTGCATCATGGGCACGCCGCGCCCGCCCGCGATGAGCTTCCCTCGGCTCGCGACCCGCCGATAGCCGGCCTGGCGCAGCACATGGAAGCTCACCACCCCTCCCAAGGCGCGCGCGCCGAAGGTCGCCCGGAGATGCCCGAGGTTGTCGAGACCGTTCTGAAACGAGACGACCGGGGTGGCGGGATCGAGCACCGGGGCGAGGACCTCGGCCACCGTGCTCGTCGCGCTCGACTTCACGGCGATGAGACACAGCCGCGCTCCGTCGAGCGCGCGCGGCAGGGTGGTGCGGAGGATCGGGGCGAGCGGATCGATGACCCTCCCGTCGAGGGTGATCACGGCGAGCCGCTCCTCGTGCAGGCGACGCTCGAGCAACACCACCGGCTCGCCTGCCGCGGCGAGCATCACGGCGAGGTACCCGCCGATGGCGCCGCCTCCGACCACCGCGATGGTCATGGATGCCCCCTCAGCTGGCGCCGCTGGGCACGCCGCTCGGAGAGTTTGTCCTCCGCGGCGCGGACGGCG
>CAYOAL010000057.1:0-57428 GCA_964401935.1 uncultured Polyangiaceae bacterium
CCACCGCGGAGCCCGCGGTCGAGCCGAGCGCAGCCCCCCCAGAGCCCGCCCCGGTCGCGGCCCAGCCGCCGCCGCGAACCGCGCCCCCCCCCGCCCCTGCGACGTCGCCACGGCCGACCTCGACGCCCACGCCCAAGCCCACGCCCAAGCCGAAGCCGGGGGGCATCGTGCGGGACGTGCCGTTCTGAGCGCAGCCCGCGGCGAGATTGAGTCGTCCGACGTGGGACGAGGTTTCCCCACCCGTCAGGTTCGGATTAAGGTGCCCCGCGAGGTCTTCATGTTGCTGCGAGCCAAGGCGTTGAGCCAGTCGATGTCGATCGCGTGGAGCCGAGGGGCGCGCGGTTCCCGAGCCAGGGGGGGGGAGCCCGCCGCGGACCGCCCTCCGCGCGCCGGGAGCTCCGCCACGGTGCTCGCCGTGGTCGCGGGGCTGTGGCTCACCGCGTTGTCGCTCTCGGCGGCGGCGCAGGATCAGAACACGGAGGTCGCCCGCGAGAAGTTCAAAGAGGGCGTGAGCGCGTACGATGCCGGCGAATACGAGAAGGCGCGCACACTCTTTCTCCAGGCCTACGCGCTCAAGCGCCACCCCCTCGTGCTCCTCAACCTCGGCCAGACCGAGCTCAAGGCGGGGCACGTGGAAGACGGGGGCAACCACCTCCAGCAGTTCCTGCGGGAGCACAAGGCGGCCACCGAGCAGCAGCGCAAAGACGCCGAGGCGGGGATCGCGGAGGCGCAGAAGCGCACCGGCTACCTCATCCTCATCGTCGACACGGACGGCGCTGCGCTCGCCGTCGACGGCGCCGCGATCGGCGTCTCGCCGCTCGCCGATCCGTACTTCGTCACCCCGGGCAAGCACAAGGCGTCCGCCAGCCTCGGCGGCAAGACCACCGAGACGGAGGTCGACGTCAAGAAGGGCACCGCGACGCCGGTGACCCTCAACCTCGGTGGCGGTGGCGTGGTCGCCCCGGTGCCGGTCGTCGAGCCCACGCCAGCGCCGAGCCCCTCGCCCGATGGCTACACGCCGAACCCGGTGCCCCCGCCCTACCCCGTGATGCCGCCCCCGCCCCCCGGGCCGATGGGTGGCATGCCCCCCGGTGGAGACACGGGGCGCGAAGATCTGTGGCCATGGTTCAAGCGGCGGCCGGTGGCGTGGGCCCTGTTCGGCGTGGCTGGCGCGAGCTTGGTGGGCACCATCGTGTTCGGCGCTCTCGCCGGCAACCGCGACGCCAACGTCGGAAGCTTCCAAGATCAGATCGAGGCGGAGGTGCAGGCCGGCGAAGACGGCAAAGCGTCGGCGAAGCTCCCTCCTCAATATTGGTCCAACGGTGACGGCACCGGCCAGCCACAGCCCTGCGGCACGTTCGATGACCCCTCGTCCGCGTTTGGGCACTACGCCGGCGCCTGCGACCAGCTCCGCGGGGAGATCGACGCGCGTGACGACCTCCTGATCGGGGTCGGCGTCTCGGTTGGATTGTTCGCGGTCTCCACCGCCGGCCTCATCATCTACTACTTCGTCGACACCGGCTCGAAGCGCTCCTCGGCGACGATCGTGCCGGTGCCGATCATCACGCCTGACAGCCAAGGCGCGAGCCTCGTCGGTACTTTCTGACGAAGGCGGGCTCGTCCTCGCCACCCCGCATCAGGCCGCGCCGGACCCGATCGCGAAAGGTGCTGCGGGGCAGGCCCGCACGCTGCGCGGCACGGGTGACGTTGCCCCCGCACGCCGCCAGCAGCTCGCAGAGCTCGGCGTCCGTCATGGCCGCGGCCCGCTGCGGTGGCTTCTCACCGTTGCGGTAGCGAATCACAGCCTCGAGATCGCACGCCCGCACCACCCCGTCGGCGGAGCGAACCGCGGCCTGGAGCAGGACGTTCTTGAGCTCGCGCACGTTGCCTGGGAAAGGGTAGTCTCGCACGACATCGAGCGCGTCGGGGGCGAGCCGGGCTCCGGGCACCACCTCCTCGAGGGCCCGCACGGCGAGCAGCTCGATGTCGTCGGCGCGCTCGCGGAGCGGGGGCACACGCACGACGCAGGTGGCGATCCGCTGGTACAGGTCGAGCCGAAAGCGGCCCCGACGGGCGGCCAGCTCGAGCTCTTCGCAGGTCGCGGTCACGATGCGCACGTCGACCCGGTGCGGCGTATCGGAACCGACGGGCTTCACCTGGAAGTCTTCGAGCGTTCGCAACAGGAGCGCCTGGGTCGCCAGCGGAATGGCCGCCACCTCGTCGATGAAGAGCGTGCCCCCGTCGGCCTGGCGGAAGGCCCCCCCACGCGCCTCCTGCGCGCCGGTGAACGCCCCGCGGACGTGCCCAAACAGCGCCGACGCCGCGAGGGCCTCGCTGAGCCCGGCACCGTTGACGGCCACGAAGGGCGCCGCGCTGCGACGGCTCGTGGCGTGGATCGCGCGCGCCGCCAGCTCCTTGCCCGAGCCCGACTCGCCGCGGAGCAGCACCGGCACATCGAGCGGCCCGACGCGCCGGATGACCTCGGCGAGCTCGTGCATCGCCTTCGACCTGCCCACCATCCCGGCCAAGAGCTCCTGTTCCCCACGGAGCACGCGCATCCGAACCCGCGCCTGCCCTATCTCGAACGATCCGTTGAGGGGGAGCAACGCGCGCACCACCCGCGCGCCCGCGAAGTGGATGGCGGCGGTCCCCGAGCAGTCCCAGAGCTCGACATCGTTGCCGCGGTGGTAGAGGCCGCAGTGGCGTGGACTCACACCAGGGTCGCGGACCACCAGGTCACAGCTCCGATCCGCGCCCACCAGCAGCCGCTCCCCCGGCCGCAGCACGTACCCCCGGCCACCCTCCCCGACGTCGAGCCGCACGGAGGGGAGCGGTCCCCCGCGTGCCTCTGCGACCGCGGGGACCGGCGCGGCGAACGCCTCCGTTGGCGTCGTCCGAGGATCGTCACCGTCGTCGACGAAGCGCCCGGGCTCGGGTGGCGCGGCAGGTATGGGAAGCGTCGCGGCGTGGTGCATGGCGTCCTCTCACTCCACCATCGCTCTCAGCGCGAGAGAATTGCCGCCACGCCGCCACCGACCAACGTTTTGTTCCCGGATGGCCCCCCCGACGCGGGAGTTGGAACCTCGCCCCGTTCTTGCTACGCCACCGGGGTGAGGCACTCACTGGAGCGGATGAGCGTCGTCGTGGCGCTCTCGGCGTGGACGGCTCCCTCCCTGGCGGCCGAACCGGCCGACGCGAAGGGCAAGCCCGAGGAGCCTGCCAACAAGCCCAAGCAGGATCCAGACGCGGGGATCGCGCGGCCCGATGCCGACGACCTTCGCACCGGCCACGTGCTCATCTCGCTGAGCGGCGGGGCATGGTTCCCGTCCGACCCCCTGTTCCCCGCGTCCCCCGAGCTCGGCGAGCCGGCTGCGGGAGGGACCGCGCACCTGCACCTCGGCTTCGGGCTCTCCCGCTATCTCGTGCTCGAGCTCGGCGGCGGCTTCGCGATGGCCCCCTCGGCCGTCGCCAGCTGCGAGGGTTGTCAGGCCACGAGCGTCGATGTCGGGGCGTCCTTGTTGTTTCACCCCACGCAGGGGTTCGCCTTCGATCCTTGGGTGGGTTACGGCATGGGCTACCGTCACAACATCCTGTCGCTCGACACCGATTCGCCGGCCGACACCTCGGGCTTCGATTTCATGAAGCTCGCGCTCGGCGGCACGTTCTCCCCCACCCCCGTCTTCGGCTTCGGTCCTTTCCTCGAGACCGACGTCGGCGTTCGGAGCTTCGACGACGCCACCTTCTACGCCGCCTTTCAGCTCGGGATGCGCGTCACCTTCGATCCGCTGCGGGGCGGCGCGACCGCTGCCCCGGCGGGCACCAGCGCCTCCCTCCGCTGGTAGACCGTGGCCGACTGCGCTCGCGGCCTCTCAGGGTGCCACGAGCCCCGCCCCGCGAGGATGGAGGGCCTCCACCTGCGGAGGCAGCCTCCACCCGAGCGCCCGGAGGCAGCCTCCACCCGAGCGCCAGGCCTCCTTGGGAGCCAGCCCCGAGGCTTCGCGTCCACCGGCGGAGAAGCGCTCAGCCCTCGGGGTTGATCTGGATCCCGAGCTTCGCACGGAGCTCGAAGTACCCCGCGCTCACCCCGAACACCATCAGCTCCTTGAGTCGCTCCTGGGGCGTGAGGTCGCCTGGGATCTGCTGCGCTTGCGCCACGTTCTTCTTGGCCACCTCGAGATCCCCAGCGAGCAACAAACCCGCCCGGGCGGCGGTCGTCTCCACCGCCTGCGCCCATTTCTTGATGTTCGCGCGCGCGCCGTCCTTCAAGAAACGGCTCACCACCACCTTGAGCTGCTCGCGCTGCATCGGCTGCAGGTGCTTCGCCAGCGACTGCGCCGTGGCCTGCACCTGGGCGTTGTACTCGGCGGGGGCCGGCGCTTGGGGCGCTACGATCTTGATCGCCGCGAACAGCAGCACCGTCAGCTCGGTCACCGTCGGGAACAGCGTCTTGATGTAGTGCTCCCCTCGATACATGGCGAGGTGCCTGCCCGCGACGAAGGCACGGTCCAGGGCTCCGAGCCCCTGCAACACCCCTTGCCCCGCGATCGAGGAGGGTGGCTCTGCCGGCACCGCGACGAGTCCCACCGCCATGTCGCTGCGCGCGTAGAGCTGGGGCGCCCGGATCCCGAGCACCTCGGAGGCCCACCAGAACGCTCGAGCGAAGCTGATGGTGGAGGTCTGCGGATCTTGACGGAACTGGTCGGGCAGCTGCGGCAGCTTGTTGGTAGCCCGCAGCGCATCGATCTTCGCCTTCAGCGCAGAGAGCGCGATCGCCTCGAAGATCTTCCCGATGAACAGGTTCTCGTCCTCGTGGAAGAGGTGGGTGAGCCACGCGTCGTTGTCGAGACGCCCACCAACCTTCGGGATGTCGTTGGGCTTCCAGTCCTCGTAGAAGCGCTGCTCCTCCTCGTTCGCGCGGTTCAAGAACGCGAGCACCGACGTCACGCACCACGCCTGGTCGTAGGTCTGTTGCGTGAGGAACACGTTGTACATGGCGCGATAGGCGTCCACGTTCATCGGGTCACGCTGGAGCAAGAGCCGGTAGCTGGCGAGCGCCTCGTCGTAGCGTCCTTGCTGCTCGGACAGCTCGGCCAAGATGAGGTGGTCCTGAGCCACCTCCGGCTTGATGGCGGTCGCGGCCCGGAACGCGTCCACCGCCTTCGCCGGATCGCTGAGGCGATCACGGTAGATGAGGCCGAGGGCGTGCCAGAGGTTGTACTCGAGCTCGGTGTTCCCCTTCCCCACCACGCGGTGGATCATCTTTCGATAGGCGCGCTCGAGCTTCCCCCAGTCTTTCAGGCTCGTGTACACCTTATCGATGCGCTTGAACGCGTCGAGATACGACGGGTTCAGATCGAGCGCCTCATCGAACAGCTCCGCCGCGTGGTACGGGTCGTTGAGCTTGTCGCGATACACCTGCGCCATGGTGAAGAGGTAGCGCGCGCGTCGGTCGGGCTTGGGATCGGCCTCGGCGATCTTCTGCAGCACCTCCACCATCCGATCCCACTGATCGGTCTTCTGGTAGAGGGCCAGCATCTTGTGCTGGAGCTGGTGATCATCGGGCTGCAGCTCCGCCGCCTGCTCGAGCGACTGGAGCGCCCGCATCGAGTCGCCAACGCGGTCCGCCCAGATGTCGGCGAGATCGGTGAGCAGCTGGAAACGCTCCTCTCCGTCGATCACGTTGTCGAGGATCTGTTGGCGGTACTCGCAGGCCTGCGCCCAATCTCCCGACTGCTCGTACACGCCGGCCAGGGCCTCGAGCGTGGGGCGATGGCCGGCGTCGAGCGCCAAGCCCTTCTCGAAGTTGTTGATCGCCTGCTTCTTCTGACCCTGCTCGCGCTTCACGCAGCCGAGCCGGTAGTACACGTCGGCCCGCTTCTCGACGTCGTCATCGCCGAGGCTCGTGAGCACCTTCTGGTAGTTGGTGAGCGCGCCCGCCCAGTCGCCGAGGCTGAAGTTCACGTCGGCCAAGCCGCGGATCGCGTCTTGGTTGGTGAGATCGAGCTTGTGCGCCGCCGTGTAGGCCTTGAGCGCCTCGTCGAACCTCCCGAGCTTGGTCTCCACCAGACCATGCAGCATGTAGAGGTCGAGCTGCTCGTCGCGCTCCTTCTTCGTCGCGCGGCCCACCAGCATGTCGGTGAGCGGCTCGGCATACTCCCACTGCTCCTCGTCCACGTAGTGGCGAGCGAGGGGCAACGCGGCGTCCTCGTTGTCGGGATCGGCCTGGTGCGCGAGCTGGTAGGCCTCGATGGAGGCCTCCTTCTCGTCCAACATCTGGCCCCGAATGCGCCCCAGCTCCACCAAGAGCTTCGCGCGCGCGCGCGGCGTCTCGGTGTTCTGCTGCTCCATGTCGAGGTAGCGCGCGGCCATGTCCCAGTCCGCCTCGTCGATCGCGATCGCGCGGAGCGCACCCAACGTGGGCGTGTGGGTAGGATCGAGATCCAGCGCCTGCTCGAACCGCTCGCGGGCCTGGTACCGATCGCGGAGCTTGTCTTCGAGCTGCTTGCCGATGCGATAGAACGCCTCGACGCGCAGGGCCCCGTCGACCGTGAGCTCGGCCACGCGAGTCATGAACTCGATGGCGTTGGATGGGTCGTCCATCCGCTCGTAGAGCTTCGCCAACGCCTCGAGCGCGGGCACGTGGTTGGGCTCGATGTCGACGATGTTGAGGTAGGCGTCGAGCGCCCGCTCCTGATCCTCCACCTGATCCGCGTAGGTCTCGGCGATCTGCGTAAACAGCTCGATCTTCTTGTCGCGGTTGTCGGTGGCGGAGATGTGTCGCTCGAGGGCGCCGATGAGATCGAGCCACTGTCGCAGCCGGTGATAGCAGCGAGCGAGCATCTCGTAGGCTTGCTCGTTCGTCGGATCGATCTCCACCACCTGCTCGACCCGCTGCGCCGCGAGGTCGGCCTTGAAGAACTGCGACTCTTGCAGCTCGGCCACCTGCATGAGCACCTCGGCGCGCTCCCGCTCGGTCTGCACCACGTCGAGATGCATCTCGAGCACCTCGAGCAGCTCGGGCCACTTCTCGGTGACGCCGTACACCCGCTCCAAGCCCTTGATCGCGAGCAGGTTGCCGGGTTGCACCTGGAGCACCGCGCGGTACACGTCGATGGCGCGCTCCGCCTGGCCCAACACCGACTCCAACAGCCCACCCATGCGGAGCTTCACCTCCGCCGACCGGTCGGGCGCCTCGTCCTCGAGCGCCTTCGCCTTCGCGTCGAGGATCTCGACCAGGTCGCTCGTCATCTCCTGTTGCTCGTAGATCCTCTCGAGCGCATCGAGGGCGGGCACGTAGTACGGGTCCGCCTCGAGCGCGCGCCTGTACGACGCGAGGCCCTGGGCCGGATCGACGTGCCCCTCGAGCACCTCGCCCATGTCGGTGAGGATGGCGGCGCGGTCGTGTTCCTTCGACGCGACCGCCAACGCCTTCTCGAGCATCTGCCCCTGCTCGCGCCACCGTGCGTTCTTCTTGTAGAAGTTCGCCATCTGCCGGAGCACGACCACGTTGTTCGGATCGAGCTCCAGCACCTTGGCGTGGTACGCGTGCGCGTAATCCTGGCGATCGAGATCTTCGCCGTACCACTTGGCGAGACGCAGATAGAGCGCGATCTTGGTGGTCCGCTCGTCGGTCTGATCCAACCAGCTCGTGACGAGCTGGATGAGTTGGGGCCAAGCCTTGGTCGTGGCCGCCATGCGCTCGAGGTAGACCACCGTCTCCTCGTCGTTGAAGTCGATCTCGAAGGCGGTCTGCAGCGCGTCGTATGCCTGCACCTGATCCCCGAGCTGCTCGTCGAACACCCGCGCCACCTTGCGCAAGAGGCGGGTGCGCTCACGCACCTCCTCGCGGTTCTCGATCCGCGTGAGGTACATGTCGATGAGCGGCTCCCAGCGCTGCGCCAGCCGATGGAGCTTCTCCAGCTGGTCGAACGCGTCGTCGTGCATCGGATCGATCGCCATCACCGCTTCGAGCGCGGGGGTGGCTCCGTCCTCGTTGCCCACCTGGTGCTCCCAGATGTGCGCGACCTCGAGGTACTCGCGGATCTGCTCCGACGGGTCCTCGAAGGCGCGCGCGCGCATCATCTTGACGTCGACGACCTCTTCCCAGCGCTCGTCGGCGCGCAGGAGCTCCTCGAGGTGGGCCATCGCGTCGAAGTCGCGCGGATCCACGTCGAGCAGCTTGCGCCAGGAGTCGATGGCCTCGAAGTGCTGTTCCTCGTGCTGCTGGTGCAGCGTGGCCACCTCACGATACAGCGCCACCAGGTTCTCGGCGGGGAGGTTTCCCCCCGCGCGATCGATCGTCTGGTGCAGCGCGTAGGTGAGCTCCTGAGTCGGCTGCTCCGCGTCTTCAACGTCGGCCGCGGTGCGCCGGCGCCAAATGTCGTTGATCGCGTAGAGGGCCTCGAGGTTCGCGTAGTCGATGTCGAGCACGCGGTTGTAGTCGTCGAGGGCGGCGTCGTCGCGGTTGAGGTGCACCAGATACAGCCGCGCCCGGCGCAGGAGCACCGCCACCTGCTCCTGGTCGTCGTAGACCATGGCCATGTGGCGCTCGAGCACCTCGGTGAGCTCGGCCCACTGCTCGGTCCGCTCGTACAGATCGCTCAGGCCGGCGAGGGCCTCCCCGTCCTCGCCGCGCAGCTCGAGCACCGTCTTCCACGTGTCGATGGCGCGCTCGACGTTGCCGAGGTGGTTGGCGAGCACACGCGCCATCTTCGCCGAGATGTCGCCCTTCTCGTGGTCGCCTGGCGCCGACTCCAGCTGGCGCTCGTACACCCCGAAGAGCTCGTTCCACTTCTCCTGGTGGGCGTAGATGCGCTCCAGCACGAGCTGCGCCTGCTCGTTCTCCGGATCGAGCTCGTCGAAGATCTTTCGGTAGGCCCTCACCGCGTCGTCGTACTGCGCGAGGTGCTGCTCGTAGGTGTCACCGAGTCGCGTGTAGAACTCGATGAGCACGTAGGGCTCTTCGGTGGTCTGAACCCGCTGCTCCAGCACCTGCGCGAGCTCGGCGTGCTGCTCGAGCGCGGTGTAGATCCGATCGAGATTGTCGAGGCACTCGAGCTCGAGCGGAGCGTTGCTCAAGACATAGCGGTAGGTCTCCTCCGCCTTCTCGACATCGGCGAGCTCCTCCTCGAAGACGCGGGCGAGCCGCTTCCCGATGCGGGTCTGTATCGTCCGGTCCTCGTGCGCGCCGAGCACGTCGGCGTAGGCGTTCGCGATGTGCTCCCACCCTTCTTCCACGAGGCCCGCGAGGCGCTCCACGTCTTCCAAGATCCGGTCGTCGTCCGGGTACTCGAGGAGCGCCCGAACGTAGATGGCGAGCGCGGCGTCGGCCGCGAACAGCCGCTCTTCGTGGAGCTCGGCGAGGCGGTAGTACTGCTGGAGTCGCTCCGAGCGCTCGACCTTGTGGGCCAACACCGCCTCGTACACGGCGGCGAGCTGCTCGAACTGCGCGAGCCCCTCGTAGTGAGGCTCGAGGATGGCCGCGATGCGTTGCTGCTCCACCCCTTCGGTGAACATCCCCTCGAGGGCCGAGAGCGCGCCCTGGTGCTCCGGCATCTCGCCGATCACCTCACCGTAGCTCGTGATCGCGCTGGCCACGTCGCCCAGGCGGTACTGTTGAACCTGCGCCAGTCGGAACCGGAAGTTCAGGATCTCGTCGCCGCTGGCGGCGAGCTCGGCTTCCTTCGCGAGGATCGCGGCGAGCTCGTCGAAGCGCTCGGTGTGCTCGTAGAGGCGGTCGAGAGAGCCGATCGCGACCGCGTTCTCGGGATCCTGCGCGAGCACGAGCTTGTAGCGCTCGATGGCCTGGTCGAAGCTCTCGAGCTGCTCCTCGTAAATCCGAGCGAGCCGCAGCCCGATCTCCCCGTAGCGCCCCGGATCCTCGGCGATGGTGCCGAGCTCACGGTCGTAGAGCTGGGCCAGCTCCGACCAACGATCCACCATCGAAGCGAGGCGCTCGAACTGCGCCAGCGAGTCGTCGTTGGTGATGTCGGACGCTACCGCGCGAGCATACGTCTCGAACGCCTTGTGCGGCTCGTTGAGCATGCTCTCGTAGAGGTTGGCGATGCGGTGCAAGAGCTCCACCCGATGGTACGGGTCGTCGGTCGCGCGGCCCTGCACCTCGAGCACCTCGATGAGCTTCATCCACTCACCGAGCGCGTCATAGATCGGCTCGAGCACCTGCGCCGCTTCGAGGGGCGCCCGCTCGCTCTTGGTGAGCGCGTCGAGAGCGTTCAGCGTCGGCTCGTGGTCCGACATCTGCGCGAGCAGGTCGCGGTAGAGCTCGATCGCGCGCTGCACGTCGTCGAGCTGCTTGTCGTAGAGCTCGGCGATCCGATACTGGAAGCTGATCGACTCCATGGGATCGGCCGCGAGATCCGCCTCGTGCTGCAGGATCGCGAGCAGCTCCGGCCAGTTCTGCGCCTGCTGATAGAGCACGTCGAGGCAACCGAGCGCGGTGATGTCATCGGGATCGATCTCGAGGACACGCTGGTAGGTGTCGATGGCCTGGCTGATGTCGCCCAGCTCCTCTTTGAACACCGAGCCCATCTGGTAATAGATGCGCTTCCGATCGTCGGCGTCGAAGACCAGATCCACCTTGCGGTTGTAGATCTCGAGCAGCTCCGCCCATTTCTCCATGCCGAGATACAGCTTGATGAGCGCATCGAGCGCCGCGAGATCCTCGGCGTCGATCTCCAGCACCTTGTTGAAGACGGCGACCGCGTTGTCGAGACGCTCGAGGACGTCCTCCTCGATCTGGGCCGCCTGCATCAAAGCCGACTTCTGCTCTTCAACGTCGTGGAGCAGCGACGCACGCTGCTGCAGCGTCGCGCTCAGCTCTTGGAAGCGATCGGTAGCACGGAAGATGCGCTCGAGCGACTCCACCGAGTCGAGGTGTTGGGGGTCGAGCTCGAGGATCCGACGGTAGTGGGCGATCGCGTTGTCCACCGCCCCCAGCTGATACTCGTACACGTTGGCGCTGATCGTGTAGAGCGAGATGGCGAGCGCGACGTCCTCTTGCTGCGCCGCCGCCAGCGTCTCGTACACGCGCGCCAGATCGTGGAAACGGTCGGTGGCGTTGGCCAGGCGCTCGAGGCCTTCTTGGGTCACCTGGGCGCCCGGGTCGAGCTCGAGCGCGCGGGCGAGGGTGTCGAAGGCGGCGTTCAGGTCGCCTCCGGCGTCTTCGTGGAGCAGCGCCATCTCGTGGAGGAGCTCGACGGCGCGCATCGGATCGTCGCTGCGTCGAACCTGAACCTCGTACACCCCGAGGAGCTTCTGGTAGTCGCCCGACGTTCGGTAGAGCGGTCCGAGGATGTCGGCGATCTCGAGCTCGTGCTCCGGCAGCTGGCCGAGGCGCTCGAGGGCTCCGATGGCCTGGCGGTTGTCGAGCTGCCGTTCGAGCACCTGACGGTACGTCTCGATCGCGGCCTCGACGAGCGACAGCTCGGTCTCCTGGAGGCGGGCGAGCCGGATCATGAGCGCGATCTCGCCCTCTTCGGTCTCGGCGAGGCGCAGCTGCTGCTCGAGGTTCTCTGCGAGCGCCTCGTGCATACCCTGGCGCGTGTAGAGGTCATCGAGCGCGCTCAGCGCACCCACGCTCGCGTCGTCGAACGCGAGCACCTCGTTGTAGGCCGCGATCGCGTCCTCGGGCCTACCGAGCTGCTCGTCGTAGATCGTCGCCATGTTGGCGTAGAGCCGCTCTCGTGTGGCCGGATCGTCCGACAGCTCGATGCGGCGTCGGATCACGCCGATGAGATCGGCCCAGCGCTGGTTCTGGGCGAACAGCCCCTCCATCGCGTCGAGCGCGTCGCCATCGGCGGGATCGATCTCCAGCACCCGCTGGAAATCCTCGGCCGCGGCGTCCACCTCTCCGAGCTGTTGATGGATCGCTGCGAGCCGCAGCCAGTACTCTCGCGCGAGCGCGGGATCGGTGAGCTCTGCCGCGATCGACTTGAACACCTCGGCCAGCCGCGCGTGCGCTCTCCCCCGCTCCGCGAAGTCCTCGAGCTCGAGTCGCACCTCTGGCGAGTCGGGCATGTCGAGCAGCGCGCGGCTCTGGGCCTCGAACGCGCGCTCGTTGTCGCGAAGCTGCTCGGCGGCGACCAACGCGATCTTGCGCAGGAGGCCCACCCGCTCGCCGATGTCCACCTCGGCCTGAACCAAGATCTCGAGCGCGCCGATGAGCTTGTCCCACTCGTCGCGCCCCTCGTACACCTCGGCGAGGATCCGGGCCACCTCGGCTGCGAGCTCCTCGTTGGACAAGAGCCCCTCGAGGGCCACCCGGGCGAGATCGTTGTTCGGATCGACGAACAGGATCTCTCGATAGTTCTCGAGCGCTCCTGCCGGGTCGCCGAGGTGCTTCTCCAAGGTCTGACCGAGGCGGTACTTGAGATCCACCAACACGTCCTCGGTGACGTCGATCTCGAGGCGGCGCCGGAGCACGCTCGCGTAGGGCTCCCACTCCTCTTGGCTTCGGTACAGCTGGTCGAGCGCCTCGAGGGCCCGCGCGTCGCTCGGCTCCACGTCCAACACCGCCCAGTAGGTGGCGATGGCGTTCTTCGGATCGGAGAGCTCCCCCTCGTAGAGCGACGCGATCCCGTAGAGCACACGGCACTGCTGCTCGGGGTCGACGGCGAGGTCGCGCTGCTTCTCGTACACCTCGAGCAGCTCCTGGAAGCGCTCGGTCTGACGATACAGCCGCTCGAGCGCCTGGAGGGCGTTGGTGTTGTCGGGATCGAGCTCGTAGACGGCTCGGTATTGCGCGAGGGCGCCGTCCACCTGGTCTACCTCGTCGAGCAACACGCGGCCGAGTCGCAGGCGCACCGTGCTCTCCGCCACCGGATCCGAGATGTTTCCGAGCGCGCTCTCATAGGCGGCGACGAGCTTGTCCCACGCCTTGGTCGACTCGGCGACGCGCTCGGCGTCGATGGCACACTGCTCGTCCTCCGGCGCGATCTCGAGCGCCCGGAGATAGCGGTCGAGCGCGCGCTTGGGCTTGCGCAGCTTCTCCTCGTAGATCGACGCCACCTGTTGCAAGAGCTCGAGGGCCTCGTCGCCGTCGCCGACGTGGGTGAGCTTGACCTCGATGGCCTCCGCGAGCCCCTTGGGGTTGTTGGCTTCCTGATAGATGGGGATGAGCGCTTCGGCCGCGCCGAGGTGGTTCTCGTCGATCTTCAGGATCTTCTCGTAGGCCCGCGCGGCGCGGTCCATCTTCTGCTTCTTGCTCTCCCAGAGGTCGGCGACCTTCAGGAGCATGCTCACCTTGGTCTCGTTCTCTTTCTCGCGAGCCTCCTGCGACTCGAGCAAGCGGATGAACTCGTCCCACTTGCCGCTCTCTTCGTAGAGCAGCTCGAGGTCGTCCCACCGCTTGAGGGTGAGCAGCTTCTTCTTCAGGTTCTCGGCGGCGCGGCGATCCCCCGGAGAGAGCTCGAGCACCTGACGCCACGCCTCGGCAGCCGCCTCCTCGTTCTTGAGACGGTCGCCCTGAATCTGGGCGAGCTTCTCGAGCATCTTGAGGCGCTCCTTCTCGTCGTACGTGCTCGCCACCTGCTCGTCGAGCACGCTCGCGAGGTTCTCCCAGTCGCGCGCTCGCTCGTAGAACTGCCCGAGGTTGGACAGCGCCTCCTCGTTCTGCGGATCGTGCTCCCTCACGAGGGACCACAGCTCGATGCACACCGGCGGCTTCTTGATGCGCTCGGTGGCGAGCTGGGCGATCTCGACATACTTCGACAGGCGGAAGTCGGGGTCGTCCACCGAGTCCGCTTCGCGGCGGAGGAGCGTGATGAGGCTCTCCCAGTCGCGCCGCTTGTCGTAGTAGCTCCGGAGGTACTCCTTGGCCTCTTCGTTCCTGGCGTCGTACTCGAGCACCTGCTCGTAGCACTTGGAGGCCTCCGAGGCGTTCGAGAACTTCTCGTACACGCCGGCCGCCTCAAGGTAATACTTCACCTTGTCTTCGGCTCCCGTGTGAGCCTCCGCGAGCTTGACGAGCGTCTTGACGTAGTCGTGGTTGCGCCGCGCCTGCTGCTGTTGCTCCGCCTCCTCGAGCAACGCCGCGATGAGCGCGTCGTCTTGGGGTCCCTGGGGCTCGGGCTTGGGCTTGGGCGCACGCGCCGCCACCGGCTCGTCGCGCGGCTCCTCGTCGGGCGCCGACTCGTCCTCGACGGGCTCGTCTTCGGGCTCCGGATCGTCTTCGACGGGCTCGTCCTCGGGCTCCGCATCGCCCGCCGAGTCCACATCGTCTTCGTCGTCTTCGTCGGGCGCCTCCGAGGCAGCGGGAGGATCACTCTCCACCTCGGGAGGCGGGGGAATGCTGTCGACCACTTCCTCACGTGGCGGGTTGGTGGGGCTCTCGAGCTCGTCATCTCCCATCGAAACGACCTGGTCCGCGGGAGGTACGACGACCGCCTCGGGCTCCTCTGATTCCTCGGTGGCGATCGCCACGACACTGCCTGCTACGACGCCGCCGCTGAGCCTCTCACCGATCTGGGCTTCGAACGCACGCAGCGTGGGATGGTCGGGCTCTCTGCCAGCGAGGCGCTCGAACCAACGCCGAGCCTGGATCATGTCGCCCACCTTCAGCCACAACACGCGCGCCCCTTCGGCGAGGATGAACGTGGGCGGTTCCCCCATCTCCGCGATCTGCTCGGTGAGCGCCACCACGCGCGCCCAGTCGTTGCCGTGGGCGCCCCACAGCTCGCGCAGGAACGTGAACGCCGCGTCGTTGGTCGGGTCGCCGATCACCGCCTGCTCGAGCAAGCGAGCGCCGAGCTCGACGTTCTGGTGGCGCGTGGCCCAGCGAACGCCGTAACGGAACGCGAGGCGCGGACCGGTCTCTGCGGTGGCCGCCTCGAGCATCTCCCGCTGCGTCTCGAGCACCTGAGCGAGACGCCCTTCGCTCACCATCAGCTCCTCGTAGAGGGCCGACGCCTGAGGGTCGTTGCAGTCCGCTTGATAGGCTGCGAGCAGGAGCTCCTCGTAGGAGTCGAAGCCGTGGCGCTTCGCGAGGCGCGCTGCCCGGAGCAGGAACTCCACGCGCTTGTTGATGTTCGTCTGCTCGGCGGCCGCACCCACCAGATCGTCGATGCGCTCCGACGCGTCCCCCGCCTCGAGCTCCATGTCCTTGAGCTTGGCCCCAGCGATGTCGGCGCCGAGATCCGCGGCCGCCGCGTACCACTGCACGGCAGCGTCGAAATTGCCGAGGTCACAGCTCACGTCCCCGAGCTCGAGCGTCATCTCCGACTTGTCGGTGCCCGTCGCGTTCTCGAGGGCTCGCTTCAAGACGGTCTCCACCATCTTGAACTTCCCGAGGTCCCAGTAGATGTCCTTCGCCAGCCGCAGCGGCACCACGTTCTCCGGGCGCAGCTTCCACGCGTTCTGGAGATGTCGGAGAGCGCGCGGCCCTTGCAGCAGCTTGTCGGTCATCACGCGACCGAGCTGGAGATAGAGCTTCGACTTCTGGGTGGCGTCCGCCTCCTGCTCGACGGCCGCCTCCAAGGTTTCGGCGAGCGTTTGCCAGTCGCGTGTTGCTTCGAGCTGGTTGAGTGTCAGCGAGAGATCCATGATGAGCCGCCCGGTGCAAACAGCGGAAACGTCATGCGCTAGAGACGCCCCCTGTCGCGTAGTTGAAAACGCGCTGTCGTTGAGACGAAAAGGCCCGCCACCTCGTCGCGCCGCGACGAGCCCTGGCGGGTCCCGTGAGAGAAAAGGCCGATGCCACGGCAGCTGATCGGGCTGCCCGAGTCGGGAGGAGCAGAGCAGTGGTGACGAGAGTCGTCAGCCACCAATCCTCCCTAGCTTGGCGACCATCGCGGCTGCCTGTCTGCACTCCGTCTCGTACTTGTTCGCTTGAGCCTTGCACGCACGCGCGATGAAGCCCTTGAGCATCGACTCGGCTTGGGCCTTCTTGCCGCCCATCTTCGCGTAGCCCATCCCGATGTTGAACAAGCTGCCAGCGTCGTCGGGGTTGATCCCCTTCGCGTCCTCGAACGCCTTCACCATGTTCTCCGTCTCACCGCGGTCGCGGTAGATGCCACCGAGCAAGGTGTAGGTGTTGAAGAGCTCCTTCTTGTGCGCCCCAGGATCCGCCATCTCTTTGGCGGCCTTGAGCACCTTCTCCGCCAAGTCGTCATAGCCCAGCCGGATGTACAGATCGGCGAGCCGAGTGTAGTAGCTGATCTGATCCGGACGGTGCTCGATCGCCTTGGTGAAGTTCACCAGCGCGTCCTGCTCCTTGTCCGTCATCAGGTGCGCGATCGCGAGGTGGTAGTAACACTCGTCGCGGTTCGGATCGGCCTCGATGCACTTGGTGAACGACGCCTTCGCGTCCTCCCAGGTCTGGCCGCCCTTCTCCGCCTGTTTCTCCTGCGCGAGGCCTCGCTCCCACCAATAGATCGCCCACGTGGGGGCGACGTCGGTCGCGCGCCCGAGCGTCGACGCGACCTTGTCCCACTCTTCCTTCTTCTTGTACGCCTTGGCGAGCTTGTAGAAGATCCGGTGGTTCGACGGATCCATCTGCGTGGCCATCTCGTACTTCTCGATGGCCCCGTTCGGATCCAGATCCACGACCTGATCCCCCTGGTTGGCCATGATGATGGCCTCTTGCTTGTTGCGGCTGCAACCCGCCAAGAGCGCCAAGGCCAAGAGGCACACGGCCGTCCGCCTTACGGAGCCGACCCCCACGTCAAACTGCGGCGCCGCGGAGCGGACCGCTCGGTACATCTGCATCATGTGGAGCACTGTCTCGTTCACCCTTGGTAGAGCCACGATCACGCATATTTTCGCCGAGATAGCCAGCCGGCGTCCCCATGGCGAAGCGTTGCGAGAATAGTGTCGCCCTGGTTCGGAAGTCCAGTTGATTCAATGGGTTTTTGCGCTTGTTGACCGCGGCGCACGCGGGCGCACTGGACCGACGCGGCGACGGCCGCAGCACCAGACGCACCGAAAGCTCGAGCGGACAAAACGAAAGACGCCCCGTGGCGGGGCGTCTCTCGAGTTGAATCGCCGCTCGAGGCGGCGAGTGTTGGGCTCCGATCAGCCGGACGGGGTGAACACGATCGGGTAGCTGACCGTGACGATACCGCCCTCGGGCTGCGGGAACGTGAGGCTGTAGAACGCCCGCGTCACGCAAGCCACGACGCTCTGATCCGGGATGTCGCCGCTGCCGCTCACCGAGTTCACCGTGCCGCTGCGGCTGATGACGAAGCGGACGGAGACGCGCCCCTGGAGGTTCGGGTTGTTCTTCAGCGCCGCCTGGTAGCAGACACGGAAGCGACCGAAGTTGCTGCGCACGATGCGCTGGATGACCTCGGGCGGCAGACGCCCAGAGACGTTGGTCGTGCCCATGCGCACCCGCGGGGGGGCTGCGCGGTGCGACCGACCGAGACGCCCGTGACCCGAGCCGAAGCCCTGGCCGGTGCCGGTGCCAGCGCCGTGACCGATGGTGCCGACCGAGCCGAGCCCGATACCTTCACCGGTGCCGCCGCCGCCCTCGCCGATGCCCGACAGACCGAGACCACCGGCACCGAACGACTCTCCGATGGAGTCGCCCCACATGTTGCCGCGTGCGCTCAACGGATCGGTACCGAGCGAGTCGTCGCGACCCCACGGAGCGGTCGGGGCGTCAGGATCGCCGCCGGCGCCCGAGTTGAGCAGGCCGATCATGCCGAACTCGGCCGCGTCGCGGAGCGCGGCCGCGCGGGCGATGTGTGGATCCGGGTTGTCGGCCGGACCCGCGACGCCGTAGCGGTTGCCGCTGAGCTTGGAGTTCGGGCTGCCCATCGAGCCCTCCTCCCCCTTGGCGCGCGTGCCGGTGCCGCCTTCCTTGTTGTCGGCGTTGTCCTCGGCGATCTGCTCCGTCTCCTTCTCCTCGAGCTCCTTCTCTGCGACGGAGTCGAGATACTGCTGGATGAGGTAGCGCTGATCGTCGGTCACCTCATCGTCGGAGGTGTCACCGAGCGGCGGCATGAACATCGCCATCGCCGCCAAGAGCCCCGCGTGACCCACGAACGAGCCCAGCACGTAGAGCAGCGCGCCGCTCGCGATCGCGGCGAGCGTGAACGCCCCCGCGAGCTTGCGACCACCCGACACCGAGTTCACCTCGAACACGATGTCGCCCACGGCCATGTGAATCGACGTCCCCGTCGAGAGCGGGATCTGGTGAGCGCCCTGCACCTCCGCGCAGGGACCGCACCGACCGCTCTGGATGGCCTCTTGGATGGTCATCCGCGGCTGGCCCGCGATCTCGATGGTCCCCGTCGCGTTGGGCAGGAGCACCGCCGCAGCGCTCGACCCGTCGCCGATGACGATGGGGGCGCGCGACGCGCCGAGCTTCTCCTGCGGCACGAAGTAGTCCACGGCCAACGTCTTGATCGCCGACTCCTCGCCCACGTAATAGGAGCGCGGCGGCGACAGGTGCTCCACGTGGAGCAGGTTGCGTCCCCAGAGGATGCGAACCTCGATCGCGGTGGCCGGGCTCTCCACCTCGTCGGAGGGAACGTCCGGCCCCGACTTGATCAGCTGGTACTCGTACGTCCCTTCCGGAGCGTTGTCCAAGGCGCCGTGCCCGTGGGAGGGCGCGAACGGATTGGCCGCTGCGAAGGGTGACGCCGAGGCGAACGGATTGGGCGCGACGCCGCCTCCGCCACCAAACGGGTTCGAGGACAAGCCAGGAGGCGGCGGGACGTTGATCGGAGCCGTCGCCATCCCGGCGCCGCCGATGGCGGCCACGGGCTCCTGCGGCACCGTCTCACCCGCGGGTGCGGGCATCGCGGCGGCGACCGCCGTCGCCTCCTCCATCTTCTCGAGCACGATGAGCGTGCTCCCGATCTGAATCTGGTCCCCAGGATTGAGCTTGCACTTGTTGACCCGGGCGCCATTCACCATGGTGCCCGCCTCGTTGCCGAGATCGATCAACGTCACGTCGTCTTGGACTTCGATCACCGCGTGCATGCGCGACGCAGCGTCGTCATCCACACGCAGGTGACTCTTCGGATCTTTGCCCACCTTCACGATGTCCTGAGCGACAGTCTCGCGGCGGACGAGCGTGTCTCCCTGGTAAAACGCGAACGTGAGCGCTAGCTTATTTTTGCCTTCCATCGGCGCAGAGTGCTCCTGCCACTTGCGTGGCTGTGGATTCCGGACCTTGTGTTCTTCGGTGGGAAATCACCGACGAACACGAGACCGAGTATGGGCTGCACGGCACACCCTCAGACGTGAGTTCTGATCCTGGGGTTTAAGAAGAGAGCGTGACGAGTCAGAGGTTTTCAACGGACTTGAGCATCTCGGGCACGAACGAGGTCCGGGGGCGAATCAGCGTTCGCCGCACGGGCCCTGGACGCACTCGAATCGTCGCATCGTTCGGACCGAAGCCGCCCGCCGCGAGGGGATCATCCGCGAACTCGTAGCCGTACCCGTCCCCGTCTCCATCGGACGCCTTGACGTCCTTGGATTGGGCAAAGGCCGAGGTCGAGAAGAGCGCGATCGCGCCACCCACAACCAGACTTGCTACGACACGTGCTGAACCCTTCATTCCACTCTCCCTACAATTTTGGACCAAATTACAGTATGATTGTAATCGAGGATGGGGAGCTTCGTCAATATCCAACTTGCGGATTGCCTGCGGCTCCTGCGCTCGCGATGGTGCGGGTGCGGAGGAAGGAGATGTGCCGATTGTTGCGACGGGGGGATCGACACCCCTCTGCCGCGCACGGTTCCTCCTTTTTTCCTCCTTTTTCTCTCACCACCGCAACACCCCGGCTCGGACGCCCACGCCGCGTGGGCGTGGCGCTCGAAGCTTCGCGTTCGCGCTGACGGACGGCTCCCTGAGGGGCCCGGAAAAATTCAAGGCAACGAACCGAAATGACTAGTTACCCTTGTTCTTCTCGAGCTGCTCCTTGGCCTCACGCGCCTTGCGTTCAGCCTCCATGCGCTTCTGCTCTTCGGCCGACTGGCGGTTGAACTCGATCACCTGATCGATCTCCTCCATCCGCTCTTTCGCGCGCGTCACGGCCCCCGAGAACTCGTCCTTGCCGGACGCCTTGCTCACGAACTCGCCGAAGAGCTCCTTGGCCTTCATGAGCGCGGCCTCGCCGCCCTTGCCGCCGGCTTTCGACTTGAACTCTTGGGTGAGGATCGCCTCGTTGTAGTAGGTCTCCGGCCGATCCGGGCTCAGCTTCTTGGCCTTGCCCAACAGATCCTCGGTCTCCTTGACGTTCTTGTCCCAGTTGGAGTCGTTGATCTGTCCGCGAACCGCGAGGGCGAGCCCGAGGTGCGCCTCGAAGTCGTTGGGCTTGAGCTTCAACGCCTCCCGATAGGCCGCCTCCGCCTGCTGGAATCCGCGGAACTGGAGGTTCACTGCGGCGTAGTTCATGTGCGCCTCGAAGAACTTCGCGTCGAGCTGACGGGCCGTGCCAAAGGCGCGGGCAGCGGCGCTCAAGTCGCCGAGCTCGGCGCTGATGAGGCCCGAGGTGTTGTGCACCGGCGCGTAGTTCGGATCGCGCCGAAGCGCCTGCGACACGACGAGCGCCGCGAGCTCGAGCGACTGCTGATCCGCCTTCGCTTTCTCCGCGCCGGCGGCGACCGCGGTCTTCTTCTTGGTCGACTTGCCGGCGCTCTCGGCCGCCCGCCGCTTCGCGACCTCGAGATAATACACCGCGAGCTGGTTGAACGCCGGCATGAAGCCGTCGTTGATGGCCAGCGCGCGCTGCAGGTTCAACTTCGCGCACGAGAAGTCGTCGTCGCAGCCGCTGCTCCCTTGCTTGGAGTCGCGCTTCATCTGGAGCATCGCCAGGTTGACGAGCGCCTCTTCGTTCTTGAAGCTCGCGTCCTCGATGGCTCGGTTCAGCTCGGAGATGGCCTTCTCGACGTCGCCGGTCGCCGCGTAGTCGTAGAGCGCGACGTGCACGCGCGCCCGATGGAACTCGGGGCGCTTCCCCAAGATGTCGTCGAAGATCTTCTTGGCCTCCGCATCCATCTTGCAACGCTGGTACGCCACCCCAGCGTTGTAGTTCGCCTCGAGGAACTCCTTGCCTTGCTCGTCGGCCGCCTTCATGAACGCCTCGGCGGTCGACTTGCAGGTCGCGTCCGTCCAGTCGTTGGCCTGGTCGTGCTGCGCGAGCGACTTCATCCCATCGTTGAAGGCGCTGGCCGCGGCCGCCGAGACGGTGTTGCCACGGCCGTCCTTGACCACCCCGCCTCCGGGCAGCTTGGCCGGCTCGGAGTTTCCGTTGTCGCAGCCGACGAGGCCCGCCGCGGCAACGGCGATCAGCAAGGTGGCGAAAGAAGAATGCCTGGATCTTCCAGATCGTGCGTTCATCGCTTGTTCTCCTCTTACTTCTTCTTCTCGGTGTCCTTGGCTTCTTCTTCTTCGCGGGTGTCCTTGACCACCGCCGATCCGTCCATGTTGAGCGCCTGAGGACGCTCGTCGAGGCCGGAGTTGACGCGGGTCGGGGCGCCGCGGAACTCGTCGATGAGGTGGAACTCACCAGGGTAGTTCTTGCTCAGCCACTCCTCACAGGTGCGCGAGTCTTCGTCGAAGTACTGATACTTCACCGAGTACTCGAGGCACTTGAGGTAGGCCGACTTGGCCCGGTTCTTCTGCGGCTCGGACGCCACGTCGAGGTTGGCCAGGTAGGTCGACTTGATCTCCGCCCAGAGCAGCGGGGGATCGATCCCCGGCACGAAGCCGTCCCTGTCCCAGTCCTTGGGATAGGGCGCGGCGCGGAACTGGGCGACGAAGTTACCCCACATGTTGCCGACCGCGGCGCCGGCCTTGATGACCCACATCGGCGGGGGCGAAGGCTTGAGCTCGAGGATCTCGAGGTACTCCTTCTCCGCGTCGTTGATGGCCGGCCGCTTCTTGTCGACCCAGTCCTTCACCTTGGTCTTGATGAACTTGTCGACGTCTTGAGCATCGCCCGACCCCGAGTACTCCGGGAACGCGAAGCCCTCGGCCGCTTTGCGCTTCTTGTCGGCGAAGTAGTAGATCGACTCGCCGACCGCGGTGAGCACCTTCGCCATGCGACGGAGCTTCACGTATTCGCTGCCGCCGAGTGAATCGAGCTTGCTCTTCATCTCCTGCGGGTTCTTCCAGCTGGCCCGAACGGTGCCGTACTCCTTGTCGGCAGCCGCGGTCTTGCCCTGGCGGGCCATCACCCGACCGAGCAGCGCGTGGGCCTCGATCTTGACGTCGAGTCCGCCGTTGGTGTCGATCTGGCGCATCGACGTGGCGTTGAGCGCCTTCTCTGCGTTGCCCCAGTCTTCCTTGGCGGCGTAGTGCGCGCCGATGGCGAACGCGATCCGCGCGGCCTTCTCCGGGGCCGAGCGCCCATACAGCTTGTTGAAGGTCTGCGCGTCGTTGATCGCTTGCTGGTGCTGCCCCAGACCGAGGCGGAGGACCACCGCGTCGCTGAGCGCGTCCGGTGCCGACTCCATCTTCGGGTTCTCGGTGGCAAACTTCTCGTACCAGTCGGCGGCGAGGTCGTAGACCGCGATGGCCTGGTAGTTCCCGCCGATCTCGTACATCGCCTTCTGTGCGACCTCGGTCTTCTCGAGGCCGTACTTCGGGTTGATGAGGATCTTGCGCACCGCGATCGCCTTGGCGATCAAGCGGGCGGCCTGGAACGCCTTGGCGGAGTTGTAGAGCACCTCCTCCGCGCGGTCGCAGGCGGGGAGCTTCTTCTCGCACGCCTCCTTGCCGTATTTGTTCCAGATGTTGAGGTAGAGATCCGCCGCCTCTTCGTAGAGCTTGAGGCGGTTGCCCGCACCGCCGTCCGCGCGCTTGACGAGCTCCTCGGCCTTGAGGCGCTCGATGTCGCGCTGGATGCGGAACAGCACCGAGCACTGCTCCTCGTTCTCGTCCTTCTTCGCGCCCTCGCAGAAGTTGGTGATGAAGCCGGGTACGTCCTGGCCCATCATGTCGTAGCAGCCGTCTTTGTTCAGCTTGCTGCCGAGGATGTTCAGCGACTCGAGGTACAGCTGGGCCGCGTACACCGACGCGTCCATCTTCGGGTGCTTCACCGCGATCTCGCGGAAGGCGAACGCCGCCTCCTCCCAGTGCTGCGCCTCGAAGTAGGTGCGGGCGCGCGCGTAGAGCACCTCGACGTATTGCTCGAGGGCCTCTTCGTCACCCTCGGGGGGCGTGATGTAGCACGCGTACCGGTTGAACGCGGTGATCATGCCCTTCTGCTCGTCGCTGAACGGCTTGGGCTTGTACTTCTCCTCGTCGCCCTTCGCGCCACCCTTCTCCTTGGTGCCGCTCGGCAGGTTGCCCGTGCCCTGGCGGTGGGTGCCGTCTGCGTGCTTCTTCGCGTAGATGTTCTGGTAGCAGAGCACCGACGCGAAGGCGGCCTCGGCCGCGTTGGGGCCGTTCGGATCCTCGGCCACGACCGAGTCGAAGGCGGGGCCACACTTCTCCCACTTCTTCTGGAAGTAGAGGAGGTCGGCCATCGCGTACTTGATCTTGGAGATCGTCGGCCAGTCTTCCTTCACGATCCGCGGGAAGCGGTAGTTCTTGAAGTCGTCGGCCGTGAAGTTCTTCACCACGAGCTCGTAGAGCTCCTCGGAGAGGTCCATCGTCTTGGCGTCGCCGGTGCCGCGGACGCCGCCGGAGCCGACGGCCTCGAGGTGCCACGCCATCGCCGTCTCGGCGAGGAGCGCCGCCGTCACGTTGCCGCAGCGGAGCTTGGCGGCGTCTTTGTGGGACGACTTCTTGTATTGGTCGTACACCTCGAGCTGGGTCTTGAGCTCGGCGACGATCGGGTCCTTCGTCCCCGACATGCTGGCCATCACCGCGCGCGCGATCTGCGCCTGGTAGAAGCAGGCGTTCTCGCCGCGGGGCTGCCGCTTGATGAGATCCTTGTAGAGGATGATGGTCTCGGGGTAGTGGCCGGTGTCGATCAGGTTCTGACCGAGGTCTTCCATCATCCCGTAGGTGGCGTCGGACGAGGCGCCGGTGTCGCCGCTGAGCGGCTTGAAGAACTGGTACGACTTGGCCGGGTCGCCGCTGAGGGCGTACACGGGCACGATGTCGCGGCGGGCGCTCTTCGCGAGGCCCGTCGCGTTGGGCAGCTGCGGGTACTTCTGACCGAACTCGATCACCTGCTTGAACTGCTCGATCGCCTCGCCGTAGTTGCTCTGGTTCCACTGCACGTAGCCGAGCTTGTAGGCCGCATAGCCCCAGAGCTTGTTCTCCGGCGCGGGGAACTTGAGCACCTCACCGTAGAAGTTGCCAGCCACCGGCCACTTGCTCGGATCGCCCTGCGCCTCGTTGAAGAAGAGCTCGCCGAACGCGAGGTAGGCGTTGGGGACGAAGCGCGACTTCTTCCAGTTTTCGGTGAGCTCGAGATAGGCCTGGCGGGCCTTCTCGAAATCGCCCGCCTGCTCGTACTCGTAGGCCAGGTAGTAGAGCACCTCGTCGGTGCAGCTCCGCTCCCCTTCCGGGTTGCCGGGGAACTGACACCACTTCGGGTACTCCTTCTTCAGCTGCTTGTAGTACTTGATGGCGTTCTTGCGAGCCTCCTTGATGACGAGGTTCGACCGATCCGCCTCTTTCTTGTACTTCGCGGCTTGCTTGGGGTTCTTGCGGCGGAGCTGCTGAGCCTTCACCTCCGCCTCGACCTTGTCGCGGAAGGCGCTCGACTCGAGCTCCACGTAGCCCTCGGCGAGCCGCCGCATGAGGCGGGGCCGATCCTTGTCGTTCTTGGGCGTGGTGGAGAAGAGTCGCTCGACGTTCGCGATCTCGGTGATGAGCAGCTTGCGGACCTTGGGCTTGAGCCGCGACGAGCGCTCGTCGCGCTGCGCGGTCTTGGTGATGTCCGTCGGATTCACCGGCGCGATGCCCTCGGCGCGCTCGTTCGCTTTGTACTCCTCCGGGGCGGAGGAGAAGCTCACCTGGGGCTTCTTGTCGACGCGGGACTTGAATTTGCCGCCAGGACAGTTGCTGAGATTGTCCTGCGCCTGTTTGGAGACGCACTGCTGCGCTCCAGCGTCAGGCGCCACCACCGTGAGAGCGGTGAGCGCGAGCGCCGTGGTGGCCACCCGAAAGAGCTTGCTTTGGTTGCTGCTCATAACTTCCTCGAAAAAACACTCGAGGGGCGCCACGCTCGAAAATCTCGCGCGCGCCCCTCACGGTCACCCAATCCTCATCCAGTCGTTACTTGCCCGAGCCACAGTTGGAACGTACCACTTGGCGGTAGTAGCCTAGCTCATCGCGCCAGTACTCGCCGTCGAAGGGCCAAATCACGTGCTCCTCGTCCGGGTCGATGCGACCGAACTCGTACGCATCCTCCTCGGTCCACTGCCCGGTCGCGATCTCCTCGTCGAGCTTCTTGCGCTGGGCGTTGGTGATGTCGACGATGATCTTCTGCGAAGACCGCAGGTGCTCTCGGAGCTCCTCGACGTTGCGCGTGTAGCGCTTGCGCGCCAAGACGCCGGTCTTGCGGATCGCGTCGGTGCGAGCCTCGCCGACCGCCGTCTCGACGTCGGCACCCACCGGTGAGTTCTTGAACGACGCAGGCGCCTTCGCGAACTGCTTGAGCTCCTGATCGAGCACGCGGACGTACTCGATGTGCCGCAGCAGCTGCCGATCGCTGAGGGACCCCTCGACGATCGACTTCACGCCCACCGACAGGTTGCCCTTGCCGTCACGCACGTCGAGCAAGAACTCGTAGAACTTGTTGTCGCTCGCCTCCCCCTCGAAGCGCCTGAGCACCGCCTCCAGCTCCTTCTGGATCGGCTCGTACTTCTTCTGGAACTTCGCCACGAGGGAGGTCGCGTCCTCGTACTGGCAGATCGTGAAGTAGATCACCATCCGGACGATGTCGGCCTCGGGAAAGAACGAGTTCGGGAAGTAGGGCGACTGGATGGTGTGGATGTTGCCGAGCGAGTGCGGGTAGTCGCCCGCCATGAAGTAGGCCCACGACTGCTCGAAGAGGGCGTCGAGCCAATATTCGCTGCCGACGTCCACGAGGTTCCAGTACTTCACCGCCGCCGACAGCTTCTTCTCGTCGATGGTGGGGACGTTGTTCTGATCGAGCCGAATCGAGGCCGAGTAGAACGTGCGCGCCATCGAGAGGTTCGCGAGGTCGCGCATGCGCTGCTCTTCCTCCACACCCTCCACGCCCTCGTCGATGGCGTCGATGATGCGCTGGAACGAGCGCACGGCGGGCACCGACTTCTTCAGCTGGACGTAGGAGATCCCCATGAAGAACTGGCTCTTCACGAAGTAGGGGCTCGTCCGGCCCACCGACTCGAACAGCTGGATGGCCTCCTCGAACTTCCTTTCACCGTACTTGAAGCGGCCGAGCATGTAGTTGAGCTGCCAGTAGAGCTCGCGCTGCTCGGCGTTGTCGAAGCGCTTCACCTGGGAGCGGGAGTACTTCCCGACGGCGCTGATGATGTCGGCCGGCTCTGGGAGCTGGGTGGCGAGCTTCGCGAGCCACAGCAGCGTCTCCTTGAACTTCAAGTGGTTCGGCCGCTTCGCGATCTTCTGGAAGATGTCGTAGCTCGCCTGGAAGAACTTGAGCCGGTAGAGGGAGATCGCGAGGTGGTACTCCGCGATCTGCTTGTTGCCGGCGTCGTCGCTGGTTTCTCCGGCGACCACGCGCTTCAGGAGCAACGCGGCCTGGGCCCACTTCTCGTTGTCGAAGAGACGTTTGGCTTGGGCCGCCTCCTCCGTCATCTGGCCGGCGGTGACGGGACCTTCGTCTTGCTCGACTTCCTCGCCGTCCTCGCCGTCGCCCTTTTGGCCCTTGTCGTCGTCATCGTCCTCTTCGTCGAGGTTGATGGTCTTGTTACCTTTTTTCTGGGCCACCGCGTTCGTCGCGACCGACGTGCTCAGCAGGACCGTCAACAGAACGAATAGCCAGCGCAGTCTCGGCATGCTCTCGATTTCCTCGCTTGTCCGCCGAAATCGCCTCGTTTTCGAGGCTCCAGGGGCGCAAAATCCTAATGATCGGAGAGTTCTGTTGTCAACGATGACCGTATCGGTGCGCTGCATTAGCCGCGGGGTCACCCGCGGGGGGGCGCGCTCGCCGAGAGGCGGATCGGGTGCCAGGTGGGTCGTTGCAAGGTCGTTCTCCGAGACTCTCACGGCCCCCGGCGGGCAGTCCCTGCCGGGAACCCGCCAACCTCCGCCCGTGGGATTCCGTGGGTCGAGGGGTGGCGGTGGCGGGTCGGTGAGGTCACCCTCGCTCGACGCGCCCGAGCCATGAGCGTATCACTGGATGGGAGGTCGTCGGACCGTTCTACGCACACGACGTCATTTCGATCTAGCGCGGAGGGTCTTCGCGCCCACCAGGGCGCGGGGGGTCCCGGCGGGTCGCTGCGGCCCCGCGGCGCCTGCACGCGCTCGGCCCGCGACGCTCGCCGCGTCGCCCTCGACGCCTGACGGGTCGTCGTCCGAGGGGGTGAGATCGTGGGTTCGGCTGATTCGTAGGAATGATCTCATTGCGATTTCGCGTCGACTCGTACTAGCTTTCCACCGCCGCCCCAGCGCTCGCGGTGAGCGACGACTGGGTCTGGCGGCTCGAGCCGAAGCGCGGCCCGAGCCCGTAGCCCCAACGGCGCCTGCGGTATCCACCGCACCAAGACGCCACCAGCACGAGCCGAACAGGTAAAGGTAGGGAGCACTCTCGGATGGACCGAACCTCTGGAATGTGGCGCACTTCGCTCAGGGCGGGTGGGCTCTTTGTCCTCCTCGGCAGCTTCGCATCGCTCGGGCTGATCGGCTGCCCGAGCGGCGGCGTCGGCGACCCCTGCATCCCGGAGGACGAGTACCGGGAGAACTTCGCCGGCTTCGATCTCACCGAGGCCAACATCGAGTCGCGGTCGTTCCAGTGCCAGACGCGCGTCTGCCTGGTGAACCACTTCCAGGGCCGAGTGAGCTGTCCTCTCGGGCAGAACGTGCCCACGAACTGCAGCGACGACCCGAACGGCTGCGCGGCGGACGAAGAGTGCGCGGCGGGCGGCGTGATCATCACCGACTGTGATCCGACGCCCTGCGGCGACGAGGGGGCCGACCCCAACAACTGCAACGCGTCGGATGGCGCCAACCAGGCGTGCGGCGGGCGCGTCTGCAACTCCGGTGGCCGTTACTGTCACTGTCAGTCCGGCGAGTGTCCGTCCGGCTACGTCTGCGACGGGGAGACGAACCTCTGCACCACCAAGGTGTGCAAGCTCCAGGATCCGAAGCCCGGCGACGACGGCCGCTGCTACATCCCCGGCACCGAAGATCCGGTGGCGGTGTCGGTGTGCAGCCAGTGCTCGGGCCGTCAGGCGGAGAGCGCGGTGTATTGCTCGTGCCGCTGCGACTCGCCGAGCGAGAACCCGCCCGACGGGGACGACAACTTCAACTTCTGCGACTGTCCGGACGGCTTCTCCTGCGAAGAGGTGCGCCGCAACGTGGGCCTCGGCGACGCGCAGCTCACGGGCAAGTTCTGCGTCAAAGAGGGCACCGTCTACAAGGACGAGCTCTCGTGCGGCAACGTGATCGGATTCTGGGCACCCCAGTGCAACGGCACGCCGCCGAGCGCCGGCGGTGGCGAAGGCTGAGCAGCCGCCTCCGCGACGAGCTCCACCGCTGCGCCAGCAGCGCGCGCGGCTTGCCGAGGACGCGGCCGCGCGCCACGTCGCTGGGCTCGGGATGCGCGTCCTCGAGCGCAACCTCCGGGTTCACGAGCTCGAGGTCGACATCGTCGCGGTCGACGGCGACGCGATCGCGGTGATCGAGGTGCGGACGCGCGGGACGCGCGCTTGGGCCACCGCGCTCGCCTCGGTGGATCACAAGAAACGCGACCGCCTCCGACGCGCCGCGAGCCTCCTCTGGGCGCGGCGGTTCTCGAAGATGCCCGGCATCGCGCGGGTGCGCTTCGACGTCGCCGCGGTCGATCTGAACGGCACCGAGCCGGTGGTTCACTACGTGCGCGCCGCGTTCACCTGAGGTGCGGTCGGGCCGTGTCGGTGAGGCTCGCGCTCGATGGGAGCGGCCCCTGCGCTGGCGCTGCCGGACAGCGTTTGCTCCGCGTTCGGGAGAGGGCTAAGGCAAGGTGTGCGCTTGCGCCGAACCCTTCGTCTTCTGTTGGTGCTGCTCACAGCGACGCTGACGCTCGTGATGGCGAGCCCAGCGCACGCGCGCAAGGTGCGGGTGCGTGGTGGCTCGCAGCTCCTCGCGCAGGCGCGTTTTCTCCGCTCCAGCGACGTGCTCGAGCTCTCGGGACGACTCGTCGACGACGCGCGCGAGCCTCTCGAAGGTGGTTGGGTCGAGGTGCGGTCCAAAGGCGCGCTCGACGTGAGCAAAGCCCGCGGCTGCCCCGCTCCCCAGGTCACGGTGGCACCGCTCGAAGGGGGCCTTCGGGTGCAGTCGGCGGCGAACGGCGAGATTTGTCTGCGCTGGCGCGAAGCGCCGGACAAGGGCACGGTCGTGCTTCAGTTCGGTGGTGACGCCTATCACGGGGCCACCGAGCTCGGCGTCGACTTCGATCGGAGCAAGCCGCAGCTCCTCGGGACGGCGGTCCGTTTCGAGCCGCGACCGGCCATCGTCGACCTCGACAAGGAGCGGGTGGCGGTGAGCGGCGTGCTCGAGCTGTCGCTCGCGACCGCGCACGCGTCTCGTGAGGGGCTCCCGGTCGTGCTGCTCGACGAGAAGGCGACCCAGCTCGCCACCGGCACGACCGGCGGCGACGGCAAGGTGCGCTTCACCGTCGATCCCAAGTTGTTCGGCGCTCCAGGGACCGGCAAGCTCAGGCTCGACTTCCAAGGCAACGACGAGCTCGCGCCGGCGTCGGACGAGCAAGCGGTGACGCGACGCGCGACGGTGAAGCTGCGGATCGCCGACGACGTCGAGCCCGCCGATCCAGGAGACACCACCGAGATCCTCCTCGACGTGGTCGCGAGCCACGACCACGGCCCGGTGGACGGAGGGGTGGTCGAAGCGCTTCGCGGGGGCTCGAGCGTGGGCAGCGGCACGGTGACCGAGGGGAAGGTTCGTCTCGTCGTCCTGATCGCCGACGTCGCCGACAAGCAGACGTCGGTGGAGCTGGGCCTGCGGTATCTCCCCTCCTCCCCGTCCTATCGACCGGGCCCCCCGCTCACGGTGGAGGTGCCCATCGCGCCGCCGAGCGTGCTCTTGCGGGTGTTGCTCACCATCGTGGTCGTGGCGGCGGGGGCCTGGGTGATGGCGTCGTGGCGGCGCAGCAAGGAGCTCCCATCGCTCTCGCGGGGGCAGCGCACCCTCACGCCCGGGGTCCACGTGGTGCACAGCACGCGCGGCGCCAAGGAGTGGAAGGGGACGGTGGTCGATGCCCACGAGGGGGACGCGCTCGTGGGCGTGAGGCTCATCGTGCGCGCCCCGACGCTCGAGGGAGACGGGGTGCTGCTCGAGACCGAGACCGATCACCGAGGCATGTTCGCGTTCGATCTCGCGGAGCGTCCGGATGGCGCGGAGCTCATCACGTATTCGCCCACCCACAGCGAGGAGCGCAAGGCGCTGCCCGCCGGCGGCACGCTGCGCATCGCCCTCATCACGCGCCGCCGCGCGCTGTTGCGCCGCTTCGTGAGCTGGGCGAGGGTTCGAGGGCGGCCCTACGACACCAAACCCGACCCCACGCCGTCGCAGGTGCGTGACACGGCCACCGAGCAGCTGCGCGGCGACGTGTCCACCTGGGCCGCGGCGGTGGAGGAGGCCGCCTTCGGCCCGGGCGAGGTGGACGAGGCCGCCGAAGGGCGCGTGCGCGACCTCGAGCCCGGACCTTGAGCGGCGCAGATGGCCCGGAGCACGCTCTCCGGGCCGATTGGAGCGCTCGGCGCAATCGCTGCCACCGGGAGATCGAAGTGGGCGCAGCACCGTCATGAGGCAGGTCGCGACCGCCGTTTGCCGCTGGATGGTTGACGGCTGATGGTGCCGGAAATATGACCTGCGGCCGGAGGAACTCCTTTGTACGTTTGGATCATCGCAGGAGTCGTCGTGCTGGTGGTGGTGGTCGTGCTCCTGATGAGGAAGCCCGCCGTTCCCCAGCTCGAGGACGGCCAGCCGCCTCGCATCGAGCCGAAGAAGACGCCGAGCCGGCCGCCCGCGAAGAAGCTGGAGGCCAAGCCCAAGCCGGCGCAGCCAGTCGCGGCGGCGCCGAGGCGTGACGAAGCCGACGAGTCCGAGGCCGCGGAGGAGCCCGCGCTCGACGACGTCGCGCTGGAGTCGGACGTCCCTCCGGAGCCAGCCTCGGCCCATGAGAGAGATGTCAAAGGCCTTCGCAAGGGGCTCTCGAAGGTGCGCAGCGAAGGCGGCCTCTTCGGGAGGCTGAAGGAGCTGTTCAGCGGAAAGAAAGAGATCGATCCGGCGATCGTCGACGAGATGGAGGAGATCCTCCTCACCTCCGACGTCGGCGTGAAGACCACGCAGGCCCTCCTCGAGGGCATCCGTGACGCGCTCGATCGAAACGAGCTGAAAGATCCGGACAAGGTGTGGGAGGCGCTGCGCGAGCGCGCCACCGAGCTGTTGCGGAGCAACGGCGACGGCCCGATTCGCATGCAAAAGAAGAAGCCGACCGTGGTCATGATGGTCGGGGTGAACGGCACGGGCAAGACGACCACGATCGGCAAGCTCGCGACCAAGTTCGAGCAGGCTGGGAAGAAAGTGCTGCTCGTCGCGGGCGACACGTTTCGCGCGGCGGCGGTGCAGCAGCTCGAGGAGTGGGGCAAGCGCGTCGGGTGCGAGGTGTTCTCCGGCAAGGAGGGCGCCGATCCGGCGTCGGTCGCGTTCGACGCCATCAAGAAGGGCGAAGACGAGCAATTCGACATCGTGCTCGTGGACACCGCGGGGCGCTTGCACACCAAGAGCAACCTGATGGATGAGCTCCAGAAGGTGGTGCGAACGTGCGACAAGGCGCTCCCTGGAGCGCCCCACGAGACGCTCTTGGTGGTCGACGGGACCACCGGCCAGAACGCGCTGCAGCAAACTCAGGAGTTCGGGGAAATCCTCGAACTGTCCGGTATCATTCTCACAAAGCTCGACGGCACGGCCAAAGGTGGCGTGATCCTGGCCATCTCCCAAGAGCACCCGATCCCCGTCCGCTACGTCGGCGTGGGGGAGCGGCCGCAAGATCTCCGCGACTTCGACGCGGAGGAGTTCATCGAGGCGATGCTCGGCGAGGCGGGCGACGCGGCGCAAGCTGCCTGAAGTCCACGCTTGCCTCTCAGAATTTCCGCGTGATATAGTCCCACGACTTTCGTGGGAGCCAGTTTTTTCCAATAATCATGATGGGTTAGAGCATTGTTGACGGCCGCATGGGAAGTGCCCTCGCCGCTGAAGCCAGTGCCCTCGATTCCGGTCCCCGACGGGAGAGCTGACAAAAAAAATGGCGATCAAGCACGCTAGCCTCGTGGCGCTCTTCTCGGCGCTCGCGCTGACGCTCTCACCCTCCCCCTCCTTGGCCCAAGCCGATGACGACGACGACAGCGGCGAGGGCGAGGGTGAAGGTGAAGGCGACGACGACGACGACGACGACGACGACGACGACGACGACGACGACGGTGGTGACGCGGGCAGCCTCGAGGCTCTCTGCAAGATCGATCCTGAGAACTGCGTCAAGATCGACATGGAGGAGTACGCGCAGCGCGAGGTCCAGGCCGAGATGTACGCTGTGCAGCAGATCTGGGCGCTCCGAGCGAACCGCGCCGAGATCAACCTCTACGGCGCGGTGACGATGAACGACCAGTTCGTGTCGCACAACGGCTTCGGGCTTGGCGTCAACTACTACATCATCAACCCGCTCGCAGTGGGGGTGAATGGCAACTTCTACCACGGCCTCAACGCTCAGTCGGACTTCAACTTCGAGACGAGCCGAGCCGCCCGTATCGGTCAACCGATCACGGAGTATTCTTGGAACGCCAACGTCAACCTCACGTACGTTCCCGCGTACGGAAAGTTCGCAGCGTTCCAGAACTTCATCTTCCACTACGACTTCTACTTCCTGATCGGTGGTGGGGTGATTTCCACCCGCCCGATCGCAGTGGTCGATCCGGACAACCGAACGTTCGACTACACCGTGCGGCCCACGTGGGGCTTCGGCGGCGGACTTCGGATCTTCTTCACGCGCTACCTCTCGGCCATGCTCGAGATCCGCGACTACATGTTCCTCGACGATCTCGAGAACCCCGCGATCGCGACCGGGTTCAGCAGCGATGGGACGCCCCGCGCCCAAAACCAAGACACCTGGCTCGCCGAAGATCAGAGCTTCACCAACAACGTCCAGGCCCAGCTCGGCCTCTCCCTCTTCCTGCCTGTGTCGTGGGAATACCAGCTGCCGAAGTAGGAGGCGACCAGACCATGAGCACGCGATCCACGACCAAGCTCGGCCGACTCGGCCTCCTCTCCGCGGCGCTCGTCGCCGGCGCCGTCACAATGGCCTACGACGCTCCCGAGGCCCACGCCCAGGAGATTCAGCTCACCGGCCCGCTCGCGGGTGCGCCCGCGGTGCGGCGTCTTCGTCTGCACCGGGAGGAGCGCTTCGACATCGCCGCCCACGCGACGTTTACGTTGCTCGACGAGTTCCGGCGCACCATCATGCCGGGCCTGCGGCTGAACTATCACTTCTTCGACTGGTTCGGCGTCGGCCTGTTCGGTGGCCCTGCGTTCTCCTACAACACGTCGCTCAGCGACGAGCTGCAGGAGAAGGCGATCAACGATCGCAGCTGCCAGGCGAACCCGAACTCGCTCGCCTGTCGTCGCTCCGCGGTGAGCCTCTGCCGAGACGGTGAAGACTGTCTGGCCGACAACCAGCTCGGCCGCATGGTGTGGTACCTCGCGCCTCAGGTGACCTTCGTGCCGTTCCGCGGGAAGTTCTCGCTCTTCGGCGCGGCCTTCATGGACGCCGACATCAGCCTGTTTCTCGGGGCCGGCATCGTGGGCGTGAACGAGCGGGTCGACTGCGCCGCTGGCCAGTGCCCGAACAACTTCACGCTCGAGCACCGGGTGACGGCGGGACCGACGTTCGGCGTCGGCTTCAACTTCTACCCGCTCGACTTCATGGGCTTCGGGGCGGAGTTCCGCGGCACCCCCTTCGCGTGGAACACGTCCGGGTTCGACACCGCTGGCGGCGGGCCCGACGAGAACTTCCCCGACGACGCGGTGGATGGGGCCGATCGCGGCCTCCACTTCAACCCGATGTTGAGCGTGTACGTGAGCTTCCAGCTGCCGTCCGAGATCAACCTCAGCGACTGATTCCTTGGAGGGTGCTGCCGCACCCTCCCCCCACGCTGCGCGCGGGGCCCCAACGCCCAAGCGCGCTGCGCGAGAGCGTTGGTCTTTTCAGGTCGGCTCTTGAGTTTGCTGGGGGCTGCGCACCCTCCCCCCACGGCTGCGCCGTGGGTCCCCCCTCCCACCGTGTGGCGCTTGGGGCCCCATCACCCAAGCGCGCAAGGGGGCTGCCGCACCCTCCCCCCACGGCTGCTCCGTGGGTCCCCCTGTACCGTTCAGCGAGCTGCTGCGGTAGGCCTGTCGTGGTGGTTAGGCACCGGGCGAGAGCGACCTTCGGGTCCCCTGAGCTCCGAGCTCCTGGGAGGGACTTGTGCCTCGTTCGGTTGCCGCGGTTTACCTCCGGTGGGGAGTTGCCGTGTGGCGCTTGGGGCGCCCGGCTTTGTCGGTCGGGGAACCTCGCGCTGATTCGCTTTTTTTGCGCTGGTGTCACATCTCGGTCCCCGCTATCGGTCCTGCCGTCAAGATGGGTCTCTTCGACTTCTTCAAGAATCGCAAGCCACCGGGCGAGGCTGCGCCGGAGGAACAGTGGGCCGACAAGAAGCTCGGGTCGCTCGCCAAGAAGGCGGCGAGCAAGAAGCTTCAGCCCTACGACCGCGACGAGGCCATTCGCGCCGTGCTCGCGATCGGGACGCACGAGGCGGCGATCTCCCTGCTCCCTCGCTTCACCGTCACCGTCGATCCCTCGATCACCGATCAAGAGGAGAAGCAGCTCTGCTTCGAGGGCATCGTCGGCATCGGTAAGGGCCTCCGCGGCAAGCGGCTCTCCGACGCCGGCAAGGACGCCAAAGAGATCTCCAGCGAGCCGCTCACCAAGGAGGAGATCAAGGCCCTGCGCGACGCGATCATCGAGCGCACGAAAGAGCAGTGCAAGAAGGCCGAGAACCTGACGTGGCAGCTCAAGATCATGCAGGCGCTCCTCAGCCCCAAGGCCTATGAGAAAGAGCTGCTCAAGCTGCTCGGCGCTTGGGACACGGAGTACACGCGCAACGTCGAGCCCAAGATCAACATCCTCCACGCGCTCGAGGAGGTGCCGAGCGACGCCGTTCGCGAGGCGGTGCAGGACTATCTCGACGACGTGAACGAGACGGTTCGTTTTCACGCGGTGCAGACCACGTTCGCCCAGGACAACCCAGACTCGGTGACGGCGCTCGTCGAGCTCCTGAAGCGCGAAGAGTCGGTGCGGGTGAAAAACAAAGTGTGCGACGGCATCGTCGCCAAAGGCTGGGTCGTCCCGGCGGCGCTCCGCGAAGAGTGCAAAGACGCGACCCGCGACGTGTACGAGTACGCGTTCGATGTGAAGAGCGGCAAGATGACCAAGGCCTGAGATCGGGTCGACGCGAGACGCACTCACGCCGAGCGGCGCTGCCCTCGCGACCCTCCCGCGGTGACGTTCGGGCCGCTCACCTCTGTCGTTGACCCCCGGCCGGGCCTCGACCACGCTTCGAGGCCGATGCGGAGAGCGCTACGCACCGGTGCGGCCGCACTCGCCTTCGGGACCTGGCTGTGGCCTGCGACGGCGCTGGCGGTAGACGTCGAGGTCACGGGTGACGTGGCGTTTCAGGGCTACGAGGTGGCGAGCCCGTTCGGGGATCGCGTGCTCGCGCGGCGCCGGTTGCTGACCACCCTCGGCCTCGCCGCCTACAACCTCCAGGGCGAGTACAAGCCGTTCGCGCCCGACTACTCGATTCAGCTCCGCATGCGTTTCGACGGCGACTTCGGCGCCGACAGCGCTGAGCAGGACTTCGAGCCAGCGGGCGCGAGCCGCTTCGTTCCCGGCTACACCAGCCTGCCCGTCGACGTGATGTACGGCTACGTGGAAGGTCGCAATCTGCTCGGCGGCTGGCTCAACTTCCGCGTGGGTCGGCAGTACATGACCGACGTGCTCGGCTGGTGGAACTTCGACGGCGGCCACGTGAAGGTGGTGACACCGTTCTTCTTCGGGGTGGAAGCCTACGGTGGCTTGGAGCAGCGGGGAGGGCTACCGCTCTCCACGTCGCGTTGGGAGTCGCAAGGCGTGTGGCGCGGTGACGGCTCCGACATCGAGCAGAACCGCCAGGACTACCCGAGCTTCATCGACGCGAGCCAGGCTCCCGCCTTCGGGGTCGCCGCGGAGTCGCAAGGGCCGAACTGGATCCACGGCCGCTTCAGCTACCGCCGGGTCTACAACCTCGGTGATGCCTTCGCGGGCCAGTTCCCTGCCGTCGGCGGGCAGGGCTTCACCGAGGTGGATGGCCTGAGGATTTCGTCCGAGCGGCTCGGCTACACGCTGTCGCTCTTCCTCGACGAGGTGGGTGGGGTGCGCGGCGGCTTCGCCTACGACCTCTACAACGAGCTCATCAGCAAGGCGTACGGGGCGATCGACATCTACGCCCACGAGAAGGTGACGGTCGGTGGCGACTTCGACTTCTTCACGCCGACCTTCGACGCCGACTCGATCTGGAACTGGTTCACGCACAGCCCGATCACGACGGCGACTGCGCGCGTGGCGGTGGGCCCCTTCGAGGGGTTCGAGGCCAACGCCTCCGGTGGCGTGCGTCTGTGGATGGCCGACGGCGATCCGGCCACCTATGGCGAACAACAGTGCAGCGCGAACAACACCGATCCGCTGCGCGTGCGGCAGTGCCTCGACTTCGGCATCGATCCCTCCAACGGACCCGACGAGAACTTCTCGCGGGACGAGGCGAACCGTGAGACGACCGTCTCCCCCGACCTGCTCACGAACCTCGGCGCCCGTTATCGCTGGGGCAACGGCTACGTCGGCGGTGACGCGATGTTGCAGACGGGCTTCGGGGGTGAGGCCCAAAACCGCGGCAACCGCTACGGTGGTGGCCTCTACGGCAAGCAGGACGTGGTGGGCGGGTTGTTCTGGCTCGGGGCTCGCGTGAGCGGTTATCAGTGGGCCGATCCGACGCGCCAGGATCGAGACGCGGCGTCGTTCGGCTACGTGGTGGCGCCCGAGCTCTTGCCTTGGGAGTACACGAAGCTCCGCGTGGAGTGGGAGCACAACATGAACCGCCTCGTGGGGCAGCGCTTCCGCGTCATGGCGTTCGTCACCCTCCGCGTCGACTCCAACCTCAGCGGTGGGTTTGGCTCGACGTCGGGCTACCTGGGGAACGCTCTATGACCCGCGCCCGCCGCTCCTCTCCCGGCCACGCGCCGCTCTCGGGCTGGCTCGTGACCCTTGGCTGCGCGCTCGCGCTCGCCCTCGCCCTCGGGCAAGGCGCCATCGCTTCGGCGCAGCAGCCGGCCCCCGCGACCGCGCCGACCGCCGCCCCCGCGGCGCCTGCGGCGTCGGCGACCATCCCCCACGGCCCCGACCACGGCTGCTTCCCGATGCACGACAACGAGATGGTGCCGCTCGCGTGGATGCCTCCCGGGAGCGGCGCGAGCCCGGTGCCCAGCGAAGAGATCTTCCCGCCGCAGTCGCTGACCATTCGCTTCAACCACACCTGGCACGTCAAGAAGCTGAAGCAGGGGTGCAAGGTGTGTCACGCCGGCGCCTACACGAGCGAGAGCGCAAAAGACCGGCTCATGCCGGATCCGAGCAAGACGTGCGACAACTGCCACGACTCGGACCACAGCGTGCTCACCAAGGTGACGGGAGGCACCGAGGACGAGAACGGCAAGTGTGGTTATTGCCACATCGGTCACGACCCCGGACAAGGGGGACAGGTGGCCAAGATGGTGATCCCCGAGCCCAACCTGCGGATGAACCACAAGGCCCACCTCGACCGCAACATCGGGTGCGCGCAGTGCCACGGGATGATCGAGGAGCTCGAGCTGGCGACGCGGGATCAGCTCCCGCGCATGGCGGGTTGTTTCACCTGTCACGCCAAGAGCGGCGCGGCGCAGGGCGACGCCAAGGGACACTGCACCAACTGCCATCTCACCGAGCCGAGCGGCCTGCTCGCCACCAACTTCTCGACGGGCTCGCTGCAGCCGCCCACCTGGCTCCACGGCGCCGCCCACACCCCCGACTGGATCGAGCGTCACAAGGGGGTGGCGGGGGCCAACAGCGAGCTCTGCGGCGCGTGTCACTCCAACCGCTTCTGCGCCGACTGCCACGACGGCAAGATCCGCCCGCGCAGCGTCCACCCGAACGACTGGCTCTCGATGCATGCTCAGGCGGCGCGGCAGGACAACCCACGATGCACGAGCTGCCACCAGCTCCAGTCGTTCTGCGCCGACTGCCACCGGCGGGTGGGGGTGGCGCGCGACACCGCGAGCGACACCCGCCTCGCGGGGCGACGCTTTCATCCGCCGCCGCAAATCTGGACGCTCGCCCCGCGCTCGGCCCGGCATCACGCGTGGGAGGCCCAGCGAAACCTCAACGCCTGCGTCTCCTGTCACACCGAGCGCGACTGCGCGACCTGCCACGCGTCGAAGGGGGTGCGTGGCGGCGGAGGCATCAACCCCCACCCACCCGCCTTCTCCACGAAGTGCTCTCTGGCCTTCAGCCGCAACCCCCGACCCTGTCTGGTGTGCCACGCCAGCACCGATCCCGTCCTCGGTTCGTGCAAATGAAGCCGCGCCAGCCAGCAAAGCGCTTGCCCGCCGCACGGCCCTCCGGCTATAGCGGTGAGCAACTCTCCCATCGAAGGAACGTTCGTGAACGAGCTCATCGCGTATCTACTGGAAAACATCCAGCTCGACTTTCAAGGCGAAATCACGACGGAAACCGTGCGCAGTTTCCTTCGCGAGGACGACACGCGCGAAGCGCGCAAGCTCCTGGGCCGGATCATCGAGGATCAGGGTGTGGACGACATGCTCATCACTCTGGCGGATTGCTTGAAGGAGCACATCCGCACCGGGATCACCGAAGAGACGGTGAGCGAGCAGCTGCGCATGTATTCGGACAGCTAGCGCGCTTCCTCGCCGTCTCCGCCACCGCGCTGCTCACGCTCGCCTCGTCGGGCTGTGACGTCGGTGAGCCCGCCGTGAACGCCACGAGTCGCGGGTTCGACCGCCCCAAGGTGCAGGTGCTCACCGCCAGCGTGACCACCGGCTACGACGCCGATGGGTGGCCCATTCGCACCCGGATGAGCGAGGGCGGGGAGACGGCGGTCGCCGGCGTTCCGGTGAGCGCGTCGCTCGCGCTGCGGTTCGATCGGCTCCTGTTGCCGCACAGAGTGCTGCGCCAATCGGTTTGCATCCGCCCCTCCACCGACGTCGTCGACTCCATCGCCGACTGCGTGAATCCGGGTCAGCCGTTCGCCGCCGTCGAGTATAACCCTGTGTTGCGGACGGTGTTCTACCGGCTCCCCGAAGGCGACACCCTGCAGGCCGACACGCGCTACCGGGTGACGATCTTCGCGACCGACGACAGCGAGCAGAGCGGGTTCTTCGCCTTCGATGGGGCCCCGCTCGACCGGAAGTACGTGTTCGACTTCGAGACCGCGGCGGACGCCGCGAGCGCCCGCTTCGAGGCGCTCCCCTCCCCCGAGCGCTACTGCGACGCGGTGAGGTGCTTCGACGCGTGCGGCACCGACGGCGCGTGCAAGGCCGCGTGTCGCCCGCGCTGTGTGGAGCCCACGTGTTTCCAAGAGGGCGACTTCATGAAGGGGACACCGTCGCTGATGTTCGACAGCTGCGCGTTCGGGAACTGCCACGCCGCAGGCTCCCCGCTCACCGACAACCCCGATCCGAGCGTTATTTCGATGGGCTTGGACCTGTTCACGCGCGAGTCGGTCGGCCTCACCGCGATCGGCAAGGTGGCCCACCAGACGATGACCGGCGAAGCGTCGAGCACCGGTGACCAGGCCCCGAGGCGGTTCGGGCGCGCCATGCCGCTCATCGATCCGAACAACCCGGCCAACAGCTATCTCCTCTACAAGGTGCTCGTGAACCCGCTGAACCACCGCCGGCTGCCCAACGGGCGGCTCGCCGATCCGAGCTTCGACGTCGAGGATCCGGGCTTCGCCTTCGAGATCGATCGGCTCCGCGACACGGTGGTGATGGGCTTGCCCATGCCTGCGCAGTCGGCGGGGGGCGCTGCCACGTCGATGGTCGATCCCAGCAGCGATCCGCTCGGGCGGGAGTCGTTTCAGCGCATGCTGCTCCTCAACACGTGGATCGCCAACGGCGCCGTGCTGAGCTGCGACGAGGGCACGTGAGCGGACCGCCCGTGCTCTCCGGTCGCGCGCTGGCGCTCGCCCTCCTCGGGTGGTCGCTCGTGAGGGTGGTGGCCAAGACGCTGTTCACTCGACAGAAGCCGGGCCTCGAGCTGTTCCTCGAGAACTACGGCGCCGAGGGGCTCGGCTCCATCGAGCCGGAGGAGCGCGACGTGATGGAGCGCTTCTCACGGTGCGTCGCTTGCGGTCGCTGCGACGTCGGGGAGGCCGAGCGCATCCAGCGCTCGGCGGGCGCCTACCCGGGCCTGATGCAGCTCGTGCTGGCCTCCACCCGGAGCATGCCCGACTTCGACGCGGCGAGCCGCGGGTTCGCCCACGTGCCGGACGCGGTGCTGCGCGACAAGATCCGCTCGTGCCCGGTCGCGATCCCCTTCGACGAGCTCAAGGCGTTCGTCGGCGCCCACGCGACCGAGGCCGCGCAGGGCGACGCGGGGCCGTCCGCTGAACGTGTGTTGCGCTCGGCATCCTGAGCGCCGGTCGGTCGCCGAGGGGTGTAATAGCGAGCGTAACACCCCTCCGAGGGCGCGCCGGGCTCCGTAACAGCAGCGCGCGCTGTTACGCCTGTTACGCCCACTGTTACGCTGAAATTATTGATGTTTTTTCTTATCGGAACATGGCACGCGGGGTGCATTGCGCCTCATCACGATGCGACACGACACCCCCACCAGCCAGCCCCAGTCCTCCAAGCAGCCCAAGCTCGTCGGTCCGAGCCATGAGGAAGAGCTCGAGCTCCTCGACGGCCTGCTCAGCGGCCGCGAGTCGGCATGGCGCCTGTTCCACGAGCAATACGACCGCCTCATCTACCGCTGCATCCGCAAGGTCACCCACGGCTTCGCGGCGGTGGTTCGAAGTGAGGACGAGCGGGAAATCTACTCGAACCTCATCGTTCAGCTCCTCAGCAACGACATGAAGAAGCTCCGCTCGTTCGACCCCGAGCGTGGGAGCCGGCTCGGCACGTGGCTCGGCCTCCTCGCCACGCACGCGGCCTACGACTACCTCAGGGCCCTCCGCCGCGAGGTGCCCCGGGTGCCGCTGAGCGAGGCAGAGACCACCTGCTACGAGGGCTGCTCGCCCTTCGACCAGGTGGAGCGCAAGGAGCAGAGCCGCATGGTGGAGACCCTCATGTCGATGCTCTCGCGCAAGGATCAGCAGTTCGTGGCGCTGTACTTCAACCGCGGCCTCTCGCCGGAAGCGGTCGCGGACGCCATGCAGATCAGCGTCAAGACGGTGTACTCCAAGAAGCACAAGATCCAGAGCCGCCTCGAGGGCATCGTCGCCTCGCTCAACGGCACCCACGACGCCTCCGCCGTCGCTGCCTGACCACACCCCCCCGCATCGCCCACGGAGCTGCCCCACCTGGGGCGGCTCCGTCGTGTTTTGTGGCGAGCAGATGACCCACCTTGGCGCCCCGTTCGTGACGGAGAAGTCATCGCCCCGTGATCCGCCCCCACGACAATGTGTGCTATCGGTGGGTGATGCGACCGGAACATGGCCTGCGTGCGGCGGTGGTGTTGACCATCGCGGCCCTCGCGAGCGGATGTGGTCCCGGCGGCAGCGGTGGCACGGGGGATCCGCCGACGAAGCCCAAGGCGAACCCCTACGGAACCGGGCAACGCCTGTCGGAGGCGGTCGGCCCCGCCACGTGGGAAGACCCGAGCGATCCGGACAGCGCGTCCTGCACCGCCATCCCCCCCGACAAGGAGCTGCACATCACCGGGGTGGTGGTAACCGCCCACGACGATTTCGACGAGACCGGCAGCGGCGCCACCGGCAACTACTACGTGCAGGACGTGATCGATCCGCCGCCGGAGTACGCGGGGATCACCGTCTTTCAGCCGGGCTTCAGCCCTCCCGATCTCCGCGTGGCCAACGGCGACGTGCTCGACATCTTCGGGGCGCTCACCGAGTTCGTCGGGCCGAGCGTGGGCAACTTCGGTTACTGCCGAACGCTCCCCGAGATCAGCGGCTCGGTCGAGTTTCGCTTCGAGGGGAGTGGGGTCCCGGCGGCGCGGATCGCGGTCGCGGATCTGGCGACCTACGCGTCGGCCCGGCGTTGGATGGGGATGCTCGTCGAGGTGGAGAACATCCGGCTCTCGGAGGATCCCTATGAGCCGGGCAGCGGGCGGTACTCGATTCGCTTCGACACCGGCGTCAACGATCCCACCCAGGACATCCCCACCATCACCAACGAGCTGATGGACATCAAGGCCTCGTTCCCCGATCTGGCCGCGGGCCAGACGCTGGGGCGGGTGCGAGGCATCGTGACGTATTTCTACGGCGTGCACCTCGCCCCTCGCACGGCGGCCGACATCACACTCTAGCGCCCGCACGACGTGCCGAGTGGGACGACAGGTGCGGTCCGGAGGCCGCCGATTCGCTTGCTGCCGAGGGTCGGCTTCGCGTTGGCGACGCTCCTCGCTGCGCTGGCCTGTGGTCCGAGCTTGGGCGAAGCGCCCGCCGGTCGGCGCGGCCCTCTGTCCTCACCGGCCGGGAGCACGACGCAGATCGACGTGCGCACCCTCGATGCGCGCCCGAAGCTGGCGGTGATCCGCCGTGTCGGCGACCCGCTGCCGGCGCTGGTGATCGCCGTGGCGGGGGGGCGCGGGCCAGCCGGTCACGCCGCGCTCGCGGGGATGCTCGCCGCTCGCCTGCGCGGCGACGGCCACGACGTAGACGTCGAGAGCGACGGCATGGGTTTGCGGCTCTCCGCCACGCTGCAACCGGACGCGCTCGAGTCGCTCCTGTCGGCGTGGGTGACGGCGGTCGGCGCGCCGGTGCAGAAGCGCGACGTCGAGGCGGCCAACGGGCGGCTGAGCCAGCTGCGAGCGGCTCCCCTGCCTTCGCCGGTGCTCTCGCCCCTCGCCGCTTGCTCGGGCGACCCCTTCCCGCTGGCCGCCGACGCCAAGGACCAGACGGCGAGCGAGCTCGACGCGCTCCGTCGTGCGGCGCTCGTCATGGAGCGGACGGCGGTCGCGCTCGTCGGCGACGCGGACGCCACGGAGGCGGTCACCGACGCGCTCGCATCGGTGGACGGCTGGCCACGCGGCGACGCCTCGGGGCCCGAAGCGCCGAAGGCGAGCCACGGCGCGTTTCTGTCGACGACGCTCCCGGTGGGGCGCGCGCGCCTCCACGTCGCGCTCCACGTCGAGGACCCGGTGATGGCGGTGGGCGCCGCGCAGCGGCTGCGGCGCGGTCCACCCCTCAGCACGAAGCTCGACGCTTTGTCGTCGCCGTGGCGGCTCGCGTCGTTGCAGGCGGTGGCGCGCCCGCGGGGGGGCTGTCTCCGCGTCGCCCTCGAGCCCGTCGCCGAGGATGTGCAACACGTCGATGAGCTCTTGAGCTCGGCGACTCGCGCCGTCCGCACCGTCTGGCGGGAGATGGCGCTGCAAGGGCGACTCGAGACCGATCCGTTCCTCATCACCACCGAGATCGTCGCCGCCGGAGACGCGCGCGACGCAGCGGCCCGGGCGGCGTGGTGGGCCCTGTCGACCCCACTCGGGGCTCCGCCGGCGCTTTCGACCGCGCTCGAGATCGGGGCTCCGGGCAAGGTGCCCTTCACCGACGCCGAGGGCGGAGCGCTCGACGAAGCGACGCTGCACGCCCGCTATGGCCAGTCGGTGAGGAAGCTCGACGCGCCCCACACCGGGCCGATCGCGGCGCGCCGGCTCCACGCCGAGCCGGGTCAAGGCAAGCTCTGGATGCTGCTCGCGAGCCCCTGTCCGATGCGGCACGAGGGCCTCTGGGATGCCGGCCTCAGCGCGACCGCAGCCACCGCGGTGGCCGCCCATGCCCACGATCCGGAGGTGACCGTCGAGCCGTGGGTGAGCGCGGATGGTGTGGGGATCATCGCCCACGGCGCGCTCGCCGGCCCCGACGAGACGCCGCGCCATCTCGCGGAGCGGATCGCGCGTGTCGCCGCCGAGGCGTACGTGACGGTCCCTCACGACGCCAGCGCCTTCGCGGTGGCGCGCCAGAGCGCCCTCGCTCACACCGGGGGGCCGCTCGGTGAGCCTTTCTTCACGCTCGCGCTCCGGCTGATGCCCGACCACCCGTCGTGGATCGCGCCGTGGGGCACGAGCGAGCGGCAAGCGGGGCTGGATCTCCTCGACGCGGCCCAGCGCTGGCGCGGGATCCTGCACGCGCCAGCGCGGGTGGCGGTGGTCGCCAACGTCGACGCGACGCAGGCGGAGCACGCCGCGGCCATCGTCGATCACTGGCTGCTCCCCGAGGCGGTCGACAGGCCCTGCGCGGAGCTCGCACGTCGCGAGCTGCCACAGGCCGGCAGCTACGAGCTCAACGCGCCGTCCCCGGTGGTGATGCTCGGCGTGCGCTACGAAGGGGCTGCGGAGCGCCCAGCAGCGGAGCTCTTGGCGGCCGCCCTCGGCGGGTCGGATGGCCTCCTTCGGGCGGGCCTCGCGGTGCCGTGGCAGGTCGAGGTGCTCGGCGGGAGCCACGGAGGCGCCGTCGTCATCTCCGCACGCGTCGCGGGAGACGTGGTGCCAGAGGCCCGAACGGTGGCGGTGGGGGCCTTGAAGCGGCTCGCACGTCAGGGGCCCGACGCCGCCACGCTCGAGCGCGCGACGGCGCGGGTGGCTGCGGCCAAAGGGAGCGCTTCTCGTCATCCGCGCGAGCGGCTGGTGGCCTTGTGGCGGGGCGCGAAGGCCTCCCCCACGTCGCCGGAGGCGTGGCGAAGCTTTCTCGCCCGACGTGCCGATGAGAGCAAGCTGGTGATCGTCACGGCGAGGTGACGCCGCCGATGGCGTGGCGCTCCCCTCCGACGACCACCGCGTGGCCGTCGTCGGTGAGGATGGGCTCGATGGCGAGCTGAGCGGGCTGGGTGAAGCGCGCCACGAACCTTCCGCCCTTCACGCGCGCGGCGAGCACACCGTCCGCTTCCACGTGGAGGGTGGACGGGTCGAGCAGCTCCTCGCTGCCGTCGAACAACCCAAGGACGACGCCGTCGTCGCGAATCGAGAGGCGCTCCACGAAGTAGGGCGTGGCCTCCACCGTGAAGTAGCACCAGTCGAACTCGTTGCTGAGGATGAACCGGCCGTCGTCGGGGTGAAGGGTCACCCATGACGCGAAGGCGCGGGCGAGACCGCGGTGCTCGACCGGCGCGCCGTCGTGGAAGAAGCGCCCCTGCCGATCGAGGACGATGGTGCTCTCACGACTCCGCCCAGGCGGCGCCGGCAAACGGAAGAACTCGGGATGGTCGCCGGGCTTCATCGAGACTAGCCTCCCCCCCGTCGACCCAACGAGGTCGACCGAACCAACATGGCCGACCCAAGACGAGGTCGACCCTCAACGGTGCACCCCCGTGTCAGAAGCTAAGCAGCTCGGAGACCTCGAGGCAACGAGGCAATACTACGACGAGTTTGCCCAGCGCTACGACGACCACCGCGGCGGGAGCATCCCCGGCGGCTACCACGACCTCGTCGACGAGCTCGAGGTGAGCTTTCTCGAGCCGTACGCGTCGGGGCGCGATGTCCTCGAGGTGGGCTGCGGCACGGGGCTGCTCTTGGAGAGGATCGCGAAGTTCTCGGCGCGTGCGGTCGGTGTCGACCTGTCGCCGGGAATGCTCGAGCGCGCGCGTCGGCGTGGGCTCGAGGTCGTGGAGGGTTCGGCCACCGCGCTCCCTTTCGGCGACGCGTCCTTCGACGCGGTCTGCTCGTTCAAGGTGCTCGCCCACGTGCGGGAGATCGATGTCGCGATGCGCGAGATGCTCCGGGTCACTCGGCCTGGCGGCGTCGTCGTCGCCGAGTTCTACAATCGCCGGAGCCTGCGCGCGCTGGTGAAGCGGTTGGGGCCCGCTGGCAAGATCAGCGAACGCACTCGCGAGAGCGCGGTGTACACGCGCTTCGACACGCCAGAGGAGGTTGCCTCGATGCTCCCTCCTGGCTGCTTCGTCGATCGCGCGCGCGGCATCCGCATCACCCTGCCCTCCGCAGGCACCCTCCGCTGGCCGCTGCTCGGTCCTATCCTGACCACGATCGAGCGCCGCCTTTGCGATGGGCCGCTCGCGGCGGTGGGCGGCTTCTGGGTGGCTGCGATTCGCAAGCCCGGTTGATCGCTCGAGGCGCGCTCAGAACGCGCCCAAGACGCCAGCGTAGGCCCCCTCGGGGGTGACGACAGCAGTGGGAGCCATGGTGATCGGCGGCGGGATGGGTCGCCTGCGCGTGCGCGTTCGCTCGGGCTCGAACGCGATCTGAGCCTGGATGATCCCGGTGATGGCCACGGCTGCGGTGAGGCTGAGCAGGGTGTAGTTGAAGGCGCGAGCGATCTCGAAGTTGGTCATGAGGGGCCCGCACTCCACGGTGCGAAGCTCGCCGGTCTCTGCGTCTACCTGCGTGTCGGGACACTTGGTGTTCTTGATGTCTTCGGCGATGCCCCAGCTGACGATCGATCCCACCACGGTCGCGGTCTCGAAGGCCGCGAAGAACACGCCGAGCCCCACGTTGTCGTTCTGGAACTGGCCGACGCCGAATGGAATGGCGGCGACGACCCGCGAGCGGGTCTCGACGAAGCTCTGCTCGGCCGCCAGCTCCTCGAGCTGCCGCAGCCGATCCGCCTCGAGCTTGGCACGCTTGGCCGCCCGATCCGCGACACGTTGCTGATCGGCGATGCGTTGCTCTTTGAGGCCCTCGAGCTCATCACGGTTCTCGAAGTACACGCGCGTCCAGCGATCGCTCACCTGCTGCGAGAAGCCGCTCGGGAGCTTGAAGAATGGATCTTGTCGATACTGGGCGAGGATGGCCTCGTCGGCCTCCTTCAGCAGGTTCGCGGCCTGGCCGTCGTCGACGACGGCGGCGATGCCAAAGAGGCACGCGACGAAGATCGGGCGCGCCTTCTTGTACACCTTGGCCCGCTCCAGCTCCTTCTCGGGCTCGATCTTCACCGCGAGGAGCTTGCGGAGGATCTCGGCCGCGTCTTCGTAGAGCAGGTTCTTGAAGCGGCTGTACGCGAGCTGGTAGCTCTCCTCCGCGCCGTCCGCCGCGCGCACCTCCCCCACCCCGGTCGCCGTCCCGAGAAGCAGAGTTACCACCAACAACAGCCAGCGCATCATCGAGGGTTCTGTGCGTAAGCTGTAACGTAATTCCGCAGAGATGTGCGGAATTTCGCGAGGCCTGGGCGAGGGCGACGGCGCCTCACAGGGGCCAGGGGACGCTCGTATGGCCGCCCGCGACGAGGGTGATGCTGGTGCTCTTGCCGATGGGGTTGAACACGCAGCTCACCTGTTCGCTCGTCGAGTCGATGGCGGCGCTCACCGAGCTCCCCGCGGCCACGACCACCCCGAGCGCCGAGCAGGTGAGCGTGGCCCCGTCGGGGGCGCCTCCGAGCGAGACCGTGGCCGGCCGCAGCTCGAGCGTCACGTTGTGGATCTGTGGCTTGCTGGGGTTGTCCGGATCGGGCTCGCGCACCGTGAGGCTGCCCCGGTACGACACGCAGCACTTGGCGCTCGCGGACACCGGGTAGTTGCCCGGCGCGAGGGTGAGCCGGCCGTTGTTGTCGACCTTCTGTCCGCTCACGGTGATCTGCACGCTGTTCGGAAAGACGCGGAACACGACCGGCCGCTGCGCACCGGTGGGCTCGGGCTCGGCGCTCGCGATCGGCGCCGGGCCGCCGGGGACCGGTCGCGCCGCGGCGGCCGAGGCGCTCGGCTCTGGAGTGGCCGACGCCGTCGCCACGGACACGGGTGAGGGCGACGGCGCCGGATCGCTCGGAGGGCGAGGCGCCGGCGACGACGTCGTGGCGGAGCGCGCCGCGGTGGGCTCCACGCTGGCCGTTGGCAGGGGGGCCGTCTCGTCGCTCTGAACGAGCTTGGTCAGCCCGAACGCAACACCGCCGAGCGCGAGCGAGCCGACGATGATCGCCCCGCCGCGCACGAGGCGCTCGCGCCACACGGTCTGGGCGCTGAGGGTGGTGATGCGCTTGAGGATCGCGAGGTCGTCGGGCCGCAAGGCCAGCGCCCGGTTGAAGTCGGCGGCTGCGTCGGGGACGTTGCCGGCGCGGCGCTCGGCCTCGCCGCGCTCGAGCAGACGCGCGACGAGGTGCTCGACCGTGCGCTCGGTGTAGCCCGCCTCGTCGACGAAGAACTCGACGAGGTCGCCTTTGGGATCGTCGATCCCCAAGGCCGCAAGCTCTTCTTCGATGAGCTTGCTCAGGCCCGCTGCGCTCGGAACGCGCAGCTCGATGTCGTTGGCGAGCGCGCCGGCGATGATCCGTGCCCAACGCCCCCCCACCTCTGGACGCTCGAGATCCGCCGGCTCGAAGTCGCCTTCGAGCACCCTCCGGAGCACTTGAGCAGGGTTTCGTCCCTCGAACGGGAGGTGCCCGACCATGCACTCGTACATCAAGACGCCGAGCGCGAAGACGTCGGTGTGCGGTCCGACCGCGCCGCCTTCGATCTGCTCGGGGGCCATGTGGGCCGGGGATCCGAGGATCTGGCCCGTGGAGGTGACACCCTGCGCATCGAGCACTTTGGCGATCCCGAAGTCGGTGAGCTTCACCACCACCCGCGGCCGCCCCGAGCGCGCCGTCGAGCCGCTCGGGGCGGCGCCGTCGCTCGAGCTCGGTGCGGCGCCGTCGGCGCTCGCCTCATGGCGCTTCGGCAGCTCGATGAGTACGTTCTCCGGCTTGATGTCGCGATGCACCACCCCGTGGCTGTGGGCATGCTCGACGGCATCGCAGAGCACGGTCAACACCGCCGCCGCGATCTCCGGTGGAAGCTGTCTGCGCTCCTCCAGGAGCTGTCGCAGGCTCACGCCGCGGATGAGCTCCACCACGAGGTAACGCTCGATGTCGGCCTCGTCGGAGACGTCGAACACCTCGACGATGCCCGCGTGGCGCAGCTTGGCCACCGCCTTGGCCTCCGACACGAAGCGCCGGCGCACCTCCTGGTTCTCCCGGAGGTGCTTGTGGATCACCTTGACCGCGACCTCGCGCTCGAGCCGCTCGTCGCGGGCGCGATAGACGGTGGCCATCCCGCCGTGGCCGATCTCCTCGAGGAGCTCGTACTTCTCGATGTCCGGGAACCGGTTCGACGACGATGCCGACGCGCTCACCGATCGACCTCGGCCTCGCGCCCATCACCCAAACGACGGCACCTGAGAGACGGCTCGAACACTACTCGACGACTTTCACCTGGAGCGCGTTGGTGGAGCCAGAGACCCCCACCGGCGCGCCGAAGATCGTCACGAAACGATCTCCAGGTGAAACGATACCATTGGCCAACAAGAGTGCATGCGCCCGATCGATCATTTGGTCGGAATCACTCAGCGAAGCCACGAAGCGCGGCACCACCCCCCACATCAGCCTCAGCTTGCGCAAGGTGGACGCGTTGGGGGACAAGCCGATGATGGGCACGGAGGGCCGCGCCTGCGACACGTGGCGCGCCGAGCTTCCGGTCTCGGTGAACGCCACGATGACCTTGGCCCCCACTTGTGCGGCGATGTGGCATGCGCCGTTGGCGACCGCCTGCGGGATGTGCATGGCCAGCTCACCACCCGCCGCGGGGCGGTAGAACGCGCTCTGCTCCGCCTCGACGATGATCTTGTGCATGGTCCGGACGACCAGGGCGGGGTGCGCCCCCATCGCCGTCTCCCCCGAGAGCATCACCGCGTCGGTCCCGTCGAACACCGCGGTGGCCACGTCGCTCGCCTCCGCCCGGGTGGGGCGCGTCGCGGTCGTCATCGACTGCATCATCTCGGTCGCGACGATGACCGGCTTGCCGTGGCGCCGCGCGAGGCCGAGGATCTCGCGCTGGATCACGGGGACGCGCTCGGGGCTGAACTCGACGCCGAGGTCGCCGCGGGCGACCATCACCGCGTCCGAGGCGAGGATGATCGACTCGAGGTGTTGCACGGCCTGGGGGGTCTCGATCTTGGAGACCACGGGCGTCGGCCGTCCCCACGCGTCGCAGATGTCTTTCACCAGCTGCACCTCGCTCGCGTTGCGAACGAACGAGAGCGCCACATAGTCGACCTCCATCGAGAGGCCGAACGACAGATCCCGCTTGTCCTTGTCGGTGAGCGAGGCGATGCGAACCCGCTCTGCCGGCAGGTGAACGCCGACGCGATCCCGCAGGGTGCCGGCGTGGGTCACCCTGGCCAACACGGCGTGAGGCTCGGTCCGCGTCTCGATCCGGTCGACCTCGAGCGCGACGCGGCCATCGTCGAGCAACACCACGTCGCCGGGCTGTAGGTCCTCGGAGAGGCCGGCGTACTGAATCGGGATGCCGAGCTCGTCCGGCGCGCGCAACGAGCCATCGAGCGCTTCGTAGAGCCGCACCTCCTGATCCGTCAGGAGCGGGAGGGTCTTGTCCGGAAACGTCCCGCAGCGGATCTTCGGGCCACACAGATCCTGCAGCACCGCGACCGGCTGCTCGGTGGCCACGCTCGCCGCGCGAATCCGCTGGATCCTCGCCGCGTGCTCGTCGTGAGATCCGTGCGAGAAGTTGAGTCGAGCGACGTCCATCCCCGCGCTGATGAGCGCCTCCAGCATCTCCGGCCCGTCCGAGGCAGGCCCGATGGTGCACACGATCTTGGCGCGACGAATGACCACGGCTCTGCCATACAGGCATCGCGCGTCGGGCTAAAGGGGGCGCTGTCACCGATGTCTCGCCGCGCCCCCGCGCCACCCCATCGGGCCCCAAACCCCTGAGGGGGGAGGACGAGGCGGGCTCAGGTGCCCGAGCCCTTCCCCCGTTTCGGGGGCGGGCGCCACGAGATCGTCTTGCGGGTGTCGCTCTTCTTCGGCGGCGGGGCGGTGGAGTGACGGATTCGCATCATCCCCTCCTCGACGACGATGTCGACGCCCATCGCGCGGCAGCGACGGAGGAGCCGCTCGGCGTCGACCAGCGGCGACACGAGGAGGCCGCCGGGCGGCGAGGGATCGACGAAGAGCTCGGCGAGGGTGGGGGCGCTCATCAACATGTCGCGCACCTCTGGGTCTTCGACCCAGAGGAACCCTGCCGCCCCCACCAGCGTGGCGCGCCCGATGACGGTCCCCGCTTGTTCGAGGGCGTCGTCGAGCTCGGGGGGCACGGGCGCGAGCGCAGACAGGCACTTGCGCATCTCGGCGGCCTGAATGCCCTGAGCCAGGCCGCGCGACACCGCCGCGGCCGAGATGTCGAGCTCGAGCGCCGGATCCGCGGCGCCGATCTCGGAGAACGGAACCACGCTCAACACGTCGGCCACCCGCGCGCCGGAGCCCACGCGGAGGCGGCGGGACTCGACGAACTCCCCCGGGAAGCTGCCTTCCCCCATGCGGTTTCCGATGAACCGAAGACCGCGCGTGGTGAGCCGCACCGCGAGACTCGTCATTTCACCCGAGCCGCTGGCGGTCTGGACGTCGGCCCCCCCGAGATCGACCACCCCCAAGGTGGGGAGCGACTCGACCAGGATGCGCTCCGCGACCTGCACCGGCGCCGGCACCGCGAGGCCGACGCGTCGGGCCCAGCGCCCGAAGAGCCGCTCGAGGCCGCCGATGCGGGGATCGTCCTCGAGGTAGGCGACGAGCGCCCCATACGGCACCCACCGGCCCTCGCCGAGATCGAGGAGGGCGTCGAGGACCATCTCCCGGAGGACCCCGACGGGGCTGGGATCTCGATGCTCCGGGGCGACCCGCAGCATCTCGGAGTCGGAGCGCGCCTCGTCCCACGCGCCACCCCGACGCCACGTGTCGAACAGCAGCGAGCTGAGCTCGTTGAGCTTGAGCGAGCCGGGCGGCGACGCGGCGGTGACCCCGCCCGCCTCCCACAAGCCCAGCGCCCGCGAGAGGGCGGCGAGGAGCGCGATGGGCTCCTGCTCGCGGCCGAAGCGCTGCGAGAGCCGCGCCACGAGCGAGCGCGGGGTGCCCACGCCGGCCTTGATCTCCACCCCTGCCTCGCTCACGGCCATCGTCATCGCCATGGCGAGGGTGGCGGGATCGCCGGAGAAGCGGGCGCGTCGGGGGAGGTGATCTTCCTCCACCACGTGGGACCGGATCTGCTCGCGCCGCTTCTCCCCTTCCCGGCGGCGCTCGGCGCCGATGAGGGTCGCGACCTCGGTGGCGAGGACGTAGCGGTTCGGGTGAAGCGGAAAGAGGAAGCCCCGCTTCTCCAGCGAGAAGGCGGCGCCGCGGCGGCCGGCCGCCACGCCGTAGGCGCCACGCACGCGCATCGGCTCGCGCTCCAGATCCATCAGCTCCTGCGTGTCGACCTCTCCCCCCACTTGCTCGATCTGCTCGAGCAGCCTGCGCTCCTGGTGCGACACGCGATCGACCTCGGCTCGGAGCGCGTTGGGGTCGCCGACCACCTCCCAGGCCGCCTCCAGGGAGAGCGCGATGGGAGGGGTGGAGGGGCGCCCCAGATAGTGGGTGGCGACCGCGCTGGCGGTCTCGAAGGGGGCCTCGGCGAGCAGGGCGCGGAGGCAGCGGGGGTCTTCACCCTCCCAGCTCTTCATCTGGACCAGGAAGGCGGTGGGGAGCACGAGCTCGATGCCGAAGTCGGTGATCTTGGCGAACACGATGCCGCGTCGCACCAGGTGCTCGATGCCGGCGGGGAGCGCAGCGACGGTGAGCGAGCCGTTGGCCTCCGCGATCCGCCGCAGCAGCTCCGCGCTCACCGGCGGCAGGCGGCTCGGCTCGCGGATGTCGGGGATGCGCACCAGCGCCCGCGCGACCTGCGCCGGCACGTCGATGCGTTTCTTCTTGTCGATGCGGATCCCCATCCGCTCCACCAGCGCGTGGAGCTCCGTAGCAGGGAGCACGCGGAGGATCGAGTCGAGGCGCCGCGCGGCGCTGGTAGCGCTGGTGCGGCGGGAGGGGGGCACCTCGGCGTCGAGATCGTAGTCGTCGGCGCCCTCCGCACCCGGATCGGACGACGGTTGAGCCTCTCCGTCGGAGGCGGGGTGGCCCGGCGGGTTCGTCCGCCGACCCTTCTTCTTGCTGGCGCGTCCCTTGCTGATGCTCAACGCCGTGACCTCGATCTCGGCGCATGACCCGCCGAGGCTAGTCCGACATGATACCGCGACCCTCGAACGCGTCCAGAGCGTTCTCTTCGGAGCCCTCGCGAGGTCCTCGCCGCGCGCCGTGCGCGGTGCTCGCCTTGGGCTCTCCCGTCGGGGCGCTCGAGTCGTCGGGTTCGAGTCGGCAGGCTCGATGCGGGGTGCTCGGGTCGGCGGGGGTGGTCACATCACGGCCCGTGGGGGGCCCATCGCCGGGGGCGCCCGTGGTAGCGTGCCCCGGTGCTTCTCCGGGATCCGGTTCATGGCTTGATGGCGTTCGAGCACGAAGAGGAGTCGATCGTCGTGCGGCTGCTCGACACCCCCGAGGTGCAACGGCTCCGCAGGATCCGCCAGCTGGGGCTCACCTGCCTCGCCTTCCCCGGCGCCGAGCATACGCGCTTCGCCCACGCGCTCGGCGCCGCCCACGTGATGAAGCTCTTCATCGCGCGCCTGCGACAGATCCACGAGCAGCTCCCGTTCTGGCAGCGCCTCACGAGCGAGCGCGCGCGCGACGCGATGGCCGCCGCGCTCTTGCACGACGTGGGACACGGCCCCCTCTCCCACCTGTTCGAGGACGCGGTGGCCTACACCGGTCGGATCATGGGCGGCGTGGCCGAGGGCACCAACGCCCGCAAGCACGAAGACTGGACCGAGCAGATGTTGCTCGATTCGAGCACGGGCGTGCATCGGGTGCTCGTCGCCGATGATCCGGAGCTGCCGCGACGGGTGGCCCAGCTCATCAAGGGGGAGCATCCCCTGCCCTACCTCGCCCGGGCGGTCAGCGGCACGTTCGACGTGGACCGCTGCGACTATCTGTTGCGCGACGCCCACGCCACGGGCGTGCGCTACGGCGAGTACGACCTCCCCTGGCTGCTCAGCACGCTGCGCTTCGGCCAGGCCGCCGAGGGAGAGGCGCCAGGGCTCGCGATCGACGGGCGCAAGGGCCTGAGCGCCATCGAGTCGTTCATCCTCGCCCGCCTGTTCATGTTTCAACAGGTGTACTTCCACAAGTCGACACGCGCCGCGGAGTGGATGATTCGGATGATCCTCACCCGCGCCGTGATGCTCTTGCGCGATGGTCAACGGCTCGAGCGGGTGCCCGCTGCGTTCACTGCGCTCGCCTCCGGCGAAGGGCCGACGCTCGGCGAGTATCTGCAGCTCGACGACGCTTCCCTGCTCGAGACCATGAACGGCTGGCGTCACGCCCGAGATCCGCTGCTCGCCGATCTGTGCGAGCGCCTGCGCGCGCGGACGCTGTTCAAGACCATCGAGCTCATCGGAGAGGCCGCCGAGCCTGCGCGGCGCCGCGACGCGCTCGACGTGGTGCGCGACATCGCTGTCGCGGAGGGCCTCGACCCCGACCTCTACACGGGGCTGGATGTGGCGGTGGACACGCCTTACTCGGACGACAGCTCGCTCTCGGTGATCTTCGGCCGCGAGGGCGGGCACCGGCAGCGCCACCCGGCCGAGGTGTCGTTCGTGCTCGACCGACTGCGCGACGAGACGCTGACCCGCGTGAGGCTCATCTTCGCACCCGAGCTCAAGGAGCGCGTGGTGGAGGCGCTGGGCGCGTAGGCACTCGGCGCAAGGCACTCGGCGCATGCTCCGGCTGATGCACCCCTCGCGACACACGCTCACGTCGGCCGCAAGGACCCTTCGGCGGCGCCTCGCGCGCTCGTCGCCTCGCTTCGACCGGGCCGCGCGTCGGTGGTGGACAGCGCTCGCGTTCGTGGCTGCGGCAAGCGTGCAAGGGGACGCGTCCGCGTCGGACGGCGCCTACGGTCGCCTCGACGGAGATCTGCTCGTGAGCGCCGAGCTCGGCTTCTCGGAGGCGCTCGGACAGCGCCTCTCGCGCGGCGAGTCGATGGCGGCGCGGCTTTCGGTGCTCTACCTCAGCACGGTGGGCGTGTTCGGCCAGTACAACGAGAGCTTCGGACACGCCGCCCAGCCGGTGAGCCGCTCGGTCGTGGCCGGCATCGAGCTGCGACCGCTGTTCATCACTCGGTTCGCTCAGGATCTCGAACATGGCCCGCCCCACCTGGATCTCTGGGTCGACTCCACCTCGCTCACGCTCGGGCTCATGAACCTCTGGCGCCGCGACGAGGTCTGCGGTGTGCTCGGCGACGCGGAGCGAGGGCGGTGCCACGATTTCGGGATGGAGCTGTCGCTGGGCACCGCGCTCCCGCTCTTGCCTCGGGCCAACAGTCCGTTCGTCGCGCTGCGGGCGGGGGTGCGCTGGTCTCTCGACGCCCCCTACCCTCCCCCCATCGGCCTCCTCACGCTGACGTTGGGTTATCATCACCTCTTCGAGAGCCACCTCGTCGACGCCGCCGATCCGCGGCCCCCCTGAGCCATGCGTTCCTCCGCTCGTGCCGTCTGTTGGTCGTTCGCCCTCACGACGGGATGGGCGCGCGTGGCGGCGGCCCAAGCCGAGCCCTGCGCGATCCCGCCCGCCGGCGAGGTGGTCTGCGAAGACGTCGTGATCGACGGCACGCTCTCGGTCCGCCCCTACGAGCCGGCCAGCGTCGAGCCCACCGGGTGGCTGCACCTGAGGGCGCGGCGCATCACCGTCACCGCGACGGGCTTCATCGACGCCATCGGCGCCGGACACCCCCCAACCCTCGTCGGAGCCGAGCCGTCGGCCGGCGGCGGTCCGGGGGGCGGTCAGCGGGGAGTGCCCGCGAGCGTCGGCGCTCCGGCCCCTGGAGGCGGTGGCGCGCACGTCGGTGCGGGTGGGCAAGGGATGCTCGACAAGCTCGCGTGCACGCTCTCGACGACGGCGCTCGGCGGCAGCGCTTACGACGATCCGGCGGCCCCGCTCGCGCTCATGAGCCCGATCGATCCGCTCCGAGGGCTCGGCAGCGCCGGCGGTGCCAGCTACTGCGGCGACACCGGCGCGCAGGTGCGTGGCGGAGGCCGTGGCGGTGGGGTGGTGATCCTCACCGCGGCGGTCATCGAGCTCGACGGGCGCATCGCGGCCGACGGGGAAGGCCTCGGCCAGATGAGCCCGAACCTCGGCCTCTGCGGTCCCGGCGCCGGGGCCGGTGGCGCGATCATCGTTCGCGGCCACGAGCTGTCGCTCGGCCCCAACGCGGCGCTCTCCGCGGCTGGGGGCGAGAGCCCGCGCACCCTGGACGCCTCGGCGATGGACGCCACCAACAGCTGGGGGGGAGGCGGCGGCGGCGGGCTGGTGACGCTGTTCGTGGGGGGCACCGCGGCCGGCCTCACGGTCGACGTGCGCGGCGGCGCGGCCCCCTGTCCGGCTGGCGCGGGGGCGGACGGCGGCTTCCTCATCGCTGCTCCCACCGAGTGTGTCGACGCGGACCGCGATGGTCACCCGAGCGCGGTCTGCGGCGGACCCGACTGCCATGACGGCGACCCGTCGGTGAGCCCGGACGGTGTGGAGCGCTGCGACGGCATCGACAACGACTGCGACGGCGCGATCGACGAAGACCCCGACAGCCTGTGTCCCGCGGGGAGCGGCTCCACCTGCGTGGACGGGACCTGCGCGCCGATGGCCTCGGGGCCGGGCGGCGCGCCGCCGCTCGGCGCCGGACCCAACGTCGAGCTCGGCGGTGGGCTGTGCACCACGTCGGGCGACCTCGCGCCAGCGCGCCGCGGGGGCGGGGGCTGGCTCGCCTTGACCCTGTTGCTCGCAGTGTGGCGCCGCGGGCGGGCAAAAGCGGCAACACAGTAGCGGACGGGGGCAGGCACCACTAGGGTGCCGTCGCTCATGAAGGAACCGGACGTCGCACTCGAGATGTACCGCATGATGCAGCTGATCCGCCGCTTCGAGGAGGAGTGCGCGCGCGCCTACTCGCAGGGCAAAATCGGCGGTTTCTTGCACCTGTACATCGGTCAGGAGGCGGTCGCCGTGGGCGCCAGCCACGCGCTGAAGCCTGGCGACTACACCATCACCACCTACCGCGACCACGGCCTCGCGCTCGCGCGGGGCATGACCGCGCGCGCGGCCATGGCCGAGCTGTTCGGCAAGGCCACCGGCTGCTCCCAGGGGCTCGGCGGCTCGATGCACTTCTTCGACGTGCCGAACCGCATGCTCGGCGGCCACGG
>CAYOAL010000058.1:0-37431 GCA_964401935.1 uncultured Polyangiaceae bacterium
GTGCTCGCGGCTGGTGCTCGCGGCTGATGCTCGTGGCAGGTGCTCGTGGCTGGTGCTGGTGCAGGTCCTCGTGGCTGGTGCTCCTGCGGGTGCTCCTGCTGGTGCTCGCGCTGGTGCTCCCGCTGGTGCTCGTGCTGGTGGTGGTGCTCGTGTTCGCGCTGGTGCTCGTGCTCGCTCGTGCTCGTGCTCGTGCTCGCTCGTGCTCGTGCTCGTGCTCGTGCTCGCTCGTGCTCGTGCTCGTGCTCGTGCTCGTGCTCGTGCTCGCTCGTGCTCGTGCTCGCGCTCGCGACCGCGCTCGGTCGAGCCTCGTTCGTGGTGGCTCGATCGTCGTTGCGGGTCGCGGCGCTGGTTGCCCGGCCTGCATCTGCGGCGGCGAGGGACCGAGTGGGCGCTCGCCGGGTTGGGGCGCGCGTTATGTGAGCGTGCGCGGCACCTTGTGGTGCACTACGAACCGGATGGCCTCGTGGCACACCCGCCGGATGCGGCGCTCGCGCACCGGGGAAGCGGCGAAGCGTGCCACCGCGAGCAGTGGTTCGGGTCTGCCGGTCGCCTCATGCTCCTCGAAGGCCGCCGCGCATGTCTTGATGAGGTGGGCGACCACGATCGGGCGCACGAAGGGGTCGTCGAGCGCGTAGCCCTCGAAGACCTGCCGGAGGGCCGCGACGTCGCCGCCTTCGGCGAGCCAGCCGGCAGTGAGCGCCTCGGCGCGTAGCGCGTCGCGCCGAGAGATCGCGTCGACCAGATCGGTGAGGCTGCCGGTGGCCGGCTCGACGCGAGGGCGCGATGGATCGTCGAGCGGCCGCGCGTTGTTCACGAACCGGCAGCCAAACAAAAGGAGGCGCAGCGCCTCTGGCTCGCGGAAGCGGGCGATGGCATGGCGACAGGCGTTGGCGTAGGTGACCAGGTGGGTCACGTCGAGCCAGCCCTCCTGAACCGTAGGATCGGCGTCGATGGCGATCGAGAAGCGAAGGAGGCGCTCGGCGGCAGCGAGCGACAGGGCATCGACGAGCACCGAGAGCGCCGTGCCTGCCTCGAGCGCCCGAACCACGGCCCCCATCATCGCCTCGCGCTCGGCCTCGAGCAGCGCGTCGGCGAGCGGCCGGGGATCGGCGAGGCGCGCGCCGGCCGCGAGCTCGGCAAGACGGGGGTCGAGCTCCTCGAGGTGGCGACGAAACCACAGCCACTCGGGCAGCTGATCCTCGCGGGTGCCGCTCACGATCGACACGAGGTGCGCGCCAAGGAGCGGATCGGCGTGCTCCCAGCCGACGCGCTCCAGCAGATCGAACACCTTGACCTGGTAGATGAGCGCGTGACCGAAATCGAGAAAGTGCGCGGCGCACAGCCGGTAGAGCCACGGCTCGATCACCTCGCGCCCCCAGCCCGCCGCCAGCGCGCCGCGCAGCACCGCCTCGGCCTCCTCGGCCCGCTCCTGTTCCACCAGCTCGGCGAGCCGCCGCCCCACCTCGTGTGGGTCGCCGGCCGGCGCGACCGGAGCGGCCCGCTCGCGCGCCGGACGAAAGCGGTGGCCGTCGCTCGCCATCTCGACGGCCTGCATCAGCGGTAGCACCGCCTCCGAACCCTCGAAGCGCTGCGTCATCGCGAGGGCGTCTACCGCGACGGGCATCGCGTGGGTGGTGCCGTACTCGCCGTGGCGTGCGTCGAAGACGGCGACCCTCCGCGCCACCTCGTGAGCCGGCACGTCGAGGCGCAAGAGGCGCACGACGTCGCGCGCCGCCTGCCCCAGCTTGCCGCGCCACATCGCCTGCTCGAAGCTCTCGACCACACGCGCCCGCTCGATCTCGGGATCCGGCCCCGACACATCGAGCTCGACGGTGCCGTCGAGCACGCGCAGGGGAAAGGTGGGCACCGCTTCGTCACCCATCACGCAGCGGCCGTCGCGCAGATCGAACTTGAAGTTGTGCCAGGGGCACGTCAGCACGCAGTCGGTCACGTAGCCCTTGGCGAGCGGATAGCCCTCGTGCGGGCAGCGATTGTCGACAGCGTAGAGCTCACCGTCGGCGGTGCGAAACACGGCGATCTGCGCTGCGCCCGACTTTACGACCCGCACGCCGCCGGGCTCGAGCTCGCTCTCCTCGAAGGCACGGATCCACTCGCTCATCGATGCACTCTATCGCCACTCGACCGAGGCCGCATGGGCGGCGCCAGGTGTGGGCCAGCTCGCGGGTGGCCGAGCGCGGCGAGGTGGCGGGCGGGGGATCGCTCGGGACGCGGGGTGTGGCGTCGACGACTGGACGCGAGGCGCCCGGAGCAGCGCGCGCTTGTGCTCCTTTCGGGGTGGCGGTGCGCGCGTCGTGATGAAAAGGCCCCGATCGCGCGTCCCCACCCCAACGGGGACCGTCGCTCCGATCCGGGCTCGAGCGCCGCAAGCGCCTTGGAGACAGCTCGACTGTCTCGTGCCGTCGCGGGGACTCACCTGGATCGAGTCAGCTCGATCCTGAGTGATCCATGCACCGAACCACAAGCGTGTCTTCTATATAAGATGTTGAAATTGTGTTGGTTACAGTGTGGTATGATGTGTGCTTTCGTGGGTGGAATGGAGCTTCGAGCCACGCTGACCGCTCTCCCCGCCGTCGTCGCCCTCGCGCTCGCGCCCAGCCTCAGCGGCTGTGGCGCCGACGATCCTCCCGAGAGCTACGAAGACTTCTTGAAGAACACCGAGAAGCAAGGGAAGCGAAGCTCGCGGTGGGTTTATAACGGCCTCCTCCCCGCCCTCGGGTCGCCGACGATCGTGGCTTCGCTCAAGGGCCACACGGTGCGTGTCGATGGCTACCTGCCCGAGGGCTTCGACGAGGCGCTCCCGTTCTACGCCCGCGCGACCGAGGACGAGCTCGGAACCCGCGTGACGGTGGTGTACCCGATCGCGACCGGCAAGAAGGATCCCACCACCGGGAAGGCGCCAGCCGGACCCGGCAGCTACGACGGCCTGCTCGCGATCCCGTTTACGCCGAGCACCGACGTCTCGTGGGGCGGCTTCCCCTTCATGAAGTACCACATGGGTCGCGGGCTCGCGTTCCACGGCCCCATCACCAGCGTGAAGAACCCCGATGGCACCTACGAGTGGGACCTCAAACGTGGCCCCGTGTCTCATGGATGCAACCGGATGCAAGGCGAACACGTCGTCGAGATGGCGCACCTGCTCGGCGTCGACATGCTCAACGCCTACCCGACGGTCGTCTACGTGAACGTGGGCGTCTCGGTCGACATCAAGGCCGACTTCGACGTCGTCGGCGACAAGATCGTCGATGTCGACTACCCGGGGACCGCGGGCTTCGTGCCGCCGACCGGCGACGACGTCGACCGGTTCCCCACCTGGAGCTCGCTCGATTTCCCGCGGTTCGTCTGCGCCTACGACAAGAACGTCCCCCTCGACATGCACCACTGCGACTCCGCCGGCGAGAACGTCCTCGATCCGTACACTGGCGAGTAGCGTGGGGTCGGCGGGAGGAGCCTGCCGCGGGTCGCGCGACAGGCCCGTCGGTCTCGTGGGGTCGTGGCCGCGCAGATCGCTCGCGTGTTTTTCGCGCTGGCTGGCGACGACGAAGGCTGCGGTGCGCGTGCGGTGTCGGCTGGCGCTGTGAGCCATCACCCCTCCTCGGATTCGGTTGCGCTCCGACGGTAGCGGTCGTCGTCGGCTCGCCAAACCCACCCGTCGCTCCGCGTGAGGGCCAACAAGATTGTCCGGCCACCTCTCCCGAGCGCGACTATCATCCCGCCGCTCATGCACCTGACCGCGAAGAGTTTTTGGGTCGCCGGCCTCCTCTTCGGCTCGGGTCTCGCCGCGCTCGTGTATCAGGTGGTGTGGCTCCGTGAGCTGCGGCTCGTGTTCGGAGCGTCGACGCCTGCCACCGCGGCGGTGCTCGCGGTGTTCATGGCGGGTCTGGGCTACGGCTCGCTGCTCCTCAGCCGGCGCGCCGACAAGGTCGAGCGCCCGCTGCGCTTCTACGCGCACCTCGAGCTGTTGATCGCGGCCTTCGCCGGTCTCTCGAGCCCGCTGTTGTGGTTGGTGCGGAAGCTCTACATCGCGCTCGGTGGCTCGGTCGCTCTCGGCTGGGCGGGGGGCACGGTGGTGCGGCTCGCCCTCACCGCCATCGTCTTGCTGCCTCCCACCCTCGCGATGGGCGGCACCCTCCCCGCCGCTGCGCGCGCGGCCATGCCGCCGGGCGACACCCAGCGCCGATCGACGGCGCTCCTCTACGGCGTCAACACCCTCGGCGCCGTGACCGGTGTCGCGTTGAGCACCTTCGTGATCCTCGAGCGCCTCGGCGCCGAGGCGACGCTCCTCGTCGCGGTCGCGCTCAACGTGGTGGTGGGCCTCGTGGCCCGTGCCATCGATCGCGGCTGGGCGCGTACCGCGAGCAGAGAGGAGCAGCCCGCGTCCGAGAGCCCCGAGCGTGAGGGCCCCCAGCGCAGCCCCGGGGAGGAGGCGGCGCCGGGGCGACCCCAGGCTCCCGCGCGAGGGGTGACCTCCTTCGTGCTCGTCGCGGCCGCCGGCGTCGGCTTCTCCTTCCTCGTGATGGAGCTGGTCTGGTATCGCGTGCTCAGTCCGCTCCTCGGTGGCTCGAGCTACACCTTCGGCCTCATCCTCGCGGTGGCGCTCGGCGGCGTCGGCCTCGGAGGGCTCCTCTACAGCTCACCGCGACGGCTGGACCGCCGCGCGCTGCTCTACACGTTCGCCATCACCTGCGTGCTCGAGGCGCTGTGCCTCGCGATCCCCTACGCCCTCGGCGATCGCGTGGCCATCTTCGCGCTCGTGCTGCGGGGCCTCGGTGCCTTCGGCTTCTGGGGCTACGTGGTGGGTTGGACGATGGTGGCGGCGGTGGTGGTGCTCCCCGCCGCGATCGTCGCCGGCTACCAGTTTCCGCTGCTCATCGCGATGCTCGGGGAAGACGTGACGGCCATCGGAGAGCACGTTGGCCGCGCCTACGCGTTCAACACCGCTGGCGCCATCGTGGGCTCGCTCGCGGGGGGATTCTTCCTGATCCCGGCGCTCTCGGCGCTCGGGGCGTGGCAGCTCGCGGCGTGGGTGTTGCTCGGCCTCGGCGCCACCGCCACCTGGCTCGCTGCGCGCCTCCCCAGCGAGCAGCGCGCGTCACGCCTCGGGGTGGTGGGGCCGGCGGCCTTGGGCCTCGCCACGCTCCTGTCGCTGTACGCCACCACCGGCCCCACCGCCGTATGGCGCCACTCGCCCATTGGTGCCGGTCGCGCCGACGACCTCATCGCGGGGGGCACCGCCCACAGCCTGCGGGCCGCCTTCCACGAGAGGCGTCGCGCCATCTCGTGGATGGTCGACGGTCGCGAGAGCAGCATCGGGCTCTACACGCTCAACGACGTCTCCTTCATCGTCAACGGCAAGAGCGACGGGGCGGCGGTGAACGACGGCGGTACTCAGGTGATGGGCGGTCTGCTCGGCGCTTTGCTACAGCCGGAGCCGGTGCGTCGTGCGCTCGTGATCGGCCTCGGCAGCGGGAGCACCGCGGGCTGGCTCGGCACCTTGCCGGACCTGGAGCAGGTGGACGCGGTGGAGCTCGAGCCGAAAATGCGGGAAGTGGCCGCGGTGTGCGCTCCGGTGAACCAGGACGTGCTGAACAACGACCGGGTGCACCTGCACTTCGGCGACGCGCGAGAGGTGCTCCTCACCACGCCCAACCGCTACGATCTCATCTTCTCCGAGCCGTCGAACCCTTATCGCGCGGGGGTGGCGAGCCTCTTCACGCGAGAGTTCTACCAGGCGGCGCGGGCGCGCCTCGCGCCGGGGGGCGTGTTCATCCAGTGGCTCCAGGCCTACGAGATCGACGCGGAGAGCCTCCGCCTCGTCTACGCCACGCTCGCCTCGGTGTTCCCGTCGGTGGAGACTTGGAGGACGAAGTACAGCGACCTCATCCTGCTCGGCCGCGAAGGAGACGTCCCCGTCGATCTCAGCCTGCTCCGAGCGCGCATCAAAGAGCGGCCGTACCGCGAAGCGTTGCGGAGCGTGTGGCGTGTCGACTCCGTGGAGGGAGTGTTGTCGCATTTCGTCGCGCGCTCGGCGCTGGCGCGCGACATCGCCGAACGGGCCGGTCCGCGCGGCATCAACACCGACGACAAGAACGCGCTCGAGTACTCCATCGCGCGCGCGCTCGGACGCAGCCACGCGTTCAGCGTCGACGATCTGCTCGAGGTGTCGAAGGCTCGTGGCGAGCTCTTGCCCGACCTCGTGAACGGCACCGTCGAGGAGCTCGACGAGGACGCCCTCTACGGGGGCGTGGTGGACGCCCACATCGCGGAGGCCACACGGCCATATGCTCCCCCCTACCTGGTCTCCACGCCCCACCGAAAGAAGCGCTACGACGCGCTCTTGGCCTGGCACGACCGCGACAACGACGGCGTGCTCGGCGCGTGGAGGAGCCAGCCGCGCTCGCCCACGAGCCTCGTCGAGCTGATGGTCGTGGCCGACGCGCTCGCGGTGGCTGGCGAAGAGGCGGAGGTGACGCCGTTGCTCGAGCGGCTCGGCAGCGCGATGCCCATCGAGGCCCAGGCCATCCGCGGGAAGCTCCGCTGGGCCCAGCGACGCATCCCCGACGCGTGGGCCGAGATGCGCGACGCCCTCGTGGCTTTCCGCGACGATCCGTGGCCCAACAACCACCTCATGTCGTCGGTGTTGGCCTACCTGCCCGACATCGCTCGGGCCCACCCCGAGCTCGCCGACGAGATCCTCGACGTGCTGTCCACCGGCCTGGCGATGCACGCGCTGCACTACTACCGGATCGATCTGCGCCTCGACATCGGTCTCATCGCGGGGCGCGTCGACGCGTGTATGGCCGCCCTCGAGGAGATTGGCCCTCACTTCCCGTGGGAGGTGGAGCACCTGAACAAGCGCGTCCGCTGCCTCGAGCTCGCCGGCGACGTGCGGGTGGCGGGGGCGCGGGCCGACCTCGCGGAGCTCGAGGCGGCTTCGGGCGCCGAGCTCGGCGCGGATCTCGGGCCGCCGTCGTCGTCTGTTGCGGCGCCGTGAGCGGGCGGCCCCACGACGACACCCAGCCCCCATCGGGTCGCAGTAAGCTCGCTGCATGAGCCCCGCCGACCCCGAGCGCCATCTCGAGCAGCTCGCCGCTGCGATCACCATCGACGACCTCCACCACCTCGCCCGCGAGCGGATGAGCACGATGGCTTACGACTACTACGCGAGCGGCGCGGACGATGAGCTCACGCTGGCCGCGAACCGCCACGCGTGGGCGCGGCTCTGCGTCCGCTATCGCGTGCTCGTCGACGTGCGGGAGCGTTCCACCGCGACGCGCGTGCTCGGCGCCGAGGTGGCCTCGCCGATTCTGGTGGCCCCCACCGCGTTCCACAAGCTCGCCACCGGTGATGGCGAGCTCGCGACGGCTCGAGCCGCGGCCGACGCAGGCACCATCATGATCAACAGCACGCTCTCCACGAGCCCAGTGGAGGAGGTGGTGAAGGCCGCGTCGTCGCCGGTGTGGTTTCAGCTCTACGTGTATCGCGACCGCGGAGCGACGCTGGAGCTCGTGGCGCGCGCGAGAGAGGCAGGCTGCTCGGCGCTGGTGCTCACCGTCGACGCGCCGCTGCTCGGGACCCGTGAGCGCGACGTGCGCAACGGCTTCACACTCCCGCCCGGCCTGCGGATCGAGAACATGCTGGCCGCTCCTCGAAGCGACCTCCCGGCCGGCGCGCTCGAGTCGGGCTTGGCGAGCTACTTCGGGTCGCTCATCGATCCCGCGCTCACCTTCGCGGACGTGACGTGGCTCGTCGAGCGGAGCGGTCTGCCGGTGGTGGTCAAGGGGGTGGTCCGCGGCGACGACGCCGCGCGCGCCGTCGATGCCGGCGCGTCCGCGGTGGTGGTGTCGAACCACGGAGGTCGCCAACTCGACACCGCCATCGCCACCGCCGACGCGCTGCGCGAGGTGGTCGCGGCGCTCCGGGAAGCAGGCCACGAGCGCGCCGAGATCTACGTGGACGGAGGGATTCGCCGTGGCACCGACGTGCTCAAGGCCATCGCCCTCGGCGCCCGCGCGGTGCTCGTGGGGCGCCCGGTCTTGTGGGGCCTGGCCGCGGGCGGACGCCAAGGGGCTGCCCGCGCGCTCGAGCTCTTGCGCGCGGAGCTCGATCTGGCGATGGCCCTCGCCGGCTGCCCGAGCCTCGCCGCGATCACGCCGGATCTGCTCGCCTGAGGCTCGGGTTCTGCCGGCTTGGTCGCGCTACTTTCTCATCATCTTGAGGAGCTCGTCGAGCGGATCCTCGCCGCCCGTGGTCGCCGTGGACGGTGGGGGCGCGGCGCCACCGTCGCCGCTGAGCTGCACCCCGAGCTGCGGGGCCGCCGCCTTCAGCAACGTCGTCACGTCGCCGGTGGGCACCGAGAGGGTGACCACGAGCGTGTCCCCCTTGGCCTGCAGCGTCGCGTTCTGGAGCCGCTCGTCGATGAGCGCGAAGGGCGATCCCTTGAAGCCAGCGCTCTCCTCGAGGATCTTCTTCTTCATCTCCTGCTCCACCTTGGAGGCGTCTTCCTTGGCGAGCACGGCCATCTTGAGCGACCCCCAGAGGTTGAAGTTGGCGGCGGCGCGGGTGATCTTCGCCTCCATCGTCCCGTCATTGTCCACCGTGAGGTGAGCCCACCCCACCTGGCCGCGCGCGCTCGCGAAGCCGCTGCCGCCCTTCTTGTCGATCGAGGCCTCGGCGAGCGGGCCGGGGCCGAACACCAGGATGTGGGGTGCGGGCTGCACGAAGGTGACTTTGTCGTCGGCGAGCACCTTCGCGCCGCTCTTTTCGGTGATGGGGAGCTGCTTGTCTCCCATCGACGAGGCGAGCTTCTGCAACAGGCCGAGCGGGTCCTCCACCGAGAGCGACACGCCGATCGCAGGATCGCTGCCGCCGGCAGGGAGGCACACCGCCGCCTCGCGAATACCGGTCGCGAGGTCGAACCCCGACTGCTTCAACACGGCGACTGCCTTCTGCGCGTCGGCCTCGCGCTGCTTGTTGAGCATCTTGTCGGTGATCTCGCGCAGCACCTTCTGAGCGTCCGTGTCGGAGAGGAGCGCCGCGGTGTTCAGGTAGACGCGTCCCTTCGGGCAGTCGGCCGGCATGTAGTCGAGCACTGCTCCCGCCGACGGGCCGGACACCGCCCCCTTCGTGTCTCCGTCGGTGAGGCTCCGTCCCTTGTCGCTGGCCTCCTCGGTGTCCTTCTTCTTTTTCTTCTTCCCCTTGTCGTCGTCGTCGTCGTCGTCGTCCTTGTCCTTCTTTTGCTTCTCGTCTTTGTCCTTCGAGGCGGTGTCGCAAGCGGCGGGGGCGAGCACCAGGGCGCACGCGAGGACGGTGCCCAGCAGTCTGAGAACTGGATTCATTGGTTCTTCCGGTCGGAGTAGCTCTTGTGGTTGGGGTTCTTCGGCGCGGGGTCCGGTTCGGATGGCGCCGGCTCGGGAGGCGTCGCCGGCCCGTCCGGGACGGTCTGGTTGGGGTCGCACTTGGTCGACGCCTTGCAGCCCTTGGTCCAGCCGTCGACGGCAGAGGCGAGGCGCTTTTGGCGCCCAGGGTGGGTGGTGCCGTCTTGCTCGGGCACGTTGTTGCGGATCCACGCGGTGGCGTTCGCGAGCGACGTCCCGCGTTTGCCCAAGAGGAAGCCGGCGTAGTAGTCCGCCTCGAGCTCGGCGGAGTGGTTGCTCTGATCCGGTCGATGCCCGAGGTGCCCGTTCACGTGGTGGCCCATCTCGTGAGCGAAGATGAACGCGATCGTGTCGGTGGTGCCCGAGCGCTTCACGTGTTCGACGAACTCCTTGGGGGCGAACAAGATCACGCGCTGGCCCTTCTTGAAGGCCGCCACGTCGCGCTTGAAGACGGTGGCGGTGGCCACCGAGCCCCCTACCGCGGGCTCCACGAACACCGGTGGGATCGAGCCCGGGGGCAAGCCGGCAGGCTCGGTGAGCTCGGTGACGAGGTTCCGCGCGAGGGCCGCCGCCTCCTTCTCCTTCGACTCCGCGTGCTCTCCGCTCTTGGGGACGTGGATGGCCGCCTTGGGATCAGGGTGGATCGCGCAGGCCCAGTCGAAGTCGGCGGGATCGAGCTTCACGGCACCCTTCGACGCCGCGTCGAGGTCGCCTTCGTCGTCTGCCCCGTCGGCCTTCTTCCTTTTCTTCTTCTTTTTCTTCTTCTTCTTCTTTTTCTTGTCGCTGTCGTCCTGCCCGAGGCCGTCGAGCATGGCCTCGCACCCCAGCTGAGAGACGCCGAAGAGGCAGCCGAGCGCCACCAACAAGAGGGCTGTCCAGCGTGTCCTACAGTTCATGAGACGACAATCGTAGCAGGTTGAGCGTGGGTGACCTCAACGGTCGCTGTACGACCGGCGCTTGCCATCGTCGGGCGGGGGCGCTGGCTCTGGCTCCGAGGGCGCAGGCTCCGTCTGAGGGGCGGGCTGCGGGCTAGGGGCCGGCGGTGCCGGCTTCACGTCGTCTTCGAGCGGGAGCATCGCGTAGCCGCGCCCATCGAAGCTCACGCCTCCCTCGACGATCTGGAAGGGAGCGTCGAGCCCGGAGCTCTCTACCTTCTTGCACTCCTCGCCGCCGCCGGACGCCGCCTTGCACACCATGTTCACGGCGTACTTCAGTGTGCCCTCCACGAGCTTCGCGCAGCCCGCGATCCGGTGGATCTCCTGGGCGTCGCCTTTTTTCGCGACCTCCACGATCTCGAGGTAGAGGCACTCGTTCCGCGAGTCGAACAGCACGAAGCTCAGCAGCGTCGCGAGCTCGGTGCCGTCCTGGGTCTGCCCCTGGCTGAGGAAGCGACGTCCGCTCAGGTGGCCCTCGGCGACCGGCGAGAGCGCCGCGACCCGACCGTTGTCGAGCTGTGCGACGGCCAGCGGGAGCCCGTTGTGAACGCCCTGGCCGCGGCTCGCCACCAGCGCCAACACGAGGTTGCCGCTGGCGTTGGCGAGGGCGCTCGATGGGATCACGAACCGATGGGCGCTGTCGGTCTTGGCCACCTTGCCTTGCGCCGAGAGCTGGATCGGGGGCGACACCGCCACCGGCTGCTTCGTGTCGAGCGAGACGGCCACCAGCGCGGTCTCGAAAGCGCCCCCTCCCACGATCATGATCTGCCCGACGTGGGCGAGGACGCCGCCCTCCGCCGGCTTGGTGTCGGCGTAGCGCCAGATCATCAGGCCGCCGGCGGGGCCGTCGGCGATCACGCGCTCGGCCTCCACGGTCTCGGTGGCGCTGCCGAAGGCCTCCTGTACGCCCTCGAACATGCTCTTCACCGTGCCCGCGGTGACGCCGCCGTTCAGGCCGAGCTTGTTCGCATCCGCCAAGAGCGCGCCACCGAGAACGGGGACACCGCTCGAGGCGGAGCGGATCGCGCCGCCGAACCCCTGCGCCTCTTCCGGCTTCACCGCCGCGAACAAGGTCGCGGCTGGAGCCTCGAGCGCGGCGAGCGCCACGCTGGCGCCGAGCTTCGCCTTGGGGGTCTTCGCTGGGCCGCCCTTTCCGTCCGACCCGCTGCCATCCTTCTTCGACCCCTTCCCCTCGGCCTTGGACGTCGTGGCGTCCGACTTCGACGAGTCGGCGTCCGGACAGCCCACGAGCAACGAGCACATCGCGAGCGCGAGCGCTCCCAACGTTCCGTGAACGCGCGTCATCAGTTCGTGCCCTCCATTGTCGCTCCCGCCCCCCAGCCTGAGAGGAGCGCAGGATCGTCATGATGACACAAGCGCTGTCGGCCTGGAATGTCCCCCTGTCTCATTCTCATTCGCCCCGCGGCGACTGCACCGAACCGCCCCCGCACCGCGCCCACGCCGCCCCCGCACCGCGCCCACGCCGCCCCCACGCCGCGCCCACGCCGCGCCCACGCCGCGCCGCAGCTGCTCGTTGCTTCTGTCGCCCCTTCGCCTCGTCCGACCCGCAGCGGCGGCGCGTCGGGCCGGTGCGCCAGGGCGCCCCCCGCGCTTCCGTCGCCTTCGTGCGCGGCGAGTTGGTGCGGGGGTCGTTCTGCGGTAGAAGCGAGCGGTGAAGAGGGCGTGGGCGTTCACGGGAGTGACAGCGATCCTGTGCGCGTTCGGCGCCACCGCCAGCGCGCAGGTCGTCGCCGGGAGAGCCGCCGCCGGGCAAGGCGCGGTCGCCGTCACCGACGTGCACTACGTGGCCGTTCACGAGGCAGGGAGCACGGTGTTTTTCCTCTCCATCGCGGTGGGAGAGGCGTCGCGCGGTGAGTTCGACGTGGTGATCCCGGTGCCGCCGAAGCCGGCGGCGCGGGCCCTCGCCGAGGATCGCGCGCCGCTCTTCTCGCGGCTCGACGCGCTCGCCGCCCCTCGCCTCGTCGAGTACTGGGAGCAGGATCCGTGCGAGTTTCATACGGGGGGGCCCGATGACGGCGTGGCCGAGCGCGACGTGGGGAGCGACGTTCCGTTGCCCACCCCGCCGGTGGCGCCGAACCCGACGGTGGTGCTGGTGGACAAGCTCGCCGACGCGGTGGCCGCGATCGAGGGGCGCGGGCGCGCGCTCCCCGCGGGGGCGGGACCCATCCTCGAAGAGTACGCCGCGGCCGGCATGTCGTTCGTCGTGGCGACGGCGGGCAAGGGCGCCCAGGCGGTGAACCTGCAGTGGCGAGTGAGTGGCTCGGCGTTGTCGGTGCCCACGAGGCTCCTCGCCGCGCACGCCGAGAAGCCGCCTCGGGTGGTCATCGACGTGCTCGCCGCCCATCGCTTCGAGGCCGAGAACCGGAACAACCTCGCCGCGCCGGCCAACACCGACGTGAAGTGGGGGGTGAAGGGCTCCACCGACGCGTTCCACGACGCGGTGCTCTCGCGCCTCTTCGCGGCCGCTCCGGCCGCGGTGATCACCGAGTATGCATGGCGGGCGACGAGCTGCGCGCCGTGTCCGGGGCCTCCCCTCGACGACAAGAGCCTCGTCCAGCTCGGCGTGGCCGCTCAGGGCCAACACGAGGTGATGATCTTCACCGACGGGAAGATCGCCGCCAAACCCGACGGCCCCCCGTCGCTGCGGACCGCGCTGATGAGCTGCTACGGCAAGGCGCTCGCCGCGGGGGAGGCGGTGGCGGGGGAGGTGAAGGTGGCGGTGAAGCTCGACGGGGGCAAGGTGAGCTCGGCCACGATCGAGGGCGACGACGCGAACGAGCAGCTCTCGAGCTGTGCCAAGACGAGCGTCGAGGCGACGAGCTTCGACGGCACCGGGGAGAGCGGCACGGTGCGGGTGGAGTTCCTCCCGCTGTCGCGCCAGTTCGTCTCGAGCATGGTGCTGTCGCGGCTGCGCCTGCGCGTGACCGGCGCCGAGGAGGATGACCTCAGGCTTCGCGCCGGGACACCCATCGCCGGGGGCGCCGAGGTGGGCGCCCGAGGAGCCCCCGACAAGGGGGCGGTGGCCGCCCCCAAGGCCAATCACTTTCAGTCGCGCTACACCGTGCGCCACAGGTGGGCGGGGGCGAAGCCGGCCTGCCTCGACCCCAAGACCGGGGTGTGGGGAGGGCCTCCCAAGGGCGTCACGCCGCAGCCGGCTGGCAAGAAGCTCGTGGCCCCCGCCGAAGGCGACGTGGACGCGCTCCTCGAGGGGGACCTCGCCAACGTCGAGGCGCTCACGATGCGCTTCCCGCCCAACAGCGACGCGCCGGCGCCAACCCAGGAGCCGCCGAGCCCCGAGCCGCTCGTGGCGCCTGCTCCCTCGGTGAGCCCCGACGAGAACCCCGCCAACCCCGTCGCGACGCCCGCCCATCCCGCGAACCCGGCCCACCGGTGGGTGGGCTACTTCGCGATCGCCGTCTGCATCCTCGCGCTCTGGCAGGCCATGCGGCAGCGCTGAGGCGCCCGCGCCGCTTCGGGCCCCACGGCGCCGCGGCGCACCACACCACCCCCGCCCGCTTCGCGCCGCCCCGCCCCGCCCCGCCCCGCTTCGCGCCGCCCGCCCCGGAAGCCCCGCGACGCGGGCGCGGCAACGGCTCGCTGAAGGTCTCCGGTTCTGCGCAAGGAGGTGCGCCGGGCCTTGACATGCCGTGTGGAGAACTATAGAAGTTGCACTTCCAAGTTTCAAGATGGCTGCCTCGAACCTCATCCGCCTGTCGGAGCTCGCGAAGCGCAGCGGCGTTCCGAGCGCGACGATCAAGCACTACGTCCGGGAGGGGCTCCTTCCCGGTCCGAGCCTGCGCACGGGCAAGACGATGGCCTATTACGATCCGGCCCTCGTTACGCGGGTGAAGGCGATCAAGGAGCTGCAGCAGCGGCGTTACCTGCCGCTCTCGGTGATCCGCGACGTGCTCGACGGCGCGGATCCGTATCGGAGCGCGGAGACCGAGCTCGCCCTGGAGCAGGCCCTCGCCGACCAGGCCACCGGAGAGCGGCGAAAGCGCGCGGAGCTCCTCGCGGCGGGCGTGCCGGAGGAGCAGCTCGCCTTCTTCGAGAGCATCGGCTTCGTCACCCCGAGCGAGGACGAGCGCGGAGAGGTCACCTACGGAGGCGACGATCTCGCGCTCCTCAGGACGCTCGGCGCAGCGCGGCGCGCGGGCCTCAGCCCCGAGATGCTCCCCCACACCATCGTGGCCCCCTACGTGGGCGCGGTGCGCAACCTCGTCAGGGCGGAGCTCGAGATGTTCCGCGAGGGCATGCTGCAGCGCCCCGAAGGGATGGAGATCGGCGAGATGGTGGATGCGGCCACCACGCTCAGCGAGCAGCTGGTGGTGTTGCTCCGCCGCAAGATGTTGCTTCCGATGCTGCGTGAGCTGGCGAGGGAGCACGAAGCGCACGAACAGAGCGAGCGCCGGCCGCGGTCCGACGCGCCGGCGCGCGTGGGGAACAAACGATGAACACGTCTTGGTTGTCTTGGTTGTTGGTGGGCCTCTCCTCCGCGTCTCTCGCGGCCTGCATCGCGGAGACCTCGGCCTTCGGTGAGGACGACGACGACGGCGGCAGCGCGACCGCCTCGTCGAGCGGGACCGGCGGCGACAGCGCGGGTGGAGGGAACCCCACCGGCAGCGGCAACGGTCCGAGCACCTCCTCGAGCGGAGGGGCGGGGGGCGGCGTGGCGGTCGCCGGCGATCCCAACCTCGACGGGCCGTACGCCGTCGCGGAGCTCGACGAGACGGTGTCGGTGCCGGCCACTGGGACGCAGGTCGCGATCCACTGCGCGCATCCCACCTCCGCCGCCGACGGTCCATACCCGGTGGTGCTGGTCGGCCACGGGTTCAACCTGCCCCCGACGCAGTACAAGAGCTACGTGCGCCGCCTGGCCACCCACGGCTACGTGGCGATGACCGTCGACTTCAACGCTGGCTTCACGGGCGTCGATCACGTCGCCAACGCGGAGGAGCTCCTCCATGGCATCGACTGGGCAGCAGCCCACGGCACGTTGTCACCGCTCAGCGACACCCAGAACGTGGGCGCTACCGGGCACTCCCTCGGCGGCAAGGTGGCGCTCCTCGCGGCCACGATGGACGCCCGCATCCGAGCGAGCATCACCCTCGATCCGGTGGACGGGGGCATGAGCTGCTCGCCGACGAAGTGCCCGGACGTGAGCGCGATGCTGCCCATCGGCATCCCCACCGCGTTCCTCGGTGAGACCATCGACGCCACTGGCGCGTTCCAGGCCTGCGCTCCGGCGGCGCACAACTTCCAGACCTTCTTCGCCAACGCGGGGACACCGAGCGTCGCGATTCAGGTGCTCGGGGCCAACCACATGTCGTTCCTCGACGACGTGAGCTCGTGTGGCTTCACCTGTAGCTTGTGCAACGCGGCCACCACCGACAACGCCACCGTCAACGCGCTGAGCCGCGCCTTCGTGGTCGCCTTCTACGGACGCTACTTGAAGAACGATGCCGGCTTCGACACCTTCCTCACCGGGGCCGAGGCCCAGGCGCGCTACGTGAGCACCGGTCTGGTGAGCATCACCACCAAGTAGCGCTTCCGGTCTCGGCGAAGCCGCGGGCTCGACGTGGAGCGGGCGCCGCCGCCGGGCGCCACGCTCGGCCCTCTCCCTTGCGGTCAGCCCCTTGCGGTCAGCCCCTTGCGGTCAGCCCCTGGTGGTCAGCCCCTTGCGGTCAGCCCCTGGTGGTCAGCCCCCGGCGGTCGCAGCCTTGGGAATCACAGGGGGGGGAACTCGGGAACGCTCGAGCTGCGCGGCGGCTGGGGTGCAGGGCGGACGCCCTTCGTGCGGGGGCCGACCGGCGCGGGGGCGGGCGGCTCCGCCGACGGCGCCGCGCTCGCGGACGGTTCAACCGCGGGGACCTCCGAGCTGGCGGCGGCGGAGGCGCTCGTGGCGAGCTCGGGGGCCGGGTTCGACGGGGCCGGGTTCGACGGGGCCGGGTTCGACGGGGCCGGGCTCGACGCGCTCGGTGCGGCGGTCGACGTTCCGCCGAGGGCATCGGTGTCGCCTCTCGCCTGAGCGTCGCCGTCGGTGGCCATGGTCGGCGACGCGGTGTCGGAGCTCGTCGTCAAGGTCATCACGGTGACGGCGCCCACCACGAGCAGCGCCGCGATCGCCCCCACCAACAGCCACGCCGAGGCGCGCCGGGGGCGTGCCGGCTGTAAGCGGTTGGACGAGGAGCCGGTGAGCGTGCCGCTCCGATCGGTGCCGCTGACCGCGGCCACGTGTGGCGCGGCCACGGGTGGCGCGGCCACGAGCTGCCCCGAAGCATCCGCGAGCGCACCCTGCGGCCCGGTGGCCGACACGGGGGGGACGGGCCCGGTGTTGACGGCGCCGAAGCTGAGCTCGTCGGCGATGTCGTTCGAGCTCTCGCGGACGATGCGGAGCAGCTCGTTCGCCAGCTCGCGCGCGCTGTCGAAGCGCTCGTCGGGGGAGCGGGCCAGCACCCTGGTGAAGAACGCGTCGAACGACGGGCTCAGCGCGCCGTTGAGCTCGGACGGTGGGGTGAACGCCCCGTCGAGCAGCTTCACGCAGAGCGTGCCGAGCGCTTCGGCGGTGAACGGCAGCTCACCGGTGAGACACTGATACGTCGTTACGCCCAGCGCCCACAGATCGGCGCGGAAGTCGACGTCCTTGGCGCTCAACACCTGCTCGGGGCTCATGTATTCCGGGGTGCCGACCATCACCCCGGGGTTGGTGAGGCCCCCCATCTTGGGGAGCTGGGTGTGCTTGGCGATCCCGAAGTCGAGCACCTTGGCGAAGGCCCCGTCTTCGGTGTGGGTGACGAAGATGTTGTCGGGCTTGATGTCGCGATGAACGATGCCGAGGTCGTGGGCGCGCCCGAGGGCACGGGCCACCTGCACCACGATCTGCGCGGTGACCGCCGGCGGAACGCGCTCGAGCCGATCGATCATGTCCTGGAGCGACTCCCCCTCGAGGAGCTCCATCACGATGTAGGGGGTGCCGTCGGCCATCAGCCCTTGATCGAAGGTCTGGACCACGTGAGGGCTCTTGATCTGCGCGGCGAGGCTCGCCTCGCGCCCGAAGCGCTCGAGGATCTCTGAATCCGTCTTCGCGAGGGCAGCGGCGATGAACTTCACCGCGACCTCGGTCTTGAGCGTGAGGTGATCGGCCACCCACACCGATCCCATCGCCCCTTCGCCGAGGGGGCGGGTCAGCCGCACGTTGGCGGTGACCATCATGCCCGCAGACAACTGCACGTTGACAGCGTACCAGGACGCAGTGCGTGCCGCCACGAAGCTGTCAATTCGCTCGGGGGCCGCGCCCTTTGCGGGTCACCCGAGGCAGCTCGGTGCGCGTGAAGGGAGCCAAAGACAGCGCGTCGGTCACGCCGTGCGCGCGCTTCACGGCGCCGGCGTAGGCGATCATGGCGGCGTTGTCGGTGCAGCTCGCGAAGGGCGGGATGAAGAGCGCGAGGCCGCGCTCGTCGCAGGCCGCCCGCATGCGCTCGCGCAGCTCACGGTTGGCGGCCACCCCTCCCGCGACCACCACCCGCGGTATGTTCGTGCGCTTCGCGGCACGCAGCGTCTTGCTCACGAGGGTGCGTGTCACCGCGGCCTGGAACGCGGCCGCGAGATCGGCGACCGCCTGGTCGTCGGCAGGCGGCGTGCTCTTGACGTGCCGCGCCACCGCGCTCTTGATCCCCGAGAAGCTGAACTCGAGGCTCTGGGCCATCGGCAACGGGAGCTCGACCGCGGCGCGCTCGGCCACGCCGCGTTGGGCGAGCCGATCGACGACAGGGCCCCCGGGGTAGCCGAGGCCGAGGAGCTTGGCCACCTTGTCGAACGCTTCGCCCACCGCGTCGTCGCGGGTGGCGCCGAGCTCCTCGATTTGCTCTCGGTGAGGGCCGTCGCACCGATACAGCGCGGTGTGCCCACCCGACACGAGCAGGCCGATGAAGGGGAAGCGTGGCGGTTCGGCGGCGCGGGCCTCGTCGCTGCGCGTGAGGAACACCGAGAGCAGGTGCCCCACGAGGTGATCCACCCCGACCAGCGGCTTGTTCGCGGCCCAGGCCAGCCCCTTGGCGGCCTGCAGGCCGACGAGCAGCGCGCCCACCAGACCCGGCCGATGGGTCACCGCGATGGCGTCGACGCTCGCGAGCGAGACGCCGGCGTCGGCGAGGGCCTGCGCCACCACCGGCGCGAGGGCGCGGATGTGATCGCGCGCTGCCACCTCGGGCACCACGCCGCCGTACGGGGCGTGCAGGGCCACCTGGCTTCGCACCACGTCGCTGTGCACCCGACCCGTGTCGTCCACCACCGCGGCGCCGGTCTCGTCGCAGGAGCTCTCGATGCCCAACACCAACATCTCAGGCGCCTCCGCCCCCACCCGAGCCACCCCCGCCCCCCCCCCCCCCCCCCGCGGCCCCCCCCCCTCCACCCGCCCCCCCCCCCCCCCCCGTCGGCCCCTCCTCCACCCACGCCCGCCTGAACAGGTAGAACTCGGAGCAGGTGCCGTTGAGCACGGTGACGCTGGTGTCGGTCTTGGCCTTGACCTCCACCTGGTTGCCCGCGGCAAGGGCGACCGAGCTGCCGCCCTGAAGGCCATGTCGGTCGAAGGCGAGGTAGAAGACCACGCCGGTGGGCACGCGCCCGAGCTGGTGCTCGATCTCGTAGTGAGCGCCCCCTGGGAAGTGCAGGAGATCCCCGTCGAAGGTCGACGTGCGATAGGTGTTGCCGAGCCTCTCGCCGCCGGTGAAGAGGGTGGGCCCTCCTGGCTCGGGGCGGTCGCAGATCTGTGCGGTGCAGGCGCTGCCGGCGACGCTCGCGCACACGAGCGCCGCGCCCCAGAGGAGCGCTCCCATCCAACGTCGACGGCGGGCGGGCGACATGTCGATTTGCACCTATCACACTCGCGAGGCGGGTGGCGGTCGAGATATCCACCGCGCTGCGGGCCGCACCGTCGTGTCGTTCCTCTCTCCGCGTCGCGCGTGGGCCACGAGGCGAAAGGAGCGGCGCGCGCTCAGGGGGCACGGTCGTTCGCGTGGGCGAAGTGGGCCTCGAGGGCGTCGATGAGGCCCTGCGCGGTGCTGTGCTCGGCGGTGACCCTCACGTCGAGGCCGAGCTCGGTCGCGGTCTGGGTGGTGATGGGGCCGATGCTGGCCAGGGTGACATGGGCGAGGGCCTCCGCGGCGTGCTCGCCGAGGAGGCGGCAGAGCTCGGTGACGGTCGAGCTCGCGGTGAGCATCACCACGTCGATCGATGGAAGCAGCGCGCGGAGCTGCTCGGCCCGCTCCACCGAGGCCGTGACCGTCTCGTAGACGGGCACGACGTCGACGTGGTGTCCCGCCTCCCGCAGCGTCCGTGGCAGGATCTCTCGGGCCACCCGCGCCCGCGGCAGGAGCACCCGCCCCGCCTCCGGGAGCACCGCGAGGATGGCCTCGGCGAGGCTCTCGGCCACGAAGACCTCGGCCACGACGTCGGGGCGGAGGCCGCGCCGCCGGAGGCCCGCGGCGGTGCCGGTGCCGATGGCGGCGAGCTTGGCGCGCCCGAACGCGCGGGCGTCGAGGCCGGCGCGATCGATGGCTTCGAAGAACGCGGTCACCGCGTTGTCGCTCGTGAAGGCCACCAGATCGTACGACGCGAGGGCGGCTACGCTGCGCGTCACGGCGGCCGGATCGGGCGGGGGCTCGATGGCGATGGTGGGAAAGGCCACCGGCTCCGCGCCGCGCTGTCGGAGCGCTCGTACCGTCGACGCGGCCTGGTGCGCGGGCCGCGTGACGAGGACCCGACGACCGAACAGGGGCTGGGTGTCGAACCACCGCAGCGACTCGCGCACGGCGACGACGTCGCCGCAGATCAGGAGCGCCGGCGCGGGGGCCCCGGCGGCGCGGGTGGCGATGTTCGACAGGGTGCCGATGACCGTGCGTTGCCGCGGGTAGCTGATCCACGACACCACCGCGCACGGGGTGTTTGGGTTGCGCCCCGCCTGCTCCACGATGGCGCGACCGATGGACGCGAGGTGCCGCGCGCCCATGAACACGCACAGAGTGCCGCGGAAGCCGTGGAGCTCGGCGAAGTCGAAGGGCTCGCCTCCCCGCTGGACCGCGGTGACGAACGCCACCCCGCTGGCGTGATCACGGTGGGTGAGCGGGATCCCCGCGTAGGCCGTGGCGCCGACCGGCGCGCTGATGCCCGGGACGACCTCGAACGGCACGCCCGCGTCGCGGAGCGCGGTGACCTCCTCCGCGCCCCGTCCGAACAAGAACGGGTCGCCGCCCTTCAGCCTCACGACCCGCTGCCCCTGTTGGGCAGCGGCGATCATGCGCTCGTTGATACGGCCCTGTGCCTTCCGTTTCTCGGGAGCGTCGGCGCCGCGCTTGCCCACGCTGCACACCTCGGCGTCGGAGCGCGCGTGGACCAACACGCCCGTATCGATGAGCTCGTCGTGGAGGATGATATCCGCCGCTCCGAGGAGCTCGGCGCCGCGCAACGTGAGCAACCCCGGATCGCCCGGGCCGGCTCCGACGAGGTACACCCAACCGGCGCGCGCGCTCATGCCTCGGCCATACCACGGCCCGTCAGGCCATGCTGCCGCGCTCGGCGAGCTCGCTCACGTGGCGATTGAGGGCGCGGTGCGCGTCTTCGGTCACGTCCACGAACTCGAGACCACAGTGGGTGCCGTCACCGCTCACGTGGCGCACCTCGGCGGCGACCGTCACGTGGGCCTCACCGAGTCGAAGATCGAGGGTCAGCCGTTCGCCGGCTCTGGGGCCCTGACCGCGCTGAACCCAAACTCCCGCCCCGCCCAAGCTCAGATCCGTGATGAGCAGCAGCGCCTCGGGGGCCTGCGACGAGAGTCGCACCTCCACCGGGAGCTCGGCCGTGGGGCGGACGCGGACATACCTGCGACGTTCTTTGCCACTCACTCCCCACACGTACAGCGACCGCGGCGCGGCGCCAACAACGTCGGCATCGGAGAGACCGCGGCCCCCCTCGCGCGCGCCCCTGCCACCCGCCCTGCGGCCTCGCTGCGGGGAGCCCTCAGCGACGCAGTCGCAGCCGCTTCTTCGAGTGTTGAGGGCGGTGCCGCTGGCGGTCCAGGAGGATCCGCCGCTTCGCGCGTTGGACGCGCTGCTCGTGGCGCTCGACCACGAGCTCCTGATCGGCGCCGATGAAGCGCAGGTTGCCGTCGAGCGTGGCCACCGCCGGAGGGCTCGTGGTGCTCGGCGTGCCCGCGACGTTCTTCGCCGGTGGCGCGAGCGTGGCGAACAACGTCTTCGGCTTGCCGTCGCGGATGACCTGCACGGTGAGGAGGTCGCCGAGATGCATTTGCCCGAGCGCGTCGCGCACGTCGCGCACACCGCGGATCGGCGCGCCGCCGACGTCGATGACGACGTCGTTCTTCTTCACGCCCGCCACCGAGGCCACGGTGTTGGGCAGGACCTCGCTCACGAGCAACCCCGCGCCGGGAGGGGCACCGGCGGAGACGCGCTTTTCGGGCGTCATGTCGCCGACCTTCACGCCGAGCAGGCCGCGATACGGAACCAACGCCACGATGGTGGCGGGGTTCACGCTCGGCGCCGGGGCCGCCGTCGCGGCCGCATCCCATCCCGAGAGCGGCGCTCCGGGAGCCAGCTTCGACCCCGGGGTTGCGGAGGGTGCGGGCGCTGCCTTCGCGGGCGCTGCCTTCGCGGGCGCGGCCTTCGCGGGCGCGGTCTTCGCGGGCGCGGTCTTCGCGGGTGCGGTCTTCGCGGGCGGCTTCTTTGCCCGCGGCGTCCCTTCCTGGGCCGAGGCGGTGGACGTGAAGCCGACGAGCCCGAGGGCCGCCAGCGCGAGCAACATGCGCTGAACGTTCATGACCTGGGGCGAGTATTCGGCATTCATGCGCGCTTCGCCAGCCCGATCGCACGCTTTGCGTCGAACCGCACGAGCGCCGGCCTTGATGGCCGCGGAGCGTGGGAGCGGTTCACGCTGGAGCGCCTCGAGCGCTGGAGTAGGCTCCACCGCATGAGTGAGCTCTGCGAGGCCATCCGACGCGGGATCGGAGACACGATCCCAGAACCGCCCCCCGACGAGCCGGGGATCGCGCACGCCCCCCGGCGACCGGCGGTGCTGTCGCCCTCGGAGCGACGCCTCGCGTTGGCCAACGCGCTGCGCTACCTGCCGTCGGCGTGGCACGCCGAGTACGCGCCCGAGCTCGCGCGTGAGCTGAGAGAAGACGGCCGCATCTACATGCGCCGCCTCCGCCCGCACTACCCCATGCACGCGCGGCCGATCGACGCCTACCCGGCGCGGAGCCGACAAGCGGCGGCGATCATGCTCATGATCCAGAACAACCTGGATCCGAAGGTGGCGCAGTTCCCCCACGAGCTCATCACCTACGGCGGCAACGGCACCGTGTTCCAGAACTGGGCGCAGTATCTGCTGACGATGCAGTACCTCTCCGAGATGACGGACGAGCAGACCCTCGTTTTGTACTCCGGACATCCGCTCGGGCTCTTTCCCTCGTCCACCGACGCGCCGCGGGTGGTGGTGACCAACGGCATGGTGGTGCCCAACTACTCCTCGCCCCAAGACTACGATCGCATGGCCGCGCTCGGCGTCACCTCCTACGGTCAGATGACGGCGGGCAGCTTCATGTACATCGGTCCGCAGGGCATCGTGCACGGCACCGCCATCACGTTGCTCAACGCGGGCCGGAGGTACCTCTCGCTCCCCCCCGACGAGGACCTGCGCGGCAAGGTGTACGTCACCTCGGGCCTCGGCGGGATGAGCGGCGCGCAAGCCAAGGCTGCGGTCATCGCGGGCGCCATCGGAGTGATCGCCGAGGTGAACCCCGAGCCCTTGCAGAAGCGTCACGAGCAGGGGTGGCTCCAGGAGATCGAGACCGATCTCGACGCGGTGTTGCGGCGCATCGAGCGCGCGCGCGCCGCCCGCGAGCCGCTGTCGCTCGGGTATCTCGGCAACATCGTCGATCTGTGGGAGCGTCTGGTGACCGCGGGCACGCCCATCGACCTCGGTAGCGATCAGACCTCGCTGCATCTGCCCTTCACCGGGGGGTACTTCCCGGTGGGTCACAGCTTCGTGGAGGCGCGGCGCATGATCAGCGACGATCCAGCCGGCTTTCGCGAGGCCGTGCAGGCGTCGTTGCGACGGCAGTTCGCCGCCATCGTGACCCTGTCCGAGCGAGGCATGGCGTTCTGGGACTACGGCAACGCTTTTCTCCTCGAGGCGTCGCGCGCTGGCGCAGAGGGGATCGAGCGCCCCGATGGCGGCTTCCGGTTTCCGTCCTACGTGGAGGACATCATGGGGCCGATGTGTTTCGACTACGGGTTCGGCCCGTTCCGCTGGGTGTGCACCTCGCTCGAGCCCGACGACCTCGTGGCCACCGATCGCATCGCGGCCGAGGTGTTGCGCGCGATGGCGGCGGAGGCCGGCCCCCAAACCCGCCAGCAGCTGCTCGACAACCTCCGCTGGATCGAACATGCCCAAGCCAACGAGCTGGTGGTGGGTTCCCAGGCGCGGATCCTCTACTCCGACCGGGTCGGCCGCGCCCGCATCGCGACCGCGTTCAACGACGCCATCGCGGCGGGCACCGTCTCCGGCCCCATCGTGCTCGGGCGCGATCACCACGACGTCTCGGGCACCGACTCGCCGTATCGCGAGACGGCCAACATCTACGACGGGAGCCGCTTCACCGCCGACATGGCGGTGCACAACGTGATCGGCGACGCCTTCCGCGGCGCGACCTGGGTGTCGCTCCACAACGGGGGCGGCGTCGGTTGGGGCGAGGTCGTCAACGGGGGCTTCGGCCTCGTGTTGGACGGGAGCGCGGCCGCGCGCGAGCGGGCCAACGCGATGCTCTCGTGGGACGTCTCCAACGGCCTCGCGCGGCGTGCCTGGGCGCGCAACGAGGGCGCGATCTACGCCATCGAGCGGGCCATGGAGGAGGTGCCCGGGATGCGGGTCACCCTGCCCACGCTCGCCGACCCCGCGCTCGTCGCGCGGGCGCTGGACGAGCGCGACTGAGACGCGGCTCGAGCGCGCTCGCCGTCGTCACGCGCCGAGCGACCCCTCGTTCCGCACGCCGCACACGCGAACGCCCTCGCCCCGGGCTGGGGCGAGGGCGTTCTCGGTTTCGGGGCCTTTCACGCTGAATCGACACGGGCAAGTGGTCATCGAGCGGGGCAGGCTCCCTCGGTCGCTTGCGTCGAGGTTCGAGCCATTGTTCGACTAGGCCGAATTCCACTGTTAGTTAGACCCGAATATTGGCGTTCGAGCAAGCCCCGATCCGTCGCAGCCTGCTGCGCCCGCGGGTTGCCCACACGCCCGCGCCGTGCGGTCGAGGAAAAATCGCGTGACGCCGGAACGCCTTCGGCGCCTCAACGGAGCGCGGCAGCGTGGGCGGCCGCTTCCTCGTTGTGGGGATCGAGCGCCACGACGCGCTCGTAGTCGGCGAGCGCGCGCTCGAGCTGACCGGTGCGCCGCAGGAGCTCGGCGCGATAGAAGAACGCCTTGGCAAAGCTGGCGTCGCTCGCACAGGCTTCGTCGAGCAAGGCGATCTGCGCCCCATAGTGCTCGGACGTCTCACCCTCTGCGAGGTCTTCCGGGGGGCCGAGGATCTCGGCCTGAATCCACGCGAGGGTGGCGCGATACTCGGGTTCGCTGGGCGCGGCGTCCACGGCCTGCTGCACGAGATCTTCGGCTTCGTCGAGCTTCCCGCTCATGAGCTTGAGCTGGGCGCGCTTGAACAGCCGATACGGATCGATGGGCTTGGTCGCTTTGGAGGGCGCGGTCTTCGCCGCCTTGTCGCGGGGAGGGCCGCCCCCCAGGGCGAGACTCGGTGCCGCCGCGACCGGGGAAGGGGTGGGCGTGGCCTCCTCCTCCGGCGCGTCGAGCTCGAGGACGAGCGGCGACCGCGTCTGGAGGGCGCGCCCCGTCGGCTCCTTCTTTCGGGCCTCCTCGAACGAGGGCCCCGACGCGGGCGCAGGCGTCGCTGGCGCCGGATCGGAGCCGAGGGCGGGCTCGGAGCCGCGGGCTGGCTCCGACGCGGGGGGGCGAGGGCTGCTGAGCCACTTGCCGCCATGAGGTGCGGTGGTGGGCGGCGGTGTGATCCGAGGGTCCGACAGCGGCGCGATGTGCAGCCAGAGGTCGTCGATGGGCGCGACGTCGTGGCCCACCGGGGGCTTCTGCATCAGGCCTGCCTCGAGGTTGCGGGTGATCACGAGCGCGTACACCGTGAGCAGCGCCACCCGTTCCTTGCCTGGCCGCTCCGCCACCAGCTCGCTCAGCGGCGCCGGTCGCGCCCGCAACGCGTCGACCACCGCCATCTCGTCGGCGTGCAGGCGGAGGCGCTCGAAGTTGGCGCTCCCGCGGGTCACGAGCGGCTGCGAGCCGAGCTTCGCGAGGGCGGCGCTCACGAGGGGGCTCTTCCCCATGATCCGGAGGCCAGCCATGATGAGGGCCATCGGATCGACGGGGGTGAGCTCTGGGCCGCCGTAGTCCACGAGGCCGTCGACGCCGTCGAAATAGGCGAAGGTGCACGCTTCGGTGAGCGAGAGCAGGTGCGACATCTTGCGGGACAGCTGCCACTGGAGCGCAGCCAACAACGTCGCCCGATCGATGAGCCCCTGCGCGAGCAGGTGTTGTCCGTGGAGCATCCCCGACTGCTCCACCTCCAGCACGCTGCGTTGCAGCGCACGCGCGTCGACGGCGCCCAAGTCGCGGAGCACCTTGTCCAGCGGATGCACCGTGCCCGACGTTCGCACCTTGGAGGCGACGCCGCGGTCGAAGTAGATCAGGTGGATCTGCCCGTCGGGCTCGACGAGCGCCGTCGTGCCCGTCATGCGGCGGTCGAGCACGTACACCAACAGGTGCACGAGGGGCGTCTTGGAGAGACTGCCGGTGGCCGTGGGTTGCAGGCCTTCGAGCGCCGCAACGCCCAGCTCCCGAGCGCTCGGCGCTGGCGTCCCAGCGCCTGCGTTCGCCAGAGCGCGCGGTTTCTCCGCGCCTCGGAAGGGAGCAGGCGTGAGCGGCCCGCTCGGCAGCGGCGTGCGGGGCGCAGGGGTGAACGGCGCGGGGGTGAGCGGTGCGTGGTCGCTCCTGCCCGCCCCGCGCGCCCTCCGGACGGCCATCGGCGGCGGCGTCAAGGGGGGAGGCGTGAGCGGCGGCAAGCTCACCGGCGGTGGTGACGACGGCCCCCGCTGCTTGGAGCGCGCGTCGCTCTCCATCTCCGAGAGGTAGGCCCGGAGGGCGTCGTCGACGGCACCGGTGCGCTCCCCGCGTTGCGGTGCTCGGGCCGCCGCCGCGCGCTCCGTCGCCGCCTCGACCGGACGCGCTCTCGCTGCGACGACCGGCATCGAGGGGGCCGGTCGCGAGTGCCCGAACGGCGGCGTCGCCGGGCCCGGAGACGGTCTCGCGGCGCGGTCATGCTCCACCGGCATGACGTCGATCCGCGGCGAGGGCACGCTGTCCTCGGCGAGCTCGAGGTCGCCCCACGACTCGTCGGCCGCGCTGTCGTCGTCGTCGAGATCGTCCACCTCGCGGATCTCGACCGCCTCGGGCTCGTCGCTCTCCCGCGAGCGGAGCCCCCCGCTCCCGAGCTCCACGAGCGCGGTGACGCGGCGCGCGTTCGGGCCCTCTTCGAGGGAGAGATCGATCGGTTTTGCGGGCTTTCCGCTCGACAGCACCTCTTGCACCACCGGCATCGCGAACAAGAGCGGGTTGTCGTGGGTGCGCACCACCTTGGCCACCTCGCCGTTGGAGAGGTGCACGATCGATCCGGTGGTGAACAAACTCAGCGCCGAGGCGAGCAGCCTCACGAGCATGCGGTCGAGCTCGTCCTGCGCGGCGCGCACGAGCTCCGAGACCGCTTCGTCGGCGTTGCGAGGGCTGTCGGGATGCGAGAGCAGCTCGTTGAACTGGCGCGACGTGGCCACGATCCGCGCGCCGAGGGACGGCTGGTGAAGCCCGTCGTACGGCACGGGCACGTGCTGTCGGAAGGCCATGCTCAGCGCCTCGTACACGAGCACGGTGTTCTGCAGCGCGGTGTCGCCGAAGCCGCCGATGGCCCACATCGTGGCCGCGCCGCTGGCCGGCAGCTCTTCGAGTTGGTCCTCGATGAGGCGCGGGAGCATGCGCCCTGCGCGCACGTCGTCGGCGGACACCACCCCCGCCACGCGAGCCACCCCAACGTCGAACATCAGCGCCGCGGTCGCGACGCGGGCGAGCATGCGCTTGTCGTCGGAGAGCTGCCGCGCCATCGCCAGCGCGACGAGCGCGGAGTTGACGGCGCGGCCTGCGTGCTCGTGCTTCGCGTTGTAGATCGCGGTGGTGCCGAGGAACGCCGACGACTGTCCGGAGCTCAGCTCGGCAAGCTGCTGCGCCACGCGGCGCACGCCGATCGGGAGGCGGTAGTCTCCCTGCTGGAGCGCCTCGAGGAACCGCCGCATCACGATGGTGGCGGTGGCGTAGGTGCGGATGATCAGCTCCTCGGGGGGGAGGTTCTCTTTGCGGCGCCCGGGGGGCTGGCCGCGGCGCAAGCGGATCCGCTCGTAGTCCACCTTGGCCGGCGACGCTCCCGAGCCCTGCTGGGCGTCGCGGATCGCGGCCTGGAAGCGCCGCAGGTCGTCCACCGACACGTCGTGCGCGATCGCCATCTCATCGATGCCGTGTTTGCGCAGCACCGCGCCGAGCTCGAGCGCGGCGCCGTACACGCTGCGACCGGCACGCAACAGCCGCCCTCCTACGAACACCGACTTGTCCGTGAAGAAGATCTTGGGGTTGATGCGCGTGCGGTGTCCGTATTCGTGGATGGCGGCCCGCGAGCTCTCGAGCTGACGCACCACCGCCTGGTTCTCGCCATCGTAGAGGGTGGCGCTCTTGGTCAGTCGGTGGATGGCCAACACCACGTTGGCCGCGAGATCGTCCTCGGTGACCTCGCGCGCCCCCGTCCCCGAGAACATCGCAGAAGGAGGAGGGACCGACGTCATCAGCTCGCTCCGCCCACCCTGCGCTCAGCCAACCGGTGCTGAAGCTGCGCGAGCGCTTCGGCGGCCGCGACGCGGAGCGGTTGCGTGTTCCAGGGCCGGATGCGGGTCGCGCCCTCGAGCGCCTCGATCGGGTTGGACGAGTCGGCGTGGCGGCCAAGCACCTCGGCGGCCAGCGCGCGCTTGTGGTCGAGGGCCTCGTTCGACATCAAGCCGTGCGCGTTCACGATCCCGGTGAGGAGGCTCTCGGCCCGGGGAGGGTTGAGGGCGTAGAGCGTCTCGAGCATCTGGCGGAGCTCGGCTGGGGGGCGCTCGAGCGCGCTCTCGTCTTCGATCGCCTGCACCAACCCTGGGCCCGCGTGTCGCACTTGGTGGCGCACCATCGTGGTCAACGCGGCCGAGCACAGGCGATGGTCACGGCTCGCGAGGAGCCGTACGAGCTGTTTGCCGAGGTCGTCGGCGGAGCGGGCGAGCAGCGCCGTCGCCTCGCAGCGGAGGGCGGGATTGGGGCTCATCAAGAGCGGTTTCAACAGCTCGCGATTCTCCGGCGTGTCGTCTTGCGTCAGGGCGGCGAGCATCCGCTGCGAGAGCTCGGGCTCGAGCTCTCCGAGCGCCTCGAGGATGTCCGACTTGCGGGTGGCGAGGTTGTGGCCCACGTACGACAGCGCGAGCTCGGCGAGGTCGCCGGGGCCGAGGCGGTTGGCCAGCCGCAACATGTCGAGCACCATCGCGTCGCCGAGCGCAGGCAGCGCGAGGGCGATGGAGTCCATCAGCCGGCCGGCGAGCTCCGGCTCGAGATTGCCCTGTTGCAACAGCTCGAAGGCGGCGGCCATGCGCGGCCACGTGAAGATGTGGCGCGTCAGGTCGGCGGAGGTGACGCCGGCGGGGCTCCCGTGGGCGTTCCCTTCGAGGCGCGCCACGAACATCTCGAACACCTCGAGCACATTCGGCCACTTCGCGGCCGCCACCCACCGATCGATGTAGTGGTCGAGCTCCCGATAGAGGATGTCGAGGTCTTCGCGCATCGCCGCGTCGGCGAGCGCGTAAGGGCTGAGATCGAAGAACCGCGCGCTCCACTCGTCGGGCTCGAGGTTGAGCTCCTGGGCGAGCGCCTTCTGAGCCGCGTAGTCGAGGCGCATCGCGTCGGTCGCCATCTTGGCCGCCTCGAACATGTCGGTCTCGGTGGTCAGCGCCATGGCCGCAGCCTCGGCCTGGTCTTCACGGAGCAGGCTGGGCCGCGCGGTCGCTGCCATCATCTGAACCACCTTGGCGAGGTCTTCACGTACGTCGGCCTCCACCTCTTCGCTCTCGGTGAAGAAGCGAATCTGCTCCCGCGCGTCGGCATCGGTGAGATCGTCCCGCACCGTGCAGAGGATGTGCGTGAAGCCGGCCTCCCACAGCGCGGCGCCGATGTCGCCTTCGGTCAGCCCGAGCTGAGGATCGATCACGGTAATGCGCAAGAGCTCGCGCACCTCTTCCTTCTGCACCCCTTTCAAGATGCGGATCTCCTCGACGCCGCTCGAGGCCAAGCCGTAGGGCACCTGATCGTTCGGAGGCCCTGGCTCCCACACCGTGGTGGGACCGTCGCTGAAGCAGAACGGATGCACTTGGAAGGTGAGCCCCCCCGGCATCGCTTGCAGCGCAGCGACGAACGCTTGATGAATGACGCGCACCTTGGCCTGACCCTCGGGGTGGTCGAGCCCATACTGGCGCAGCGTCGAGAGCGACTTCTCGAAGCGCTCGAACAGCTCGACGAGCGGACTGTCGACGTCGTCGCGAGTCTCTCTCGTCGGCGGCACGTCGTCGGCGAGCTCGATGGCCGACTCGTCGCCGGGGGGGAAACTGCTCGGGCGGCGGGACGCGACCCCGCTCACCGGCGTGGGGGGAGGGGTGCCCCCGGTGGGCCGCGGGCCGGGCAACATGTCGGGGATCGGCCGCGGGATCCGCCCCGGCCGAGCGCCGACCGGGTGGTCGCTGAGCGCGCCGAGACCCTGAGGTGTCCGCCGGGCCGCGACCCGCTCCATGGCGGGCGCCGAGCGCCGTCGCGGCTTGCTCGAAGGGGGCGGCTCGCTCGCCGGTTTGGGCGCGCCCGCGTTCGCGGCGGCGAGCGCGATCCGAACCTCGTCCGGCACGGTGCCGATCTGGGTCAGCGGGATGTCGGGGATGTTGCGCCTGCCGGTACGGCGGGCCCCCGGCGTCGCGCCGCGGGTGGGCGGCTCGGTGGGGATGGAGGGCCGACCGGAGGCGGGCGGCACCGACGACGCCCGATCCCGCGCTACCGGCGCGACCACCTCCGCCGACGCTCCACTCTCGGCGAGCGACTGCATGATGGCGATGCACGCGTCGCGCATCTCGGCGGCGTCGGCGAAGCGCTTGCGGCGATCCCATTTGAGCGCTTTGTCGACGAGCGCGATCACCTCCACGGGGAGGTCGGGCTTGACGCGGGCGATCGAGGGCGCAGGCTGCGTGGCGGCGAGGATGAACGCCTCGTTGGGGCTCTTGCCCTGCAACAGGCGCTTGCCGCTGAGCAGCGTGTAGAGGATGGCTCCCACCGAGAAGAGGTCGGCGCGGCCGTCGAGGTTGTGGCTGTTGCCCTGGGCCTGCTCGGGCGCCATGTACGAGGGTGTGCCGAGCGCGGTGCCGGCTCGGGTGAGCGCTTCGCCGCCTTCCTCGCGCAGCTGCGCCACCCCGAAGTCGAGCAGCTTCAGCTGGCCGTCGGTGCAGATGAACACGTTCGCCGGCTTCAGATCACGGTGGATGATCTTGTTCTCATGACACGGCACCAGGGTGTCGAGGATGTCGGCGGCGTGGCCGAGCGACTGGATCACCGGCATTTTTCGTCGGCAGCGCTTCCACAGCTGTCGCAGCGTCTCGCCCTCGAGCAGCTCCATCACCAGATAGGGCTCGCCCTGCTCGGTGGTGTCGTCGTCGAGGATGCGCACCACGCCAGGGTGCGACACCTTGTTCGCCACGTAGCCCTCTCGCAAGAAGCGCTGGCGGATGTTGTCTTCGCGCGCGAACTCGGCGTGCAGGATCTTCAGGGCGGCGCGGGAGCCGTTGCGGTGGCTGGCGGCGTAGACGCTCGCCATGCCACCCACCCCGAGCAGCGAGTCGAGGCGGAACTTTCCTTTGACCCACTCGCCGAGGCGCTCGTTGGCCTTCTGGCGAGCGTCCTTGACGCTCCCTGCCTCACTCCCGCTTCGTTGCGAGTCTTCTCCTGAATGCTTGGAAGACAAGTCCCCTGGTTCCCGAGTTTACGGCAGTTTGCCACGGTGCTACCACCAACACGAACGTCATGAAGGGAATCGTTCTCGCCGGGGGCAGCGGCACCCGGCTCTACCCGGTGACGCGGGGTGTGTCGAAGCAGCTCTTGCCTGTCTACGACAAGCCCATGATCTATTACCCGCTGAGCGTGCTGATGCTCGCGGGGATACGGGAGATCCTCGTCATCTCCACCCCCGTCGATCTGCCGCAGTTCGAGCGGCTGCTCGGCTCCGGGGAGGCGCTTGGTCTCACGTTCTCCTACGCCGAGCAGGCGGCCCCCAACGGCCTCGCGGAGGCCTTCGTCATCGGTCGCGACCACGTCGGCAGCGACACCGTGGGCCTGGTCCTCGGGGACAACATCTTCTACGGCGCGGGCCTCTCGAGCCACGTCCAGCGCGCGGCCGAGCTCACGTCGGGATGTGTTCTCTTTGGCTACAAGGTGCATGACCCCGAGCGCTACGGCGTGGCCGAGCTCGGGCCCGACGGTCGTGTGCTCGACATCGAGGAGAAGCCCAAGGCACCCAAGAGCTCGATCGCGGTCACCGGGCTCTACTTCTACGACAACGACGTGCTCGACATCGCGTCCGGTCTGCAGCCGTCGGCGCGGGGGGAGCTCGAGATCACCGACGTGAACCGCGAGTACGTGCGGCGGGGCAGCGCGCGCCTCGAGGTCCTCGGGCGCGGCATGGCGTGGCTCGACACCGGCACCCACGAGAGCCTGCTCGAGGCCGCGCACTTCGTCCACGTGTTGCAACACCGACAAGGCACGCAGATCGCGTGCCTCGAGGAGATCGCGTGGCGGATGGGATTCATCGATCTCGCCGCCCTCGCACGCGGGGCGGCGGCCCACGGCAAGAGCAGCTACGGGGAATATCTCACCACGCTCGTGAGCGAGCTCGAGGGTGCCGTCGAGGGCGGCTGACCGATGGAGATCGAGGCCCTCGCGCTCCCAGGTCTCGCGCTGCTGCGTCCGCGCGTGTTCCGCGACGCGCGAGGGTTCTTCCTCGAGTCGTACCGCGAGGAGCACCTCGACGCCGCGGGCATTCACGTAGCGTTCGTTCAGGACAACCACTCGCGTTCGGCGCGGGGGGTGCTGCGCGGGCTCCACTTCCAGAGCTCGCCGGGCCAGGCGAAGCTGGTGCGGGTGGCGCGAGGTCGCATCTTCGACGTCGCCGTCGACATCCGCCCCGGGTCCGACACCTTCGGGCGCTGGTACGGGGTCGAGCTCGACGATGAGCAGCACCACGCGCTGTTCATCCCCGTGGGCTTCGCGCACGGCTTCTGCGTCCTCAGCGAGGTGGCCGACGTGGTGTACAAGTGCTCGAGCGTGTACGATCCGGACACCGAGCGCACGCTCGCGTGGGACGACGCCGACGTCGGCGTCCGCTGGCCGGTGACCGCGCCCCTGATTTCCGAGCGGGATCGCCACGGCGCGTCGCTCCAGAGCTTGAAGGCTCGCGGCGGCGGCTGAACGGCGAGGACGCGGCCAGGAGCGCGAGATTTTTTCAGCGCGACGTGCCGGCCCCGCGGTGGCCACGTGTCGCTGTGAATGCTTGAGTTTCAGGGGGTTGCGATGCCCGCGAGGGGCGCCGGGGGGCGCCCGCCCGGGCCGCGCGACCCTCTCTGATCTCCATCACTTGCGCGGTTCGCCTGGCCGGTATATGGCGGGGCCGCATTTGGATGCGACTTGAACGCATCACGCCCCAGGAGGACCCAGCGTGGAGGCATTGGTTACGTACACCCCCATCGTCGCGGTGGTGGGTTTGGTTGGAGCCGCCGGACTGTACAGCAGCATCACGAAGCTGCCGACCGGCACCAAGAAGATGCAGGAGATCGCCGAGGCGATCGAGGACGGCGCCATGGCCTTCCTCAAGCGCGAGTACACGTATCTCGCGGTCTTCGTCGCGGTGGTGACCGCCGGCCTGTTCGTGGCCCGCGGCTGGCAAACGGCCGCGGCCTTCGTGGCCGGCGCCGGCTGCTCGATCGCTGCCGGCACCATCGGCATGAAGGCGGCTACGAAGAGCAACGTGCGCACGAGCGAGGCGGCGCGTTCGAAGGGCCAGGCCGAGGCGCTGGGGGTGGCCTTCAACGGTGGCGCGGTGATGGGGCTCGCCGTGGCCTCGCTGGGGCTCCTCGGCGTGGGCGGCATGGTGGTGTACTTCGTGTCGCAGGGCGACGCGAACTACCACGAGTACATCGGTGGCTTCGCCATGGGGGCCTCCTCGATCGCGCTCTTCGCGCGCGTCGGTGGCGGCATCTACACCAAGGCCGCCGACGTGGGCGCCGATCTCGTGGGCAAGGTCGAGGCGGGCATCCCCGAGGACGACCCGCGAAACCCCGGCGTCATCGCCGACAACGTCGGTGACAACGTCGGCGACGTGGCGGGCATGGGCGCCGACATCTTCGAGAGCTACGTGGGGGCCATCATCGCCACCATCGCCATCGGCGCGACCCTCACCTTCGATCCTGCGCTCCTGTCGAAGTTCGTCGCCTCGGGCGACACGGTGGGAGCGCGAGCGGGGATGGTGGCGCTGCCGCTGCTCCTCGCCGGCGTGGGGCTGGTGGCGAGCGTGCTCGGCATCCTCGCCATGACCGTGCTCAAGAGCGGCAACCCCTCGAGCGCGCTCCGCAACGCCGAGTTCCTGGCCGGCGGCCTCTTCCTGGTCGCGGCGTGGTTCGTGGTGCAGGGGGTGGGCCTGCTCCCCGGGGTGTTCTGGGCCGTCGTCGCGGGCACCCTCAGCGGCATCGCGATCGGCCTCATCACCGAGTACTACACGGCGATGGGCCCGGTGATGCGGGTCGCCGAGGCCAGCAAGACGGGGCCCGCCACCAACATCATCCACGGCATGGCGGTGGGCCTCGAGTCCACGGCGCTCCCGGTGCTCTTCATCGTCATCGCGGTCTACGTCGCGAACCACACCTGCGGCCTCTACGGCATCGGCATCGCCGCGGTCGGCATGCTCGCGACGGTGGGGATCACGATGAGCATCGACGCTTACGGCCCGGTCGCCGACAACGCCGGCGGCATCAGCGAGATGGCGGGCCTCGGCCCCGAGGTGCGCAAGATCACCGACAGCCTCGACGCGCTCGGCAACACCACCGCGGCCATGGGCAAAGGCTTCGCCATCGGCTCGGCCGCCCTCACCGCCCTCGCCCTCTTCTCCGCCTACAGCCAGACGGTGACCCAGGCCCGCGGCGGCGAGCTCCGCCTCGAGATCACCGATCCGCGGGTGGTCATCGGCCTGTTGCTCGGCGGCATCATGCCGTTCCTGGTGGCGGCCCTCACGATGACCTCGGTGGGCCGCGCGGCCGGCCAAATGGTCGACGAGATCCGCCGCCAGTTCCGCGAGATCCCGGGGCTGCTCGAGGGCAAGCCAGGCGTGAAGCCCGACTCGGGCCGCTGCGTCGACATCAGCACCAAGGCCGCCCTCAAAGAGATGATCCCCCCCGGCCTGTTGGCCGTGTCGGTCCCGGTGGCGGTCGGCTTCCTGTTCGGTGCGGAGGCGCTCGGTGGCTTGCTCGCCGGCTCCACCGTGGCCGGCGTGCTCCTCGCGTTGATGATGGCCAACGCGGGTGGCGTCTGGGACAACGCGAAGAAGGCCATCGAGAAGGGCGAGCTCGCCGGCGAGAAGAAGGGCGGAGACGCCCACGCGGCGGCCGTCATCGGCGACACGGTGGGCGATCCCTTCAAAGACACCTCGGGGCCGGCGCTCAACATCCTCATCAAGCTGATGAGCATCGTGGCCCTCGTGATCGCGCCGATCATCGGCTGATTTTGAAGCTTTACGGCTCGATCCGGCCCTCGGCCACGGCCCCCTCCCAACCCGCGCGCCTGGCACGCCCCGGCGCGCGGTGTCGGTTTGTCGCTCGGCGCCGCACATCGGCAGCGTCCGCATCTCGACGCGTGTGGGTGAGTCGTGCTATCCGTTGAACAGCGATCTGCTTGAAATTAGAGAGCTTCGGACGCAGCGCGCGTTCGAACCCCACGCATGTCCTCCACCCACGTTCCCGAGGCGCCTCCGTCGGTCGACGCAGACCTCGTCGAAGCGCAGACCGACTCGACGCGTTCCGACGACACCCACGAAGCGCGGCCGGTCGTTACCCGCTCGGTCAGCACGCGCGCCGGCGGCGCCCGCTCGGTGAGCACCCGCTCGGTCAGCACCCGTGCCGCCGCCGACGGCGACGGCGCCGCGGTGACGCCGCGCACCGCGAAGCCGCGTGCGGCGACGTCGAGCGCAGCCAAGTCGAGCGCGTCGGATGTCCGGTCCGCCGCGCGCTCGGCCACCACGCGCTCGGCCACCACGCGTTCGGCCACCACGCGCTCGGCCACCACGCGCTCGGCCACGCTGAGCTCGGCCGCCACGCGCTCGGCCACGCTGAGCTCGGCCGCCACGCGCTCGGCCACGCTCAGCTCGGCCACCATGAGCTCGGCCACCACGCGCTCGGCCACCACGCGCTCGGCCACCCTGAGCTCGGCCCCCGCGGGCTCGGCGACGGTGAGCTCGCTGGAGGCTCCCGACGAGCTCCCGCCCGATGACAGCGAGTCTCGCCTGGTGGGGGAGGGCGAAGGCGGCGACGGGGTCGCGGTCGAGCACGACACGTCCGTCCGTCGCTACCAGGTGTTCTTCGATCCGTCGTTCATCGATCCCGACGTTCGCAAGGTGGTGCGGCGCCTCAATCGCTACAACCACGAGGCCTATCTCGTCGGGGGCTGCGTGCGCGATCTCCTGCTCAGCCGTAAGCCCAAAGACTTCGACGTCGCCACGAGCGCCCACCCCGAAGAGGTGCGCAACCTGTTCCGCAACTCGCGGGTGATCGGCCGCCGCTTCCGGCTCGTCCACGTGATGTTCCACGGGCGCAAGGTCATCGAGGTGGCCACGTTCCGCCGCCCGCCCACGGCGACGACGGATGGCGAGCTCATCCGCAACGACAACGCCTTCGGCAACGCCGATGAGGACGCGCAGCGCCGAGACTTCACCATCAACGCGCTGTTCTACGACCCCGAGAGCAACCACATCCTCGACTGGGTGGGGGGCATGCGCGACGTGCGGCGCCGCATCGTCGACACGGTGGGCGAGCCAGAGATGCGCTTTCGAGAGGATCCGGTGCGCATCCTGCGAGCCATCAAGTTTGCCGGTCGTCTCGATCTCGGCCTCGCCCCCGAGGTGTACGACGCGATCGTGTACTGCCGCGAAGACCTCAACCTCTCCGCGCGTCCCCGCGTCGCCGAGGAGATCCTGCGCCTGTTGCGCGGCGGCGAGGCGCGGCGGAGCATCTACATCGCGTGGGAGACCGGAGTGCTCGACGTGTTGCTGCCCGAGCTCGCGGCGCTGCTCTACGACACCGACGGCGACGACACGCCGGGAGCGCGGGTGTGGAAGCAGCTCGAGTACATCGACGAGCGACATCGCGAAGGTGAGGTCCTCGACGACACGGTTCTGTGGACGCTCTTGTTGCTCGAGGCGATGAAGGAGGCCTGCGAAGGGCAGCACGATCGAGCGGGGGCGGTGAGCGAGTTCCTCGATCTGCTGATCGAGCGCTTGGCCATCACCCGCCGCTGCGCCGACGGCATGCGCCGCATCGTGGCCGCCCTGCCGCGGGTGTACGGCGGCAAGCCGGGCCGCATCGCCCGCAGCGACGCGTTCGAGCTGGTCCTCGACGTGGCGGAGGCGGATCGGCGTTCGCAGGGCCTCTCCACCAAGATGCTCGCCGCCCTCCGGCCCACGCCCGACAAGTCTCGCCGCCGCCGCTAGCGCCACCGGTCGCGAAGCGACGTCCCCGCGTCGCCGACGGCGCGTCCTCGACGGCGCGTCCTCGACGGCGCGTCCTCGACGGCGCGTCCTCGACGGCGCGTCC
>CAYOAL010000058.1:37531-57127 GCA_964401935.1 uncultured Polyangiaceae bacterium
TCGACAGCGCGTCCTCGACAGCGAGGAACAACCGCGTCACGCTGGTTGTCACTGGCCATGGTGCTCTCAGCTCGGCACACAAACGCTGACCCGACCGGCGCGCGGCGAGCGACGGCTCGAGCCGCCGGCGCGCGCGTGCGAAACCAACGGCCGCGGCACAGGCTCGCGTCGCTCGCGCTCGCGCTCCTCGTGGTGCTGAGCGTGACCGTCGCCGCCGACGTCGCCGCAGACGACAAGGGCCCCATCCTCCACGAGTTTCTGCCCCCCGATCCCGGCGAGAGCGCCGATCTGGCGCGCACCGACGCTTCGGGTCTCTTCCCCGAGGCGGTGAACACGCGGAGCGGTCCGATCCAGCCCCCCGACGTCCGCACCTCGCCGCTCCCGTCGCGCGTCTACCACAAGCCGAGCTCGCCCAACGCCGCGTTCCGGCCCGATCGCGACACCCGCCGACCCAACGTCGAACAGTACGACGATCCGTTCACGCCCACCCTCACCCCGTTCAAGCGCATGCACGCCTACGACGCGGTGCGCGAAGACTACAGCCTCTACGTGCGCAACACCGACGCGGAGGACATCGAGGTGGGGGGCACGCCCAACGACGAGGACGACCGCTTCTTCGGCGACATGGTGGTGGCTCTCCGCGCGGGCGAGCCGGTCCGGATCCCGAGCGTCGGTCCAGGGGCGCGCCTGATCCGGCTGGTGAGCAGCCCCGAGACCGAGGATCTCGAGCTCCAGCGCGATGGGGCCGAGAACTGGTTTGCGATCAGCGCCACCACCGGTCAGACGCGACTGGTGATGGAGCTGGCGATCGATCGCGACGTGTTCGCGAGCGAGTACCCCGACATCGGCTGGGTGGAGCTGCCGAGCGTCCCCTCTCAGCCCATCGCCCATCGCGACGCGTACCAGAAGGTGGCCAAGGCGATCGGCATCTCCACGCGTGAGTCGCCCCGTCAGGTGGTCACCAAGATGGTCACCTACTTCCGCTCGTTCACGCCGTCGGACGAGTTTCCCACCGGTGAGGGCGACATCTACCTCGATCTCGCGTTGAGCAAGAAGGGCGTGTGTCGTCATCGCGCCTTCGCGTTCCTCATCACCGCGCTCAACATCGGGATCCCGGCGCGCCTCGTGCACAACGAGGCTCACGCCTGGGTGGAGGTGCGCGACCACCGAAGGTGGCATCGGATCGATCTCGGCGGCGCAGCGCTCGATCTGGAGCAAGATCCCCACCTCGACCGGCCGCCTCACGTGCCGCCCCCCGATGGATTCTCGTGGCCCACCGGGCGCGACTCGGGCTCCGATCTCGCCCACCGCGATCGCGCCGACGCCCTCGAGCGGATGAGCGACCCCAACGATCCCGCCAACAGCGGCTTCGATCCGCTCGCCCCCGGAGAGCCCGACCCCAACGCGCCCAACCCCGCGAAGGACATGCCGCCCACCACGCTCAAGATCGACGAGGTGGATCGCGACATCTTCCGGGGGCTCCCGGTGCGCATCCGCGGCACCGCCGCGTCGGAGGGGCAGCCCTGCGCCCACCTCCGGATCGACGTGTTCTTGCTGCTCGAGGGAGGCAACGCCAAGCGCCGGCTGGGGTCGCTCTCCACCGACGACAAGGGGCTGTTCGCGGGACAGGTGGTGATGCCGACCAACGTGCCGATCGGCGATCACGAGCTGGTCGTCGCGACACCGGGCGTCAACAAGTGCGGGCCTGGGCAGGCGCGCTGAGGTCGGCCTGGAGGCCACGGTGCTGCCATGAGTGAGGTGCTGGTCCCGTTTCTGTACGAGCTGCGCAAGCACAAGCTCAAGGTGGGGCCCACCGAGCTCACCGCGCTCGCTCGGGCCTTGTCTCTCGGTCTGCACGAGAGCTCGCTCGACGGCTTCTACTACGTGGCGCGGTCGCTGCTCGTTCACAGCGAGACCGAGCTCGACATCTTCGACGAGGCCTTCGGCGCGCACTTCCGCGGCGTTCACCGCGATGCGCTCGCGCTCACCGCCGACATCGAGGCGTGGCTGCGAGACCCCGCGAGCCTGGCCTCGCTCACCGACGAGCAGCGGGCCCTCCTCGAGTCGCTCGACATGGACGAGCTGCGTCGCCTGTTCGAGGACCGGCTGCGCGAGCAGAAGGAGCGCCACGAAGGGGGCAACCGTTGGATCGGGAGCGGTGGGACGAGCCCCTTCGGCACCGGCGGGCAGCATCCGAGCGGGCTTCGGGTGGGAGGCGGCGGCGGCCGCAGCGCCATCGGGGTGGCCGACGCGCGCAAGTATCGGCCTTATCGGAGCGACGTGGTGCTCGACGTGCGGCAGATCGTGGTCGCGCTGCGGAAGCTCAAGAGCTACATCCGCGAGGGCCGCGAGGAGGAGCTCGACATCGAAGAGACGGTGGACGCGACGGCGAGGAACGCGGGCGAGCTCGAGATCGTGACCCGCCCGCCGCGCCGTCCCAACGTGCGGGTGATCCTGATGATGGACGTGGGCGGGTCGATGGACCCTCACGTGCGGGTGGTGAGCGAGCTCTTCAGCGCCGCCAAACGCGCCACCAACTTCCGCGAGCTGAAGACCTACTATTTTCACAACGCCATCTACGGGCGCGTCTTCGAGACGGAGAGCTTTCGCGATCCCATCCCCGTCTCGCAGCTCGTGCGCGACTGCGACGGCGAGCGGTATCAGCTCGTGCTCGTGGGCGACGCGGCCATGCACCCCGGAGAGCTCCACTCCGATGGTCCGTGGTATCGAGCCCACGGCACCGCCGAGGAGCGGCTCACGGCGCTCCGCTGGTTCCAGATCCTGGGCGATCACTTCCGGCGCACGGCCTGGCTCAACCCCGACAAGGAGCAGTACTGGTACGGCACCGTGCAGGAGATCAAGGCGGTGTTCCCCATGTTCCCGCTCACCCTCGACGGCCTCACCGACGCGATCCGTCACCTGTCCCGCGGTGCGCGCCGCCACCGCGTTTGACCCACCCGCGGCGACCTCTCAGGCGTCGCCGGCGCGTTTGCGAGCGCGCTCGTGCCCGGCCCTGGACAACACGAAGCCGAGCCCGGGGAGGTGACGAAAAATCCGATGGGCCACCTTCGCGATCGGGGTGACAACGATCACCGGCTCGTTCCGCGCCACCCCGTCGAGCGCGTCCCGCGCGCAGTCTTCGGCGGCGTAGGGCTTGAATCCAAGCGCGCCGCGGCCGAGCCGCTGGCCGAAGCCGCGCCGCTCGGCGTTGTCGACGAGCGGGGTGTCGATCACGCCGGGGCAGATCGCGCTGATGCGCACGCCGTGAGGCTCGGCCTCCACGCGCAGGCTCGTCGACAGCCCCACCACGGCGTGCTTGGTGGCGGCGTAGGCCACGAACATGGGGGACGGGATGAGACCCGCGATCGACGCGGTGTTGACGATGTGACCCGTCCCACGAGCCTTCATGTGGCGATAGGCGGCGTAGGTGCCGTACATCACGCCGCGGATGTTCACGTCCACGAGGCGATCCACGTCGTCGTGGGAGAAGTCGCCAGCGTCGCCGAGGATGGCGATGCCGGCGTTGTTGAACATGAAGTCGAGGCCGCCGCGCTCGGCGACGCGGGCGAGCAGGGCGTCGACGTCGGCGCTCCGCGTGACGTCGAGCTCTACGGCCTCGGCTCCAGCGAGGGTGCTCGCGGTGGCTTTGGCCCCGTCGAGGTTGCGGTCGGCCACGATGACGCGGGCCCCCCGCGCGCCGAGCTCGCGGCACAGCGCGCGACCGATGCCGGAGGCGCCGCCGGTCACGACAGCGGTCTTGCCCGAGAACGTCATTTCTTCTTGGCGTACACGCCAACCTTGTAGGTGCCGCTACCGGCCTGAACCTTGGCCTGGAAGTGGAACATGCCAGACACCGTCGGGCAGTGGCCGACGTTGACCTGATTGGTCTCCGACTTGTTGGCGGTGATGCGCTTGTCGCTCGGATCCCAGAGGTAGAGGTGCAGCTCGCTCACCCCCTTGTCGCCGGCGCCGATGAACCAGTAACACTTGCTGCTGTCGAGGGCGGTGTACCAGTCGGTCTTGTCGGCGGTGCCGGTGAAGAAATCGCCGATCCGGGCGGCGCCTTGAGCCTCCGACTTCGCGCGCTCGGAGATCACCGCCTCGAGATCCTCGGGAGCCGTCGGCGCCGGCTTCCCCTTGGGAGCGGGGGCCGGGGTGGGCTCCGAGAGTGGTTCGGGCGGCGGCGCGGCGGCACCGCGGGCGTACACCGCCACCGCGTAGTGGCCGTGCCCTTCGGTGACCTTCCCTTGGATGCGGTAGATCCCGGGCAGCTCTGCGCAGTACTCCATGGTCACCCGCGCCGGCTCCTGTTTCTTGCGCTCGACCCGGTCGTCCTTCGGATCCCAGAGGGTGAGGTAGAGCTCCTCCGCGGTTTGGTCGCCGATGCCCGCGAACACGTAACAGGCGCCGGGCTGGAGCTCGATCTGCCAGTTGGTGTACTGGTCCTCCTTGAACGCGGTCGCCTTGAAGCTGTCGCTGATGCGGCCCGCGTCGGGGGCTACGCTCGTGGCGAGCTTGTCGAGCTCGGCGTCCATCCACTCGGGAGGGGTCGGCGTCAGCGGGGCCTTCGCCCGGTTGCACGCTGAGGCCGACAACAACAGCAACACACCCGCTACCACCCGCTTGTTCATGATCCTCAGGGGGTAGCGCTCGATCGCGGCGGGTGCAAGGCCCCACTCGGCACGTCGACCAACACCCGCACCGCCGGCACCCGCCCCACGCCCTTGAGGTCGGCCTCGAAGGGCTCCACCGCGTGACCGGCGAGGAGCGCGGCCCCCTCGGCGCGCCAGGCCGCCTCCGTCATCACGATCTCGCCCGCGCGAGCCGCCGCTTGCAGCCGCGCGGTGACGTTCACCGTCTGGCCGAAGTAGTCGAGGAGGTCGTTCGCGGTCACCGCGTAGCAGGGCCCCGCCATGAGCCCGATCTTCAGGTAGCAGCGCTCGGCGACGCGGTACCGCGCGCGAAAGTCGGCGAACGCGCGCTGGCAGGCGAGCGCGGCCTCGATCGCGTCCGACTCGGAGCCGAACACCGCCATCACCGCGTCGCCCATCGTCTTGACCACCGCGCCGCGATGGTGGGCGATCAGCTGCTCGAGCAACGTGAAGTGCTCCTGCACCACGTCGAAGGCGCCGGCGTCGCCGACGTCGCGATAGAGCTGGGTCGACGCGGTGAGATCCGTGAAGAGGAGCGCGACCCGCCCCACTTTGAGCGAGACCCCCTTGCGCAGCACCTCGCCGGAGAACGAGCGCCGAAACTCGGGGAGGGTGGCCACCGCCGCGGCGCTCGCCGCTCGCGACGTCCACCCCACGCGCTCGATCTTCACGTGGCGCTCCGTCCCTCGCCGTTGTCGCACGAGCACCTCGGCCCCCGGCGCGATCACGTGCTCGCCGAGCGTGGTGGTCTCGGGGGTCACCTCCACCGCCACCTGCGCGGCGCCGCCCTCGCGCACGGTGAGGGAGGCTCGAGCGCCGCCACGCAGAAAGAGCTGGTAGGGGCCGACGGCCCGAGGTCCCTTGAGCGTCGCCTCGCCGTCGGCGGCGATGATGGCCTGCGTGACCACGTGGGGCGTGCGGGCCGGACCGCCGACGCAATACGGGCCGGCGTCCACCCTGCGGAGCCCGGCCGACGGCCTGAACGTCGCCTCCACCGCCTCGTCGAGCGAGAGATCGAAGGTGATGTCACACAGCTGGCAGTGCCCGGACTCGCCCACCGTCTCGAGGCTGCGGAGGCGATCCGCCGCGGTCACGCAGCTGGGGCAGATGAGATCCCAAGAGAGCTCGAGGAGTCCTGCCTCCACCGCACGGAGGCACGTGGCGAGCACCACGCGCCGGTCGAGCTCCCACGCGTCGGCGAGCTCGTAGGGGCGGATGCGATCCACCACCGTGTCCGGCTCCTCGACCACCACCTCGCGGAGTCGTCGGGCCACCTCCCGCTGGGCCTCGGGCAGGCCCGCGCGCAGCCTCTCCATCGCGCTCTCGAGGCGCCCTGGGTGAACCCGTGAGGTGGCGTGGTCGAGCGCGTCGGCGCGGCCGTCGGCGAGCGCGCGATCGAGCCGCGTGAGCTCGGCGGCGATGCGATCGACGAACCTTCGCACCTGAACACGAATGAACGGCGCGAGGAGCACGTAGCGCGGCTCGACGACGATCCGGATGGTGACGTCGGTGCCCCCTCCGGGGCGCAGGCCGAGCGAGAAGTCGTTGTCGATCGTCTTGGCGGCTCCACGCCGCACGACGCGCCGCACCCGAAACCGCTCGTTCTCGACCCATTCGTACGGTCGCTCTTCGTACTGGAGGGGGAAGCCACCCGACACCGTGCTCACGAGGTAGCGGGCCGCGCTCCGATCGTCGTTGTCGCGGAGCTCGATGGGGCCGAGCCCGATGGCTCGATTGAGGCGCTCGGTGTCGGTGATCACGCACCACAGCGCGTGCGGCGCGGACACGCACGCCACCGAGCGCTCTACGACGACGGGCTTCATAAGACGTGAACGCCCGTGCTGACGACGACCTCGCTGCCGTCGAACGGCGCCACGCGGATGGCGAAGAACGGAGCGTGGGCGCACATCTGCGTGGCCGAGACTCCCGGCGATCCCGGGGCATGAGAGGTCACTCGTCGCACCGTGCCGTCGTTGCGGAACGCCACGCTCACGGTGAACGCCCTCGGCCCGTCGTGCGCTCCGCACGAGCGGGACGCCATCGAGCCGGCTTGCTGCATCTGCCGATGGGCGTCTCTGTGGTCGAAGGCGCGCGGCTGTGGCTCGACCTTCGGGGCGGGGCTCGGCGGGCGCTTCGTCGAGGGGGCAGCGACGGGGGCCGCCGATGGACCAGGCGCGGCGGACTCGGCGGGGGGCAGCGAAGACTCCGCTGAGCGCGTGGGCGCGAGGGGAACGACGACGGCGGTGTCGGGGGGGACGGTGGGGTCGCTGGGCGCGACGGCCGACGGCGCGACGCTGTGGAGCACGACCGGCTGCCCAGCGCTGCCCTCCGGTGCCGCGCGGAGGGCGCTCCACGTGATGGCCGCTGCGACCAGGGCACCGGCGCCGACGAGCCCGAGGTTGTTGCGGCGCTCGCCGGGGCGGCGCAGCGACGGTGCGCGGAGGGTGGGTGGCCCCGCCTCCGACACCAGCGGCGGAGCGGTGGGGCTCGCGACCGGGCGCACCTTCATCGGCTCGGTCGTCGTCGACACCGGCGCGGCGTCCTTCACGCCGTCGACACGGGTCACCGCCGTGAGCGACAGAGGCCTCGAGGACGGGGGCGCCTCGGGTGGCGTGGTGGGGCCGAGCGGCTCGGTGGCGCCGTGCGCGAGCGACCCGGGGGACCGCGACGAGGGGGGGATCGAGGTGTGCACGACGGTCCTCCGCGTCGGCTCGCCGAGCATGCGCTCGAACGCGTCGAACAGCTCATTGGCGCTCTCGAAGCGCCGCGTGGGGTCGCGCGCCACGCAGCGGGCGAACCAGCCGTCGAAGCCCTCGGGGAGACGCCCCGCCACCCCGAGCTCCCCGGCGCGCTCGCTTGCGACGGGGAGGTCCCCGAACAGGATCTCGCGCATCAGCGCGTGCATCGACGCGCTCGGGTTGTTGGCTGCGCTCCAGAACGAGCGGCCGGTGAGCAACCAGAACGCCATCAAGCCGAGCGCCCACACGTCGGCGGGGGGGCCGATCGTCACGCTCGGATCCGTCTGCTCGGGGGCCATCCAAGCCGGCGAGCCCACGGTCGAGGTGGCGGTCGTCTTCACCTGGGCGGCCACCTTCGCGATCCCGAAGTCGAGCACCTTGATCGACAGCTCACGGCCCACGGTCTGGGCTCGCGTGACGACGATGTTCTCGGGCTTCACGTCGCGGTGGACCACGCCCACGTCGTGGGCCGCGCCGAGCGCGTGGCACACCTGCCGCAGCACCTCGAGGAGCTCGCCGGGGCTGAGGCATCCGTGGTCGATCGCGTGCTGCGCCAGGTTGGTGCCCTCGAGCAGCTCCATCGCGATCCAGGGCGCTCCCGAGCCGGGATCGATCCCGGCGCCGATCACCTCCACCACGTGGCTCGACCGGATCAGCGCCCCGATCCGCGCCTCCTGCTCGAAGCGCTCGCGCAGGCGCTCGTCGGCCACCAGCTGCGGGTGCATCACCTTCAACGCCCGCGTCTTGCCCGTGCTCCGTTGCCGCGCCACGTACACTGCGCCCATGCCTCCTGCCTCGAGGATGCGCTCGACCTCGAAGTCGCCTCCGACGATCATGCCGGGGGTGAGCTGCAGCGCGGCGGTCACCTGGGGATCATATCGTGTCACGGGTCGCTTTGCGCGACACAAGCCCACGTCGAGGCGCGCCGGGCGCTCGCACGTGAGGGGGCTCTGCATCAGAAGCAGTAGCCGATGCCGAGGTCGCCCACGCAGCAGTCGTCGTAGCAGCTGAGGCCGGTGGGGCACGTGCCGGACGGGTAGCTGCACATGGGATAGGTGCCGGCGTTGCCGAGCGTCGAGGGGGGGGTGCAGCTGGCCTTGCACTCGATGACCAGGTGGTTGTTCCCGTCCCACGTCGCGCAGCAGACGTCGTCTCCGCTGCAGTCCTCGGAGTCGTCACAGCGGATGGCGAGCTCGCTCGCGCCGCACGTTCCAGCCGGCACACACACCGAGCTCTGGGTTTGGCTCTGACCGTCGGAGCAGCACTCCATCGTCGGCAGCGGACAGGGCCCCTCCCCGCAGCACACCGTGTCGGGGCTCGGGCAGGTGAGGTCGACCGCGCCGCCGCCACCCCCCTCGCCCCCTTCGTCGGCGCCAGCGCTCGAGCTGCTCGCCACGCCTCCGGCCCCGCCGACCGCGCCGCTCGAGGGAGTCCCGCTCGTCTTCCCGCTGCTCGTCTCCGCGGAGCTCGCCTCGGGCGCGTCTGCCCCGCCCTCGCCGCCGGCGCCGTGGAGGGGCGTATGCTCGAACGTCACCCCGCACGCGCCGGCCCCGAGCAGGAGCGCCACGCCGATGCTCGCCCGCCGCCTGGTCGCCCTCCTCCTGGTCACTCGGCGAGCGTACCACTCGGCGTCGCGCTTGCGTGGGGATCCGCCGGACGACGGAGTGGCCTTCTGGTCGTGGTGGACCATGCCGACGACTTTGAGGTCGGCGATCTCGTGGAGACCCGAGAGGTAGTCGCGGTAGGCGGCCTCGGCGGCTTCATCGGTCACGTCGCTTTGGCGCAGAGTTGACTCGAGCTGCTCGAAGAGGGGGGTCTTGTCGTCGCGGAGCTCGGGCTCGATCCAGTTCTCTGGCCCCCAACCTCCCCTCGAATTTTCGAGCCGCCCCCATCGATGCGCAGGGCGCGGTCGGGGGTGATGTGGCAACGCCCCAGAGCGCGCTCGCTCCACCCCGCGCCCCGCCCAGCAAGCCAGCTCACCAGTGGCAGTGAGCCGACCCGTCGCGCTCTCCATCGAGAGTCGGCGCACCGGTGCGGCGCGCCCCCGAGGGTGGGGCCCTCGGTGAGGCCGAAGAAGTCCTGCATGGCCCGACATCAATCACCGCGGTTCGCCTACCCCTGCCGACCTCGCTTTTCCCGGTTCGCTTGTCCTACGCGCCGCCGCGGCGCGGCGTTGTGTCGAAGTAGTGTGGTCAGCAGCGACGGACGCGAGATCGCCTCGTCGAGCAAGTGGCTCGCCCGGTCGCGATCGGCTTGGTGTGTGGCGGCGACCGCCTCGATGAAACTCAGGACGGTGTCGACCTCGCGAGTGAGCAAAGCCGCACGCTGCTCCCACGAGCGGCCGTTGTTCGCGTGAACGCGTGCCTGGTCGAAGTCGTCGTGGGCAACGGCCGCCAGCGCAAGCCCCAGCTCCGCCCACAGCACGGACTCCGGGAAGAAGCCGGATGCGACGCTCTCGTCGATGGCGTCCCGCTGTCGCCGTGCCGCTTCGCGATCGCCGCGTGCTCCCCAAGCGAGGCCCGTGGCGCCCGCCTGGAGATTGCCGAGGTGCGGGTTCTCGCGCGAGATCCGGACGAGCGTCGCATCGCTCAGGCGCATGTCGAGCGTGTCCATCTCCTCCCCGTCGAGCACGGCGAGGATGAACCGGATGAGTCGCAACGAGGCTTCCGTTTGCTCGTGAGGGAGCAGTGTGAGCCCGTGCTCGGCCCTGGCCAGCACCTGGCCGATGGCCTCACGCCGGTTCACGCGGAGTAGACCGAGGCTCAGGAAGGTGCTCTGTACGTGCGCCCCACTGTAGTCTCCCGCGTCGAGGGCATCCTCCATGCCCCGGCGGTGTGCGTCCACGGCCAACTCGGGCTGCCCTTTCACCGCGAGGATGAAGCCCAAGAGCATTTGTCCGCGATGGCGCCAATACGCAGGGACACCTGCATCGGGGTCGGTGAGCCGATGCACTCGATCAAACGCGTCTTCGAGCCGATTCAAGGCCGCGAATTCGAGGAACGCGGTGATGATCTCGGCCGGTGCCCACCAGTCGATGCTGCGCGCCTCGATGGCCTCCAGCGCCTCGTGTGCGCGGCAGGTGGCGGGATCGAGCGCGCCCGACTGAAGCCTGATGTACTCGCGATGCAGCCACAGCCGCGGCCAATGCTGCTCGGCAATCGGGAGAGAATCGACCGCGGCCGACAGCAGCCGGTCGCACTCCATCAGATCCGACCGATGGTCCAGGCACATTGCGACCGTGTGCGCCATCGCCCCAATGGCCTCCCCATGACCGGTAGCAGCCGCGTGAAGCCAAGCTTCTCGGATGTTGCCGTATTCACGCCCGATCGCCTCGATCGCCTCGCGCTGGCCGGGGGCCTCCGGTCGGCCGGCCATCGCGTCGGCCCAGCCCGACACGTAGCTGGCGTAGTGGTCGCGATGATTCGCCCGTGTCGTCGCCGTCTCGTGCCAGCCTTCCAACCGCGCCGCGGCTCGCTCGCGGACGAGTGGGTGGAGGTCGTAGCGTTCCGCGTGCGGATCATGTCGAACGAGAGAGGCTCGGATCAGGGCGGCCAGGTCCTGCAACGTGGCTCCGGCCACGGCCTTGGCGGACGGGCGATCGAATCCGCCCTCGAACACCGACATGCGGGCCAAGACTTGCTGTTGCTCGCGCGGGCGCCGATCGATGGATTCGTCGACCAACGCGATCAACGATCGGTGCCGTGCTGGCACCAAGGACTCCGAGGTGAGAAGGTCGGACGCGTGCGTGAGCTCGCGAGCACGGTCTTGCCCGCACCTCCGAGCCCCACGATGCTGACCAATCGGTGCTCGGCCAGACGCTCGGCTAGGATGGCGAGCTCCTCGTTACGGCCGATGACCGGGCGAATCGAGCTCGCAATGGCCTCGCGCCGATCCGCCGGTTCATCCGCGGGCGAGGCGGGGATGTCGAGAAGTCCCGCTTCGACGGCAGCCATGGTCGCTTCGGCACGGTTGTGGACGCCGAGCGCGGCATAGGCCGTCTTGGTGTACGACCGCACCGTCTCGATCGTCAGCCCGAGCTCGGCGGCGACTTCTTTGGAGCTGAGCCCGGTGGCCAGGGCTCTGAGAACCTCGCGTTCGCGGGGAGTCAGCTTGTGGATGCCCCTGGCGTTCATCATGGCCTGACCACGATCGGTGTTTCCATCACGGCGGTGCGAGGCCTCCCCCCAAACGGCCCCCCCCGAACTGGGGGATATACGGGCTCGAAGGAAGCGAGCAAATCTAGTTGCGCAAGTCGCCGGAGCCAACACTCCGGCCCGAGCCAAAGGAGTACAAGATGACCTCGAACCGCCCGAATTTGAGTCCCGCTGCCCTTTCTCGCCACCTGCGTCAGTGCCTCGACGACCGCGACTTCGACGCGTTCGGCGCCCATTGTTCGGACAAACTCGTGGCGCACGTGGGAGGGCAAGACCACGACCTCGAAGGATGGAAAGCCATGGGATTGGCGTTCTTTGAGGCGTTTCCCGACGGCCGGCACGAGTTCTTGCACACATCCGAGTCCGAGGACACGGCGACGCTCGTGTGCCGGTTCTCGGGGACCCACAAAGGCGCCCTCATGGGCATCCCAGCGAGCGGTCGCAAGGTCTCGTTCGATCTGATCCTGGTGGATCGTGTCGTCGACGGGAAACTCGTCGAGCACTGGGGCCAGTTCGATTCGGCCGTTTTGATGCAGCAGATCACCGGGTAAGCGGCGACAACTTGTTTGACAGTTGGTTGCTGACATGATATCAGCAACTAACTGTCATCAAATATGCCGCCCCGGAAGTACAAGAGCGCGCTGCGTGAGGCTCAGGCCGCCGACACCCGGCTTCGCATTCTCGAAGCCGCGGCACGGATCACCCTGCTCGATCTCGGACGGGTCACCCATGCCGCCGTAGCTCGCGTCGCCGAGGTCTCGGAGCGGACCGTGTACCGCCACTTTCCCACCGTGGCCGAGCTCCACGATGCGTTCACCGACTACCAGGAGCATCGCTTCGGCGCCGGCTACCCCGAGGACCTGCAGCTCGACGAGCTGCCCGCCGTCTTCGAGACTTGGCCCGAAAAGCTCGTCGAGACCGGGCTCGTCCATCACCTGCACGAGGAAACCGACCCGCCGATGGTCATGAAGTCGCGTCGCAAACGATACGCGCGGCTGCAAGAGATCGTCGCGGCACAGTTCCCCGACGCCGAAGCAGCCAAGATCCAGCAGCTCGTGCTCGTCATCGGAGGGCTGATGTCGCCCGAGTCGTTTCGGCGTGGCAAGACGATCTTCGACCTCGACCCGGACGAGGTCGTGTCGGGCCCCGCGTGGGCGCTTCGCGTGCTCATCGAGTCGTTGCGAAAAGGAGACACCCCATGGACACGATCGTGAGACTCACTGATGCTCGGGATGGCTTCGGAGGGAAGGCGGCGCATCTCGCGGCGTTGCTCGGGGGTGGCTTCGACGTCCCCGATGGGTTCGCGATCGCACCCGATGCACCTCTGTCGGATCTGCGCGTGCACCTCGATGCACTGGGAGAAGTGCCGGTTGCGGTGCGCTCGTCTGCCCTCGACGAGGACGGCGCGACGGCGTCGTTTGCCGGGATCTACGAGTCGGTCGTCGACGTCCGGGGCGCGGCAGACGTCGCGGGGGCGATCGCTCGAGTGCGCGAGTCGGCTCTCGCCCCGCGAGCGTTGGCCTATCGCGACAACGGCACCCCCGTCCGCATGGGCGTCGTGGTCCAGCGCCTGGTGCGGGCCGACTGCGCCGGTGTCATGTTCACCGCCGATCCCGTCAGCGGCGATCGGGACGCTCGCGTGGTCACGGCCGTGCGCGGCCTCGGCGAAGCTCTGGTCTCGGGGGAGCAGGGCGGCGAGGAGTGGCTGATCCGCGACGGTCGGCCCGTGCGTCGGCGTGCCCTCGCCGAGCCGGTGTTGTCCGAAGCTCAGGTGCGCGAGCTCGTCGCCCTCGGTGACCGTGTTGCTGCCCACTTCGGCGCTCCCCAGGACATCGAATGGGTGATCGAGAACAGCCGGATCTCGCTCGTGCAAACGCGCCCGATCACGGCGCTGCCCGAGCCGGTGCAGTGGCAACCGCCGCATCCCACCGGCGGCTGGCTGCGCAACTTCCGATGGGGCGAGTGGCTGAGCGATCCGGTCACGCCCCTGTTCGCGACCTGGTTTCTGCCCCGCGCGGCTGCCGTCCTCGATGCCGCCGGCACCGAGATGTTCGGGATCCGCCCGCCGCCGCCGACCTACGCGCTCGTCAATGGTTGGCACGACTACGCGCCGCTGGGAACGGGCGGCATCCTCACCTTGCTCGGAGGCCTCGTTCGTCGTCCCGGTCTGATGATCCGGGGGATGCGGGCGTCGGCCGACCCCGTGGCCGCCGCCCCGACGATGGCCGAACCCCATCGTCGGGCCTACGAAGACGAGCTCTTGCCGCGCCACCGCGCATTCGCGGAGGAGTCACTCGGCGACGACCCCGAAGACCTCATCGCCTACGTCGACCGCGCGTGCGATCTCCACGGTGAGCTGATGTTCAACATCACCCACGTCGGGGGCTTCGCCTGGAAGGTCGAGAGCTCGCTGGCCAAGTTCTTCCGCACCCACTGCAAGGACGTCGACGGTGCGCCGCACGAGCTGGTCGCCGCGCTCGCGCCGGTCGAGCCGTGCGCGTCGCACCACGCCTGCTCGCTCGACTGGGCGCATCCGACGGCGGGCGAGCTCGGGCTGGCCGGCGTCACGGTGCCCGTACGCGCCGAGGCGGTCCGGCGCCGCGAGGAGCTCGAGCGCGCGTGCCTCGAGCGACTCACGCCCGCTCTGCGCGGCCGCTTCGAGGCCCTCCTCGATCTGGCGCGGATCTACGCGGGCCTGCGCGAACGCCAAGCCCACGCGCTCACGTTGGCCTGGCCGAACGTGCGCGACGCGATCCGGCGGCTCGGCGTTCGGGCCCGGGCCGCGGGCGCAATCACTGTCGTGGACGACGTATTCTGGCTGCAGCGCGACGAGCTCGAGCCGGCGCTGATGAATCGACACTTCCAGCGCGAGGTCGCCCAGCGTCGCGCCACGTGGGAGCGCCAGCGCAAGTTGGCGCCGCCGCTTCGCCTCGGCAAGGTACTCGCGCCCCTGACCAACATGTGGGACGCACTGCCTCGCGACCTGCGGGGCACCGAGATCGAGGGCTCCGAGGCCACGATCGTCGGTATGCCCGCCAGCGCCGGCCGAGCCACCGGCAAGGTCCGGATTGTCCGATCCCCCGCCGACTTCGCGCGCCTCGAAGAGGGCGAGGTCCTCGTCGCCCCGACCACCGCCCCCGCCTGGACCCCACCCTTCGCCCGCGCCGTCGCCGTCGTCACCGACGGCGGCTCCGTCGCCGCCCACGCGTCCCTCGTTGCGCGCGAATACGGAATCCCTGCCGTCGTCGCCACCGTCGAGGCCACCCAACGACTCCACGATGGCCAACGCATCACCGTCGACGGCACCACCGGCCGCGTCGACCTGCTGGATTTCTAGCCCTGGAGGGCGTGTAGCACAGGCGGTGGTCGGCACCCGAGCACGCCAAACGCGCTCGCTCCCGCCTCCGCCCGACCACGCTCTAGCTCGCCCAGCTCACAGCAGGCGCGGCGCGTGCTCTCTCAGGTACGCGGTAAACGCAGTGATCTTCGCCGGGATCGGCTTCGCCGGCGGGTACATGATGTACATCGCGCCGAGCGCGTACTGGTACTCCGGGAGGACCCGCACGAAGCGGCCTGCAGCTAGCGCCTGAGTCGCTATGAAGCACGGCATTGCGCCGATGCCGAGTCTTCGACCAGGTACGACTCCAGCGCATCGTGCGTCATCGTCAACGCCTCCCCTGAGGCCAGATGCGTCGTCATCGTCCTGAACTGCTCCGTTGCGGCGGCGAACGGGTCTTGAATCTTGGTGCTGCTTGCGTACTCTGCGCCCACGGGGACCTCCTACGTAACGTTGGTTCAATTCGCTACGTGCCAGGAGGGCCCCGCCTCTTCAACCATCTCGTTACGCCAAGCCTTTGGGATCACGCCGCTTCTTCGGTGTCACAAAGGATCTGCACCCAAGGTCGTTTCCTCGTCCTTGAGGACACGGGTGTGGAGCACCTTGTTGATGCTCACTTTCGCCGCGCTCAGCGCGAGCGCGGAGAGCGCGACCCCGTGACTGCGGCGCTCGACTTCAGCTGCCTTCTCAGCAATTCGGCGCTCGAACGCCGCGTAGTCCACGGTGCCACCGGTGCGACCGCATTCCACCTGTGTTGCGACGGTCTCCACCAGATCGCGCAACGCCGGCAACATCGCGTTGAGCTCGGTCGGGATCTCAAGCATCATCTTGGCCACGGGGTAACCTCCGGGTTCGTACGACAACGTGACCATAGTGGCTCTGCCCCGTTTCCCTTCACCCACTCGTGCAGCTCGATGCCGTTCTGCTACCACACGATCATTCTCTGCTCGGGATCAAATTCACACCCCGCAAATGCGTCGTTTCACTGGTCGGTCGATGGAAGCCTACGGCGTGATGCATAACGGGAGCTCGACCGTGTTTCGAGCCACGTGGGACATTGGCACACGGCTGGACCGCGGCTCTGATCTAGAGCGCGCGGCTCCGCGCCTCACCGGCGTCGTCATCGAGCCGGATCACGAGTGCGTGTCGTTCGTCTACGTCGGCGTGACGACGTCCCTCCCGCGCACGTTCATCCCCGGCATCCACCCCCACATCCCGTTGTCCGCCCGCATCGACGGCGGAGCACCCGTCCACTACCAGACGCCGCCTCGGATCGGCTGAGCGAAACCTCGAACCATGCTCTCCCAAGATTGCGTGCTGCCGGGCTTCGCCGATGGGGGCGCGCATTACCCGCCGAAGTCCGAGCATGCGAAATTGACCGAGGCGACACACTTCGACCGCGATCCAGGACTCCACCATTTTCTCTGGATTTCGCTCCAGTTTCCTCGGATCGCCCATTGCGCGGATCTCGCAGCGGCGTTTCGCCTCGTTGGGCGGATCGTCGGTGTTGGTGGCGCCATGGATGTCAACGAGTTCTACCCCTGGCCGCCTTGGGACAGCTCAGGCAATAGGCGAGCGCTGTTTGTCGGCAGCCAACCGGGGCAGGGCAGCCTGAGGCCGTTCGTTGCCGGGAACGCCCAGTGCTGCTTCTTCGACGGGTTCGGGTACGCCAACCGGTTCGAGGGGGTGCTGCGTTGGCTCGAGAGTGGGTCAAAGAGCCCGGTGTTCTACGCCATCGGCGAACGCATTTGCGACTATCGCGACCCAAGCGCGAGCACGAAGGAGCTCGACGAGCGCAATGCGCGCCTGTTCTTTCAGGCCGCCAACGACATCACGGACATCACCACCGGAAAGTACCGGCTCGCGATGATCGCAGGCGATAACCGACTGCGGGCGCCGGCTTTCAGCTTTCTGACGCACTCTAATCAGACGCTGTTCAAGTTTCATTACGAGAAGCACACTTTTGCCCCCGGCGACGATCGGCAGATCAGAGGCGGCAAGCTGAAATGAGGGCGGTTGTCCGGGTGGTCGGGCTCGTGGCGCTCGGCCTCTTCCTCGAGCCGGACAAGAGAAGGATGACGCTTTCGGAGCTGTTCACGAGGGATCAGCTACAGCTCATGTTCCCTCCGCCCGAGTCGCTCGAGCTTGTGATGCAGGAACATCCCCCCGTGGCACAACGGGAGCCGGAGGTGCTCGACGCGGAGCGCGGCTTGCTCCGACTCCGCGCATCGGGTTGGCCAGGCTGTCGGCCTTGGAGCAACGACAGTGCCAGCGACCCACCCGCAGATCTCACCTGCGTCGGATTTCTCGATGAAGGCGGTCGCGGGAACGTGATGCGCTGCCACTACACGATGGGCGAACGGAGGATGACATTGGCGTGCTCCGAATACATGAGCGCCATTTTGATCGAGCCGATTCGTTTTCACCATCGAAGTGTGGAACGCGTAGTGCACGACGTGGCTCTTGGCCTATTCGGCTCAGGTGATGAAAGTCGCATCGTGCCCTTGTGGCTTGGGCATGAGAACGACATCGACTTCGGCTGTCACGATCCGATCGAGATTTCTCCCTGGCCTGCCGACGCTGCGTTTCCACCTTGCCGGGATTGGCGCGAGCACCTGCGATGGTGGGTTCAAGGCGACGCGGTGGGTTTTATCACGCTGAAAGACATGAACTGCGGAACGAGCCGGTACATCTACTTCGCACCTGAGCTCACTCGCGACTGGTTCTATCCCGCCCCGGACAAGTTCGAATGACCATGAGCGAAGGCTGTACTTCTGGTTGGGTGCAGATCCTTTGTGACACCGAAGAAGCGGCGTGATCCCAAAGGCTTGGCGTAACGAGATGGTTGAAGAGGCGGGGCCCTCCTGGCACGTAGCGAATTGAACCAACGTTACGTAGGAGGTCCCCGTGGGCGCAGAGTACGCAAGCAGCACCAAGATTCAAGACCCGTTCGCCGCCGCAACGGAGCAGTTCAGGACGATGACGACGCATCTGGCCTCAGGGGAGGCGTTGACGATGACGCACGATGCGCTGGAGTCGTACCTGGTCGAAGAGGGGCGCGAACTGCAGCGGCGCCTCCTGCAAGCCCACGTGGATTGCGGGTGGACCAGGAGAGGATAGTCCGGACAAACGCCCTTTCACGCGCGATCGCGAAGTTGTCAGAACGCCCTGTTACGCGATCTCGAGGGTGGGAGGATGTAGGTAGCCGAGGCGCAGCTGCGTTTCCCGACGCGACGATCGAAGACGAGATCGTCCTCGTGAGCGGCGACCGCGCGGCGATCAAGTACGTGACGCGAGGCACCCACCGAGGGCCGCTCGCCACCCCGAATGGCGTGCTCGAGCCGACCGGCAAGCAGATCGAGGTTCACGGCGCGGAGTTTTTCACGTTCGAGGGCGGCAAGCTCGTCGAGCTGATCACGTTGGACGACGTGGCCGCGCTGATGGCGCAGCTCGAGGGGTGACGAGCGTCCGCTCCGTGGCGTGCCGGGGCTGTGAACGGGCCCTCGGCGACCCAGTCGACTCGGGAATGTGGTGTCCGGTCGTCCGCGGGCACTACCGTTGCGGCAGACGTTGGCGCCCGATCGCATGTCGGTTCACGAGGGTCGTGAGCAGAGGTCAGCCGCTGCAGCCGCCGGGTCCCGCGACCGCTTCAGCGGCTGCGGCCACTTGGAGGGGTTTGGGGGAGTCCGGGCGGAGCGTCCACCGCTCGAACAGGGGGCTGTCGCACTCGGCCTCCACGAGACGGATCGCCTCGTATTGCTCGCCGACGCGCCGCACGGTGACGCCGAGCGAAGTGTCTCGCCATCGCACCCAGGCCCGCTGCTTGCGCGGACACTCGACGGGTGCCCATCGGTAGAATCCGAACGCCCCCGCGCTGTGGTCGGCGACCACCACCGCGCCGGGTGCCAGCATGCAGACCACGGCGGTCTTCGGCTCGCCGATGTCCCACCCGCCGCCGTCGTCGCTGTGGTCGGGTGGGAGGAGCAGTTCGGGGCCTTCGTCTTGGACGACGCTCGCGCTCGCGTGCGCCGGCACCGGGTCCGGGCTCGTGATGCGCGCCGCCAGGAGGAGCGGCCCATCGCGCTCGAGACCCGCGAAGGCTTTCTCCGGCGTCGCGAGCGCGATGGTTCGCGCCGGCAGGTGCGCGGCGAGTGCGGTGGCCCAGCTCTCGGCATGCTGCTTCGATGCGAACTGTCCCAGGACGACCGCGATCCCCGTCACGGGCTCGTCCACGCCGAGCTCGCCGGTGTGGGCCACGAAGGGATAGCCAGGGGGGAGCGGCAGCCTGTCGGCGCGGCGCACCGCCACCTCGGCGGCCTGCGCGTCGACGTGAATGCCTGCCACCACTGCGTGCGTGGGGGCAACGCAGAGGGAGTCGCCATCGGGGAGGTCGGGCAGCGAGAGACATGGCCGGTAGGTGTGGAGCCGCTGGTAGATCCCGGCCGGGAGCGGCTCGTTCGTCGGCAGCACCACCGCGCGCGGAGTCGCCCCCTCCACGTCATCCACGTCATCCACTTCGACCGACGCCGGACCCAGCGCCGGCAGCGACGCCGGCGCGCACGCCCCAAGCCCCAACGCGAACAAAGAGATCCAAAGCCGCATCCACCTTGATACGTCGCGAAGTGAACGGACCTCCCCAACACCTCCCCTCTCTCCCGCGCTCTCTCCCGCGCTCTCTCCCGCGCTCTCTCCCGCGCTCTCTCCCGCGCTCTCTC
>CAYOAL010000059.1:0-56551 GCA_964401935.1 uncultured Polyangiaceae bacterium
AAAGCTGCTGAGAAACTCAGCCGCGAGGGGTCCCTAGCTCGTGAGAATCAACATCTGAGCGCGTTGCTCGCGGCCGAGCGCTACGACGAGCTGCTCGCGCTGCTCGAGATGGCTCCGTACAAGATGTGGCACTACCGCCAGTACGGGGTCAAAGCGCTCGCGGCGCTCGGCAAGAAGGCCGAGGCCATCCGCTACGCCGAGGAGGGTCGTGGGCCGAACGACAGCCCGATCGCCATCGCCCGCGCGTGTGAGGAGGTGCTGCTCTCGTCCGGGCTCGCCGACGAGGCATATGAGCGCTATGGGCTCCTGGCAAATCAGGCAGGGACCTATGCGGCGTGGTTTCGCGCTGTCGCGAAGAAGTACCCACACAAGAAGCCCGCTGAGATTCTCGACGACCTCGTAGCCGAAACGCCTGGAGAGGAAGGTAAGTGGTTCGCCGCCGCCAAGGACGCGAAGCTCTTCGACGAAGCCATCACGCTGGCCAACCGCGCGCCGTGCTCGCCCCAAACCCTGACCCGTGCGGCGCGCGACTTCGAGGCGAAGAAGCCCGAGTTCGCCGTCGAAGCCGGCATGGCTGCGCTGCGTTGGCTGGTGGAGGGCTACGGCTACAAGATTACCGGTCTCGATGTCCTGAACGCCTACTCCCACACCATGAAGGCGGCCGAGAACGCCGGCAGCGCCGAAGAAACGCAGAAGCGCATCCATGACCTCGTCGCTCGCGAGTCCTTCGGCGAGCGCTTCGTCACCAAGGTGCTTGGCCGCCAGTTGGGGCTGTCGTGATGGGACGCTACCGGAGCAAGCCCAGCCCCGATGCGTCGACCACCGAGGCCGCGCTCGCGCCATGGATGCCGACGGGCTCCGTGCGCTCGTACGCGAAATGCTCCCGTGGTTCGACGACGTGCTGCACGCCCGCTTCGTCAACGCTCGTCGATCGGGCCGCCCGCACCACGCCGAGTTGGGCACCGAAGCCGCCAGACGATGTCATGATTGGTGAGATCCAGGAGTTCGCCGAAGCGGCCAAGCGCATTGGCTATGCGGACCCCTCCGACGTCGACGCCTACTTGCGCGAGGGTGCCAACGCGTTCCTTGCGAAGAACTATGCGGCGGCCTTTCAGATCTTCCGAGCCCTGCTCCTTCCGGCGGGCCACGGGGAGTTCCACCTCGGGCAGGATGAGATGATCGACGAGGTGCTCGGCATCGATCCGGCGACCTGCGCCGCTCAATACGTTGCCTCGATGTACATGACCGCCACACCGAAGAACCGCGGCAAGGCCGTGCTCTCGGCCATCGACGAGATGCACGGCATCGGGCACTTCTGGGAGCCCCTGCGCGAGCTGGAACGAGTGGCCATCGAGCCGCTGCCCGACCTCGACGCCGTATCCGAGACGAGTACCGGCGCTATCCCGCGCTCCAACGCGAGCTCGGCGGACACAAGGGACGCGCATGAGCCGGCGCGGGCCTGCTGCCGAGCGGTCGCCTCGGTGATCGAACGGACCTCCGCGATCTCCTTGTGCGCGAGCCCCCTAAACACAAACGCAAAGGACAGTTAGGGATGAACCGGCACACCGAGCGGCATTACACGACGCGGATCGGGTGGCTGCGAGCCGCGGTACTCGGCGCGAACGACGGCATCGTCTCCACCGCAAGCCTCGTGATCGGCGTCGCGGCCGCAAAGGGGACTCAGGCGGAAGTCATGGTGGCGGGGGTCGCAGGCCTCGTTGCGGGAGCGATGTCCATGGCAGCGGGGGAGTACGTTTCCGTCAGCTCCCAGGCCGACACCGAAAAGGCGGACATTGGCCGCGAACGACGTGAGCTCGAACAGAACGTTGCGCATGAACGCGAGGAACTCGCCGCCATCTACGTCGACAGAGGCCTGGATCCGTCGCTCGCTGCTCAGGTCGCCAAACAGCTGATGGCACACGATGCGCTGGCCGCACACACGCGCGATGAGCTCGGGCTGTCAGAAACGCATGGGGCCCGGCCGGTGCAGGCCGCACTGGCTTCGGCGGCAACGTTCGCGGTGGGTGCAGCGCTGCCTCTGCTCCTTGGCTACTTCAGCCCCCGCGCGTTCATGGAGATTCTGGTCGCCAGCGGCTCCCTTGTCTTCCTGGCCATCATGGGAGCCCTGGCTGCACGCACCGGCGGCGCGCGCGTCTGGGTCGGCGCCGCACGCGTCACGCTCTGGGGCGCACTCGCGATGGCTGCTACCGCCGCCGTGGGTGCGCTGTTTGGCACCGTCCTCCAATAGCTGCTCGATGCCGATGTCATCGAAGGCACCGTGGAGCCCGTCGAGCCATCGTGAGCCGGGGACGGCCCGCCGTCTGCTTCAATCTGGAAGCGCGATGAGCTCCTCTTCGTCGCCGGGCACCTTCGGGAACCGACCCTCCTTCCAGTCGCGCTTGGCCTGCTCGATGCGTTCCTTCCTGCTCGACACGAAGTTCCACCAGATGTGCCGCTCGCCATCGAGCGGCGCGCCGCCGAGGAGCATCACGCGCGCACCACGACCGGTCTCGATCTTCACCGAGGCACCGGGGGACAAAACCAGCATTCGCCCTTCGTCCACCTGCTCCGGGCCGCACTGCGCGCTTCCTTCCGCGACGTACACGGCGCGCTCCGCATGCTCGCTTGGGACCTCGAGCCCGCTGCCCGCGGGCATCATCGCCTCGACGTAGAACAGCGGCGAGTACGTACGCACGGGCGAGGTGACGCCATAGGCCTGTCCGGCGAGGACGCGAAGGCGCACTCCATCCTGGTCGAGCGCCGGCAAGGTATCGGCGGGGTGGTGGTGGAACTCCGGCTCGACCTCCTCGCTCTCCGCCGGCAGCGCGACCCACAGCTGGATCCCGTGCACGCGAGGGCCTCGGGCTCGCGCCTCCGGGCTCGTTCGCTCCGAGTGGACGATGCCACGGCCCGCGGTCATCCAGTTGATGGCACCCGGCCGGATGGCCAGGTGCGAGCCGAGGCTGTCGCGGTGCACGATCTCTCCTTCGAACAGGTACGTCACCGTCGCGAGGTTGATGTGCGGGTGCGGGCGGACATCGATGCCCTGGCCGGGCGGAAGCGTCGCGGGACCCATGTGGTCGAAGAAGACGAAGGGGCCAACGAGGCGGCGTGAGGCCGAGGGAAGGACACGCCGGACGCTGAAGCCGCCGATGTCCCGCGGCCTCCCATCGATGATGGTCTCGATGTCGGGAGTGGTCGGGCAGACTCGGCACTTCGGATCGAAAGCGGACTGAATGCTCATCTCGAACCTTTCATGGTAGCGGTGCTTCCCACTTGTCGGCGAACACGAACTCGCTCTGCGGCTTTCGCGATCGCTCACCAAGCTCACGCGCGCGCAAGTCCTCGGGGAGGTCATCGGGATTGCCGGGGTAGCCGATGGCGATGGCCGTGACTGGCTCGAAGTCTTCGGGGATCGCGAAGAGCTCTCGCGCTCGCTCCGTGGAGAAGCCGGCCATCTGGTGGACGGCGATCCCACGCGCCGTCGCCTGGAGGGTGAGTTGTGCCGTGGCGAGCCCCACGTCGTGGAGCGCGTGTCGGTTCGGCTTGCGGTTCTGCGCGAACGCCTTGCTGGCCACCGACAACATCAAGACCGCTGCCCCCTTGGCCCAACGCTGATTGCTCTCGGTCAGGCACGACAGCAGCCGATCGAACGCTTCCCGATTCTCCCGTCGAGCAACGAGGAAGCGCCAGGGCTGCTCGTTGAAGCAGGACGCCGCCCAGCGCGCCGCCTCGAGGAGCGATCGCAGCTCGGCGTCGCCCACGGGCGTGCTCGAAAACGCGCGCCCGCTCCATCGTTTGCGGATCAACTCGTGGACATCGTGGTCTGCGGGGGCGGGCTTCTCCATCTCTCGGTTCTCCGTCAGCTCAGGTCGAAGAGCAACACCTCGGCGGCGTCGATTCCTGTGAGGTCGATGGATCGGGTGTCGGTGATCGCCGCGCCATCCCCCTCGCGGAGCTCGAGATCGCCCATGCGAAGGGTGCCTCGTGCTACGTGCACCCAGGCGCACCGGTTCGGAGCCAGCGCGTGCGAGACACTCTCGCCAGACGCGATCAGGGCTGCGTACAGCCGTGCGTCTTGGTGGATCGTGAGCGAGCCCTCGCTTCCGTCCGGCGACGCGACGAGCCTGAGCCGCCCACGACGCTCCTCGGTCCCAAACGCCCGTTGCTCGTACTCGGGCGAGAGTCCGCGCCCGTCGGGGACGATCCAGATCTGCAGGAAGCGCAGTGGCTCGGTGTTCGAGTGGTTGAACTCGCTGTGAACGACGCCGGTTCCCGCACTCATGCGCTGCACGTCGCCCGGGCGGATGATGGACCCGTTGCCCATGCTGTCCTTGTGCTCGAGCGCGCCCTCGAGCACATAGGTCAGGATCTCCATGTCTCGGTGCGGGTGACTCGGGAACCCAGCGCCGGCAGCCACGCGGTCGTCGTTGATGACGCGCAACGCTCTGAAGCCCATGTGCTCGGGATCGTAGTAGGCACCAAACGAGAACGTGTGACGGGTGTCGAGCCAGCCGTAGTTCTCGCGGCCTCTTTGTTCGGACTTGCGGAGTTCAATCATGGTGCGGCTCCTCCGCCAAAGACGATGTTCCTCATCGAGATCGAGCCCCAGTCGAAGCCTTCCGTCGGGAAGCGCACGCGATCCCGGTCATCGGTTGCCGCCTGCGCATAGATCAACGGGAGCCAGTGGTCGGGAGTCGGATGTGCCAGCCGCCCGTCGTCCGTATCGGGCCAGAGAGACAGAAGGTTCTTGGTGTCGTGCTGCGTGACCGCGCGCTCGACGCTCCCGTCGAACCGCAGCGCCCAATCTGGGGTGTCGGTCGATCGAGCCTGCATGCGGCGGAACGTTCAAGTGTCTTCTTCAGGATGCTCCCTCAGGCGGCCTGTGAAGCAGCAGCCTCAACGGCTTGCACTTCGATCTCGATGTCGATGCGCTCTCCGACGAGAACACCGCCGGCCTCGAGGACCTGGTTCCACTTGAGACCAAACTCGCCCCGGTCGAGCGAGGTCGTCGCCGTGAAGGCAATCCGCTGGTTCCCCCACGGGTCCTTGGCCTGACCGCCGTACTCAGCATCGAGGACCACCTCGCGGGTCATGTCCCGAATCGTGAGGGCGCCGTGGATGCGATAGCGGTCGCCGCCCACCTTCTCCACCTTCGTGCTCGCGAACCGGAGCTTGGGGAAGCGCTCCACGTCCAGGAAGTCTGGCGACCGGAGGTGATTGTCCCGGTCGGCTACGCCGGTATCGATGCTGGCGCTGTCGATCTCCACCTCGACGCTGCTGCGCGTCAGGTCTTGGGGGTCGAGGTTCACCTTGCCGTTCCAGGCGCTAAAGCGACCGCGCACCTTGGCGAAGACCATGTGGCGGACCGAGAAGTTGATGCCCGAGTGGGCCGTGTCGATGTTCCATGTCTTGGTTTCCATTGAGCTTCTCCTTGTTCGAGGCTGAAGCCAAGGTAGTGTTGTTCCGCCATCGTGATTAGACGGCTATATTGGGATCATTAATCCCATTAGCGGGACAATCAGGAGAAACCCCATGGATCTCAACGAGATCTTCGTCTTCACGAAGGTGGTCGAGGCCGGCAGCTTCATCGGTGCATCGCGAGCACTCGACATGCCGAAGTCGACCGTCAGCCGGAAGGTCTCGGAGCTCGAGGAGCGACTCGGCGCTCGGCTGCTCCAGCGTACGACCCGGAAGCTCAGCCTCACGGATGTTGGGCAGGCCTTCTTCCAGCGCGCCGCACGGGTCGTCGCGGAAGCCGAGGAGGCCGAGCTCGTGGTGGGCCGGATGCAGGAGGTCCCGCGGGGCCTTTTGCGTGTGACCACGCCGCTCAACTTCGGCTACCTCGGGCCCATCGTCGCATCGTTTCTGGCGCGCTACCCGGAGGTCCAGGTCGAGATGGTTTGTGCCGACCGTGTCGTCGATCTGATCCAGGAAGGGTTCGACGTGGCGGTGCGCGCCGGTCCCCTCGCCGACTCGGCGCTGATCGCCCGGAGTCTGGGCGTGCTGCGCAACTACGCCGTGGCGAGCCCGGCATTTCTCGAGAAGAACGGATCCCCGAAGGAGCCGCACGATCTGGAGCGCTTCGACTGCGTCGTCTTCGGAGCGGGCGTCGATCGCTCGAGCTGGAAGCTTTGCCGGAACCGCAAGACGCTCACGGTCAACGTCAGAGCCCGGTTTACCGTCAACGACTTTGACTTCCTCGACGAAGCGGCACGCGCCGGGCTCGGAGTCGCGATGCTTCCGGTGTTTCGATGCATCCAGCCGATGCGCACGAACCAGCTCGAGCGCGTGCTCCCCGAGTGGTGCTCGCCCGAGACCCCGCTCCATGCGGTCTATCCGAGCACGCGACATCTGTCGCCGAAGGTGACGGCGTTTCTCGACCACCTGCGCGAGCGGATGACGCCGCCGCCATGGGAACTCGGCCCGGTGGAGTCAACGCTCTGAAAGTGATCCACCGTCACGCCCGAGCAGTGACCCACCCCGAGCGGTCGTTGGCGGTTGGTTCCCCGCGTTCCAAGTGGCGGGGCCGGAAACTCCAAGCGAACCGGCGAGCCCCGATCCCCCGGTGGCCGAGTCGGGGCTCGTTGAAGTCGGGGAGCGGCCGTCCCAGCAACTTTTCATAGGTGCCGGGGTCTTGACCTTGGTAAAGATTGGTTGAACATGGATCCTTGGCTCGGTGTGGGTGGACGATGAGTGAGGCGACGCCACGATCGCCCCGTCGACGGGCAAGGTCAGACCGTTCATCCGCGTCGGTCGGCGTCGACAGCTATCGCGATGACCCCCTCTACCCGCGTGTCGTCCGCGCCGTCGGGGTGCTGCTCGCCGGCGGCACCGTGGTCGCACCCGTCGATGTGCTGGTCGCGATGGGAGTGCTGGATCCGAAGGCGCTGGAGGACTGGCGCTTTGGTCGAGTTCCGTACTTGGAGAGGGTCATCCAGGGCAACCTGACGCGATTGTCTCGCCTGCTGCGTATCCTGCGGTTCCACGCGCACGACCTGAACTTGGTGCCGTCGGCGACGGCGTACATGCGCTGGGGCAAGGGTCCAAAGCAGCGCCTCCGATTCACCAAGACCAGCGACAAGAAGCTCGAGGAGGCGTACTCGCGGCACTTCGTCTGGCCGGGGAAAGGACCGTTTCGAGCTCCCCGACCGCCGCGCACAGCAGACCAACTCGCGTTCGCCTCGACGGACGAGCGGCGGCCGGATTCATGACGGACCGAGCGAAGAAACGCACCGACGGTGCGCCCGTCGGCGGAGGCGGTTCCAAGCCCGATCATCTTTCTGCTCGGACCTCCCGGCGCAGGCAATAGCGCTCTGAGTCGTCGTGCATGCACCGAGTTCCTCGTCGGCCTGCCGTTCGACGAGGCCGCCGACGCCGTACGGGATTGCATTGCCGAGATTCGGGTGCAAAGCGATAACTCGCCGGCCGAGCGCGAGGGGCGCGACCGCTGGGTCGACGATTGACGCCAAGACCACAGCGCGAGCCCTCTCGCGGCCCGTGTCATCGTCGACGCCATGGCGCGCTACCTCGCGGACCAGCCACCGTGGGAGTTCGAGCTCAGGCGCAACTGAATTCGAGCGACGAGTCGAGGCGCGTAGCGCCGAGAGGAGTGTCGAACAATCCGCAGGAGGGAGCCCGAAGGGCGACCGACGAGGAATCAACCGATGCCGAAGTACTACGAGTTCGAAGTTTCGTTGCAGGCGATCCAGCCGCGGATCTGGCGGCGCTTTCTACTCCGCACCACCGCGACCTTCCGGCAGCTCCACCAAGCGATTCAGCAGAGCTTCGGCTGGCGGGAGAGCCACCTGTGGGAGTTTCGGCTGCCCACCCATCAGGGCCGCCCCATCGCGGGCCTGCCTGCTGGCGAGGAGTACGACCGCCCGACACCGGACGCGGAGACTGTCAAGCTCAGCACCTACTTCACCGGGAACCGCGTTGTGGAGTGGTGCGAGTACCTTTACGACTTCGGCGACGACTGGACTCACGACGTGAAGCTCATCGCGGTGCGCTCCGACAAGGAGGCGTTCAAGCGCCGACTCCTCGATGGAGAGCGGGCTGCTCCTCCAGAAGACTGCGGCGGGACGCCGGGCTACGAGCGGATGGTGCACTTCGTCGAGACCGGCGAGGACACCTGCGAAGACGGTCCCTCGGGGCTCGCGGTGTGGCTCGACGGATGGCGCCCCGACGCCTTCGATATCGCGAAGACAAAGGCGGAGTTCGACCGATGAGTCGGCTGGGAAACCCGGCGTTGCTCGAGCCGTGCGCTAGGAGCGGGGCCTTTGCTGGAGTGCGCGCTTACTGGGAACGCGGGCGGCCACGAGCCGGTGTCGGCAGCTCGATCGGGCTGCGACGGGGGTGAGCGACGTGGCGCCCCGGTCTGCCAGCGTGGCGCGGCTGCCAGTAAGAGCGGCTCGGGCAGGTCGTCACGCCCGAGGTCTTCCTCGAGCCCGGCCACGACGATGCGCGTCGACGTTGGTGGTGGCGCGCCGGCGAGGCTAAGCTCGCTCGCCGATGGCGACGCCCACGATCCCCGAGCCGTTCAAGGTGTGGACCAACGACCGTGGCGAAGAGGGCTTCCTCCACGGGACGAAGGCCGACTTGAAGCCGGGAGACCTCATCGAGCCCGGGCGCACCTCGAACTACGGCAACAGGGACAACGCTGCCTTTGTGTACCTCACCGCGACGTTGGATGCCGCCACGTGGGGTGCCGAGCTGGCGATCGGCGCTGGCCGTGGACGCATCTACGTCGTCGAGCCGACCGGCCCGTTCGAGGATGACCCGAACCTCACCGACAAGAAGTTCCCGGGCAACCCGACGAGGTCGTACCGCACGCGGGCCCCGCTTCGGGTCACCGGCGAGATCACCGACTGGACGGGGCACCCGCCCGAGCAGCTCCAGGCGATGAGAGACAGCCTCGCGCGCCTCGCAGCGCAGGGCGTAGAAGCCATCAACGAGTAGCCACCTCCCCAGCGCAGGGCGAACTCGTCCCTGCATCCAGGTCCTCAATCTTGGTCACATCATCGGCGAGGCCGAGTTCCTCTCCCATGAGCTCGAAGATGCGGACGAAGAGGGTGTCGCGGTTCTCGGCATGCGCCAGTGTACATTTAACCATAAGGTTAAGAGGGTGCCCGCATGGCTCTCAGGAGTCCTCGATCGCATTCACATCGCCAAGGCGGGCAAGGTGCGCCTGACCGTGAAGGCGCTCGCCGAGGTTCGTGGACTTGGGCTCGGACTCGGAGTGACGGACGTCATCGACGTGCTGATGGCGCTCACGCCGAACGACGCGGGCGGGCGTGTTCGGTCGTTGGTGTCGTCCGAGTGGCTCTACGTGTTCAAACCCACCGTCGCGGAGACCGTCCTCTACGTGAAGGTCGTGCTGCGGAACGACTGTGTGGTGGTCTCCTTCCACAGGGACGAATCCGATGAAGAAAGCAGCTGACAAGAAGGCGCGACCCAAGGCTCCGACTCGGAAGACCGCCGTCCTCCCGGACGATGCGTGCCCGACGTGCGGCACGATGATGAGGGAGACACGGGGCACGCTTCACACCCCGGTCAACGGCGAGGACGTCGCGGTGCGCGACGTCCCGCACTTCAAGTGCGCGAAGTGCCGCGAGCAGGTTCTTACGTACACCCAGGCGCGTCGCTTCGAAGAGGACGCCATCGCGCTCTACCGGAAGAAGTACGGGCTGCTCTCGGGCGACGAGATCCGCGCGATCCGCGAGCACGACAACCTGACCCAGGTCGAGCTCGCTCGGCTCCTTCGCCTGGGACCGAACACGATTTCTCGATGGGAGTCCGGGCGCAACGTCCAGACGGCTGCTCTCGACGTGCTGCTGCGCCTCATCCGCGACCTTCCCGGCAGCCTCGACTACCTGCGTGACCATGCCTCGTGACAGGAGCACCAGCGCGCTGTATGACAGCATCCACACGAAGCTGCTCACGCTCCCCGACGAGCTCGAGATCTACCCCGGTCACTTCTCCGGGTCGGCGTGCGGCGCCGGGATGAGCGGCAAGCCGTCGAGCACGATCGCGTTCGAGAGGCGCAACAACCCGCTGCTCGCGAAGTCGCGCGAGGAGTTCGTCGACGCGCTCGCCGACGTGCCGCCCAAGCCCGCCGCGATGGAGCAGATCCTCCGCGTCAATCGGGGACGTGAGGAGCTCCGACCATGAGTCAGGTCCGGCTCGGGCTCCGAGAGAACCTGGGGCAGTTCTCGCTGCTCGTCATCGTCAACGCCTTCGTCGGCGCGATGGTTGGGATGGAGCGCACGATCCTCCCGGCGATCGCAGAGCAGGACTTCCACCTCGCCGCGAAGACGGCGGTCCTGTCGTTCATCGTCGTGTTCGGCGTGACCAAGGCGCTCACGAACTACCTGGCCGGGCGTCTCTCCGATCGGGTCGGGCGTAAACACGTGCTCGTCGCCGGCTGGCTGGTGGCCGTGCCGGTGCCGTTCCTGCTGATGTGGGCGCCGAGCTGGTCGTGGGTGCTCTTCGCGAACGCGCTGCTCGGCGTGAGCCAGGGCCTCACGTGGTCGACGACGGTCATCATGAAGATCGATCTCGCAGGTCCACAGCGGAGGGGCCTCGCGATGGGCCTCAACGAGTTCGCGGGCTACTTCGCCGTGGCGGGAAGCGCGCTCGCGACCGGCTTCGTGGCCGCGCAGTACGGCCTCCGACCCGAGCCGTTCTACCTCGGCGTCGTGTTTGTCGTGCTCGGGTTGTTCCTCTCGGTCGCGGTGGTGCGCGAGACCAAGCACCACGTGGCGGCGGAGTCGAAGCTCCACCGCGAGCTGCCTCCCGAGCGCGTGCCCACGCAGCGCGAGGTGTTCTGGCGCACGTCGCTCCGCGACAAGAACCTCTCGAGCGTGAGCCAAGCGGGCCTCGTCAACAACCTGAACGACGGCATGGCGTGGGGTCTCTTCCCGCTCTTCTTCGCGGCCGCGCGAATGGACCTCGGGCAGATCGGCACCCTCGCCGCCATCTACCCGGCCACGTGGGGCATCACCCAGATCTTCACGGGCGCTTGGTCGGACCGCGTCGGCCGCAAGTGGCTCATCGTCAGCGGCATGTGGGTTCAGGCGCTCGGCATCGTGGTGATCGTGCTCTCCTCCGCGTTCGCGGCCTTCGCCACCGGCGCCGCGCTGCTCGGCGTCGGCACGGCCATGGTGTACCCCACGTTGCTCGCGGCCATCGGCGACGTCGCGCATCCATCGTGGCGCGCGTCGTCGGTGGGCGTGTACCGCCTGTGGCGCGACCTCGGCTACGCGATCGGTGCGCTCCTGGCTGGCCTCACCGCGGACGCCCTCGGCCTGCCCGCCGCGCTGTGGCTCGTCGCCGCGCTCACGTTCGTGTCCGGCGTGGTCGTCGCCGTGCGCATGAGCGAGACCCTTCGTCGATCCGCGGCGCCTGCGCCGTCGCCTGGGTGCGTGGAGCCGACGGAGCGTCGCGGCGCGGGCGTGGCTTCACCCGGGTTGGGGCCCCGCCGTCTCCGCCCGGTACGCCGGCGGTGAGGGTCGCCGCGCGCAGAGCTCGAGGCGAGCGAGGTCGAGCGCGTGTTCGGGTCGGAGCAACGCTCGCCCGAGCTGTAGTAGGTTGCCGTCATGGGAGCGGCGCCGATCCCCGCCGGTCAGGTCCGGCTCGCCGAGCTCCTCGCGGCGCTGTCGCTTGGGATCGATCTTGGCTTCGGCCAGCCGATGGAGCACGTGCTCAGGCAGTGCCTCATCGCGCTCCGGCTCGCCGAACGGCGTGGCCTCGACGACGAGGCGAGGAGGGCGGTCTACTTTACGGCGCTCCTCATCAACGTTGGCTGCCACTCGGATGCCCACGAGCAGGCCAAGTGGTTCGGCGACGATCTCTCGCTCAAGGCCACGAAGTTCCGTCACGGCCTGCGGGGTCGCGGGGCGGTGGCGGGGTTGGACATGCTCGGCGCGGGGAGGCCGCCCCTGCACCGGTTTCGGCTCGGGCTCGAGTTCATCATCGCCGGTCATCGCGAGATCGACATCACCGTGCACACGAAGGTGGCCTGTGCGCTCGCCGAGCGGCTCGGCCTCTCCGCGGCGGTGCTCGAGGCTCTCGACGCCGCGTATGAGAACTGGGATGGCCGTGGCTGGCCGGGCACACGCTCCGGGGCGGCGATCCCCATGGTGTCTCGAGTCGCGCATATCGCCGAGTACATCGAGGTCGCTCACCGGATGGGGGGGATCGAGTCGGCGACCGCTCTCTGCCGCCGGCTCGCTGGCACTCAGTTCGACCCAGGGCTCGTCACGCTGTTTTGCCAGCGTGCTCGCGAGGTGCTCGAGGGGCTCGACGCCGTGCACGCGTGGACGGCGGTGCTCGACGCCGAGCCTGCGCTCGGGGGCGCCCTCGCCGAGGCGGCGTTCGACTCCGCGCTGAGCGCCATCGCAGACTTCGTCGACCTGAAGTCGCCATACTTCCTCGGCCACTCCACGAATGTCGCCGCGCTGGCCGCGGCCGCGGGGGGCGCCTTCGGGCTGCCGGACGACGCGTTGCAGAGCCTGCGCCGCGCCGGCCTCGTGCACCACTTCGGGCGCCTCGGTGTATCCAACGCGATCTGGGACAAGCGCGGGCCGCTCGGCGCTGGCGAGTGGGAACGCGTGCGCATGCATCCCTACCTGACCGAACGAATGCTGCAGCAGTCTCCCGTGCTGTCTCCGATCGGCGCGCTGGCCGGGCAACACTGCGAGCGTATGGACGGTTCGGGATACCCACGCGGGATCGCGGGGACGGCCATTCCGGTGCCGGCGCGCATCCTGAGCGCGGTCGTGGCGTATCAATCGATGCGCGAGCCACGCCCGTACCGCGCCGCGCTCGCGCCGGGTAGGGCCGCCGATGAGCTGCGCGCTGCCGTCCGCGCCGGCCGCCTCGACGGTGACGCGGTGGAGGCGGTTCTCGGCGTCGCCGGTCATCGCCCGCGCCGGCGCCCCGAGCGACCGGCCGGGCTCACGGCACGCGAGCTCGATGTCTTGCGCCTCGTCGCGCGAGGCATTCCGACCAAGGCGATCGCCACGCAGCTCGCGATCACCCCGAAGACCGTTGGGAATCACATCGAACACATCTACGACAAGATCGGCGCGAGGAACCGCGCGGAGGCGTGCCTGTTTGCGGTGCAACACGGGCTCTTCGCGACCGGTGTCTTCGTCCGCTGAGAGGGGAAGAAAGCGCATCGTATGAGGAGAACTCCTCATGCGGAGCCGGCACGGCAGAGCGTACGTTGGCCCGCATGAGCACAACGACGCCGCGCGAAGCCGACACCCAAGACCTCGACCCCGCGAAGACGGAGGCCTTCGCCGAGAGGATGCTGGCCACGGTGAAGGGCGGTCTCCTGTCGCTGATGACGAGCATCGGTCACCAGACCGGTCTGTTCGAGACGCTCGCCGGCCGCGGGGCCTCGACGTCGGAGGCGATCGCGAGCGCCTCGGGGCTCGATGAGCGATACGTCAGGGAGTGGCTGGGGGCGATGGTGACCGGACGGATCGTGGAGTACGACGCCGCGTCCCGCGCCTACTGGCTTCCAGCCGAGCACGCCGCGTGCCTGACGCGCGCGGCCGGCCCCAACAACGTCGCCGCGTTCTCCCAGTTCGTCGCGATGCTCGGCGAGGTGGAGCAGGCCATCGTCAAGGTGTTCCGCGAGGGCGGCGGACTCGACTACGCGGCCTATCCCCGCTTCCACGCGCTCATGGCGGAGGACAGCGCCGCACAACTCGAGGCGTCGCTGCTCAGTCGAACGATCCCCTTGGTCGCGAAGATGACGGAGCGACTCGAGACCGGCATCGACGTGCTCGACGTCGGCTGCGGGCGTGGCGTGGCGATCCACCTTCTGGCCGAACGTTTCCCCAAGAGCCGGTGTGCGGGCGTCGACATCTCGTCCGACGCGATCGGCTGGGCACGCGCCGAAGCCGACAGGCGGCGCCTGTCGAACGCGCGCTTCGACGTGAAGGACGCCGTGACGCTAGGGGGGCCGCCCGCCTACGACTTCATCACGGCCTTCGACGCGATCCACGATCAGGCCCATCCGCGTCGTGTGCTGCGTGGCATCCGGGAGGGGCTGCGCCAGGACGGCCTGTTCCTCATGGCTGACATCGGCTTGTCGAGCCACCTCGAGCGAAACCTCGACCACCCCCTCGCGCCGATGCTGTACACCGTCTCCACGATGCACTGCACGTCCGTTTCCCTCGCCCAGGGCGGCGAGGGCCTCGGCGCTTGCTGGGGGGAGGAGAAGGCCCTCGAGCTCCTCCGCGAAGCGGGGTTCTCCCGTGTCGAGGTCACGCGGATCGAGGAGGACCCGTTCAACGCCTACTACGTGTGCCGTCCGTAGGTCGTGTCGAGCGGTCGTAGCCTCGGCCAGACCGACCGGTCACAGGGTGGAGAGGTGGGCCCAGGCGGCGTTCACCGTGTCGCGTTCGCGTTCCGAGGAGCTGCTGCGCTGGGCCCACGGTAGGACGAGCTCGGCTTGCTCTCTCAGCGCATGTCTACGTCGAGGGCTCGTCGCCGCGGCGGCGATGGTCTCCAGGGCGTGGAGCAGGCGAATCAGCACCGTGATGTTGCGCTCGGAGCTCTGCCGAATCTGATCGAAGGACGCCGCCAACAGGCCGTCGAAGGTGGGCCCAGGGATGATGACACGACGCTCCGCCTGGTGCATGAGGGCGAGCGGCGCGATGTCGCGGTTGGCGAGGCGCACCAGGATCGCGGTGAGGTAGTCCACACACATCGTCGCGGTCGTGGTGTCGTTGATGCCAGGCGACAAGGCCTTCAGGGCGATGTCCACCAGCTGACGAATGCCGAAGGCCGCGTCTTGCTCCACGGTGCGCATTCGGCTCACGACGCACACGTCGTTGAGCGCGGTGTCAAGCTCCTCGTCGGGCTCTCGCTGCGGGGACAGCGACGCGATGGTGGTGCCTTCGATCACGAACTCGCCGATGCCATGCTCCATGCGCACGGTGGCTTGATGGCGCTCTGCCAGCTCGAGGAGCGCTTCACCGTCGATGTTCTCGATGTAGCCCGTCTCTCTCGCCGAGATCGTCGACCACACACGAGCGGCGCGGGTGTCCTCGGCGGTGTCCTCCGCCTCATCGGCGGCGCTCGCGTCGAGCTCGTTCGGGAACAGCTTGTCGATGGCGACGAGCGTCTCCGCCGCCGCGCGCGCGATGACGTTGGACGCCTGGATCGACATGGAGATGTGGTGAATGAAGTAGATGAGGAGCGCAATCCCGACGAAAGCAAGGACCAAACCGCCGAGCACGGCGAGCGACGGGACGAACGCCTCACCCTCCGCGTCGCCACGAATCGATCGCAGCACCACCAGGCAATAGGCGAACGTGCCGACGAAGACGCCGAGCACCGCCTGATTGACGCGGTCGTTCATGAAGTTGCGCAGGATGCGTGACGTGTATTGGCTGGACGTCAACGCGAGGGCCACGATGGTGATCGAGAACACCACGCCCGCCACCGTGATCATCGAGCTGGCGAGCGCGGTGAGCAGCCCCCGAGAACCGTCCGCGCCGGCGCCGAGGAGCAGGGAGCGCTCGACATCCACCAGTCCGTAGACCTCGAGCGCGATCATGGCGGAGGCGAGCGCCAACGCGCCCAGCACGATCATGGTGGGCACGAACCAGAAGCTCGACAGCATGGCCCGCCAGGAGTACCGCAGCTTCGTCGTCATGGGAGTTCACCTGCTCCTCCGTGCGGCGGAGACCGTGCGGCGGAGACCGTGCGGCGGAGGCCGTGGCGACGCAGAGAGCGCGCGACCGGTCGGGAGGCGGGCCACGAGTCCTAGCCTAGTTGTAGGCAACGACTGTGCAAGGGTTCTTGCCCGCGGCCCACGTGGCTTGAGAGGACACCTACGCGCAGCTCGGCCCAGCCGAGCTTGGCGGTGCCGCCCCGCGATCCACATGCCGCCCACGGAGCTTCGACCCGTCCACCGCGGTGCCGTGGCCGTCGCCGACCGATGTCGCGGTCGACGCCGCGGAGCATCGCATCGCCGCGTGGACCATGGGGCTCGAGGCGAGGGGCGCTCCTCGCCGCTCGACCTTGCGCCGCGCAATGACCTCCGCCCCGATCCTTTGCAGAGCGCCGCGCTCCACACCGGGAGGTGAGCGCGGGGGGGTGCCCAGCGTGCCGTAAGGGGGCGTTGTTGCGGGCACTTACGCCGGCCTGTGGGGAGGTCGCGGGCGCCCACGAGGTGCGGCACGTCGGTTGCTGTGGGTCGTGGGCCACATGCAAGGACGGGTCTCCACGCCGACATCGGGTCTTGAGTGTTCTCTCGAGGCACGTTCCCGCGACGAGGTGTGTCCGCAGCGGCGGCGTCGCCGCGGGTGGGGTGCGTGGTGGGTGCTCGGTGTGCCGCTCGGCGTGTTGCTCGGCCGCCCCGTGGCGGCGCAGGGTCCTACGGCGCCGTCGCCCGACCCGACCCTCCAACAGGCTCCGGATCCGGGTGGGACGCCGTCTGGTGGCTCGCCCGACGCCGGCGTCGAGGGCAAGCCAGAGGCGGTGGACGCAGGGGCCGCGCCTTCCTCGACCGCCGCCCCGGGGTGGCTCTCGCACGTGTCCGTGGGGGGCTGGGTCGAGGCCTTCTACGCCTATAGCTTCAACGAGCCCTCGAACGGGATCATCGACCTCCGCGGCTTCGACAATCGGCACAACTCGGTGAATCTCTCGAACGCGGTGCTCGATGTCGCGGTCGAGTGGGAAGGGGTGCACGCAGATCTGACGCTGCAGTGGGGCACCACACCGGCCACCTACTACCTGGGGGAGCCCGAAGCACCCGCCCTCGGGACGGGCGTCGGCGCGCAGGACGCCACCCTGTGGCGCATCTTGCAGGAGGCGCACCTTGGCTACCGGATCCCCATCGGGGCCGGCCTCGACGTCTCGGCGGGGCTGTTTCTCTCACCCGTCGGCGTGGAGTCGCTGGCGGTGAAGGACAACTGGCTCTATTCGCGCACGAACTTGTTCTACGGCTACCCGTTCTACCACACGGGTCTGCGCGTGTCGTATCCGGTGTCGGACGAGGTGACGCTCGTCGGGTGGTTGGTGAATGGTTGGAACACTCTCCTCGACAACAACGATGAGAAGAGCTTCATCACCCAGGCCCAGTACACGCTCGGTGACGTGTTCCAAGGAAACCTGGGCTACGTGGGCGGCGTGGAGCGCCCGCGCGACGCACCGGAGGGGCGCGCGTGGCGCCACCTGTTCGACCTCAACGGCACGCTGACCGCGACGCCATGGCTCGCTCTCCAGGGACAGACCACGGGTGGGCTCGAGCGCAACGAGCTCGGCACGAGCGCGTACTTCGGCGGCATGCTCGCGACGCGCGTGGCCCCGCTCGATTGGCTCGCGGTGGCTGTTCGTGGTGACTTCTTCTGGGAGAAGGTCGCGAGCAACGACAGCGGGACGGCCGCGGCGATCTTCTGGCCCGTGGAGTGGGTGAGCTCGTTGACGGCGGGGGTGAGGATCGCGCCACGCGATCATTTCGCGATTTACCTCGAGTACCGGCGCGACTGGGCCGCCGGCGACGCCTTCTTTCGAGGGGAGGTGGCAGGGGACGGGTCGACGACGCCGTTCGTTCGCAACGCTGACGCTCAGGACACCGTCACCGTCGGAGCCACGGCCTGGTTCTGACGAGACGCACCGGAGGTCGAGCTCGGTCGCACGGCGCCGCGCAACCGCTCCGCCGAGTCGAGCTTGCAGCGTGCACGGACCCCCCCGCGGCCCAGCCCCGAGGGAAGACCGAATGGACGGCCAAGTGGTCGCAATGGCGCGGCCCCTTGGCCCTCGTGGACGCTCTCCGGGAGCGGGCACATCCCTTGCGAAGGGGACTTCGAACGATGAACCAAGGAGACCCGATGCTCGTCGTCATCTTTCTCGCCCTCGGGCTGTTGTCGTTTGCCGGCCTGTACGGGCTGACGTTGGTCCTCGACCGGATCTGAAGGTGAGGTGCACATGTTGATCCTCGCGACCGTCGTCTCCGCATTCGCCTTCGTCTACCTGCTGGTCGCCATCGTGCGCCCGGAGAAGTTCTAGGACACCGCCATGAATCTCGCCTTGGGTCTGTTTCTGTTCGCGGTGACAGCGCTGTTGGCGTGGCCGCTCGGCCGCTACATGAGCTGGGCCCTCGGCCGCTCGACGAGCGGTCGCTTCGATCGAGCGCTCGAGCGGCTCCTCGGCCGCGGGTCGCTCGAGCCGCAGACCTGGAAGCGGTACGCGCTCTCGCTCCTCGTCTTCAACACGCTGATGTTCGTGTTCGCCTTCGTGGTGTTCCTCTCTCAGCAGTGGTTGCCATTGAATCCGGACGGGAAGGGGCCGCTCGAGCCGAGCCTCGCCTTCAACACGGCGATCTCGTTCACGACGAACACCAACCTCCAGCACTATTCGGGCGAGCAGTCGCTCAGCTACTTCACTCAGATCTTCTGCATGACGTGGCTGCAGTTCGTCTCCGCCGCGACGGGGCTCGGTGCGTTGGCAGCGATTGCTCGGGCGCTCGGACCGAAGCCCGAGATCGGCAACTTCTATCGCGACCTCGCGCGCGCGATCGTCCTCGTGCTCCTTCCTTTGTCCGTGGTGGTGGCGCTGCTGCTCATCACGCTGGGGATGCCCATGACGCTCCATGGCGCGGCCGTCGCGCAAACCCTCGAGGGGGCGGTGCAGACGATCGCACGAGGTCCCGTGGCGGCGATGGTCGCCATCAAGCAGCTCGGCACGAACGGCGGCGGCTACTTCGGCCCCAACAGCACGCACCCCTTCGAGAACCCGTCGTTTTATACGAACCTCATCGAGAACCTCGCGATCCTCCTCATCCCCATGGCGAGCGTGTGGATGTTTGGGCGCCTCACGGGGCGCCTCAAGCACGCGGCGGTGGTGTTCAGCGTCATGACGCTGATCTTCTTTGCCCTGTCGAGCACCGCCGTCCTGATGGACGTCGAGCCCAACGCGGCTTTCGCCGGCTTGCCCGTCGACCAGACGCTCGGCAACCTCGAAGGCAAGGAGCTGCGCGTCGGTGCGTCCGGGGGTGCGTTCTGGGCGGTGTCTACCACGGCGACCAGCAACGGCTCGGTGGCCGCGATGCACGACAGTCTCAATCCTCTCGCCGGGCTGATGCCCATGATCGGCATGTGGTTGAACGTGACCTACGGGGGGGTGGGGGTCGGGTTCATCAACATGTTCCTGTACATCGTCGTCGCCGTGTTCATCGCCGGACTGATGGTCGGCCGAACACCGGAGTACCTCGGGAGAAAGATCGAGGCTCGCGAGATGAAGCTCGCCGCGTTGACGCTGCTGCTGCACCCGCTCCTCATCTTGGGAGGGACGGCGCTGTTCGCTTCCACCTCCTGGGGTGCGGGCGCGGTCGCGAACCCAGGCAGCCACGGCTTCAGCGAGATCCTCTACGAGCTCAGCTCGGCCGCCGCGAACAACGGCTCCGGGTTCGAGGGTCTCGGAGACAACACGGTGCCCTGGAACGTCGCGACGGGGATGGCGATGCTCTTGGGGCGGTTTCTCCCGATTGTCCTGCCGCTCGGGATCGCCGGCTTCCTCTCGGAGAAGAAGCCGGTGCCGGAGACAGCCGGCACCTTTCGGACCGACTCGCCACTGTTCGGCGTGCTCCTCCTGGGCAGTGTCCTGCTCCTTGGCGCGCTGCTGTTCCTGCCGGCGGCGGTGCTGGGTCCCATCTCCGAGCACCTCACGCTCGTGTCGGCAGTGAGGGGGGCCCCATGAGCGGTGGCGAGCGAGAGCCCGATGAGGTGTACGACGCCTACATCGAAGAGGCGCGAGCGGCGATTCGTGATCGCGACCTCTCGTCGGCGGAGCACCTGGCTCGCCAGGCGCTGGCCCGCGACCCGGAGCGCGCTGCGGGCTACAACATCCTCGCCGCCACCCGTGAGCTCAAGGGGCATCACCCCGAGGCGATGGATCTGTTGCGCGCTGGGATCGCGGTCGAGCCCACGTACCGTCCCGTGCAGGACAACCTCTCGCGTGTTGGCTCCCAGCCCCGTGAGGGTGCGTTTCTGCTGGGTGATGAAGGAAAGGTGAAGCCCATGGAGAGCCGAATGGAGAGGCACGCCCCGGTGCAGAGCGTCGCGCGGAAGGCGAGCCGGCGCGCGCCGCTGTTCTCCGCCGAGCTGGTGAAGGCCGCGCTCTGGGAGTCGCTCCACATGCTGCTGCCCCAGCGCATGGTGAAGAACCCAGTGATGTTCATCACCGAGCTTGGTGCGGTGCTCAGCACGCTGTCCGGGCTGTCGGCGTTGTTCCTGGCCAACGAGAGCGCCGGGTATCAGTTCGGCGTGAGCGCGGTGTTGTGGGTCACCGTGCTCTTCGCAAACTTCGCCGAGGCGCTCGCCGAGGCGCGTGGCAAGGCGCAGACGCAGGCGCTGCGAGAGACACGCAAGTCCACCGCGGCTCGACGTCGGAAGGAGGATGGTTCTCTGGAGACGGTCACGTCGACCGCGCTCAAGGCGGGTGACGTGGTGGTCATCTCCGTGGGCGAGACGATCCCCGCCGACGGGGAGATCATCGAGGGGGTCGCCAGCATCGACGAGTCTGCCATCACCGGCGAGTCGGCACCCGTGGTCCGGGAGGCGGGGGGAGACCGCAGCGGAGTCACGGGCGGCACTCGTGTGCTCTCGGATGAGCTCGTGGTGCGCGTCACCGTCGAGACCGGCGACTCGTTCCTCGATCGGATGATCGCGCTGGTCGAAGGCGCGAAGCGTCAGAAGACCCCCAACGAGATCGCCCTGACGATCATGCTCGCGGGGCTCACGTTGGCGTTCTTGATGGTGACCGTGAGCTTGCTCCCGATGGCGTCGTTCTTCGATGCCAACATCGATCTCTCGACGGCCATCGCGCTGCTCGTGTGTCTCATTCCAACCACCATCGGTGGCCTGCTCGCGGCCATTGGGGTCGCCGGCATGGACCGCGCGCTCAAGGCCAACGTGCTGGCCAAGAGCGGCAAGGCGGTGGAGCTCGCGGGCGACATCGACACGGTGTTGCTCGACAAGACGGGGACCATCACGCAGGGCAACCGCCAGGCCACGGGGTTGGTCACCGCCAGGGGCGTGGCGCCCGATGCGCTCGCGCAGGCGGCGCTCCTGTCGTCGTTGGCAGACACGACCCCGGAGGGGAAGTCCCTCGTCGCGCTGTGCGAGAAGCAGCTTGGTGTCTCGCTCGAGCTGCCGGACGGGGCCCAACCGATCGCGTTCAGCGCGCAGACCCGTCTCTCGGGGGTCGACCTCCCCGATGGCCGGCTGCTGCGAAAGGGGGCGGTCGACGCGGTCGAGCGCTGGCTGGAGAAGAACGGCGGCAGCTTGCCGGCGGCGCTGCGCGCCAACGTGGACGACATTGCGCGGGGAGGCGGCACGCCCCTGGTGGTCGCAGAAGGGGGGAGCGTCTTGGGCGTCGTCGCGCTCTCGGACGTTCTCAAGGCGGGCATCCAACAACGCTTCGAGCGGCTGCGGGCCATGGGGCTGCGGGTCGTCATGGTGACGGGGGACAATCCGCTCACCGCCGCCGCGATCGCCAAGGAGGCGGGCGTGGACGACTTCATCGCGGAGGCGACGCCAGAGGACAAGCTCGCCTACATCCGCAAGGAGCAGGAGGGGGGGCGTCTTGTCGCCATGATGGGCGACGGAACCAACGACGCGCCCGCGCTCGCCCAGGCTGACATCGGCGTGGCGATGAACTCGGGCACCCAGGCGGCCAAAGAGGCCGGGAACATGGTCGATCTCGACAGCGATCCGACCAAGCTGATCGAGGTGGTCGAGATCGGGAAGCAGCTCCTGATGACCCGGGGCGCGCTCACCACCTTCTCTATCGCCAACGACGTCGCCAAGTACTTCGCCATCGTGCCGGCCCTCTTCATCGCGGCCATGCCCAGCCTGGCCGCGCTCAACATCATGGGGCTGTCGTCGCCACGGAGCGCGATCCTCTCGGCGGTGATCTTCAACGCCATCATCATCCCTGCGCTCATCCCCGTCGCCCTCACCGGGGTTCGGTACCGCCCCGCGAGCGCGGATCGGCTGCTGCAGCGGAACCTGCTCGTGTACGGCCTCGGAGGCCTCGTGTTGCCGTTCATCGGCATCAAGGGCATCGACCTGGTGCTCACGGCGCTCGGGGCGGCCTAGAAAGGATTCAGCGATGGCGAACGACCTCATCATCAGCGCGCGTGCTTGGCTCTTCACGCTCCTGCTCACTGCGGTGCTCTACCCGCTCGTCGCGCTCGCTTTTGCGCAGCTCGTGGTCCCCGCACAGGCGGAGGGCAGTCTGATTCGCGATGCGTCGGGGCAGGTCGTCGGGAGCCGCCTCGTGGCCCAGGCCTTCGAGCGGAGAGAGTACCTGTGGCCGCGACCCTCTGCGGTGGGCTACGACGCGGCGGCCACCGGTGGGAGCAACCTCGGGCCGAGCCATCCGGCGCTGACCGAGCGCGCGGCGGGTGCAGCGACGCGGAACGCCGCGACGCCCGAGCGGCCGGTGCCGGGGGAGCTCGTGGCGGCCTCGGGCTCGGGGATCGACCCTCACATCACGCTCGACGGTGCGCTCTTCCAGGTTCCCCGCATCGCGACCGCGCGGGGGCTCGCCCCCACCCGCGTCGAGGAGCTGCTGCGGGCTCAGGCGCGGTCCAACCCCTGGTCCCCGCCGTTGGTCAACGTGCTCGAGACGAACATCGCGCTAGACACGAGCTTCGGACGAGTAGGACATTGACCCGCCATGGCTGCCACGCATGCCCGCTCCGACGACTTCCTCGAGCTGGTCCGCCGTTCGCGGCAAGGCCGCCTGAAGGTGTTCTTGGGGCCGGCGGCGGGGGTCGGCAAGACGTATCGCATGCTGCAGGAGGCGCATCAGCTCAAGCAGCGCGGCGTCGACGTCGTCATCGGCGTCATCGAAGCGCACGGCCGCGCGGACACGGCGGCCCTCTTGGACGGGCTGCCGCAAGTGCCTCTTCGGAGGATCGAGTACCGTGGCGTGGAGCTCTCCGAGCTCGATGTCGACAGCTTGAAGGAGCGCGCCCCCGAGGTCGCCCTCGTCGATGAGGTGGCGCACACGAACGCGCCGGGGAGCAAGAACAAGAAGCGCTACGAAGACATCCTCGAGCTCCTTCGGGCCGGGATTCATGTTTACTGCGCCTTCAACATCCAACACCTCGAGAGCCTGAACGACGTGGTCAAGAGGGCGACGGGCGTCAAGGTGCACGAGACCGTGCCCGACTCCTTCCTCCGCCGCGCAGATCAGATCGTGAACGTCGATCTGCCCCCCGACGATCTCCTCGAGCGGCTCAAGTCGGGGAAGGTGTATCCGAAAGACCGCATCGACTGGGCCCTCCGCCATTTCTTCCAGGTGGAGAACCTCGGGGCGTTGAGAGAGCTCGCGCTGCGAGAGGTCGCCGAATCGATCGGCCGCGCCCGCCCCCACGGGGCCGCCTCACCGGGCGAGGAGAAGGAAGGTCACCGTCCAACCGGCGGGCGCCTCATGCTGTGCCTGGCCTCCGGCTCACCTCGAGCGCACGTGCTGTTGCGACGAGCGTCGCGGATGGCAGGCCGGTTGAACGTTCACTGGTACGCCGTCTACGTGGAGACACCACGCGAGGAGCCGACGCGCATCGACGCGGCGACGCAGCGGCGCCTCTTCGACACGCAGCAGATGGCGCGCGACTTGGGCGCAGAGGTGCATCACATCAAGGCCGAGGATCCCGTCGATGGCATCCTCGAGTTCGCGCGGGCCAATGGAGTGACCGACATCGTCATCGGCGTGACCGAGCAATCCTGGTGGAAGCAGGTGCTGGGGGTGACGATACCGCAGCGACTGCTGCGGAAGGCACGTGGCTTCGATTTGCACCTGTCCTCGGCCGAGGAGCAGAGGCCTTGACGCTGCGACGCAAGCTCCTCCTCTCGCAGCTCCCGCTGGTCATCGCCCTCGCGGTCATCGCGTCGGGGGCGCTGTACGCGGCGGTGCGCTTTGGCGCTGCTCCCGGAGAGATCCTGTACGAGAACTTCCGCAGCTTCGACGCCATGCGCAGCATGCTGCACACCGCCGACACAATCGACCAGCGTGTGTTGTCGGCGAACCTCCAGGGCGAGACGTTCTCCCCAGGGGAGGTGTCGGAGTCGATCGCCTTGTTCGACCGCGAGCTTCGTCTGCAGGAGAGCAACATCACCGAGGAGGGTGAGAAGGACGCCACGGAGCGGCTGCGGAGGGCGTGGGAGGCCTATCGCGGCGGTCTCGAGACGGTGGCGACGGACGAAGGGTTCGCCTCCCACCAGGAGCGGTCGCGTGCCCTTGGGAGCGCCGTCGACCGGATCCTCGAGATGAACCGCAACGCGATGCGCGAGAAGAGCGAGCAAGCCCGCCACGAGGCCCAACGCATCGGCGCCACACTCGCGCTCACCGCGGTCGTCGCGTTCTTGCTGGCCATCGTGATCTCCGGGGCGTGGATTCGACGGATTCTCGCCCCGGTGCGCGTGCTCGAGCGCGCGGTCCATCGACTCGCAGAAGGCGACTTCGACGCGCAGATCCGGGTGGAGGGGACCGACGAGATCGCCTCGCTCTCCACGTCGTTCAACGACATGGCGGCGCGCCTCGCGCAGTACCGACAGAGCTCCGTTGGGGAGCTGCTCGACGCGAACAATCGGCTCGAGTCGGTGATGGACAGCCTCGCCGACGCGGTCGTCGTCTACGACCTCGATGGTGCGCCCGTCACCCACAACGAAGTGGCCACCAGGGTCCTCGGCAGCGATCGGTTGGATCTGGAGGCGCTCCCGGAGGGTCTCGAGGACGCGGTACACGACGCCTTCGACCGCGTGAGGCAGTCCGGCGAGGCGCACGAGCCCAACTCGCTCGATGCGGCGGTAGAGCTCCCGGGTCGTCCCTCTCCGCGGTGGCTGCTCGTCAGCGCGACGCCCGTTCGAACGGGGGGTGACGTGCTCTCAGGGGTCACCGTCGCGATGCGCGACGTGACCCGCGCGCGCCGGGTCGAAGGGTTCAAGGGCGACCTCGTCGCGGCGGCGGCGCATGAGCTCCGAACGCCCCTTACCTCCCTCCACATGGCGGTGCATCTCTGTCTCGAGCAGGCGGCCGGCCCCCTGACCGAGCGCCAGCAGGATCTGCTCGCGACGGCGCGGCAAGACTGCGAGCGGCTACAGTCGGTGGTGGAGGAGTTGCTCGAGATGGCGCGGCTCGAGTCGGGGGTCGCGCGCCTGTCACGCTCGACGGTGAACGTCGGGGAGCTCGTCCGCGACGCCCTGTCGCGGAACGAGGCTGCGGCCCGGCAGTGCCACAAGGCGCTCGAGGCGAGCCACGGGGACAGTCTGCTCACGATTCAGGCAGATTTCTCGCGGCTGGCGCGGGTGCTCGACAACCTGATCGAGAACGCGTTGCTTCACGCCGGCGACGGGGGCCGTGTCGCCATCGGCTTCGAGGTGGACGGGGGCTCGGCACGAGTGTTCGTCGATGACACCGGTCCCGGGGTTCCTTTGGAGTGGCGCGAGCGCGTGTTCGCCAAGTTCTTTCGCGTCCCCGGGACCACCAAGCAGGGGAGCGGACTGGGTCTCAGCATCGTGGAGGACATCGTGCGAGCGCACGGCGGTGAGGTGGGTGTCGACGCTTCACCTCTCGGCGGTGCGCGCTTTTGGTTCTCGATTCCAACCACGCCAAGGGACCCGAAGGGTCAGGACGCCGAGCCCGGCTCTTCTCCGCCTTCCTCGTAACGCTTGAGCCGCCGCCACAGCGTCGACGGGTCGATGCCGAGCACACGGGCCGCCTCTTCGCGGGTCGCCGTCCGCGACAGGACACGCAGGGTATGCTCCTGCTCGATTTGGTTGAGCGTGAAGTCGCCGCCGACGGCTGGGACGACGTTGGCGCCGCCGCGCAGGCGCTCCGAGAAGCTCTCCGGACGCAGCACGTCTTCGCGCGACAAGACGACCGCGCGCTCCATCTCGTTTTTGAGCTCTCGGACGTTGCCGGGCCACCCGTAACCGAGGAGGAGGGACTCGGCTTCCTGGCTGAGCCTTGGGGCGGGGCGGCCGACGTTCCGCGCCGCGAACGACAGGAAGTGGCGCGCGAGGGCCGGCAGATCGTCACGACGATCGCGAAGGGCTGGCATCGTCACCTCGATCACGTTGAGCCGATAGAGGAGGTCGAGCCGGAAGCGCCCCGCTTCGACGTCCTTCTGGAGATCTCGGTTGGTCGCGGCGACGAGGTGAACGTCCGCCCGTCGGGTCTGCGTGTCCCCGACGCGCTCGAACTCGCGGTCCTGCACGAAGCGCAAGAGCTTGGTCTGGAGGGTAGGGGAGATCTCACCGATCTCGTCCAGGAACAGCGTCCCACCGTCTGCCTCCTCGACCTTGCCGCGCTGGTCGCGCACCGCTCCGGTGAAGGCGCCGCGCACATGACCGAAGAGCTCGCTGGCGAGCAGCTCATCGGTCAACGTCGGGCAGTTGACCGTGATGAAGCGATGGCCAGCTCGGGGGCTTCGCTCGTGGAGCAACCGGGCCAAGACCCCCTTGCCAGTGCCGCTCTCGCCGCGGAGGAGGACCGCGGTGTTGGCCTGGGCGGCCTGCGAGATCGTGTCGAGCGCCTGTTGCACGGCTTGACAGCGGGTGTCCATGAGCACGTCGGGCGTGGTCTCGGCGAGCCGACCCTCGAGCTCGGCCACTCGATTCTCGAGCACCCAGCGGTCCCGGAGACGACCGACGACCATCCGGATCTGCGCCGGCGTGAACGGTTTCGGCAGGTAGTCCTGAGCCCCCGACTTGATGGCCAACACGGCGCTCTCGATGCTCGCGTAGGCGGTGATCATCACCACGGCCAGCCGCGGAGACCGCGCGAAGAGCTCCGGCAAGAGGGCCACCCCATCGGCCTGCCCGAGCCGCACGTCGAGGAACACGATGTCGAAGGGCCGTCGCTCGACGACCGCGAGCGCCTCGCGCGCCCCGGCGGCCGCGTGGACCTCGCACCCGATGGACTCCAGGCAGACGGAGAGCGTCGAGCGGATGTTGGGCTCGTCATCCACGACCAGAACGCGCAGTGCCTGGGGATCCATTCGTTCCTCGTACTCTTGGTGCGACCGGTGCGAAGTGCAAGATGCAAGCCGGCGAGGGGGCACCGATATCCTTCGCGAACGGCGGGGCGCCTTGCAGGCTGCACGACGGGTCGACCGCTCACGCTGCGCTTTGCCGGCTGGCGCCTCGGGATGGGCATCCCGTCGTTCTGGTGCGAGGACACGAGAACAGACCCATGAACGACGGGCGCCGATGCGTCGCACGGTTGGGGGGGCTCCGAGATGACGCCCTCCCCAAAGAGCTTTGAGCCAGGGTAGGGGTGAGGCATAGACGTTCGCCAGGAACGCGGCGAGCAGAACGAGCACGGGGATCCATGACGCAAGACGTTCCGTCGACGAGGGTCGAGTGTTCATCCGCGTCGCCGACACCTGGATGCGGAGCCACTGCATCCGCGACCCCGAGCGCATGGCACGAGTCTGCGCGCCTCGTGTGTGCCACCGAAGGGAAACGATGACATGAACTTTCTGTTTGTGATGCCCGAAGCGGGGGGCAACGTGCCCGCCCAACTCACCGTGGCGCGCTGCCTAACCAAGCGGGGGCACGACGTGCACGTGCTCGGAGATGCCGCGGTCGAAGGCGAGGCGCGCGCCGCGGGCTCGAGCTTCTCGCCGTTTCGCCACGCCCCGCATCACCACATGCGCAGCGTCACGCACGACACGGTGCGCGACTGGGAGGCGAGCAACACCATCGCCTCGTTCAAGCGCTATGGAGATCTCATGTTCTTCGGGCCCGCGGCGGAGTATGCGCGCGACGTGCTCGAAACCGCGAAGGAGGTTCGGCCGGATGCCATCGCGGTGGACTTCATGTTGTTCGGAGCGCTGGTCGGAGCGCAGAAGTCGGGCGTCCCTACGGCGATGATCATTCATCAGCCGTACACCGTGCCGTCTCCGGGGACGACGCCGGTCGGCTTCGGCCTGCGCAGAGCGCGCGGTCCGTTCGGGCGCTTCCGCAACGCGGTCCTTCGGCAGATCGTCATGCGCAGCTTCGGGTCGGGGTTGCCCAAGCTGAACGCCGCCCGGGTCGAGCATGGCCTGCCGCCGGTCGCGAACATCGTCGAGCATCTCACGGGTCACGAGCTGACGCTCGTGCTCACCTCGCAGGAGTTCGACTTCGTCCCGGACCCCCTGCCCAAGGGCGTGCGCTACGTCGGGCCGCAGCTCGACGACCCGAGCTGGGCCGCGCCGTGGACCTCGCCCTGGCCGGAGAGCCACGAGGATCCGATGGTGCTCGTTTCGCTTGGCTCGACGTTCCAGAACCAGGCCGCCCTCGTGCGGCGCATCATCGAGGCGCTCGGCGCGCTGCCGGTGAGAGGGCTCGTGACGCTCGGTGAGCAGTTCGACGGCGAGGCGTTCGCGCCGCCGCCCAACGTCGTGGTCGCTCCGTCCGCGCCGCACGCCGCCGTGTTGCCGCACGCCCGGGCCGTGGTGTGCCACGGGGGGCACGGCACGGTGATGAAGGCGCTCTCCCACGGTGTGCCGGTCGCGTGCATTCCCCTCGGGCGCGACCAGGCCGACAACGCGCGTCGAGCCGAGGACTGCGGCGCGGGCATCCTTCTCAAGAAGGGGTCATCGACCGAGGCGATTCGCGCCGCCATCGCGACCCTGGTGAGCGACGGCCCGCATCGAACCGCCGCCGCGAGAATGAAAGACATCATCGCCCGCGACCGGGAGTCTGACGCCGCCGCGCGCGAGCTCGAGGCGTTGGTGCTCGGAACGAGTTGAGAAGTGCCTGCCATCCCGCGGCGGACGGCGCGAGGGGCCGGCGGTCGTAGGTGTTCGACACGCAGACAACGAAAACGACGCGTCGCCAGAGTACGGCGTGATTCAGCGCGTGCATCTCATGGTTGTTTCTCGGTGGGGCGCGGCAGCCTCGCGTCGAGCGACCACGGGCCGGCGCCGACGATGAGCAGGAAGCCCGCACCGAGGAGCATGGAGAGGTCTGTGCGCGAATCGTGGAGGAAGCGCCAGAATCCAGCCTTCGGGGCAAAGGTGTGGGCAAATATCCAGTACCCGTGCCCGAGCAGGATCGGGACCTTCGTCGACGCGATGGCCACCAGCATGTCGACCACGAGCGGTGCCGCGGCGAGCCGGGTGAAGAGACCCGCGAGCACGAGCAGGCCGCACACGATCTCGACGACACCGATGAACGGTCCCATGAGCTCCGGCGCCGGGATGCCGATCTTCGCGAAGCGACCGGCGCCCTGCGCGTCGGCGTAGAGGAACTTCTGGATGCCCTCCGACGCGAAGATCCCGCCTACCGCGATGCGAATGAGCACGACCGCTCGCGGCGCGCTCGCGTCGATGACTTTCACCAGCCGAAACATGGGTTCCGTTCAGAGACGCTCGTTGAGCGCGTCGTGCCTTGTGCGTCGGCTTGGTGCAGGCTGTGAATCTTCCAGATCCAAAGGCGGATCTCGCGGTTGGCGGCGGAGAGCATTTACGGTCCTCGCATATGCCAGCCGTTCTGCCGGCGGAAGCCGGGACGGATCGCCGGTGCGCTTGTGCGCCGTCGCGAAGACCTCGTGGCCTGCGCGTCGTTCGGCGAGCGCTTCGTCACCAAGGGCTCGGCCGCCAGCTGGGCCTGTGGCGAGGCGCCGCCGCTTCCGAAGCCGGCTCACGCCCACACGTCGAGCACCGAGGCCACGTTCGCTGCTTTGGCGGCGGGCCAGGCTCGGCTAGATCGCTCGTCGATGGCGACGCCTGCGAGCCCCGAGCCGTTCAAGGTGTGGACCAACGACCGTGGTGAAGAGGGCTTCCTCCACGGGACGAAGGCCGAGCTGAAGCCGGGAGACCTCATCGAGCCCGGGCGCAGCTCGAACTACGGGAACGGGGGAGACGCCGCCTTCGTGGACCTCACCGCGACGTTGGATGCCGCCACGTGGGTCGCCGCGCTCGCGCTCGGCGATGGCCGCGGGCGCATCTACGTCGTCGAGCCGACCGGCCCGTTCCCACCGGCACCCGGGACGCGCCGCGCTCGAGCGCCAACATGGCGAGGACACCAGCACGTCAGGGGCGGTGTCTGGGTTGGCGCCGGCCTCGAGCTCTCGTGGAGGGGCGACCTCGAGCGCTGCTGGCCGCGACGGTTTCCCCGTTCGGGCGCGGGGGGAGAAAACCCTCAGCATCTCTGAGGGGTGACCTCCGAAGGATCGATTGGATCTTCACCTCGCGGTCGAGGAAGGTACCTGCAGCGACATGCAGTGATTCTCTTGGGTGGAGGTGGAGTCGTGAACGAGACTGTCGAGTTCGTCCTACGTAGCGCGCTGATCGGCGCTGGAGCCACGATGGTCATGGATGTCTGGGCGGCGCTGCTCCGACAGTTCGGCGTGCCCTCGCTGAGCTTCGCCTTCCTCGGTCGCTGGCTCGGGCACCTGCCAGAGGGGCGCTGGTTTCACGCGAAGATCGCCGAGGCGGAGCCGGTTCGCGGAGAGCTCCTCCTAGGTTGGTGCGCGCACTACGCGATTGGGGTCACCTTCGCGGCGCTCTTGCTCACGGTCTTCGGGTTGCAGTGGGCTCGGACGCCGACGCTGTCGCCCGCTCTCTTCATCGGGATTGCAACGGTGGTGGCGCCGCTGTTCATCCTGCAACCCGCGCTGGGCGCAGGCGTCGCGTCGCTGAAGACCCCCGCGCCCGTCTTCAACAGCGTCAAGAGCTTGGTCACGCACACGGTCTTTGGGGTGGGGCTCTTCCTCGCCGCGCGCGCGACGACCTTGCTCCTCCCTGCGATCGACTGAGGGGAGCGCCCACCCATGGCGGTGGCGGTCGCAGCGGCTGCCCTCAGCGCTTCGCCCGCAAGATCGACGAGGCTGCGGCCAACACGGGATCGTCTGTGCGGCTGGCGAGGTGGGCGAAGAGCACGCGGACGCGGGTCTCGGCCTCGAAGAGGAGCTCGAGCGCGCCGCGGCGCTCCGCGTCGCTCGCGGCGTCGGCGTGCAGGAGGCCGACGCCGACCCCGCTCAAGACCAAGGTCTTGGTGAGGTCTTGCCGATCGGTGCTGACGATACGTTTGGGCTTGATTCGCCGCGCCGCGAAAAGCTTCTCCGCGGTGCGGCTGCAGCAAGCGCTCTCCGTCGGGTAGATCCACGGCAGCAACGCGATAGCCTCCCAGTCGAGGTGGTGCGGAGACGCCACCACGCCGGGAGCGGCCACGAGATAGATCGCGAACCGTGCCACTTCGAGCGTCGCGAGGTCGCGCGGAGGCTCACCCGGCTCGTTGTAGAAGCCGGCGTCGAGGTTGCCGCTGCGAATGCCAGCGAGGATCTCTTGCGAGGTGCGGTGCTTGAGGGTCACTTCGACGTCTGGGCAGCGCTCGGAGAGGGTGGTGAGCAGGCGTCCGATGGCCTCGTTGTTCGAGTTGCTGCCGGCGCCGAGGCGGAGCTTGCCGGTGAGCTTGCCCTTGCCGCGCATGGCCTCGGCGATGAGCTCGTCGTGCGCGGCGAGCGTCTGCTCGGCCTTGGCGAGGAGCCGCTGCCCGTCACCGGTCAGGCTCATGCCGCGCGGCGTCCGCTGAAAGAGGCTCACGCCGAGCGTGTCTTCCATCGCCTTGATGTGCGCGCTCACGGCCGGCTGGCTCAGGTGCAGCAGGCCCGAGGCGCGGGTGATGCTGCCCTCCCGAGCGACGGTGACGAAGGTCTTGAGCTGGTGGAGGTCCATCTGGTTGTGCGCGATCACGACACGGTCGCACGGGCGCGGATACCGGCGCGGCGCTCTCGGAGGAAGCGAGGGCCCAGGCCCGCCACGCCGCCAACCCGCGCGGGGTGCTCGTTGGCGCGGTGCGGCCTTGCAGGTTTGAGAGGCTCGGTTCAGAGGTGCGCTTCGAGCTCTGCTAGGCTGGGGCACGCAGATGGTTGGGGCATTGTTTCGTCGTAGCCGACCGCGTGGGCGCTCTTCGGATCGCTCGAACGGCGCGTCCGCGCTGGGCACCGGAGGGGGCGTGGTGAAGCGCTCGGCGCTGTGGGCCGCGGCGATGGTGTCGATCGCGGCCCTCGACGTTGGATGCGGCGACGACGGCGCGGGCGCCCCGGGAGGAGGCGGCGAGGGCGGCGCGCCGACGCCCCCGGCCTCGTCGACGAGCAGCGGCCAGCCCACCTGCGACGACCTCGATTGCGGCGCCGACGAGTTTTGCTACGCCGGGGCGTGCCGCGCGTGTGACGCGCCGCTCGGGACGGCCCACGACCAAGTGCTCGCGAGCGGCGATGGCAACGAAGACCGGTTCTATTTCCTTCACGTGCCTGCGAGCTACAGCTGCGCAGCGCCGGCGCCGCTGCTCGTCGACTTTCACGGAACGTCGGGCGGCGAGCGACCGGAGGAGACCTACCAGCTCGACGCGCTGATCGCGCTCGCCGAAGCCAAGGGCGCGATCGTCGTGCGGCCGCGCTCGCGATCGAGCGACGAGGGTGGATTCGGGGAGATCTACCGCTGGGATCAGAACCCGGGGGATCTCGAGCGAAACGTAGCGTTTGCGCTCAACCTGGTCGAGTCGCTACGCTCGAGGTACCGCATCGACGCGGCGCGGAGCTACGCCTCCGGCTTCTCATCCGGCAGCAACATGACCTCGCAGTTCCTGGGCGCCGGACGCGGTGTGTTCCGTGGCCTCGCGCCGATCGCCGGCGGCGTGTGGAGCGCGCTGCAAGTGGACGCCTTCGAAGACGGCGAGGCGCCACGCCTCTACCTCGCGACCGGACACCGCGACTACCTCTACGGCAGCATGCGCGATCTGCTGGCGCGGCTCTCGGTGATCAACGTGCCCGCCAGCAACATCCTCGTGCGAGAGTACGACACCGGTCACGATCTCTTCCCCTGGCACTTCGAGGAGCTGTGGGCGTTCCTCGACGAAGGCGTGTCGCCGATCGCGGTCGAGCCCGAGCCACCCTGGACCGAAGAGACGCCGCCCGAGGCCGAGAGCATCCTCTCGTTCGCGCAGCGGCCCGACGGGAGCCTCGTCGCCACCGGCGTGGAGGGGAAGGTGTGGCTCCGCACCACCGCGGGAGCGTGGTCCCTCGCTGCGGTGGTCCCCACGGGGGGGCCGCTCACCGGCTCGTGCGTCGACGGCACCGGGCGCGTGTACGTGGCGGGAGAGCAGTATTTCGCGGCGGGCTCGGCGGCGCTCGTGTTCGAAGCCCCGAAGCAGGTGCCCGAGTTCTTCGGCGGATACTTCGGCGCCTCGTATCTGAACGGTGTCGGTTGTGCGGGCGGCTCGGAGCTCGCGGCGGGCGGCTACTGGACCGGGGTGCGCAGCAGCGACGGCGGCGACAGCTGGGCCGGGCTCGCGATGGACGTGGGCGGCTACACGGCGCAGGCGAGCGCAGTGCACGTGACGGACGCGGGGACGATCTTCGCGGTTGGCTACCCAGACTACGTCGGTCGCGGCGACGCGGCCGCCACGGAGCTCGTGGCGATGGATCATCCGAGCGGCTCCGACTGGCTGAACGATGTCGCGTCGGTTGCGGGCGGGTGGCTGTGGGTCGTCGGCGATCGCGGCACCATCCTCCACTCGAGTGACGACGGGTTGACGTGGGAGGCGCAAGACTCGACGACCACCGAGGACCTGTACGCCGTGGCGTTCGCGGACGTCTGGACCGGCGCCGCCGTCGGCCGCCGCGGCACGGTCGTCGTCACGCGCGACGCCGGCGCGACGTGGGAGTCGCTCGCCGTGGGGATGGATATGTACCTCGGCGCCGCTGCGTTCGTTGGCCCCACCGAGCTCCTCGTAGCGGGTGAGTCGGGGCGTGTTCTCCGCACCGATCTCGCGCGCTGAGGGCAGAGAGGGGAGGGCGCCATCGAGAGCCTACGCGCCGCCGAAGCAGAGGGCACGAGCCGGCGCGGGGAGCGATGCGATGCTTGAGCGCGGCGTCGTGTTTGCGGTGCTGCTGCTGGCTTCGGCGCTCTTCGTCGCTGGGCGCTGGCGCTACGACCTCGTCGCGTTGATGGCCCTGCTCGTGCTCGCGGTGACGGGGATCGTGGAGCCCGGGGCCGGCGCATTCACGCCCCCGACATCCACGAGCTGGTCCGAGTTGGCGACGCTCTCATCGTGGAGGGCGACACCGAGGCGCTCCAGAGTTTGGTGGAGGGCACTGGCCTCGCCCCCGGGGGCGGCGCCATGGAGAGCGAGGAGGGGCTCGCGTCGGAGGAGGTCCGACTCGTCGAGGCGGTCGTTCGTCCCGACTCGTTCGCCGAGCGCCGTTCGGCGCGCGAGCTAGCGCTGCGCCGATTCTACCGGGTGAACCTCCTCGCCGTCGCGCGTGAGGGCAAACGCATCACCGAGAGGCTCAGCCGCATTCGCTTCCGGGCCGGCGACGTGCTCCTCCTCCAAGGCGAGCTCCCGGCCTTGCAAGAGGCCATGCGCTCCCTGGGGTGCTTGCCTTTGGCCGATCGCGACATTCGTGTGCCAGCGCCACGTCGGCTGCTTCCTGCGGTCGCCCTTTTCGGGACGGCGGTCGCGACGGGTGCCGCGGGACTGCTCCCGATCGAGACAGCGTTCGCGTCGGCCGCAGCGCTGTTCATCGTGCTGCGTATCATCACCCTTCGCGACGCCTACGACGCGTTGGACCTGCCGGTTCTGGTGCTGTTGGGCGCGATGTTGCCCGTCGGCAAGGCGCTCGAGACCAGCGGTGGTGCGCAGCTGCTGGCGAGTGGATTGCTCGAGGCGGGGAAGGCGCTCCCGGTGTGGGTGACGCTGCTGGTGCTCCTGGTCAGCACCTCGGTGCTCTCCAACATCATGAACAATGCGGCCGTGGCGGTCGTGATGGCGCCGGTCGCCATGGCCATCGCGAGGGGATTGGACAGCTCGGTCGACCCCTTTCTCATGGCGGTGGCGGTGGGGGCGGCCTCCGCGTTCATGACGCCCGTCGGTCACCAATGCAACGCGCTGGTGATGGGCCCTGGGGGCTACCGCTTCGCAGACTACTGGCGGCTGGGGCTTCCCCTCACGGTTGCTGTCGCGGCCGGGGGAGTACCGCTCATCCTCTGGATCTGGCCGGTGTGAATGGGCTCCGCGCAGTGGGATGGGACCATGAGTGGAGATCCGCCACGGCACATGACCGCAGTCTTGCGGTAATTGGCCACGGAGGCACGGAGACACGGAGAGGCTGAAGATCACAAGACTCAACGTGGAGGTTCTCGAGGAGGGTCTCATTCGAAGACCCGCACCACGATGTCGCCCAGCTCGACCAAGATCGGCGCCGCGAGCGACGCCGATACCGGCGGGAGCTCCACGAGCTCGATCGCCCGCGCCTGCTCCTGTCCCGTCTTCGCAAGCCGTCCACGCCATGCGTAGAAGCTGGTCCGGCTAACTCCCGCGTCATGGCAGAACGCCGCCACCGACTCTCCGGACGCCACCGGCGAAACCGGTCGCGCGCCCTCTCCTCCGCTGAACCGCGTGCCATTCCCGAACGGTCGCCCGCCGGTCCCCACCCCTCAGCGACGTGGCTCACCGTACGGATACGCCGAGACATGGCGCTCGTCACGATCGCACCGCGAACCCATCGGCACTCGTCCGTGCGTCCGCCGCTCAAGGACGGCGCCGTCGAGCCGACCCCGCCATGATCCCAGGCGAGGCGGGGTAGCGCCACCGCGTCGTCGGTGGGCGCTCGAGTCGTTTTGCGCGTCCATGCGTCGCCCCGCTTCGCGCGTTCGGCTCCTGCGAGCCGCCGAGCGCTACGGCGCCGCGCGCGTGGTAAGCTGTAGAGCCGATGACGACCACCAGGACGAAGTTGGGTCGGGCGACGAGACGAGCGACCGCTCCAACCACCTCGCGACGTGGCGCCGTTGGACTTCTTTGGGCCGCCGCGGCCGCTGGGCTCGGAGGATGTGGGCCTCAGCCGCTCACGGCGACCGGGACGCTGACCGAGGAGGTGTTCTCCTCGGCCATCATGGCCGACGACTACATCCTGCGAATCCGTCTGCCGCCCGGGTACGACGAAGGGGATGCCCGGTTTCCGCTGGTGATGCAGCTCGATCCGACCTACGCCGGCCTCGAGGAGTATGCGATCACGGTCGGGCTCGTGTCGCACCACGCGGCAAGCGGGGCCTGGAACGAGGCGATCGTCATCGGCGTCGACTATCCGGATCCGAACACACGCGAGCGAGACTACGCTCCCAGCGATCCGCTCGATCCAGACTATGGTGGGGAGGGCGCGGATCGCTTCTATCGCGTGCTGCGCGAGGAGATTGTTCCCGCCATGGAGGCACGCTATCGCATCGACGATGCACGGCGCTCGTTGGTGGGACACTCGAACGGCGGGGTGTTCGCGTGGTACGCGGCGCTTCGCCATGCGCCGCCAGAGCCGCCGCTCTTCTCCGGGCTGATCGCGGCAGACTGTGGCTATGAGGAGTCGCTCTTCACGCTCGAGCGTTGGCACGCGGAGCGGTCTCCGTCGCTGCCGATCACGCTGTACGCGTCCCGAGCCATTTTCAATGGCGCGGCGCACCAGATCGCCTTTCGCGCGATGATGTCGCGCGTGCGGGAGCGCGGCTACGCGAGCCTCACCCTGATCGATCAGGAGCTCGAGACGGATCACGGTGGTGTGCTCGAGCCGTCGTTCGAGGCGGGGCTTGCGCTCCTGCTCGGAGCCGCGCCATGACCGGGAAGGCCGTCGGCGCTCGCTGCGCGACGGGCGCGACGGCGCTCGCGCTGGCCTTCTCCGTCGCCCCCGCCGCGGCCGAGGCGACGGCTGCGGAGGCCACTCCCGCGGAGCCGGAGCCGGCGAGCCGCGCGCCGCATCTCGTGGCCGGCGAGGAGCCGGGCACGATGCACCTTCGGCTCGACACGAGCGCGCTCTACGGCATTGGTGGACAGAGCTTCCTCGGGGCGCTCGTGCGCGGCGCGCTGGGCGTGACCGCGTGGGACGAACCGAGTGTGACGGGGAGCTTCGATTTCGGCCTCGCGTTCGCCTACCACAACGAGCCCACCTGGCTCGCGCCGTGGCTGTCGCACGGCCACGTGGAAGGGGCCGGACATCGAGCTCAGCTGTTCCTCGTAGCCGGCCACACCATCCACCTGCTCGAGAGCCGGGCGATATCGCTCGGTCTCCACGCCCACGCGGGTTGGAACCGTTGGATATCGAGCTACTCCCTCGAGTATCCGAACGAGGGAGTGCGCGGCGAAGCCACCATCGAGCGCGACTACTTTATCGTTGGCGGTCAGCTCACCGCCGCCGCGCGCCTGGCCGACCACGTTGGCCTCAACATCGTGCTCGGGGGTCCCATCCCCACCGAGTCGGCCTACGTGATCGGGATGTTCCACGTCGGCCTAGGGCTCTCGTTCTTCGTGTACTAGCCCCGGGTGATGCCCACGAGGCTTGGTCCTTGGCGCGTCGCTCGAGGATTGACGGGGTGCTGCACGTTCCCACCGAGACGTCTGCGTATTCGGCCGCCGACATCGAGCGCCGAGGAGAGGCGCGGAGAGTCGAACGAGGCCTACGACCCCGTGAAGCGTCCGCCGGCGGCGACCTGTACGATCGCCGCCGGCAGCGTCTTCGTCATGGCCGGGAACGCCACACGACCACCAGCGGTTCTGGGCCCCCCGTCACCTGCGACGGCGCGCGGGCCCACATGCAGCGCGCCGACACGGTGCTCGAGACGGTGTTCGTTGCCGAGACCGACGGGCGGGTGCGGCGCATCCAGATCGCGCTGGTCGAGTGCGACAGCGGTTTCACGACTGGACGCTCGACGAGGGGGGCGCTAAGACGCGCCGCGACCGACACGGCGGCGGCGGTTGTTGCGCCGGCTGAGCTCGTCGCTGTCGCGGTCTTCGGCGAAGTTCAGGAGCTCGCGCGACGCGACAAGGAGGGACGCCATGCCACACGCCGTCGACGAGGCAAGAGAGGCCGCGCGAGCGCGACCCGATGACGTCGCAGCCCAGATCGCCGCCGCCTACGCGTGCGATCGCGCCGGCGACGAGGCGCTGGCGGTGGCCTTCTACGACGCGGCGTGGCGGCTCGGCGTTCCAGCCGCCGACCGGGCGGAGTTCGTCGTTGGCTATGGCTCGACGCTACGAAACGTCGGGCGCTCCGAGGAGGCGGCGACGATCCTGGAGCGGTTTGTGCGAGAGCATCCGGACGACCACGCCGCTCGCTGCTTCTATGGGCTCGCGCTTCACTCTGCGGGGCGTCATGGTTCTGCGCTCGCGGAGCTCCTGGAGGTCGCCCTGTCGTTGCACGCGGCGTCCCCCCACCTCACCAGGTACCGACGCGCCCTGACCGAGTATCGAGACGAGCTCCGGAGCGAGCGATCTCGCGACCCAGCGTGAACCGCCGCCGCGGGCGACCGCCCGACGAGCGCTCCCGCGCGAGACGACGGCGGGAGGGTCTCGCCGTTCAACGCAGGCAGGGGTGCTCGGACACCGCGATCAGGCGACGGTGACCGCGGGCGGAGCGAGAGGCGCTCGCGGTGTGTCGTGAAATATTAGCTTTACGTTATATAGAACATAGGTTATTAAACCGGGGTGAACGTGCAGCCGTCACTGGACGCGACCCTGGCGGCGCTGTCGGATCCGACGCGTCGCGCGATCCTCGCCCGGCTGGCGGAGGGGGAGGCCACCGTCAACGAGCTCAGGGAGCCGTTCTCGATCTCGCAGCCGGCGATCTCGCGCCACATCAAGGTGCTCGCCGAGGCGGGCCTGATCGTGCAGCGCGTCGAGGGGACGAAGCGACCCTGTCGGCTCGCGCCGGGGGCCCTGTCCGAGCTCGACGAGTATCTGGCGCTGCTGCGGAGGGCGCTGGAGGCAAACTATCGCCGCCTCGATCGCCTGCTGGCGAAGCAACAAGGGAGAAAGGACACGAAGTCATGAGTGAGCTGATCTTGGAGACCGAAGGGGAGACGTTCGTCATCGTGAAGCGGCGCTTCGAGGCGCCGCCCGAGGAGGTGTATCGCGCGCACCTGGAGCCGACGCTCATCCAACAGTGGATGCTGGGTCCCGAGGGCTGGACGATGCCGGTCTGTATCAACGAGGGGAGGCCGGGAGGGAAGCTGCGCTACGAGTGGTCGGACGGTCGGGGCGGCGGGTTCTACCTCACCGGCGAGATCCTCGAGCTCGAGCCTCCTCATCGGATCGTGCACGTGGAGCGGATGCACCTGCCCGATCCAACGCCAGACAATCACATCGTGACCACGTTCACCGCGGCGGGCTCGGGGACGCTCATGACCGCGCGGATGACGCTCCCCGACGCAGCGACGCGTCGGGCCATGCTCGCCACCGGGATGGAGCACGGGATGGAGGCGTCGTATGCGCGCCTCGAGCGCGTCTCGGGCTGGGGGGGCGGGGAGTGACGCTGCCCGCGCCGAGTGACGAGCGGCCGGGGGTGCACGTGAGCATCGACGTGCCCGAGCTCGAGCGTGGCCTGCGCTTCTACGGTCGCGTGTTCGGGTTCGTCGAGACGGCTCGACCTTTCCCGACGATGGCCATCCTCGACGCCAACAACGTGACGGTGTGCCTGCACGAGCGCGCCGCGGGCACCAAGAGCTCACCCGGCGGGGCCGAGCGGCGCCGCTACGAGCGACACTGGACGCCGGTGCATCTGGATCTCCACGTTGCCGATCTGGATGCGGTGCTGACCGCGGTGCGCGCGGAGGGCGGCGCGGTGGAGCGCGAGCTCCGCGGGCAAGGACCGAAGCCGGTGGCCTTCTGTAGCGATCCGTTCGGGAACGGGTTCTGCGTGATCGGCGTGCCCGCGCGATGAGCGCGCGTCACGGGTGGTTGGGGACGACCACGCACTGGCCCCGTTGGCACGCGGCGCGGACGTCGATGCCGGTGGTGTCGTCGCAGGCCGGACAGGGGGTGTCGGGGCAGCGGCAGCTCGCGCTGGCGCAGAAGCGCTTGTCCTGAGCGTGCTCGGCGGCCGTGATCGCGCGCACGCCACAGGGGCAACACTCGCAGCAGGTCGCGTGGCTCACCACGCAGTCGTTGTCGCGCTGGCAGGCGGCGCCCGGCGCCGCGGCGGGCTCCGGCGTGGGCGGCACGGGGGAGGGGGGCGGCTCGTTGCCCGGCGCGGGACGGTCGGGCACGGTCGGGCCGCAAGCGAACGCTCCGGCGAGGGTCGCGGTGAGCGCGATGGTGGGCCAGCGCATGGTCGTCGATCTACCACGGTGCCGCGCGCGCGGCCCAAGCCCCGACGCGGCGGACCGGCTCGTGTAGGCTGGGGCGACGAGCTCCCGTCGGCTCCCCTCCGCTCCCGTCGGCTCCTCTCCGCTCCCGTCGGCTCCCCTCCGCTTCCGTGGCTCCTCCCGGCTCTTCTCGGCTCTGGCACCTATGACGTCACCGGCGCACAAGGCGAGCGCTCCGTCGCCGGATCTCTCGGGTTGGCGCGTGCGCGTGTGGGTGAGCACTTGGTGCGCTTACGCCGGGCTCTACTTCTGCCGGAAGGCTTTCTTCGTGGTGAAGGGCCCGCTCCAGGACGCGCTCGGGCTCGACACCCACGCGCTCGGGGAGATCGGCACCGCGTACCTGCTCGCGTATGCGATGGGGCAGTTCGTGGCGGGGTGGCTCGGGACCCGCACCGGCGCCCGCGTGCTCCTGCTCGGCGGCATCATGGTGTCGCTCCTCACCAACGTGGTGTTCGGGGTGGCCAACGGCTACTGGACGCTGCTCGTGTTCATGGTGGTGAACGGGTTCGCGCAGGCCACCGGTTGGCCGGCGACGGTGGGCACGCTGGGGCACTGGACCCGCCGGAGCGAGCGAGGCACGGTGATGGGGATCTGGAGCACCTGCTACCAGCTCGGCGGCGTGATGGCCACGGGATGGGCGGCGTTCTGGCTCGGGCGTCTCGGCTACCGCGCCTCCTTCTTCGCGGCCTCGGCGGTGCTGCTCGCGGTGTGGGTGCTCGTGCTCATGTTCGTGCAGAACCGCCCCGAGGACGTGGGGCTGCCGCCGCTCGAAGCCGACGCGCCGCGAGGCGATGACGGCCGCGAGGCCGCGAGCACCGCGCGTTGGCCGCGCGCGCTCGTCGTGAACGTGGTGCTGATGGGCACCACGTACCTCGGGGTGAAGTTCGTTCGCTACGCCCTGTGGAGCTGGGCGCCGTTCCTCCTGCAGCGCAGCTATGGTCTCGATGGTGAGAGCGCGGGCTACCTCTCCACCGTGTTCGACGTGGCCGGCTTCCTAGGGGTCATCGCGGCGGGGGTGGCCTCGGATCGGTTCGCGAACGGCCGTCGGGCCACCGTCGCCTTCGTGATGCTCGTGGGCATGGTGGGCTCGTGCCTCCTGCTCTATTTGTTCGGCGCCGCCTCGATCTTGGTGTTCGCGATCACGATGGGGCTCGTGGGCTTCACGCTGTATGGACCCGACTCGCTCCTCAGCGCCGCCGGCGCGGTCGACGTCGGCACGCGCCAGCGCGGGCTCGCCGCGGCCGCGATCATCAACGGCATGGGCTCGGTGGGCGCGGTGGTGCAAGAGCTCGTGGTCTCGCGCGTGTACGCGGGGAGCGAGGGCGCGGTGGGCCCGGTCTTCGTCACGCTGCTCGTGGCCGCGGCCACCTCCGTGACCGCGCTGTCCGCGGTGCTCTATCGCAATCGCCGAGGGCACTCCGACCTCTGACCCGAGGGCCAAGCTCACCCGCTGCGGCTGGGCGTCGCCGAGGCGAGGACGGCGCTCGAGGAGGCTTCCCGCATGGCGACCAACCCGCGCGAGCAGGCGCTCCTCCGCTCGCCTCACGCGGCCTGCGAGCCTGCCGTCGCTACCGCCTGGAGCTCGATCTCGATGTCGACGCGCTCGCCAACGAGCACGCCGCCCGCCTCGAGCACCTGGTTCCAGGTGAGGCCGTCGTCGGATCGCTCGATCGAGGTCTTGGCCGTGAACGCGGCGCGGGTGTTGCCCCATGGATCGCTCCCCGCGTGGTGCGGGCGCGAGCAGCCGCTCCACGCGGTGTACCCGAGCCGCCGCCACCTCTCGCCACAGGTGAAGGCGCTGCTCGAGCATCTGCGCGAAGGGCTGTCGCCGCCGCCTTGGGAGCGCGGGCTCGGGGCACGGGGGAGGGCCGAGGCGTCCCCCCGGTGACGACGCGTGAGGGCTCCGGGCGGCGCGACGGCGGCCTCGAGCGCGAGCCTCCGCGCGCTCCTCGCCGCGACCAACCTGGACATTTGGTGCGATCGGCGTCATGCTTCCGTCGCCCACGTGCTCGTCGTGGCGAGATCGGTGTGCCTCTGCACCCGCGCTCGCCCGGGCCGGGTGGGCCCGAACAAAGGACTAGATTTGGATTCTCATCGAGAGGCGCCCGTGCGTGGGCGCCAAGGCCGCCGTGCCGCTACCAAGGCCGAGCGGCAGATCGTGACAGGCCGGCTTCGTATCACTCCCGCGGGCTTCGGCCTCGTGAAGGCCCCAGGCGACGAGGTGTTCGTCGGCCAAGGTGCGCTCGGCCCAGCCCTCGACGGCGACGAGGTGGAGCTTCAGCTGACTGGACGCGGAGAGCGCGGTCCACGTGGCAAGGTGCTGCGGGTGACGGAGCGGCCACCGCGGCGGCTCACGGGCGTCGTCGACGACGGGGGGAGTTTCGTCGCGGATGACCCGCGCGCTCTGCGCCCGCTGCGCGCCACGGGCACGCCGACGCCAGGCTCGGCAACCACGGGCTCGGCAACCACGGGCTCGGCAACCACGGGCTCGGCAACAGCGGGCTCGGCGACGGCGGGCTCGGCGACGGCGGGCTCGGCGACGGCGGGCTCGGCGACGGCGGGCTCGGCGACGGCGGGCGCGGCGACGGCGGGCCTCATGCTCGTTGGGGGGGAGCTGTCGGCAGCGCTCGGGCCCGACGCCGCCGAGGTGCGCCTCGAGCGCTGCTTCGGGCGGCGAGGCGATCCGCGCGCGGAGGAGGACGCGCTCCTGTGGCGCGAGCAGCTCGACGAGGACTTCTCGGCGGCGGCGCTCCGCGAGGCCGACGAGCGCGCGCGCGCCGTGTACGAGGTGCGCGATCCGCAGCGGCTCGATCTGCGGGTGCTCCCCTTCATCACGATCGATCCGGAGACGGCGGAAGATCACGACGACGCGCTGTTCGCCGAGCGGGAGCCGGGGGGTGGCGTGCGGGTGTATGTGGCCATCGCCGACGTGGGCGCGTTCGTGGTCGCGGGGGGGCCGCTCGATGACGAGGCTCGCCGTCGGAGCGCGTCGCTGTACCTGCCGGGCCGCGTGATCCCGATGCTCCCGTCGGTGCTCTCGAGCCAGGCTGCGTCGCTCGTGCCCGGGCGAGACCGAGCGGCCTTGGTGCTCGAGCTCTCGCTCGACGCGGAGGCGCGGGTGGAGGACCACCGGGTGGTGCTCGGCCTCATTCGCTCGCAGGCGAAGCTCACCTACGAGGACGCGAGCGCCGTGCTCGAGAGTGGTGGCGCGGCCGGCTCGCAGAAGGCACGGGCCCACGCCGAGACCATCGAGCTGTTGGACGAGCTCGCGCAGCGCCTCCGCTCTCAGCGGCGCGAGCGCGGCGCCATCGCGGTAGAGACGAAGGAGGTGCTCATCGACACCGACGAACGGACGGGCTTCCCCGTGCGGATCGCGCGCGCGGCCTACGATCCGTGGCTCTCGCGCGCGCACCAGCTCGTCGAGGAGATGATGCTGCTCGCGAACGAGACGGTCGCGGGGGCGCTGCGCGAGCAGAACGCCGAGGTGCTGTTCCGGATTCACGACGCGCCGTCGTCTGAGCGGGCGGCAGCGCTCGTCGAGGGCGCGCGCCGCCACGGCGTGGAGATCGACGCCTCCATCGCGCTCGATCCGGTGGCGTTGCGTGGTCTCATCCGCGCCATCTCCGATCGCTCACTCCGCGACGAGCTCTCGGCGCTCGTGCTCGATGCCATGCCGACGGCGCTCTATGCCTCTCATCGACAGGACCACTTCGCGCTCGCGTCGCGCCACTACGTGCACTTCACCTCGCCGATTCGGCGGTACGCGGATCTCACGATCCACCGCACCCTCCGCGCCGCGATCGCCAACGACGGGGTGGCGGTGGCCGCGGTCGATCCGGAGGTGGTGAACCTCGGACAACAGCGAGCGCGCGCGATCCAGCGCGAGGTCGCCGAGCTCTACGGCGCGCTCCTGATGGAGAGCCGCGGTGGCGAGGTTTTTCAAGGGACGATCCTCCGGGGCCTGAAACGGCACTGGCTCGTCGCGCTCGACGAGCCCGCGGTGTGCGTTCGCTGCGAGCGGGAGGAGGACGGCCTCGAAGAGGGGCTGCGCGTCTCGGTGCGCATCGACGCGGTGTCGATCGCGGAGCGCGTCATCTCCGCGTCGGTCGTCGATCGGCTCCCCGACTGAAGGCCCGAGCACCGGCCGCGGCGCGGTGCGCCCCTCTCGCGCGTCGTCGCCGCGTCGTCGCGCGGGCGCCGGCCGTTGACCGCGTGGTTCGATTATCGTACATCGACGATTAACGCTTCGCACCTCGCGACGGCGTCCGACGGTCTCGCCATGCCCTCACTCCACTTCGACAGCGTGCTCTTTCTCTGTGTCGCAAACTCGGCCCGCTCGCAGATGGCGGAGGGGCTCGCCCGCGAGCTCTTCGGTGACGCGGTGCGGGTGCAGTCGGCGGGATCGCGGCCGTCGCGGGTGAACCCGCTCGCCATCGAGGTGATGTCGGAGATCGGGATCGATCTGAGCGGCCACCAATCCAAGTCGGTGGACACGATCGATCCCACGAGTGTGGAGCTTTTGATCACCCTCTGCGCCGAGGAGGTGTGCCCCGTGTTCTTGAGCCGGGCGCCCCGGCTCCACTGGCCCCTCCGGGATCCCGACCGTGGCCAGGAAGACCTCACCGATGAGGAGCGGCGCGCCCACTTCCGTGTGGCGCGGGCAGAGCTGGAGGGGCGCCTCGAGGTGCTCGCCGCGCTGCGCGACGTGCCTGCTGGGCCCGAGCCGCAGGAGTTTCACGTGAGCATCCGGGTGCCGCAGCTGGCCGCGGCGGCGCGGTTCTACACCTGGCTGCTCGGGGTGGCGCCGAAGGAGTGGACGCACCGCTACGTCACCTTCGTGAGCGAGCGGCTGCGCACCAACTTCGTCATCCTGGTCGACGACGGCCACGAGCTGCACCACGACACGCTCTACCACCTCGGCGTCGACGTCGGCACGAGAGAGGCGGTGGTGACGGCCCACGCCCGCGCCGAAGCGGCGGGTTTCACGGTGCACAAGCCGGCCCGAACCACGTGGCGGGGGACGCCGCTCCACGAGCTCTGGCTCACCGATCCAGGCGGCAACCTCGTCGAGATTTATGCGCGCCTCACCGCCGCCGAGCTCGCAGCGATGCCGGCGGACAAGGAGCCGGTGCTGCTGGTGCGCGGCGCGTGAGCCAGCACGACGGGAGCCCGCGACCTTCTCGTCCGCGAGCCCCTCGGCCTCGGCTGTGTTCAAGCGCCCGATCGATGGGCGGCGCTCGGTCCCGAGAGCCCAAAGCGTCGGCGCGACGACGAGGGTGAGCTCTCTGCCGGCGCGTCGTCGCAGGGTTTGAGTATCATCGCGCTCGTGATCGTCGCAACGCGCCGTCAGTTCGTCTTCGTTCGCATCATCTTCGGCTGGCAGTGGAAGCTCACGCTCTACTTCGTGGGCGCGAGCACCCTCGTGACGGCGGGACACGAGCTGTTGCACGTGCGCGTGCTCGCGGTGCCGACGCTGCCGCTCGCGGTGGTCGGCGCTGCGCTCGGCATCTTCGTGAGCTTTCGCACCAACGCCGCCTACGACCGCTGGTGGGAGGGGCGCAAGCTCTGGGGGCGGCTCATCAACCAGTCGCGTCACTGGGCGTCGCAGGTGGTCTCCTATCTGGAAGACAGCCAAGAGCGCCGGCGCCTCGTGCGTCGGCACGCCTGCTACGTGCACACGCTCCGCTGCATGCTGCGCGGGCAAGATCCGCTCGCGGATGACGAAGTGACGGCGCTGCTCGACGAGGAGCGTGACCGCGCAGCGCTGCGCGGTGAGAGCAACCTCTGCCACGCGCTCCTCAGCCGGCAGCTCGACGCGCTCGTTCGGCTCAACGACGCCGACGCGCTCCACGGTCTACGACTGCAGTCGATGGACGCGACCCTGCGCGAGCTCATCGACATTCAGGGCGGCTGCGAGCGCATCCTCAAGACGCCCATGCCCCCGTTGTACGGGCTCCTCGCCACCCGCCTCGTCCAGTTCTACGGGGTGCTGTTCCCCCTCGCGGTGGTGGAGCAGCTCGGGTGGTGGACCATCCCCGTCAACCTCCTGGTGTGCACCGCGTTCTCGCTCATCGCCGAGGCGGGCCGCGTGCTCGAGACTCCCTTCACGATGTTCTTCAACGGGCTCCCCCTCGGCGCGATGAGCCGCATGATCGAGGTGAACGTGCGACAGCGACTGGGCGAGACCGAGCTCCCACCGATGCGCGAGCCCGACGACAACGGCGTGCTCATGTGAGGCGGGAGGAGGGACCGCGGTCGTTCACGCAACGAGGCGCGGCGTCGGCGCCAGCCAGCGCATGGGTCGGCGGTGCCGTCGCCGATGTGGGCGCGGGTGACAAGGTCACGTAACTGCTACGGGCGTCGCGCGTCTGGCCCACCTGCCCGCCCTCGCTGCCACAGCGTTGGGCGACGTCAGGTACGGGGGGGTCGCGCGCGGGCTCGACCCGCGCGGGTGCGGGTGTCGCGAAAGGCGCCGGGGGTCACGCCCGTCCAGCGCCGAAAGGCGCGGGTGAAGGTGCTCTGATCCGAGAAGCCGAGGAGCCAGGCGATCTCGGCGAGGGCGGTGTGGGGGTTCTCGAGGTGGGTCTTCGCGACGGCAGCGCGGGTCTGGTCGAGGAGCTCGGCGAGGGTGAGGCCTTCGTCCTTGAGGCGTCGCTGAAGCGTGCGCTCGCTCGTGCCCAGGCGGCGGGCGATCGTCGCGGCGGTGACGTCGCCGCGATGCAGCGCCTCGGCGATCGCGCTCTTTACCCGGCTCGCGAGGTCGTCGCTCGGCGGGAGCTCGGCGAGGAGGCGGGCGGCGTGATCCTCGAGCACGGAGAGGAGGGCCGGATCGGCTCCGCCGACGGGGGCGCTCCACGCGGCGGGAGAGCAGATGAGGCGGGCCTCGGGGCGGCCGAAGCGCACCTCGCAGGCGAAGATGCGGCGGTGCTCGTGGGTGTTGGCCGGGGCGGGGAAGGTGAGCTCGACCGCGTCGGGGGACCAGCTCGGCCCGGCGCAGGTGCGCGCGCGGGTGACGAGCGCCGCGAAGGTGTACTCCTGCGCCGGTGGCGGGAGAGCTTGGGCTGTGGCGCTGCGCATGACGACGGTGGCCGGTGGGCCATCCCCTACGGCGAAGACGCCGCGGACGTCGACCAGGGCAAAGTAGCTCGCGATGCGCTTGAACGCGTCCCCCATGGTCGGGCTGTGGGCGGCGAGGAAGTCGACGACCCGGTACGCGCCGAAGGGGAGGGCCACCGCCGCGTGGAGGGCGAGGTGAGGATCGCGGGCCTCCGCGAAGGCCGCCTCCCAGAGCGCATCGGCCTGCCTCGCGGCGAGGCGGCGGTCGGGGTCGTCGAGCTGTTCGCGGGTGAGGTTGGCCGCGTTCAGGAGCGCGCTGCCATCGAGCCCGAGGCGCTCGCATGCGTCGAGGACGGCTCGGCTCGCGACGGAGAGGACCGTGGCCACCACTGTCCGCGAGCATACCAACGCCCGTGGCCGCCCGCCGCGACGATCCCGCCGAGCACGAGGCAGGAGATGGGGAACCAGTCGCCGAGGGTGCCGTAGAGGGTGCGTGTACCGTGGCGCGGGAGGCTCACCACGAGGACGCGGTCGCCGTCGTCCCAGTGGCTGAGCCAACCGCGCACCCGACCGTGCGGATCGATGCCGGCGGAGAGGCCGAAGCGGGTGGAGCGGAGCACCGAGTGTCCGCCCTCGATCGCGCGCAGCGTGGCCATCTCGGTGTGGATCGGATCGATCCCGCGCCAGTCCGAGGAGGGCAGCGCGACGAGATCGACGCCGGCGAGGGCGTGCGCGAGTCCGAGGCGGGGGAAGTCGTAGTCGTAGCAGAGCGCGCCCGACACGCGCCCGAGCTCGGGCTGGGTGTAGAGCGGCACCGGCGCGCGGCTCGGCGTCGCTGGCTCGCCAGGCACGGGGTGGTGCTTGTCGTACACGTGGTGCAGGTGGCCGCTCGGCGTGAGCAGCGCGTAGCGGTTGCGGTAGCGGAGGGGCTCGAGCGAGAGGGGGACGATGTAGCCGGCGACGACGGCGATTCTCTGCTCGCGCGCGAGGGCGCCAACGCGGCCGAGGAACGCCTCTTCGCCGTCCGGGTGCACGAGCGTCGCAGCCTCGGTCCACACCGCCATCGACGCGCCGCTGCGGGCCGCGGCCCGCGTGCGTTCGAAGAGGCCGGCCTCCACCGCCGCGAGCTCGGCCTCGGTAGGGAGCGGGCCGATGCCGATGGTGGAGTCGGTGCCGACCGCAGCGAGCCGCACCCGTTCGGCGCCGCGCGCGGTGGCTCTGGCGAGGCGAGCCTGGCCCCACGCGACGCTGGCGAGCATCACCCCGGCCACCGCGAACAGGCGCACCACCCGGCGCCGCGTGGGCGACGCGAGCAGCGACTCGAGGCTGGCTGCGACGAGGTAGACGAGGAAGCTCACCCCGTGCAAGCCGGTGATCGAGGCGAGCTGCAGGAGCGCGAGCCGGTCGAGCTGCGTGTGGGCGGCCGCGCCCCACGTGCCGAACGGCAAGAGCGCGTGGAGCACCCACTCTGCCGACACCATCCACGCGGAGAACGCCACGACGGTGACGCCTTCTCCGAATCGTCGCCGCGCCGCGGGCACGAGGGCGTAGGGGAGCGCGTGCAGCACGCCGATGGGTACCGCAAAGACCGGCGCGAAGGCGAGGGGGAGCGGCGCGGTGATGATCTTGGCCATCGCTAGCGTCCAGCCAGCGATGGAGGCGACGACGAGGGCAACGCGCGAGGGCCAGCCTTCGGTGACGCGCACGTGGCGCAGGAAGGGGAGGGCCGCGACGAACGCAAAGACCCCGAGTCCGAAACGTAGATGGGTGGTGAAGGTGAGCGCGACGCCGAGCACGAGCCAGCCACGAGGGTGGCGATCGAGGAAGGCGAGCGCACGCGCGAGGCGTCGGGGCGAGGAAGTCGTGGTGGTCATGGTGCGAATCTGCGACGCGGCCGCCGCGCGATCTTGGCCCGCGCCGCCAAGCTCTTGGCCGAGGGCGCCAACCCCCTTGGCCTGCGCCGCCAAGCTCTTGGCCGAGGGCGCCAACCCCCGCCCCGCGGCGGCTCCCCGTCGCGCCATGGCCGCGCGCGGCCGCGACCGTCACCGGCCACGTGTCGTCGCATGCTGCGCGTCCCGTCGCGGTCGTCTACCGCGGTCGGTCACGGCGGGCGCCTGCGGCCCGCCGATCAGCGCGCGAGGTTCGAGACCTCGAGCGCGGTCGCGAGCGCGTTGCCGCCCCGGTGCTTGGCGGCGTACATCGCGTCGTCCGCGGCGGCGATGAGCTCGTCGACCAGCGAGCCGTCCTGGGGTGCGATGGCGACGCCGATGCTGGCGGTGACGCCGTCGCGGCCCCAGCGCTCGCGCACCGCGCGTCGTAGGCGCCGGGCGAGGCGCAGCGCCTCTTCGTAGCCCGTCTGTCGCCCCACCACGACGAGCTCGTCGCCACCGTAGCGAGCCGCAAAATCCCCGGCGCGTGTCTGTTGCGCGAGCACGGTGCCGAGCTCGCGCAACAGCTCGTCGCCTGCCGCGTGGCCGTGGTCGTCGTTGAAGCGCTTGAAGCCGTCGAGGTCGAGGAACAACACCGCGACCGCGTGGCCGTGGCGAGAGGCGGCGCCGAGCTCGCGCTCGAGCGCCTCGTAGAGCGCACGGCGGTTGAGCAGCCCGGTGAGCGGATCGTGGCGGCAATCCCGGAGCAAGGCGCGATAGTCGTCCTCGCCGAGGAGCACCGGCGCCGCGAGCTTCCCGTCGTGAACGAGCCAGTCGAGCGCCGCCACGGCGAAGTCGACGGGGCGCCCGAGCCGCGCTTCCATGTTCGCCTGGACCAACCCGATCTCGAGCGCCGCGACGCGTGCGTCGACCTCGGAGAGACGGAGACGTGGAGCGAGCGCGCGCACTCTGTCGAGCTCGGCGGGGGATGGCTCGCCGGTGGAGCGCACGCCCGATCGCCGCTTGGTGTACGAACGTCGCGGCGCAGGTACGGACGCAAGAGGGGAGAGGAGAGGGTGCGTCTTGAGTGTCGCCATGGGCTACGAACAAGCAAGGTGCACGCCACCGCCGCCTCGGGCCTACTCCGCCGCGAGGACGGGGCGCAGCGGTCTCCGTGACGCGAGCGCCGCGGCGCGCGAGCGAGGAGAGCGTCACCGACCGTCGACACGAGGCGCCGAGCTCGTTACGCGAACGGAACGTGCGGTGGGACGGGCGAGGTCGCGCCGCGCGGGGAGCATGAGGTTCACAGCGAGAATCGCAGCCGAGAGGCGCGGGGCACGCGTGTTGCAGCACGTCGGCTCATGGGACATCAAGCGAACCAAGCAGCAGCGAACCGTAGGCGCGGGCCACAGCCCGCGAACGACGCGGAGGGGCCGAGGTCGCAAACAGGTTTGCGGCGCCGCGGCGCGCCTCACGATGCCGACGCCATCACGTTCTCCATCGCGGTCGCCGAGGTCTTGCGTGAGCGAGATGTGGTGCGAGCCACCGAACACGCCGAGCGGATCGTCGCGAGAACGCGCGCGTTCCTCGACGCAGAGCGCGGCCCTGAGGGCCTCTTCGAGCTGATTCGCGCGAGCGCGCCGCGGCTCGAGCCACGCCTCCGCGAGGTGGAGGCGAGCCAGCACGAGGTGCGCCTGGCCGTGGGCCGCCTCGAGCGCTATGCCGCGGCGCGTGCTCCGATGGCGTTTCTGCGCCACGGCCTCGCGAGCCTTCACGCGGAGTGGGTGAAGCACGGCGCCCTCACCGACGATGTGCTCCAGGAGGCGCTCCTCACCGATCTGGGCGTGGTGGGCTGACCTCGGGGCTGCCGCGCATCCGACGCGAATTCCGGGGCAACCCGCCCTCACGGAGCGAGGGGGGCGCTCGCGGAGGTGGGCACAATGCCTCAGCTGGGGCATTGTGCGACACTGTGGACAGGGCGGAAGCGGCGGCCTGTCGCGCGAGGGCGCGCGTCGCGACCGCCCACGCGTCACGAGAAGGGATCGGACGGTCGCGAGTCGAGCAGCTCTCGAGGGGATGGCAACAAGCCCTCGAACAGGGAGGTCTCTTGCGCGCTCGGCGCCCTCGCTCCGTCCCGCTCGGCGACGAGGTCGGGCGCTGCCAAGGGGAGATCGACGGTGAACGTCGTGCCGTTGGTCGCGGACGACTCCACGACGAGCGAGCCCCCGTGCGCGCGCGCGATGGAGCGCGCGATGTAGAGGCCTAGACCGAGCCCTTTCGAGGTTGGACCGCGTCGGAACGGGTCGAACAGCGTGCGGAGCGCGCGCTCGTCGATACCGTCGCCACCGTCGCTCACCGCGATCCGCGCGATCGAGGCGTCGGCGGCGAGGCGCACCTCGATGGGTCGTCCCGGGGCGTGGCGTATCGCGTTCTCGAGGAGGTTCGCGATGAGCTGATCGAGCCGCAGCGCATCCCAGTGGCCATACACCCCCCCGCGACTCACTCGGGTCACTCGGCAGCGGCTCTGACGGGCCTCCACATCGAGGCGCAGCACGACGTCTCGCACCACCTGATCGAGATCGGTGTAGCGCCGCTCCACGGCGAAGGTTCCGCGCGTCATCCGCGACACGTCGAGCAGGCGCGTGATGAGCTGCGACATCCGCTCGGTGTGCACGATGGCGCGTTCGAGCTTCTCGAGCGCGAGCTCTCGAGGTTTGTGCGGCTCGCCCAAGATGGCGCGCAGCCGCTCTTGCAACAGGCTCACCGCGGTGAGCGGGGTGCGAAGCTCGTGGCCGGCGATCGTGAGGGAGTCGGCGCGCCGGGCCAGCGCGCGCAGGGCGGCGCGGTGGGCCTCCTCGCGCTCTCGGGTCGCGGCGGCGAGCGAGAGCGCGACGACCGCGATCACGACGTTGTTCGCGTGGGTGGCGGCGAGCCGTGGGAGCGGAGCGAGCGCCTCGAACGGACCGCGGTGCACGGCGGTCGCGGCGAGCGCGAGCGCGGAAGCCACGAGCACGAGCGCGCTCACCGCACGCGGCGAGAGACGCACCGATGACCACGCGAGCGTGGCCAGCACCAACACCAGCGCCGGCCCGGAGTGCGCTGGCCACGGTGACCAGAACGTGAACACGCAGCTGGACACGAGCGTCACGGTCAGGGCCCATGGCTCCACCCCCCGCGACCCATCGTCGCGCTGCGGGTTGGTCCACGACATGAGCACAAAAACCGCGACGAGGGTCCCGCTCATGTCACCAAGCCAACGGGCAACCGCGTGGTCTCGAAGCGCGAGCGGCGCGGCGCCGACGGCGTAGAGACAGCCGGTCGCGAGCGCCGCTTGTACGAAGCTGGTGCAGAGCACGACCACGAGCACCGCCACGACGTCGGCCACGCGTCGGAGCCTCGGATCGACGCGCGTCCGCTCGAGCGCCGCCGCCCCGAGCATGGCGCCCACGGTGTCGGTCGCAGCGATCGCGAGGGCGACGAGAGGCCCGGCCGTGCCTGCGTGCGCGAGGAAGGCACCCAGCGTGACACCAGGCCACAGCCGGAGTCCGAACCGCAACAACGCGGCCACCATGATGCCGGTCGCAGGCTGGAGCAGCCCAGCGGCACCGGAGGCAGGGCCCAGCGTGTGGCCCAAGGTCGCGGTGACCATGTACACCGCCGCCAGCACCACCACGTCGGTTGCGTAAGACAGGTCCGAGGCTCGTCGAGGTGGTGGTGACATGGGAGGGTGGGCGGCGCCGTGGCTGGACTGCGCGTGCCGTCGTGGCGCCGAGCAGCGCTCGCTCCCGAGCGGAGACTGCAGGCAACAAACGTTCCCGAGCGACACGCGGCCAGAGAGCCGGTCTGGCACGGGCAGTGCAAAGCGTGGCGTGACCGTGCCGAGGTTCTCACCCCTTGCCCGGAGCCCAACATCGATGCGCGCTGCTGCCACGAATCACACCGCCAACCACCGGCCCCCCCTCGAGATCCTCGTCGTCGAGGACGAGCCGGACATCCGCGAGTCTCTCGAAGAGGTGCTCTCCGCACAGGGGCACCACGTCACGAGCGCGAGCGACGGGGCGGAGGCGATGGGGCGGCTCGACCGCAAGCACTTCGATCTCACGATCTGCGACGTGCGGTTGCCGAAGGTGGACGGCATGGAGGTGTTTCGCCGCATTCGCCGCGAGTGTCCGCAGAACCAGGTGATCCTCATGAGCGCGTACGGCTCCGTGCGAGACGCCGTGCAGGCGATGGAGGAGAAGGCGGCCCACTACCTGGCCAAGCCGTTCAGCTTCGACGTGCTCCTCGAGCTGGTCGACCGTGTGGCGCGTCACGAAGATCTCCAGCGGCAGCTCGCGGCGCCTGGTGATAGCGCCGAGGCGCTCCTCGGCAGCTCACCGGCCATGGTGCAGCTTCGCTCCATGATCGACGCCATCGCCGCGAGCGACGCGTCGGTGCTCGTGAGCGGCGAGAGCGGGACCGGCAAGGAGGTCGTGGCCCGCCTCATTCACCAGCAGAGTCGTCGGGCGTCGGCGCCGCTCGTCGCCGTCAACTGTGCAGCGTTTCCCGACACCCTGCTCGAGGCCGAGCTGTTCGGTCACGAGCGAGGGGCGTTCACTGGCGCGCACGAGCGGCGGACGGGTCGCTTCGAGGCGGCAGAGGGGGGCACGCTGTTCCTCGACGAGCTCGTCGAGATGCCGCTTCCCGCGCAGGCCAAGCTGCTCCGCGTCCTCGAGGAGCGCTGCATTCACCGCATCGGCTCGAACGCGCCTATCCCCGTCGACGTCCGCATCGTCTCGGCCACCAACGTCGACCCGGCACGTGCCGTCGCAGGAGGGCGGCTGCGCGAGGACATCTACCATCGGCTCAAGGTGTTTCATCTCCACGTGCCCCCGCTGCGCGAGCGGAGGGGCGATCTGCCGGTGTTGATCCGGCACTTTCACGAGCTGCTCCGAGGCGACCAAGCGGGTCCACTCTTCGTGTCGGCGCCGGCGTGGGCTGCCTTGCGGCACCATCGGTTCCCGGGGAACGTGCGCGAGCTCAAGCACGTCGTGGAGCATGCCCTCGTGCTCGGCGGAGGCGACCGCATCGAGCTCGAGCACCTTCCCGAGGAGGTGCGGGGCGAACCGGTGAGGAGCGGCGACCGGTCGTCGCTGTTGCCGCTCTCGGAGGCGGTGAGCGACTTCGAGCGCGACTACCTGGTGCACACGTTGTTGCGCTTCGAGGGCAAGCGCGCGATGGCTGCCAAGGCCTTGGGGATCTCCCGAAAGACGCTCTGGCAGAAGTTGAAGAAGCTCGGGATCGACGACGAGGTCTGAGCGGCTCGGCGTGGGCGGCGAAGGTGCGTCACGCACGCGGGAGCCGCACCGTGGTGGTGCTCGAGCCCTCGAGCCGGTCGACCCGAATCGAGCCGCCGTGAGCGTGCACGATCCGATGCGCGAGGAACGTGGCGCGCGTGCTCGTGCGCTCCGGGGCGCTCCGCACCGGGCTCGCGTGGCGGATCACGAGGTGCGCGTCGTGACCTTTGGGGAACGCGTCGAGCTCGACGGGACCGGAGGGGGAGCTGTCCATCGCCTCGCAGACCAGCGCCTCGAGGGCGCTCTCGAGGCGCGCTGGATCCCACCAGCCTTCGATGAAGGCCGAGGTGCCGACGGCGAGCTCACGGCGTGCGTCGAAGAAGCGCGCGCCGAGCCGCTCGGTCACGCGGAGGAGCACGGTCTCGAGCGACACGAGCCGACGCCGTAGCCGCAGCGGTCGCTTCGTGGCGGCCTCGCCTTCGAGCATGTCGGCGCTCAAGGCGGCGAGGTGTTTGAGCTGCCGCAACACTCTCTCGAGTCGCTCGTCGAGCCGCCCCGTCTCGCCGCGGGTGAGCGCGTGGCGCATCGCCTCGAGCTGGAGCAGCAGCGCCGAGAGGGGGGTGTTGAGCTCGTGGGCGGTGGTCTCGAGGAGGGCGTCGCGCGCGGCGGCGACCTCGTCGTTGTCGCGTAGGAGCCGCGCATAGTCCACCGTCACCGCGACGCGGCAGGCGAGGTCGCGGGCCGCGTCGAGATCGGTGAGCGAGAAGGGGCTGTTGGCGTCGAGGCCGAAGAATCGAATCACACCCACCACGCGACCGGCGACCGTCATCGGCGCCACGACCGCGGAGCGCACGCCGAGCGCGAAGTAGAGCTGCATGAGGTCGGCGTCGACGGTGTTGGGATCGACGATGGCGCTCTCGACGTCGCGGACGAGGCGCGCCGCCCCGCCGCAGCCCGACGCGAGGCGTGCGCCGCCGTGTCGACCCGCTGCGAGGAGCTCTCGGGCCAGCCGCTGGCCGTCGGTGTGCACGTGGACCGACGCCGCCACCTCGAGCGCGCCGTCCCCGCGAAGGGTCTCGATGACGCACCAGTCGGCGAAGCGCGGGACGGCGAGCGCGGCGACTGCGTCGAGGCAGCGATCGTCGCCGTGGAGCTGTGACAACACCTCGCTCGCCTCGGCGACGAACCCCAGCCGATGGCGCGAGAAGCGGTCGAGCTTGGCGTGGCCATGACCCAGCGGCAGCAGCAGCACGAGGGAACGCGCCGGCCCCTTGTCGTCGAGACGGAGCGACGAGAGCTTCACCGGCACCCGTCGCCCACCCTGTCCGACGACCACGGCGTGCGCGTGTCGGGGAGCGCTGCCCGGCTGCTCGAGCACCTCCCTCACCCGCGCTCGGAGAGGCGCATCGAGGCGGGCGAAGAGCGAGGCGCGATCACGGAGCGCGTGGCGCGTGAGTCCGAGGAGGTCCTCGAGGGCGCGGTTGACGTGCACGATCCGGTCGCCCTCGAACACCGCGATGGCGTGGCCGAGCGTGCTCTGGGCTTCGAGCAGCCGCGCGTGGAGCGCCAGCGAGCCGGACAGGAGGTCGGGGAGCTCCTCGTGCGACGCCTCGCTTGACGTCGCAAGCCCCGCGGCCAGTGCACCTTCATCATGGCCGTCGCTCGCCCCTGAGAGAACCACGGGCGCCGTGACGCAAGAACCATGCTCACGGTGGTGGACCGAAACCTGGCGGCGAGGTTACCGTCGAGCCACGTGCGGGGGGCGGCCGCGTTACCCGAGGGTGACGATGACCGCGTGCGACGGCTCGAGCGCCGGGGGAACGGGGCCGATCGCCCAGCGCGGGCGTGGCGCGGCCGTCCACGCCGCGGTCGGAGGGGGGAGTCCCCTCGAGCCTCGCAGGCCGTCGAGTTGCGATCGTGGTCGCGGCTCACTATACAACCGGCGTGATCGAACCCGCCCCCACCGGACGCGAGCCGCTGCCAAACCTCATGCAGGTGGTGACGCTCACGTTCGCCGTCATCTCGCGAAAGACGCTCCACACGTTGTTCGCCGTCGCCGGTGCCGAGCCATTCGACCGCGACGTTCAGGGTTGGGTGCGGCTCATCCTCGCGATCGAAGAGTCGCAGCGCGCGGAGCAAGAGGTGCAGAGCCATGGCTATCGGCGCCGCCGCGACCCGGCGCTCTCTGTGCCGCCCGC